>NZ_JBHSAO010000001.1:0-1058127 GCF_042650085.1 Oceanobacillus longus | reverse complement strand
TAGATATCGTCAAGAACGCAACGTATAGAACAACAATTCATTCAGACCAAGGTTGGCATTATCAACACGATAAATGGGTGAAAAAACTCAAGAAGCACAAAGTGTTCCAAAGCATGTCACGTAAGGGGAATTGTATAGATAACGCACCTGCAGAAAGCTTTTTCGGTATGCTGAAACAAGAAAGGTATCATGGGGAACCTCTCTGTACCTATGAAGAATTAAAACGTAAAATTGAAGACTAAATTTATTATTACAATAACAAACGAATTAAAGGAAGATTGAACGGTATGAGCCCAGTTCAATACCGAATTCATACCGATCTAATCGTTTCTTAAAAACTCCAACTATTGGGGGTCACACCAAAAGCGAAGTATATTTCCCAGAGCGGTCGCCGAAGTTTCTACATACTGATAGAAAACCAACAGTTACTTCGGAGTATATAGATTTTGTGGAATAACAACAATTCTTCTTGGTGGGATGAGTAATCTTTTAGAATACAGCCTAAGCAAAAGAAAAACCTGCAGAATATTCTTCTGCAGGTCCCTTTGTTTTTCGCTTGAAAAACAAAAAGGCAAAGGGAGAGGAGAAACCGGAGGAAGAACTTATGGGGAAGTGTAAGTCTTCTCCGTTTTTGAAACAACCAAACTAACGATTAGTTGAATCATTATGATATTATTAACATTGAAAGAGATAATATACATATACAATTATTTATCTATATTTTAATTGGAGTTTTCTAAATAAGTTTTTTATGGTAGGATAAGTGACGAATAGCGTCAAACTGAGGTGAATTCATGCGAGTAATAGCAGGCGATTTAAAAGGAAGACAATTAAAAGCGGTTTCAGGGAAATCTACTCGTCCTACAACAGATAAAGTTAAAGAAGCTGTTTTTCAAGTGATGGGTCCATTTTTCGATGGGGGTAATGTACTAGATCTGTTTGCTGGAAGTGGGTCCATGGGAATAGAAGCATTGAGTCGTGGAATGGAATATGGCGTATTTGTTGATAAACATCCAAAAGCAATACATACTATTTATGAAAATTTAAGAACAATGAATTTGGAACACAGCTCAGAAGTATTTCGTGCGGAAGCTCACAGGGCACTAAAAGCAGCAGCTAAAAGAGAACTGAAATTTGATTTAATTTTACTGGACCCACCATATGGAAAGGTTGACTATGAAGAAATTCTAAACGACATTATAAAATTAAATTTAATTCAATCGGGTGGAACAATTTATTGTGAACATGATTTATCCGAAAAGTTGCCGAGCAAAGTCGAACACTTGGAAGTGCATAAAGCAGAACGTTATGGTGGAACGATTGGTATTACTATATATAAAGCATAGGAGCGTTTACAATGGGAAAACTGGCAATCTGTCCTGGAAGTTTTGATCCTATTACGAATGGACATTTAGACATTATAACCAGAGGTGCAAAAATTTTTGAAACAGTTATCGTAACTGTATTTAATAATCAGTCCAAGTCACCTCTGTTTAATGTAGAAGAAAGAATGCAATTACTGGAAGAATCAACAAAGGACATTCCTAATGTATCGGTAGATTCTTCAGATCATTTATTGATGGACTATGCAGCGGAAAAGAAAGCACATGCTGTTATTCGGGGTCTACGTGCTGTCAGTGATTTTGAATATGAAATGCAGATCACTTCAATGAACAGAAAACTGAATGAAGATATTGAAACATTTTTTATGATGACGAATAATCAGTATTCGTTTCTCAGTTCGAGCATGGTGAAGGAAATAGCTAAATATAATGGGAATATTTCTGGCTTGGTTCCAGAACATGTAGAAGAAGCTCTTAGAAGGAAATTTAACAGTAAGTAAAAAGATGGCTTAACGACCATTTTTTACTTACTTCTTTTATATAAAATCATTACGGATAGTGCCAAAAAGCAAATTGTGATCAACGGACCGAAATCTTTTAAGTAATGAAAGATGGTCAACCAAATATTCTCTGTAATCCCGTCTTGTGAAACCGGTATTTCATTCAACTCAATCGTATGCCTGTCCAAGTATAATGGCTTGTATAAAATGAATGTTAGGATAACCGCAAATGTGCCATGTAAAATTCGTGCAAAGAAATAGGGAGCGAATCGAATATCTGTTTTTGCGAGAATACTGGCTACTTGCGCATGAATGGAAAGTCCATTAAAACCTAGAATAAAACTGACAAGCATTGCTTTTGGTAGGAGAGAGTCTGTTGTTGTTTGTGAAATCATATTGGCACCAATCGTAATTTCAAACAATCCGGAGAAGAACGGGAGTGCCAGATCTTCTGGTAGGCCCAGTGTTTTTAATAGTACTTCCCCAAACATTGCGATGGCAGGTGATACGCCGACAAGAAATAATAATTTAATGAGGACTGAAAAGAGAATAATAAATCCTCCAACCATTACCAATGTTTTAATTGAATTCAGCACGGCGTCACCGAGAATCTCACCAAGTGGTTTATTTTCTTTCATACGTGTTCGGTGCATTTCTCTAAACGCTCTTATAATAGAATAGGTAGGTTTACCTCGCCATTCCATACGTTTTTGCCTGTTTTCTTCCTTTCCATAGAACCTCATGCACATACCCACAATAGCATTGCTTGTATAGTGGCAGAAAGCTAAAAGTGTTCCAAGCTTCAAATCGTGAAAGAAACCTGCAGAGATGGCCCCAAAAATAAATAAGGGACTGGAATTATTTGTGAATGAGACAAGTCTCTCTGCTTCAATCTTCGTCAATTGTTTTTCTTCCCGCAGACGTGCAGCTATTTTTGCCCCAGTGGGATAACCACTTGCCATACCCATCATCCAACCAAAACTACCTGCACCTGGAACATTAAATAACGGACGCATAATTGGTTCAAATAATATCCCAATCAATTTAACAACTCCAAATGCAAGCAGGAGCTCAGCTGTAATAAAGAAAGGAAGCAGTGAAGGGAAAACCACTTCCCACCACATATTAAGTCCTCGAATGCCGGCTTCTAATGCCTGGTCAGGATAACGGATTAGAGATATAGTTAGAAAAACAGTTAAACCGGAATACATGAAAGTTTTAATTATATGCTTCAATAGAAAGCCCCCTAATTAATGAGCCTAGCTCTGTACAACGTATTTCGTTAGTAGTAAAATTATTCTATTGTTTTAGTCGTAGCAAATCGAATAAGACAAGTCTATACAATATACGCTCATACATAGGTTAATTATTCCATAGACATGAGAAAGAATTGTTTGGGGAATACAGGAAGGAGCCATACGATACGATGAAAGTGACTAAGAGAAATATAATATTTTTTATTATTACCGTTGTTATTGTCTATTTTTTGGGGGCGTATCAACTCCCGTATTACATTCAGAAGCCAGGTGGTGCAAATCCATTGAATCCGATTGTTGAAGTATCTGAGGGATTTGAAAGTGAAGGTGATATGCATTTAGTAACCGTAAGCGGCCTCCAAGCAACCCCTATTCAGTATATCATGGCTAAGATGTTCTCCTATCAGGATATTCTTCCACTTGATCAGGTCTTTCCAGAAGGGATCTCTCAGGATGACTATATGCATGCACAGCTACAAGTGATGGAGAGTTCACAAGAGGCAGCAACCGTTGTGGCCTATGAGGCAGCCGGAGAGGATATCGTCATCGATTATAATGGGGTATACGTTGTTTCTGTTGTAGAAGGAATGCCGGCAGAAGGAAAGCTTGAAACCGGTGATCGTATTATTGGTATTGATGGAAATGAGATTAAAGAGTCAGCAGATTTAATTGACTATGTAGACACGAAAAAGAAGAATACAGTTATTACGATTGAATTTGTACGGGATGAAGAAATCTTGAGTGAAGAGATTACATTAGAAGAATTTACGGAGATTGAAAATAAAGTAGGAATAGGAATCAGTCTTGTAACTGATCGTAATGTATCGGTAGAACCAGAAATTGAATTTACAAGTGGTAATATTGGTGGTCCGAGTGCTGGTCTTATGTTTTCATTGGAAATATATGATCAATTAACTGATGAAGATCTTACGAATGGTCTAGAAATAGCTGGAACCGGAGAAGTAGATTATGAAGGTAATGTTCTCCGAATCGGTGGAATTGATAAGAAAATCGTTGCGGCTGATAAAGAAGGAATCGACATTTTCTTTGCACCAAACGAAAATGGAGCGAAAAATTCCAATTATCAACTAGCAGTAAATACGGCAAAAGATATTAATGCAGATATGGAAATCGTGCCGGTCGATACGTTTGAAGATGCTCTAGACTATTTAAATCAATTGCAGAAGTAACCCTCGGCACATTAACAAAAATAGACCTTTTAAAAGGTCTATTTTTATAAACGGATTGGGGACTGCAATTCTTGCTGAAACAAAGAATTCCTCTTTTCTGGAGGAAGGACACTATAATAAGCCTGGGCAGCTTTCTCTTCGATAGCCAGCACAGGGTCCTGATTACGTGTTAGTTTCGATAAAAGGGGTACGTGCATCTGTTTTTTTTGTCTATTTAAATAGGTGCGTCCTATTTGTGACATACCAAGTACACGAACATATGGAACAGAAGGTAGATGGACAGATTCAAAGTCAGCTTTCTTTGTGTTCGTTAAAATATGAACGAACATACGCTGAATCCTTGTCCAAGTATAGCGTTTTGTTTTGATCGATTCTATCCAACTATAAATAGAGGTTGCTTTTTTTGCCGTTTTTATAATTCGGTTTTCCAACCCTTCATCTACACCCTGAATAGCTTTAATCTCACTGGCAGACATGGTCATAACACGATATTGAAGGAGCGGAAAATAATTCTCCCAATGATGCCAAATAGATGATTTATCTTTATATACCATTAGCTGACTTTCCGTTTCTTCAGGTATTGCAGGTAGGATTTGTGCTGTTAACGCGTTATGCTTTAATAGTTCTTTTCTAATGCTTGTCGCACTAGCAATCGTACTCGTGATGGTTTGGTCATGAAAGTCATTATTTGTACGCTTAATCGTTAATGGTGAAATAGACAAGTTGTTTTCCAGGATCGATTTTACATAGCTATAACCAAGTATATTATTAGGTTTTGTTAGATCTATATGTTGATCTGTTAATCCAATATTCGTATAAGCGTGCTTACTTGCTTCTGGGAAGGAAATCCCTCTATCTAAATATTTTTTTAAGGTTTCATCAAAAATTGCACGTTTTGCTTTTAAGGTGTGAAAACTTGTAATAAAATGTGAAATAGAACCAGATTCACTTCCGAAACAAATTGTGGATACGCCTGCTTCGTTCAGGGTTTTTACTGCACCATCTGCAAAAAGGTCACTATTTTGTACAGCATAGATATACGGCAGTTCCAATACGATATCAATTCCTGAATTTAGAGCAGTTCTCGTACGATGGAACTTATCGATGACAGCTGGTTCACCACGTTGCAGAAAATTGCCACTCATAACAGCAATCATACAGTCTGCTCCAGATGCCTTTTTAGCTTCCTTTATATGGTAGATATGACCATTGTGAAAAGGGTTATATTCGACGATTAAACCACAAGCATTCATAAACTCAACTCCTAGAGATTGTCTGTTAATTATTGTAACAAATTATTAATTGTGACGCACCCCAGGAGTATAGTATGATTAGTACAGACAGATGCGGGAAATATAGTAGTATGTGTAAAGAAAATATGTTGACAAAAGTTCTTTTTTCTTTTAAAATAACTCTTGTTGCCTAGAGGTGAAATTAATGAAATTAACACTAAGCCAAATCAGAAAAAAAGCGGTTAATAAACCATTTGAATTTGATGAGATGGTGGATGTTTCCGAACTGGAAACAATGAACAATGATATTCGCGAAATAAAACCTGTCCGGGTTCATGGAAAAGCTGACATTCAAGGAGATCAGTTCTTTTTCTCATTTACGATAGAAGGGGAAATGATATTACCTTGTGCCAGAACATTGGTAGATGTACCTTATCCGTTTAAAATCCAAGCAAACGAAATATTTTCCACGTCTTCCTATTATGGAAGTGATGAAGTTGAACATGAAATTCATCCAATAGATGGAGAAGTTCTTGACTTAACACCTTATATAGAGGAAAATATTATATTGGAAATCCCTTTTCGGGTTTTTACCAAAGAGGATAACCCTGAAGGAGGAGCTCCTTCTCAAGGTAATGGATGGGAATTAGTTTCGGAAGTAAAAGAAGAAAAGACAATAGATCCCCGTTTAAAAAAATTGGAATCGTTGCTTGAAAATAAAAAGGAAGAAAAATAAGAATTACGATTCAAGTTTTACTTTCATTTTGAAGGAGGTGTAAGTCATGGCAGTACCTAAGCAAAGAACGTCTAAAAAAGTAAAAAATCAACGTCGTACGCATAAAAAATTACACGTACCTGGCATGGTAGAGTGTTCAAATTGTGGAGAATTAGCAAAACCGCACCATGTTTGCAAATCTTGCGGACATTATGACGGAAAAGAAGTAGTCAACAACTAATTTTCTAAGTGTATAAAGAGACAGATCACAAATTATGTGGTCTGTTTTTTTATATGTATGCTAATCTATATACATAAAGATGAGTGTGAGGGAGCGATCATTGTGTCGGAATTTGTTACATATAAAAGGAATCAAGGATATGGGGAAATATTTTTGAATAGACCTGATAAACGTAATGCTATTTCATTAGCGATGCGGAAAAGTTTGTCAGTCTGTCTTCAAAAGGCAAGAAAGGATCCGATTAAATTTTTGCTCATTACGGGAGCTGGTGATAAAATGTTTTGCTCAGGAGGAGATTTAAATGAGCTACACGGGGACCTAAAGCCAGAAGAAGCATTTGCATTACTATCCCCGATGAAGGAATTATTATATCAAATTGTTAATTTTCCAGTTCCCACAATTTGCTTATTAAATGGCGATGCTTTGGGGGGAGGTTGCGAAATTGCGACAGCTTGTGACATTCGAATTGCAAAAGAACACACGACATTTGGTTTTATACAATCAAGCCTTGGTATCCTCCCGGGTTGGGGTGGTGGAACACTCCTGTATGAAAAAGTCAGTCCCCATTTTGCATTGAACTGGTTAATTGAAGCGAAAAGATACGATGCAGAAGAATTAAAAGAGCATGGTTGGCTACATGCTATTGTGACTGTTGAAGAGTGGGATGATCGACCGAAGCTATTACAGAACTATATTTCAAAATCATACAAACAAATGATCATGCTTAAAGAGCAGTACCTGGAAAAGGTAATGGGAGACAATTTATCGGCTCGCATGGATCAAGAAGTCCTGAATGCTGCCAATCTTTGGGATTCTGCTGAACACAAGGAAGCAGTGGGGAAATTTTTAACTAGGAAATAAGAATTCTATTCTAGCACCCCTATTTTTTGCATACATTGATAGCAAACATATTAGGAGGGGTGTTATGAACGATACAAGACAGGATGCTTGGACCCAGGATGAGGATATTATCCTCGCAGAAACAGTTTTACGCTTCATTCGAGAAGGTAGAACGCAGCTTGAAGCGTTCAAAGAAGTTGCAGATCAACTTTCCCGTACGTCGGCTGCATGCGGATTCAGATGGAATGCAACAATCCGAAAGCAGTATCAGCATGCGATTCAGTCCGCAAAAGAGGAAAGAAAAAGTGGGATAAAGAAAGAAGTAATTATATCTGATCATAAGGAACCAAAAGAGAAGTATACATTAGATTCTGCCATACAGTTGCTTGAGAAAATGAAATCACAAATTCCGAATGAGAAAAACGTTGTAGATATAGCTAATGAGGAAAAATTGAAGTATCTGGAAAAAGAAAATGAAAAGCTTAAAAGCCAGGTACAAAGATTTGATCAAGCGTGGCAGGAATTGTATAAATTATGGACCACCGTTAAGGATGGAGATTTATAACGTGTCATTTCCCCTCTGCAAACTTTATTGTTTCCCCACAACTAAAAAGACATGAATGGAGATTAACATTCATGTCTTTTCCTTATGGACGAAAACTAAGTCATTTGCCGAAAAGGCTTGGCGGATGCCAAATTTTCTAAGATTCTTTTTCTTGCACACCTTCAGGAAGCCATATGAGAGGATTTTCACCTAAATCTCGTTCCATGTTATAATAGGCTTTCACAAAGCCCATTTTCTCCCAGAATCCTTGAGAATTAATTCGGGGGCTGGTCTTAATGGGGAGATTGGATTCTTTAGCGAAGTCAACGAGAGCTTTTCCATACCCTTTACCCTGATAATCGGGCAATACTTCGAGTTTCCATAATGTTAAATAATCTTGAGGTGGTGCAAAGTAATAGTCGTATTTCTTATCTACTTCGTATAGGCTCATTCTTGCAACTAAATTATTACCATAGTAAATACCATAAAATGGGGATTTACTGTCATTCTCAATTATATTATTTTGCAAATCCTCCATCATCGTAAGCTCCTGGTTTCCGTATTCTTTAAACCTTTTAAACTTCTCAAGCGTTTTATAATTAACTAAGAGACTTTCCACTCTAATTTGTTCCATAAAACTCTCCCCCTATATCGAATGTATTCTCCCTTTTAAAACTGCAGCTTAGGAAGAATGGTTTTTTTAATAATACAAAGAAAAGCTGTAAATCATTACAATTTTATTATAATATAAAAGTGATAATTTTAAAATTATTTGACGCTTTTACATACAAGACATGAAGTTATGACACTGGCGATAAAGTAGATTGCTATTTATAAGCCATAACGTTTTTTTATCTGATACAATAAATAAAGGAAAATACGAGGAGAGGGATTCTGGAAAAATATGTTGAATTACATTATTTATTTCATATCATTATTTATAACACTCCCGATTTTTGCGACCATATCTATTTATTTGATATCTGTTAAGGTTCTACATAGTAAAAAATTAAAAGCAGTGCATACGGCTGTAAATTGGACTACTATTTTATATATAATAGTTGTTGTGATACTGTTTGATCTTATTTTTGGTAGGATTTTTATTGGCTGGATAATTGTTTTTTTTATTATCTCGCTTTCTATAATCATTACATATCAATGGAAAACAGGTACAGAGGTAGAATTAGGTAAAGCTATAAGGGTTATCTGGAGATTTTCCTTTATTTTGTTTCTAATGCTATATATTCTTCTTGTATTGGTAGGGATTATTCAACAAATTTTTGTTTGATTAACTTTACAAACAGATTAGATGAAAAGAATGAGAAACTTATGTACAATACAACATGTACATTCTGAATAGAAGGAGCATGGGATCAATGCATATCGACCCTATACAATTAAAAGCTCAAAGTCAGTTAATAACTGATTACCGAAATAACAAGGAAGAAATTATGAGTTTTTTTGATTACTCGCCTTATAACGATGTTTATGAACAGAGAGTCAGGGACTTAAATGGTCGTACTTTTGAACGTGAGAAATTAACCAGTGTATTACATAAAATGAATCATCAGTGGGATGCTCCTTTATCAACTTTTAATAATATTGATCAATTAAATGATGCAAAAAGTGTAGTTGTTATTGGTGGTCAGCAAGCCGGTTTATTGACAGGACCAATGTATACGATTAACAAAGTGATTTCTATTATTCAATTTGCCAGAAAACAGGAAGAAGAACTTGGGATTCCTGTAATACCAGTTTTTTGGATAGCTGGAGAAGATCATGATTTTGATGAAATTAATCATATATATTTACCGAACGTACCGCAAATGAAAAAGTATAAATTAGGGCACCATATGATGGAAAAAAAGTCTGTATCGGATATACCTATTGATCGCTCTGTTCTATCTGCATGGGTAGATAATTTATTTGAACAACTTCATGAGACGATGTATACAAAAGATATATACGATACGATTCATACCGCTATGGAAAAGTCACAAACGTATGCTGATTTCTTTGCTAGAATAATTCATCATCTGTTTAAAGATGTAGGTGTTGTATTAATTGATTCAGGTAATAAAGAAGTAAGACAATTGGAAAGTCGCTTTTTCCAGGATATGATAAAACACCAACCTGGAATAAGTGAGGGAGTGTTCTCTGCCCTGTCAGATCTAAATAAAAAGGGATATCAAGTATCTCTTGAATCTGGTCCCCACGATGGACACCTTTTTTATCATAAAGATAATGAACGTATTCTTTTAACACGTGATCATTCGGGTGATTGGGTCGGAAAGCAGAATGAAATTCGTTTAACGACGGATGAATTAATGTTTACTGCTGAAAATAATCCAGAATTATTAAGCAATAATGTTGTAACGCGCCCTTTAATGCAGGAATTATTGTTTCCCACTTTAGCTTTTATTGGTGGGCCAGGAGAAGTAGGATACTGGGCAGGACTTAAACAAGCCTTTCATACAATGGACTTAAAGATGCCTCCAGTACTTCCCAGATTATCTATTACAGTAGTTGAAAGACAAGTTGCAAAGGCTCTTGAAAGGTACGAAATTGATATTGTGTCTGCTGTTAATGATGGGGTAAATATTAAAAAAGATAAATGGCTGCAGTCCAAAAGTAATCCACAAGTCGATGAATTGACCTCTGAAATTAAAAAAGTTATCGAAAAGGCACATAAACCGCTTAGGGACCTGGCTAAAGATATTCGAAGTGACCTTGGGGATTTAAGTGAGAAAAATTTGTCCTATCTATACAGGGATATCGATTTTATTCAGGGTAGATTAGTTAAAGCGTTAGAGGAAAAATATGCAAAGGAACTATATGAATTTGACCTTATTAATGCTTCGCTCCATCCTCATGGTGGTTTGCAAGAGCGCGTATGGAATCCGCTGCAATGGGTTAATGAATACGGAATGGAATTCATTTCTTATATAACGATGACACCATGTTCTTTTGAAAAAGAACATTATGTAGTTTATCTTTAAATGTGGGATGAACACCCACTCTTTACCACAATAAAAATATATTTCAGAAAAAGCTGTCTATCATTGATATGACAGCTTTTTTTTGTGGATAAATAGTTGTTTGGAAATAAGACTTATCCACATCGAAAAAAATGTTAGTTATTATGTGGTAGATAGTGGGGGAATGTGGTATTATAAAAAATATGAAAGTGGGGCGGACTATATGTTCATGGGTGAATTCCTTCATAGCATTGATACAAAGGGTCGAATTATTGTCCCTTCCAAGTTCCGTGATGAACTTGGGCCAAGCTTTGTTGTTACTCGTGGACTGGATAAATGTCTGTTTGCATACCCCATGGATGAATGGAAAATTTTAGAAGAAAAATTAAAAAAACTCCCATTAACTAAGAAGGACGCCAGAGCATTTACACGATTTTTCTTTTCTGGAGCTATTGAATGTGAAGTGGACAAGCAGGGAAGAATAAACATTCCGCAAGGACTTCGCAAATATGCAGGTTTGGAGAAAGAATGTAATGTCATAGGTGTTTCCAATCGGATTGAATTCTGGGCAAGTGACAGTTGGGAAGATTATGTCACAGATTCTGAAGAATCATTTGCAGAGCTTGCAGAAAATCTAATGGATTTTGATATCTGATTATTGTTGTTATCCAATAAAGTAATCAGTACGAAATCGTTCGAAAACTAATTAAGTGGGTGTATGTATGTTTGAACATTACAGTGTTTTAAAGAATGAAACGATAAAGGGATTGGCAATCAAACCAAATGGTACGTATGTTGATTGTACGGTTGGTGGTGGTGGACACTCTTTGGAGATAGCATCCAGGCTTAATGAAAATGGTTTGCTTATCGCTTTTGATCAGGATTTAGATGCATTGAAAGCGGCTAAAGAAAGATTGAAAGCATACGAGGATCGGATTTTATTTGTTCATTCAAACTTTCGTGGATTAGAGCGAGAACTGTCCGGGCACAATATATCGACCGTTGATGGTATTTTATTTGATCTTGGGGTATCTTCGCCACAGTTGGACCGAGGCGAGAGGGGATTCAGTTACCAGCATGACGCTCTATTGGACATGCGAATGAATCAAACACAAGAGTTGACTGCATATGAAATTGTGAATACGTGGACATACAATCAGATTGTGTCCATCTTTTTTAAATACGGGGAAGAAAAGTTTTCTAAGCAGATAGCAAGAAAAATAGAGGCACATAGAGAAGTGGAAGAAATTAGAACGACGCATCAACTTGTAGAGATAATCAAGGAAGGGATCCCTGCACCGGCAAGAAGAAAGGGTGGTCACCCTGCTAAACGTATTTTTCAAGCACTACGAATAGCAGTAAACGATGAACTGGCAGCATTTAATGATGCACTGCATCAGGCAGCAAGGGTTGTGGATATTGAAGGCAGAATTGCTGTCATTACATTTCATTCACTTGAAGATCGTTTATGCAAGCAAGCTTTTAAAAAATGGAGTACGGCAAAACCAACTCCTAGAAACCTTCCAGTAGTACCAAAAGAGCATCAAGCTCCATTTGAATTAATTACGAGAAAACCATTAATAGCAGCTGATAATGAACTTGAGGAAAATCGTAGGTCACGTTCGGCAAAATTACGGGTAGTACAAAAGAATTCCGAATGGAGAGACGAATTTACTTATGAAGAAGGGTGGAAAAAATAATGAGTGCAAATCAAGCCCGCAGTTGGCAGCAAACGAATCCACAACATAATCCGACGAAAGAACAAAAAGTAGCAGTAAAGGTAAAAAAGAATGGCTGGATTACAAAAGGAGAAAAGATAATTTATTCGTTGCTTGGTGTAACTGTAATTGTTTCTAGTATTTTTATCGTGTCATATTCGTCAACAACTGATACAATAAATAGAGAATTACAGCAGCTTGAACAAACCGTTAGTACCCAGCAAGTAAAGAATGAAGGTCTGTTATTTGAAATGAAAGAATTGTCGAGACCTGAAAGAATTATTCAAATTGCAGATAAAAATGGGTTGAAAATCCAAAATGCGGAAGTAAAGCAAGCACAGTCATTTAACAACTAGGCAAGGGGCTTAACCTATGAAAAAAAACAAGACAACTCATTTGATGGCAGGTATTTACATCATTATCTTTGTCGCAGTTTTCTTGGTTTTAACGGGAAGGTTTATGTATATACAGGCAACTGGAGAAATAGACGGCGTTTCATTAAACGAATGGGCCGATCAAAAACGAACATCATCTTATTCGATAAGTGCTGAACGAGGTAAGATTTTTGATAAAAATGGAATGACACTAGCATACGATCGACCTACATACAGGATGTATGCGATTTTAGATGAAGCCTATTCAGAAAAATCAGAGGAGCCCCTACATGTAGAAAATCCGCAAAAGACAGCGGAAACGTTGGCTCCTCTTTTAGATGTTGAAGTTAATGAAATATTGGAACCTTTACAAAATGGGATGGACAGTGAACTGTTTCAAGTTGAATTTGGTAAGGTTGGAAAAGAACTATCTCAACAGAAAAAGGATGAAATTTCCGATTTGGACATCCCTGGGATAAATTTCGAAGAAGAAGCAATTCGGTATTATCCAAATGGAATGTTTGCCTCACATATCATTGGCTTTGCCAGAGAAACGGAAGTGGAGACAGAAGAAGGATACAAAAATGAAATTATTGGTATTGCTGGCATGGAAAATGAGATGAACGATCTTTTAAGTGGTAAAGATGGGTTTATCTCTTATCAGCGAGACAGATATAATAATACATTGCTAGATCCTAGTGAAGTCATACAAGCGCCGGAAGATGGCGATGATGTTTATCTGACAATTGATCAAAAGATTCAGACGCTACTGGAAGACGTTTTAACCCAGGTCGATGAAGAATATGAACCGAGTAAGATGAATGCAGTAGTAATGGATGCAAAAACTGGACAAGTACTCGCAATGAGCAGTCGTCCAAGCTATGATCCAAACAATCCTGCAAATGTAGAGAACTGGTACAATGACATTATTTCCAACCCTTTTGAGCCTGGTTCCACGGTGAAGATGTTTACGTGGGCTGCGGCGATTGAAGAAGGTGTATACGATGGTTCGGAAGGGTTTAAATCAGGAAGTTTCCAACCGAATGAACAGGTAAAAAAAATCCACGATCACAATGGTGGTAATGGATGGGGTATTATTTCCTATGATGAAGGTTTCCAGCGATCTTCCAATGTAGCAGCAGCAAAGTTGGTTTGGGAAAAAATGGGAACAGAAACATTTCTGGAATACTTACAAGCCTTTGATTTTGATGAAAAAACAAATATTGACTTACCAGGGGAAGTTGCTGGAGAGATTCTGTATAACTGGCCATTAGAAAAAATAACAACCTCATTTGGTCAAGGCTCAACAATGACACCTATTCAGCAGATGAAGGCTGCAACAGCAATCGCAAATGATGGGCAAATGATGCAACCCTATGTGATTGATAAAATTGTCGACTCATCAACAGGTGATATTATGGAACAAAAATCTCCAAATGTTGTAGGTGAACCAATTTCAAAAGAGACATCGGATCAAGTATTGAAACTGCTGGAATCAGTTGTAAATGGTGAACATGGAACAGGGAAGATTTATCAATTGGATGATTATTCAGTTGGTGGGAAATCAGGAACTGCCGAAATACCCAATCCTGAGGGTGGTGGATATTTGAATGGACGAGAAAACTATGTTTTCTCTTTTCTTGGTATGGCCCCTATAGAAGATCCGGAGTTAATTATGTATGTATCGGTTCAACAGCCAAAATTAAAGCCGACGGAAACTGGATCTGTGCCACTTTCGTTTATATTTAAAAATGTTGTTGAAAATGGTCTGCATTATTTAAATATTGACCCTGATAAGGACGAGATAGAGACAGTCGAACAAATTACCATGCCGCAAGTAATCGGTGAGAAATCTACCGATGTAAAAGAAATGTTAACAGAACAAGATATGAAGGTTTCATTGATTGGAAATGGAGAAGAAATTGTTTCAACCAGTGCAATAGAAGGGGAAACGGTTCTGCCAAGCGACCGCATTATCCTCGTTACGGATGAGCCCACGATGCCAAATATAATTGGGTGGTCGCTAAGAGATGTTATGAAACTTACAGATCTCATGAGCTTTAAGATTGAAACATTTGGCAATGGTTATGTTATAACACAAAGTATAGAAGTAGATGCACCAATAAAAGAAAACGATTATTTGGGAATTGAACTTTCGCCTCCAGATGAAAGTACAAATGAAGATGAGGAAAACAGTGAAGAAACAGAGGATACGATAGATGAAAGCTCCTCGGAGACAGAATAAAATATCCTTCAAATCGATAATCAATAGACAAACAGTGTTCTATTCAGTTTTTTTTACTCATATAGTTGATACAAACCAGCCTGGGAAAAGGGGATGGAAAATGAAACGTGTATCAACTGTTACAGTTAAAAAACGAATAGTTACTGTTTTTCTTTTTGGGCTACTCTTACTTGCAGTTATCGTAGTTCGGTTAGGTTATGTCCAATTCATAATGGGTGAACAATTGACAGGACAAGCCAACGATCTTTGGACAAGAGATATCATATTTGAAGCGGAAAGAGGGTATATTTTAGACGCTGAAGGAGATGTCTTAGCGGAAAATGTAACAGCTCCGTCAGTTGTTGCCATTCCGAGGCAAATACAGGATCCTGATGATACTGCAAAGAAATTGGCAGGAATTCTAAATGTTTCTGAAGAAAAAATTAAGGGGACTATAACAAAAAATGCATCTAGTGTCAGTATAAGGCCGGAAGGAATAAAGATATCAGAAACACAGGAAAGGGCAATACGCGACATGAATTTAGCTGGAATTTATTTGGCGAAAGATTCAAAACGCCATTATCCATATGGTGATGACTTATCCCATGTCCTCGGATTTACCGGTATAGATAATCAAGGACTAATGGGTCTAGAGCTCTCTTATGAAGAAAAGTTGAGCGGAGAAGAAGGGAGTCTTTCGTTTTATTCAGATGCAAAGGGTAGAAGACTTGATAGCCTGGCCGATGTCTACACATCACCTACTGATGGCCTAAATCTTAAAACAACGATCAATTCAAAAGTGCAAACCATTATGGAGCGGGAGCTTGATGCTGCAGTTTTAAAGTATAACCCGGACGAAGCCTTAGCGATTGCAATCAATCCTCAAAACGGTGGGATACTTGGTATGACCTCACGTCCTAATTTTCATCCGGAAAAATATCAGGAAGTCAATGCCTCTATTTTCGGAAGAAATTTACCCATATGGAGTACCTATGAGCCTGGATCCACATTTAAAATAATTACACTAGCTGCTGCTTTGGAAGAAAACGAAGTTGATTTAGAGGAAGATGATTTTCACGATGATGGTGATATTTCAGTAGGGGGTGCAACGATACATTGTTGGAAAAGTGGGGGCCATGGACATCAAAGCTATTTGGAAGTCGTCCAAAACTCATGTAACCCAGGATTCGTAAATTTGGGACAAATGCTTGGAACTGAAAAACTATTTTCCTATATTGATGCTTTTGGGTTTGGTGAGAAAACGGGAATTGATTTACAGGGAGAGGGGAATGGTATATTATTCAAACCTGAAAATGTTGGGCCAGTTGAGCTGGCTACCACATCTTTTGGGCAAGGGGTCTCTGTAACCCCTATTCAGCAGGTTAACGCAGTAGCAGCCGCAATTAATGGAGGCTATCTGTATGAACCATATATTGCTGAAGAATGGATTGACCCTAAGACTGGTGAGGTAGTAGAAAAAGTTGAACCTAACCTGAAAAGAAGAGTTATTTCTGAAACAACTTCCGAAGAAATTCGTCTTGCATTGGAAAGTGTTGTTGCTCAAGGGACGGGTCGACCAGCATACGTAGATGGTTATCGTGTCGGCGGGAAAACAGGTACCGCTCAAAAAGTCGGGCCTAATGGAGCATATTTAGACAATAACTACATTGTTTCATTTATTGGGTTTGCTCCAGCAGATGATCCTGAAATTGTTGTATATTTGGCTATCGATAATCCAAAAAATACGGTTCAATTTGGTGGAGTCGTTGCGGCGCCAATTGTTGGAACAATCATTGGAGATAGCTTAAGAGCAATGGGGGTTGAACCGAGAACAGATGGACTGGAAAAAGAATATATGTGGCCTGAAATGCCAAAAGTGGAGGTTCCTGACCTGATTGGTCACTCCAAGCAGGAACTCGCTGAATATCTGCTGGATTTATCGATTGAAACTAGCGGGGAAGGCGAATACATTACAGATCAGTCACCAAAACCAGGCACCAAGTTAGAACAAGGGTCCACGGTAAGAATTTATCTATCCGATGAAAAACATCGTTAAAAGTGATGAAGTTTGCTATAATATATAAGCAAATATACAAAAGAGGGTGAGTACCACCCTCTTAAAAATGGATAGATTTAAGAATACATATGTAGGATATAAATTAGATAGGGATGTTAATGATGAAATTAAAAGAATTGCTTCGTGTATTACCTTTTTATGAAACTAATTCAGCGACAATAGATACGATTGAATTTAATAATATTGAAATGGATTCCCGCAAAGTAAAACAAGGAAATGTTTTTATTTGTATTTCTGGTTTTACTGTTGATGGACACGATTATGTGACTGAGGCTGAAGCTAATGGGGCTGTAGCAGTAATTGCCGAGAAATCGATAAGTGTAAAAGTTTCTATTCCGATTATTATGGTTACAGATACGAACAGAGCTTTACCAATTCTTGCAGCAAAATACTTTGATTACCCAACTGCAAAACTGCCGCTCATAGGTGTAACAGGTACAAACGGCAAAACAACGGTAACCTATTTATTGGAAAAAATATTTAATCTTCATAAAAAGAAAACGGGAGTAATTGGAACAATACAACTAAAAATTGGCGAAGATACGTATCCAGTTGCGAATACGACTCCCGATGCATTGATGTTACAGAGAATTTTTGACAAGATGCGAAACGATAACGTAAAACAGGCAATTATGGAAGTTTCATCTCATGCACTTGATCTTGGAAGAGTATATGGCTGTGAATTTGATATTGCTATTTTTACCAATCTTTCACAGGATCATTTGGATTATCATACTGATTTGCAGGATTATCTTAGAGCAAAAAGCCTATTGTTCTCCCAACTCGGAAATAGCTACAGTAGTGAATCTCCAAAATTTGCAGTAATAAATGAAGATGATCCATCAAGTAACCTATTAAAACATAGTACAGCACAACATGTTTTGACATATGGATGCAAGAATAAAGCCAATGTAATGGCAGAAGACGTTAGGCTAGAAGCGACTGGTACATCGTTTCAGTTGAATTCTCCAGTAGGAAAAATAAATATCAGCAGTAGACTGATCGGGATGTTCAATGTTTATAACATGCTAGCAGCAAGTGCTGCGGCAATAGCAGCCAGAGTGCCTTTACCTGTTATTAAAGCGGCTTTTGAAAATATTCAGGGAGTGAATGGGCGTTTTGAACCTGTTGCTGAAGGACAGGATTTTGCGGTAATCGTTGATTATGCACATACACCGGATTCTCTTGAAAATGTCCTCCAAACGAGTAAAGAGTTTGCTAAGGAAAAAGTATATGTTGTGGTAGGTTGCGGTGGAGATCGTGACAGGTCAAAGCGTCCACTAATGGCAACCATTGCACTAAAATATGCTGATCATGCACTATTTACTTCAGATAATCCAAGGACGGAGAACCCTAAAGAAATATTGGATGATATGACAGAGGGATTGGATGCATCTGATGGAAGTTTTGAAGTTATTGAAGATCGTCAAGCGGCAATTATAAAAGCTGTTAAATATGCCAAAAAAGACGATATAATCCTTATTGCTGGAAAAGGACATGAAACATATCAGATTATCGGTCATACGAAGTATGATTTCGATGATCGTGAAGTGGCCAGAACAGCAATACATGCTAAGGAGAAATAAAATGCTATTTACAACGAATTGGTTATCGAAAATTTTTACAGACAATCAAGGGGACGTTCAAGATAACAAGGAAATTAAAGTAGTTACAACAGATAGTAGAAGTAAGGATAATAATTCCTTATTTATACCAATTGTTGGAGAGAATTTTGATGCACATGTTTTTATCGAACAGGCGATAAAAAACGGAGCTGTTGCAGTCCTCTGGGATAAAAGTAAAAAAATTCCAGAATCTGTCTCACCGCAATTCCCTGTTTTTCTCGTTGATGATACGTTAAAAGCGTTGCAGGATTTGTCAGCGCAATACAGAAATGAGATAAATCCGATTGTTATTGGTATAACAGGTTCCAATGGTAAGACAACTACAAAGGATCTAACGGCATCCGTTGTGAAAATGAGCTTTCGAACCCATTATACAAAAGGGAATTTTAATAATCACATCGGTTTGCCACTTACGATATTGTCTATGGACAGGAATACCGAAGTTTTGATTCTTGAAATGGGTATGAGTAACTACGGTGAAATTGATTTATTATCCCGAATTTCCAGACCAGATTATGCAATTATAACGAATATTGGAGAATCCCATATTGAATTCTTAGGTTCAAGGCAGGGAATAGTAAAAGCAAAGTTAGAAATTGTAAATGGGTTAAAGGAAGCCGGAGTTCTAGTTATTGATGGAGATGAGCCATTGCTTCAGGATTTGCAGGTAAATCAAAAAGTAGTCAAAAATGGGTTTAGAAAAACAAATGATAACGTGCTTTCGAATGTATTAATTACTCCAACAGGAACAGAATTTAACTTATCAGATGGATTAAACTATAAAGTACCACTGCTTGGAAGACATCATGCGAAAAACGCTTCATTTGCTTTAACAATAGGAAATCATTTGAAAATAGATCCAGAGAAAAGCAATTTGGCTTTCCATGAGCTGGAGCTTACTAGCATGCGATTTGAACTAATAAAAGGAAAGAACGATGCTTCGATTATTAATGATGCCTATAATGCTTCACCAACATCGATGAAAGCATCCATCGATGTTGTAAAGCAAATGGATGGTTTTCCACAAAAGGTATTGGTCTTGGGAGATATACTGGAACTTGGAAATCATTCAGAAGCACTGCATCGATCAATAGCAGATACTATTGAATCACCTATTACTGTTCTATTTACCTTTGGCGAACAGGCAAGACTGATTTCAGAGGAAGTAGAGAAAAAGGGAAGCACCATTGAATGCATGCATTTTGTATCCAAAGAAGAAATGGCTAAAGCATTGCATACGTACTTAACAAAAGATGCGCTATTATTATTCAAGGCTTCACGAGGATTGAAGTTTGAAACAATTATAGAAGGTTTACAGAAAAGCGAATAAAGAAAAATATCAATCCAATCTTAGTTGGACGGTTATGTATGAGGAGGAAACGAAGTGAATATAACTGTACTATTAGTAACAATAGCTATAGCATTTCTCATTACCGTTCTTCTATCTCCAATATTTATTCCATTTTTAAGAAGATTAAAGTTTGGGCAAAGCATTAGAGAAGAAGGACCAAAATCACATATGAAAAAAACGGGCACTCCCACAATGGGCGGTCTTATGATTATCTTCAGTGTTATCATTACCTCTATTATTATGGCCAGTAGAGTAGGTGATACGGGTATCGGTTATGAACTTTGGCTGTTAATATTTGTATTATTTGGCTATGGACTACTCGGGTTTCTGGATGACTTTATTAAAGTTGTTCTGAAACGAAATCTTGGACTTACATCGAAGCAAAAACTGATTGGCCAAATTATTATTGCACTTGTGTTTTTCTTTATTTTAAGAAGCCAGGAATTTTCAACAGCAGTACATATCCCGGGTACTGATATTCAATGGGATATCGGCTGGGCTTATGCATTATTGATTATATTTATGATGGTTGGTGCCTCAAATGCCGTCAACTTAACGGATGGCTTGGATGGTCTATTGGCTGGAACAGCAGCCATTGCATTTGGTGCTTTTGCTGTTCTCGCCTGGTATGGCACCCCACAAACGGAAGAAGCAATCTTTGCACTTGCAGTAGTTGGTGCGTTGCTTGGATTCTTGGTATTCAACGCACACCCAGCTAAAGTATTTATGGGAGACACGGGTTCCTTAGCACTTGGGGGAGCCATCGCAGCGCTTGCAATTTTAATGAAAATGGAAATATTATTGGTGATTATCGGCGGAGTATTCGTTATTGAAACCCTTTCTGTAATTATCCAGGTTATCTCTTTTAAGACAACAGGAAAAAGAGTGTTTAAAATGAGTCCCTTACACCATCATTATGAATTACTTGGCTGGTCTGAGTGGCGTGTAGTTACAACATTTTGGCTTGTAGGACTCTTATTTGCTGCACTCGGCATCTATATTGAGGTGGGCTTATAATGAAGAAGTTTACGAATTTCCCTTATACAAACATACTCGTGCTCGGTCTGGCTAAGAGCGGTACAGCTGCTGCTGAAACGTTACTTGCAAATGACAAAAAAGTTATTGTTAATGATATGAAAGCAACTGAAAATGATGAAACTGTAGTAAATTTGAAAAAGATGGGTGCCGATGTGATCGTTGGCTCCCATCCTATTTCTATTTTGAATGGAATCGAACTTCTTGTGAAAAATCCTGGGATTCCCTATGAAAATCCGATAGTGGTGGAAGCTGTAAACATAGGGATACCTGTAATTACTGAAATTGAGCTAGCGTATCACTTAACAGATGGACCGATTATCGGGGTTACTGGATCCAATGGGAAAACGACAACTACTACATTGGTAACAGAAATGCTTAAGGAAAGTAAACAGCAAGTCAAGGTAGCTGGTAATATCGGGATCGTAGCTACAGAAGCTGTCCATTCAATGAGTGAAAAAGAAACACTTGTACTTGAATTATCATCCTTTCAATTGCAGGGTATCGAAAAATTTAAACCGACCACTGCTATTTTACTTAATATATTTGAAGCACATTTGGATTATCATAAAACGCTGGATAATTATAAACGAGCCAAATTCAATATCTTTAAGAATCAAACAGAAGCTGATTATCTTGTATACAACGCAGATGATAAATCAATTGCTGATGAAGTAAGAAAGGCAAAATCAAACCTTGTTCCATTCACTGTTAAAAGCAAAGTAAAGACTGGCGCATGGGCGGATTCAGAATACATCTATTTTGCAGACGATAAAGTGATATCGAGGCAGAATATTGTTTTAGTTGGAGAGCATAATCTTGAAAATATATTAGCAGCAATTGCTGCCGCAAAACTGAATGGTGCTACCAACGATGGTATTCGTACCGTATTAACGACCTTTACTGGAGTGAAACATCGTCTTCAGTTTGTAGGAAATATAAATGGACGGTTATTTTACAATGATTCAAAAGCAACAAATATGTTGGCAACTCAAAAAGCTTTACGTGCATTTACACAGCCCACCATTCTGCTCGCTGGTGGACTTGATCGAGGAAATGAATTTACAGACTTGTTGCCATTTCTTGGAAATGTAAAAGCGATGGTTGTGTTTGGTGAGACTTCCGAAAAACTAAAGCAATTAAGTTTGGAAGCAGGTATTAAAACCATTCTGCAATCTGAGGATGTGGCGAAAGCAACCGAACATGCTTATTCCATTTCCGAGGAGAATGATGTGATCCTCTTGTCACCGGCATGTGCCAGCTGGGATCAATATCGAACGTTTGAAGAAAGAGGAGACATGTTTGTACAAGCCGTGCATAAACTAAAGTAGGGGCAATGCAAAAGCTTAAAGCTAGGCGTGGCTGTTTAGGTAACTAATTTATCTACAGCATTACAATATTATAATAACTACATCGAACGCCCCTGATCCTATATTGGAAAAAAGGGGTGTTTTTTTGTTTAATAAACTGTTTAAGGAGCAAAGAAAACCAGATTTAACTTTGCTTTTTGTTATATTAATTCTATTGACTGCTGGAATTGTTATGGTCTACAGTTCTTCCTATGTGTGGTCTGAATACAAATATGATGATGCATTTTACTATTTAAAAAGACAGCTTCTATTTGCAGGTGCTGGGGTAGTTGCCATGTTCTTTTTTATGGTGATTCCTTATTACACCTGGAAAAAGTATGCGAATATTATTCTAATCATATGCTTTGCACTATTATTACTCGTATTAATACCAGGAGTAGGTTTAGTCAGAGGTGGGGCACAAAGCTGGATAGGAGTGGGAGCATTCAGTATCCAGCCTTCCGAGTTTATGAAGTTGGGTTTAATTATTTTCTTGGCAGCAATCCTATCGGCTAACCAAAAATATATTACATCTTTCAAAAAAGGTTTCTTTCCATGTATCCTGTTAATTTTCACTGCATTTGGGTTAATTATGCTCCAACCGGATCTTGGTACTGGAATGGTCCTTGTTTTGACGTGTATGATTATGGTTTATACAGCGGGAGCGAGGCTAACACATTTTTTCGGATTAGCAGCACTTGGTATGCTCGGATTTGTTGGATTAATCGCTTCGGCACCATATCGAATAAATCGAATAACTGCTTTTCTGAATCCATGGGAAGATCCATTGGGAGATGGTTTTCAAATCATCCAATCTCTTTATGCAATTGGACCTGGTGGATTAATGGGGTTAGGCTTGGGAAACAGTCTGCAAAAATACTTTTATTTGCCTGAGCCGCAAACAGATTTCATTTTTGCTATATTGGGAGAGGAACTCGGATTCATCGGTGGGACAGCAGTGATTCTTTTATTTTTATTGCTTTTGTGGAGAGGAATAAAAATATCTCTGGAAGCACCAGATTTATTTGGACGTTTTTTATCTCTTGGAATTGCTGCTATGCTCGCCGTACAGGCGATGATAAATATTAGTGTTGTGATTGGGCTTATTCCAGTAACAGGTATAACCTTACCGTTTTTAAGTTATGGTGGTTCCTCACTGACTTTAACATTATGTTCTGTAGGAATATTGTTAAATATTAGCATTTATTCTAAAATTTAATCACATTATTTCTTTAATCGTACAATTGGAAGATATTTATACTTTATTAATGGGCAAAAAACTTGATAAACTATAGTAAGTACAATACATCTTCCGCTCTGTTTTATGATATAATTCATTTAAATAGATAGAAGCGGCTCATGTGTTGCCGTTTATTCTTTTAATATGGTAAAAAGGAAGAAATGGAGATGAGCAAAAAAAATATTGTTTCAATCGAAGATCGAATTCCAAAATTGAAACAAGCCCGTAAGAAAAAAGCAAACCGACGTCTAATATTTTATCTTTCCATCTTTTTCTCTTTAATAGCAGTCATTGTCTATTTACAATCACCATTGAGTCATGTAAAGACAATTAATGTTGATGGGAATTCATATATAGTGGATGAGGAGATTATTGAATACAGCAATTTAACATCAGGTACCAATATTTGGACAATCAATCAATCTGAGATTGAGAGGTTAATAAGTAAAGATCCTATTGTCGAATCTGTATCAGTAGAAAGAAGATTACCATGGACGGTAAATATACATGTTTCGGAAGAGCAGATTGTCGGGTATGTACAAGAGGGTAGAAATTATAGTCCCGTTATGGGTAATGGCGAGATTTTAAAAGTGTCAGGAGATACATACCGTGGTGACGCACCATTAATCAATGGGTTTAATGACGGAGAATATTTGAATCGAATGGCTGAGGAATTAAAAAAGTTACCTGGAAGCATTCTGAATTTAATTTCTGAAATTTACTGGGAACCAACAGAAGATAACAATAATAACATTCAATTATATATGAATGATGGTTATATTGTTAAAGGCACAATTCGTGATTTTGCGGAAAGGATGAAAGTTTATCCGTCGATTGTGTCCCAGCTCGATTCCGACGATAAAGGAATTATCCATATTGGCGTGGGAGTTTATTTTGAATCTTTCAATAACGAAGAGGAAGAGACGGAAATTGATGTTGATTTTGAAGAAGAAGTTGAAATACATGATTCCGACCAATAACAGGTTATTGAATGATTAAAAGTCATATAATTTAAGTTCTTATCGAAGGATATAGTAAGGAAATTTATTTTTTTAAGAAAATGAAAAGGTATATGACCATTCTATGTGGAATAACCTATATATATTTTATTTTTTTAATCTTTTCCTCTAAAATAGTAAATTATACAATAAAACAAAGCAGTTAATAGAAACATAATTAAGAAATTATAGATGTTTCTTAATCGGGAGGTGCCTTTCATTGAACAATAGTGAAATATTAGTAAGTCTTGATATAGGTACAACTACAATCAAAGTGATCATTGGAGAAGTTCTGAACGATTCATTAAATATAATCGGTGTTGGAACTGCAAAATCAAATGGTATGAAAAAAGGTGCAATAGTTGATATCGATCAAACAGTGCAATCTATCAGAAGTGCTGTCGAACAAGCTGAACGTATGGTAGGAATGCATATAGAAAGAGTCGTTGTTGGAATTAATGGAAACCATATTCAATTACAGCCCTGTCATGGTGTTGTAGCAGTACAAAGTGAAAACAGGGAAATCGGAGATGAAGATGTTACGAGAGTTATCGAAGGCGCACAAGTAATTTCCATTCCACCGGAACGTGAAATTATCGATGTTATTCCAAAGCAGTTTATTGTTGATGGTTTGGATGAAATAACCGATCCACGTGGAATGATTGGTGTTCGGCTAGAAATGGAAGGTACTATAATTACATGTTCCAAAACTGTATTACATAACATTCTCAAATGTGTGGAACGTGCTAATTTGCAAGTATCAGACATTTGTTTACAGCCGCTTGCTTCGGGTACAATTGCTCTTTCCAAAGATGAAAAAAATATGGGGGTAGCACTTATCGATGTCGGTGGTGGATGTACAACTGTTTCTATATTTGAAAATGACCATCTTGTAACGACAAGTGTTGTCAGTTTGGGTGGAGATAATATTACAAAAGATTTGTCAATTGGACTTCGGACATCAACGGAAGAAGCAGAAGATGTTAAACTTAACTATGGGCATGCTTTTTATGATGATGCACAGGAAGAAGAGACTTTTGAAGTTTCGACTATCGGCAGTAACAAAAGGCAAACCTATAACCAGTTGCAGATTTCTGATATGATTGAGGCAAGATTGGAAGAAGTCTACGCATACGTGGAAAGAGAAATTAGGAAAATGGGTCAGGAACTACCTGGTGGCTATGTACTAACTGGTGGTACAATTTCGATGCCAGGCAGTCTAGAACTTGCTCAAGACCTTTTTCAATCCAATGTTCGCGTAGCTATCCCAGATTACATAGGTGTCAGAGAACCGCAATATACAGCAGGAGTCGGGATATTGCAGTTTGCTTATCGTAATGCGAAAATACAAGGGAAAGAATTATTTCCGTCGGTGGCAATAAGTACAGATGAACCGAAACCTAAAAGACAAATGAAACAATCAAAGGTAAAGAATGAATCAAACGAAAATAAGAAAAAAGAATCTGGTTTTGCTAATTTGTTTAAGTACTTTTTTGATTAAGGATTAAACCTTATAGATTAGATACTGGATTTCTTGTAATCTTGTACATTAGTACATTAGGAGGAAAGATATATGTTGGATTTTGATACAAATATGGAGGAATTAGCTACAATTAAAGTAATCGGCGTTGGCGGCGGCGGTAACAACGCTGTAAACCGAATGATTGAGCACGGTGTAGAGGGTGTTGATTTCATCGCGGTTAATACTGATGCACAGGCATTAAATCTATCAAAAGCAGATTCGAAAATTCAAATTGGTGGTAAATTGACTCGCGGGTTGGGTGCAGGTGCCAATCCGGAAGTAGGTAAAAAGGCTGCTGAAGAAAGTAAAGAGCAATTGGAAGAAGTACTACAAGGAGCCGACATGGTTTTTGTAACTGCCGGAATGGGTGGCGGTACCGGTACTGGTGCAGCTCCTGTTATTGCGCAAGTAGCAAAAGATTTAGGCGCATTAACTGTTGGGGTTGTAACTCGTCCTTTCTCTTTTGAAGGTAAAAGACGATCCACGCAGGCAATTACTGGTATTGATACACTTAAAGGAAGTGTAGATACTTTAATCGTAATACCGAACGACAGATTACTTGAGATTGTTGATAAAAATACACCAATGCTTGAAGCATTCCGAGAAGCAGATAATGTATTAAGACAGGGTGTACAGGGAATCTCTGATTTAATTGCAAAACCAGGTTTGATTAATGTTGACTTTGCTGATGTTAAAACAATCATGTTCGATAAAGGGTCAGCATTGATGGGTATAGGTATAGCAACTGGTGAAACACGTGCAACGGAGGCAGCCAAGAAAGCAATTTCTTCTCCATTGCTTGAGACTTCCATTGATGGCGCACACGGAATATTAATGAACATAACGGGTGGTACAAATCTTAGCCTTTATGAAGTACAGGAAGCAGCAGATCTTGTAACATCTGCTGCAGATAAAGAAGTTAATGTTATTTTCGGTTCCGTAATCAATGAGAATTTAAATGATGAGATTGTTGTTACTGTTATTGCAACTGGTTTTGATGAGACAATTCAAAGAGCAGATAGTAAACAAAAACAACCTCGTTCAATGATTAATCATAATCAGCATGCTGCTACCAAAGCGACTGAGGAACAACCTATTCAGCGGGAACGGGAGCAACAACGGGAGCAACAACAAACACAACAACCAACACAACAACAACCTCGAGTAAGACAAGAGGATGAAGAGCTTGATATACCGACATTTTTAAGAAATCGCAATCGAAACCGATAATTAATTCATTATAGTGATTTTAAGAGGCTGTCTCAAAGGGAATGATTTCTTCCTTTTGGGGCAGCCTTTATTTGTTTTGGTTAATATAAAAATCCTTTTACTAGAGCAGACTCTTTTTCATAATTTCTGACACTGATTTTATATCTATTTCTAGAGTCAAACGAAATCGTATTCCGAATTTAATTTTCTTTCACTAAGGCATCAATCTCGTGAAAATAGTCATCCACCTACGTGATGTTTACCTTCTGTTACATAGTGGAAGTTAGTTTTGTATATGAAAGTAATCATAGGTAGGTGATAAAGAAATGAAATATATTTCTGAAAAATTAAAAGCACACACTGTATTTATTATATCGACCATATTGATATTAGGTATCGTTATTTGGGGACTTATTTCCCCCGAATTGATGAATGAGACTACGACCATGTTAATGAATAAGATGACCCAAAATCTTGGCTGGTTCTATGTTTTGGCCACTATATTATTCATTAGCTTTTGTATTTATTTAGGTCTAGGGCCGTACAGACATATGAAACTTGGGGAGAAAGACTCTAAGCCGGAATATTCCTACTTTGCCTGGATTGGTATGCTATTTGCAGCTGGAATGGGTGTAGGACTTGTCTTCTGGGGGGTTGGCGAACCACTTTCCCATTTTGCTGATCCACCAGCAGGAATAGAAGCAGAAACTCAGGAAGCAGCTGAAAAAGGATTGGTTCTTAGTGTTTTTCATTGGGGAATCCAACCATGGGCTATTTATGCGATTGTGGCTCTTGGGATTGCCTTTGCAAAGTTTCGCAAAAATCTCCCTGGCTTGATCAGTTCGTCCTTCTATCCTTTGATTGGTGACAATATCCATAAATGGCCAGGTAAACTAATTAATATTATAGCAATCGTGTCAACAACAGTTGGGATTGCAACTTCATTTGGATTAAGTACCATGCAGGTTGGCAGCGGTTTGTCAGAAGTTTTTGGCTTACCGAATAATATGTGGATGCAGTTGATTATCGTTGGGTCAGTAACTATTATATTCCTGATTTCTGTCGTGTCGGGACTGGATAAGGGAATGAAATATCTCAGTATTTCTAATCTGGGACTAGCAGGTATTCTCCTACTAATCGTATTTATTGTAGGGCCAACCGTATTTTTGATTGAACATATTTTTAAAACAATCGGTCAGTATGGGGGCAGCTTTTTTGAACTATCATTTAATACAACCCCTTACAACGGAGAAAATGAATGGATGAGTACATGGACACTATTCTATTGGGCGTGGATCATCTCCTGGAGTCCGTTTGTTGGTACGTTTATTGCTCGAGTCTCTAAGGGGCGTAAACTTGGAGAATTTATGTTAGGGGTTCTCATCGTTCCAACACTTGTAACCATTTTGTGGTTTGTTGTATTCGGGGGAACCGGTCTCCATATGGAACTGACCGGTCAAGCAGATTTTGCTTCCGAAATCAATGAGACACCGGAGATTGGTCTGTTCCAAGTGCTGGAAAAGTTGCCATTAGGTTTGTTCTTAAGCATAGCATCCCTAATCCTGATTGGCATCTTTTTCATAACATCTGCCAATTCGGCGACTTATGTTCTTGGTGTGTTTTCCTCTTCCGGTAATCTGAATCCTGGAAATAAAATACTTGTAACCTGGGGGTTGCTTATTTCCTCAATCGCCACCGTGCTACTGTTGAGTGGCGGGCTTGATGGGCTTCAGGCAATTGCAACAATAACAGCATTACCCTTTGGAGTGATTATGATTTTGATGATGATAGCTATCACCCGTTCACTCAGAAAAGAAGGGGAAGATAAGAATAAAGTAGAGAAGGAACAAGAAGATTGGTAGGATTTTTTCATTCTTCCTGGATAGAAAAACGGGGCTGTCTCAAATTTGGGACAACTTCGTTTTTTTTATGATTAGTAATTTCGACTGAAATCGTCATTTCACATGGATCACTTCGTATGTCGACCCACTTCACATCATTTACTCTATATCCTTACTTACCGTGTTTCAGTTATCTTTTGTAGTTACGTACATCTCATACGCCACCCGGGTCATTATGGTTTTGATCCCCGACAGGGTTACCTAGGAATAGTGAAAATTAGCTTTATTATGCATACAAGAAGTGACAGACTTTGCTTCCGAAGTCATCTATAATTTTGAGTAATTCCATATATATCTATGTAATATCTCTCAGCGTTTTCCGAAAGGTATTTGGAGGAAGGAAGAGAAAAATTGACCATTTATCTTGATGCCGTCTGGGCATTAAATTTTTTTCTCGATTTAATGCTTTTAATGCTTACAAAAGCTTTAGCCAGGGATAATGTAGGGAAAGTCAGGTTGCTTTTTGGAGCATTTATTGCTTCTCTAATTGTGCCAATTAGCCTTTATTTTCCTGGTTCCTTTATTAACGGGTTACTAGGGAAAGTGTTGTACTCATGTTTTATTATTCTATGCACGTTTGGTTTTAAGGGTTTCTATCGAATGATGAAATTATTATTATTATTTTATTTTACATCATTTGCAGTTGGGGGTGGATTAACAGGAATTTATTTTTTGCTTACCAATCCTGTTTCGGTTACCGAGAATGGAATTTTAACATTTAACAAGGGATATGGAGATCCGATTAGTTGGCTGTTTATACTTATAGGATTTCCGATTGTATGGTACTTTACTAAATCACGAATGGACGAGCATGCAGGCGAAAAAATTAGGTATGACCAGCTTTGCCAGGTGAGCATCCAAATTAATAATAAATCTTTTTCAACAATGGGCTATATTGACAGTGGAAATCAACTTATTGACCCACTGACCAAAAAACCAGTAGTCATATGTGATGAAGTATTTTTAAAGAATTGGTTTTCAGAGGAAGAATGGCAGCAATTGAGGGAAGCAAATGATCAGTTGGCTCTCGATCGAATTCCAGAAGAATGGGGGAATAAAGTTCAGGTTATTCCGTACCAAGGGGTTGAGGGGAAAAGCATGTTTCTGCTGGCAATCAGGCCTGATCAGGTAATGGTTGATTATGAGAATCAAAACTTGATAACAAGCAATGTTCTAATTGGTATTCAGTTTGCATCACTGGTTAAGGATCAAAGCTATCATTGTTTATTGCATCCGCAAATTATTAAATTAGCTACAATTCAATCTGCATAAGGGAGTGGAGGAACGTGAGTCTTTGGAATATGAAGTTTAAACTAGGTTGGTACAAATTATTAATTAAATTAGGATTTAAGTCTTCAGAAATATATTATATTGGAGGTAGTGAGGCACTACCACCTCCCCTTTCCAAACAAGAAGAACAGGAGTTACTTATATTATTGCCAAAAGGAGATAAAGGAGCAAGAGCAATGCTTATTGAACGGAATTTGCGTCTTGTTGTATATATTGCACGTAAATTTGAAAATACAGGAATCAATATTGAGGATTTGATTAGTATAGGTACGATAGGACTTATAAAAGCAGTTAATACATTTAACCCTGAGAAAAAGATTAAACTTGCTACGTATGCATCCAGATGTATCGAGAATGAAATCTTAATGTATCTTCGCAGGAACAATAAATTGAAATCAGAAATTTCCTTTGATGAACCGTTAAATATTGATTGGGACGGAAATGAATTATTGTTATCTGATGTTCTTGGAACTGAAGAAGATATAATAACGAAAAACCTGGAATCGAGTGTAGATAAGACACTACTTAAAAGCGCACTGGAGACATTGAATGCACGAGAGAAACAAATTATGGAACTGCGGTTTGGACTTATTGGCGAAGAGGAGAAAACCCAGAAAGATGTAGCTGATATGCTCGGAATTTCTCAGTCCTATATTTCAAGACTTGAAAAGAAAATCATACGTAGGTTGCAAAAAGAATTTAATAAAATGGTTTAGGCAGACATCATAAGGTTTTGACTTGATATAGGCCCTTAAATTGAATTTTGCATTTGCATAAAAACCCTCCAGTGGGGAGATACTGTCCTTGAACAGCATCACCGACTGGGAGGGTTGACAGAATGACTAGACATAAAGTTGAGATATGTGGTGTTGATACATCTAAACTGCCTGTACTTAAAAATGACGAAATGAAAAAACTCTTTATAAGAATTCAGCAGGAAGGCGATATATCTGCACGTGAAGAGCTTGTGAACGGAAATTTAAGGCTAGTATTAAGTGTAATCCAAAGATTTAATAATCGCGGAGAATATGTAGATGATTTGTTTCAGGTTGGTTGTATTGGATTAATGAAATCAATTGATAATTTTGATCTATCCCATAATGTAAGATTCTCCACGTATGCTGTTCCTATGATTATTGGAGAGATTAGAAGATACCTTCGTGACAACAATCCGATACGAGTTTCCAGGTCCTTACGTGATATTGCATATAAAGCATTAACAGTAAGAGAGAAACTGATAAGCAAAACTTCAAAAGAGCCAACACCTGCAGAAATTGCAGAGGAAATGGGGATACCGCACTCTGAAATCGTGTTTGCACTCGATGCAATTCAAGACCCGGTATCTTTATTTGAACCAATTTATAATGATGGAGGAGATCCTATTTTTGTAATGGATCAAATCAGCGATGATAAGGACAAGGATTCCTCCTGGGTAGACAAACTGTCTCTTAAAGAAGGCATGCATCAATTGAATGAAAGAGAAAAGATGATCTTAAACAAGCGCTTTTTTCAAGGAAAGACTCAAATGGAAGTTGCAGATGAGATTGGGATTTCGCAGGCACAGGTCTCTCGCTTGGAGAAAGCAGCAATAAGTCAGATGAATAAGCAGATGTTTGAATAAGTTTATAAGAGGAGTTTAAACACGATAAGTATCCAACTATACAATTAAATAAAGGTTGAAATAGACCAGAAAGAACAGGTTATTACTGTTTTTTCTGGTTTTTTGCGGAATTAAGAAATAATCTTACCTGCCAGCATATATTTAAATAGAGGGCAGGTGAGCATAATGGTAAAATTATCCGAATTGCAATTAAAGGAAATTATCGTTATTGATGATGGAAGAAGACTTGGTCATATTACCGATTTGGAAATCAACGGTAACTCAGGTAAAATTATTGCTATTGTGGTTGATGCAAGAGAGAAGAAAAGTGGCGGTATGTTTTCCAAAGCTGATGAGTTAATGATTTCCTGGGATCAAATTGTTCGAATCGGATCTGATGTTATTCTTGTAAAGGAAGTTCAAGGGCCAGATTTGTATCGCGGAGCTTAATTTAGTAATTAGCCAATTCATACATGTCAAAATATGATAAAATAAGACAAGTCTATTTCCAGGAGGAACAGTAATGAATGAACCATTTAAGGAAAAGGGTGGGTCCTATTTACATATTGAAAAATGGCAGCAGATAACTCCAAATCTCGTCGCTGGTTTCACAACTAGAAATGGAGGAGTAAGCAGAGAACCTTATCACACTTTCAATTTAGGACTCCATATACCAGATCGGCACAACGATGTATTGGCAAACAGAAGAAGGTTGGCTGATAAATTGAGTATACCTGTTGAAAACTGGGTATCTGGAGAACAGGTACACGGTACTTCTGTTAAAAGTATAACAGTAGCTGATAAAGGTAAAGGATCTATTTCTTATGATAGCTCAATTAAGGGAACAGATGGAATAATTACAAAAAATAAGGGACTTCTTTGCACAGCATTTTTTGCAGATTGTGTTCCGTTATATTTCTTTGATCCGGTGACTCAATCTATAGGAATTGCCCACGCTGGATGGAAAGGTACTGTGGGTCGGATCGCAGAGAAAATGGTGGAGGCATTTAAGGAAATGGGAGCACAACCTGAAAACCTTCTTGTTGCAATCGGTCCATCCATTTCAAAGGAGTATTATGAAGTGGATGGTCATGTTATTTCTTCCATCAGTAAAGAAAACAGGGAAAAAACAGTTACTCCATTGCATAATAATCACTTTTTATTGGATTTAAAACAATTAAATGTAGAAATCCTTTTACAATCTGGTGTAATCAGTCATAATATAGAGGTAACAAAATATTGCACTTATCGTGATGAGAACTTATTCTTTTCACATAGAAGAGATTTTGGCAAAACAGGGAGAATGTTAGGATTCCTTGGATTCTTAATATGATAATTTAATGGAGGAATTAAAAGATTTATGGAAGTGGCAGGAAATCTAAAAACTATTCAGGAGAATATTGGACATGCTTGTGAAAGAAGCGGGCGTAAGCCGGAAGATATTACAGTAATTGGAGTTACAAAATATGTTACAATAGAGCGAACCAAGGAAGCAATCGATTCAGGGATAGAGAATCTTGGTGAAAATCGTAACGAAGGTTTCCTTGAAAAGTACAACCATTTTGGAAATCAAGCAAAATGGCATTTCATAGGGACTCTTCAGTCGAGAAAAGTAAAAGATGTTATCGACAAAATAAACGTTCTTCATTCGTTGGACAGAATGTCTCTTGCTAAGGAAATAAATAAACGGACGGCTGCACCAATGGATTGTTTTGTACAGATAAATGTAAGCGGAGAAGAATCAAAGCATGGCATTGAGCCGGAAGAAGTACTCCCTTTCATTGAAAAACTAGAAAAGTATCATCACATCCATGTGATAGGTTTAATGACGATGGCTCCGCATATTGATGATCCAGATCGAATTAGGAAAGTGTTCAGAAGTCTGGCAGAACTAAGGGATCGTATTAAAGAGAAGAAATTTAGTCATGCGCCATGTGAATACTTGTCAATGGGAATGAGTAATGATTATGAGATTGCTATTGAAGAGGGTGCAACCCATATCCGAATCGGTTCCAAACTCGTAGGCAGCTGATAGATATTAATTAAAGAGGTGAGCAAATGAGCATAAAAAATAAGTTAAAAAATTATTTCACCATGGATGACGAATATGAGTATGAATATGTTGATGAAGAAAACGTACAAGAAAACGAGAAAAATGCAAATCAAAAGTCACAAAATATTGTTAGCCTGAAAAGCGTACAACAGTCGTCATCCAAGGTGGTTTTGTGTGAACCACGAAACTATAATGAAGCTCAGGAAATAGCCGATAATATCGTAAATAGACGTGCGGTAGTGATTAATCTTCAACGAGTGGAGCATCAACAGGCAAAACGCATCGTAGATTTTTTAAGTGGAACCGTGTATGCCGTAAATGGAGATATTCAAAAACTTGGTTCAGAAACATTTTTATGTACACCTGATAATGTGGAAGTATCCGGAACGATATCGGAAGCATATACAGAGCAGAATGAATTTGAAAAAGGATGGTAGCATTAAATGGTTGAATTATATACAATATTGCATTATGCATTAGTGTTCTATGGCTATGCACTTATCGTTTACATTTTTATGTCATGGTTTCCAGGAGCTCGTGAATCATCATTTGGTCAGTTCTTAACAAAAATATGTGAACCTTACCTGGAACAATTCCGCAAATTTATTCCACCACTTGGTATGATTGATTTATCGCCAATCGTTGGAATTCTTGTTTTACAATTGGCTCGAGCGGGACTTGGTGAATTTTTCCGGATGTTTTTATTTTAAAGGAAGCATGATTTAATATGGATATATATCAGCACTTTAGAAAAGAAGAACAGCCATTTATAGATCAAGTTTTATCCTGGAAAGAACAAGTAGAACTAACATTTCAAGTTAAGTTAACGGACTTTCTTGATCCAAGAGAGCAACAGATCGTTGAAATGCTAATCGGTTCTAACAATGAAGAATTAAAGCTGTATAAAAACGGTGGTGGAACCGAAGCTGAAAGAAAGCGTATTGTGATTGCACCATTTTATGAAGAAATGTCTGATCATTTGTTTCAGTTGACTCTCTTGGAGGCAACTTATCAACACAAATTTATTACACTTGAACATAGGGATGTAATGGGAGCTTTCATGTCACTAGGAGTCAAAAGGAAAAAGCTTGGTGATATAGTGGTTGGTGATGGTATCATTCAAATTGTCCTGGCTGAAGAAATAGCTTCTTATATTACAATGAATTTAACATCCATTAAGAATGCGAATGTAACGTTCGAAGAGAAACCTCTAGCGTATTTGAAACAAGAAAATGAGAAATGGGTGGAATCGGAAAAGACAGTTTCTTCGTTAAGACTTGATGCAGTATTAAAGGAAATCTATCACGTTTCCAGAAAAGATGCGGCTTCTTTTATTCAAAAACTTCAAGTTAAGGTGAATTATAAAGTTGTCGAGGACAGTAAATTTCAGCTGCAGGAAGGTGATTTAATCTCCTTACGCGGCAAAGGAAGAAGTAAGCTTACTGAAATTAAGGGATTGTCGAAAAAAGATAAAGTTAGAATAACGATTGCAATATTAAAATGATCATTGAAGGATTTACCGTTTTTTTGTCGAATTAGTTAAATATTAATGATTAAATCATATTTTAACTACATAAATTCCTTAAGGAGGTGGCCGTTGTGCCATTAACACCACTTGATATTCATAATAAAGAATTTACGAGAGGCTTTCGCGGTTATGATGAAGACGAAGTAAATGAATTTTTGGATCAGGTTATTAAAGATTATGAATTAGTTATAAGAGAAAATAAAGAGCTCACTGAGAAAGTTACTCAGTTAACAGAAAGACTGGGTCATTTCACAAATATTGAAGAGACTTTGAATAAGTCAATTCTTGTTGCACAGGAGACAGCCGAAGAAGTTAGAGGAAATGCAACGAAGGAATCAAAGTTGATTATAAAAGAAGCAGAGAAAAATGCTGATCGAATTATTAACGAAGCATTGAGTAAATCTCGTCGTATTTCAATGGATACAGAAGAACTTAAGAAACAAGCGAAGGTTTTCCGTACAAGATTAAGAATGCTTGTGCAGGCTCAGCTTGAGATGCTGGGTACCGATGATTGGGAAGATTTATTTGAATCAGAGATTGGTGAAGAGCTTGAGCTAGTTGACAACGAATCATAGACCTTGACGTTTACTGGAATTTTACATATAATTCATATACAGATAAGGTCATTATTTAAATAACAAATACATTGATAGAGAAAGTATAAAAGTTTCTTGCTGTTCAGCGAGCCGGGAAATGGTGTAAGCCCGGCCAGTACGCTTTTAGAAAATCACTCTTGAGTATCCATTATGAATTAAGTAATAGTGGGCGGTTATCCCCGTTATGGATTTCGAGTGAATTTAAAAGGATTATTTTAAATTTATAAGGGTGGTACCGCGAGTCTTCTCGTCCCTTTTGGGATAAGAAGGCTTTTTTGTATACCAAAGTTGGTGTTGGAGCTAGCCGATACAATAGAGCAAGCACCATGTTAGCGACGTATGGAGTGGAATTGACTATAGACATATTGACAAGTTTAATGAGGTATATTTAAAGGAGGAAGCACACAGATGGATTATAAAGACACATTGCTCATGCCAAAAACAGAATTTCCAATGCGAGGAAATTTACCAAATAAAGAACCGAAGAGACAGGAACATTGGGACGAAATAAATATTTATGAAAAGAGTTTGGAACGTACGAAAGGGAGACCATCATTTGTATTGCACGATGGCCCTCCTTATGCAAACGGAGATCTTCATATCGGTCACGCGCTTAATAAAGTCTTAAAAGATTTTATTGTTCGTTATAAATCAATGACTGGTTATCATGCACCCTATGTACCTGGATGGGATACACATGGTTTACCAATCGAAACAGCATTAACAAAAAACAAAAAAGTAAAACGCAAAGAGATGAGCGTAGCAGAGTTCCGAAAACTTTGTGCTGAATACGCACTTGGGCAAGTGAACAGCCAACGTACTCAGTTTAGACAACTGGGTGTCCGTGGTGATTGGGATAATCCATACATTACGTTAACAAAAGATTATGAAGCAGCACAGATTAAAGTATTTGGTGAAATGGCAAAAAAAGGATATATCTATAAAGGATTGAAACCTGTTTATTGGTCTCCATCTTCTGAATCTGCCCTTGCAGAAGCTGAGATTGAATACCAGGATAAGCGTTCTGCTTCTATCTACGTTGCTTTTGAAGTTACAGATGGTAAAGATGTATTTGATGGTGGTGAGAAAATTATCATCTGGACAACAACGCCATGGACGATTCCAGCAAATCTTGGAATCAGCCTGCATCCTGATCTTGAATATGTTGTGGCAGAAGTAAATGGGGAAAAATTTGTTGTGGCACATGCATTACTTGAGGCTGTATCAGAAGAACTAGGCTGGAAAAACGTAAATGTAGTCAAAAGCTTTAAAGGCCAAGAAGCTGATCGTGTTGTTGCAAAACATCCATTCTACGATCGTGACTCACTAGTTATGCTTGGTGATCATGTCACAACAGATGCTGGTACTGGCTGTGTTCATACAGCACCAGGACATGGAGAAGACGATTTCTATGTATCAAGAAGCTATGGCATTGATGCATTCTGTCCTGTAGATGATAAAGGGGTATTTACACAAGAAGCACCTGGTTTTGAGGGGTTATTTTATGATAAAGCAAATAAAGTAATTACTGATAAATTGGAAGAAGTCGGTGCATTATTGAAATTGAGCTTCATTACGCACTCCTACCCACATGACTGGCGTACGAAGAAACCGACAATTTTCCGTGCAACAGCACAATGGTTTGCCTCCATTAAAGATTTCCGTCAAGAAATTCTGGATGAAATCAAAGAAGTGAATTGGTATCCGAATTGGGGAGAAACAAGATTATATAATATGGTCCGAGATCGTGAAGACTGGTGTATTTCCCGTCAACGTGCATGGGGTGTTCCGATTCCGGTATTCTACGGAGAAAATGGTACTCCAATTATTACAAATGAAACGGTTGACCATGTATCCAATTTGTTTAGAGAGCATGGGTCAAATATCTGGTTTGAAAAAGAAGCAAAAGAATTACTACCGGAAGGATTCACATCCGAACACAGTCCAAACGGTACATTCACCAAAGAGACAGATATCATGGATGTTTGGTTTGATTCCGGTTCTTCTCATGAAGGAGTTCTTGAGAATCGAAAAGATCATAGAAGACCTGCCGATATCTATCTGGAAGGAAGTGACCAGTATAGAGGATGGTTTAACTCTTCCTTGTCAACAAGTGTAGCTGTGACAGGTAAATCGCCATATAAAACGATTATTAGCCATGGTTTCGTATTAGATGGTAATGGCAGAAAGATGAGTAAATCACTTGGGAACGTCATCCTTCCTTCAAAAGTACAAAAACAGCTCGGATCAGATATATTGCGTTTGTGGGTTGCAAGTGTGGATTATCAAGCCGACGTGCGTATTTCAGATGACATTTTAAAACAGACTTCTGAAGCATATCGTAAAATAAGAAATACGTTCCGTTTCTTATTGGCTAATTTGGCTGACTTCAATCCAGCAACTGATACGATACCTGATCAGGAATTGGAAGAAGTGGACCGCTATATGCTTCACCGATTACAGCAATTGGTATCAGATGTACGTGAAAACTATGAGAAGTATGAGTTTTCACCAACTTTCCACCAAATCCATAATTTCTGTGCGGTTGATTTGAGTTCATTCTATTTGGACTTTGCAAAAGATGTTTTATATATCGAAGCTGCTGACAACAAACGTCGTCGCAGTATTCAAACAGGTTATTATGAAATCCTGACAACACTGGTTAAATTATTGACTCCAATCATTCCACATACCATGGACGAGGTTTGGGAGTATATCCCTGGTGTAGAAGAGGAAAGTGTCCAATTGACAGATATTCCAGAAGCGCGTAATATTGCTGGAATTGAAAATCTGGAAACGAAATGGAATCACTTTATGGAAGTTCGCGATGATATCCTAAAAGCTTTAGAAGAAGCAAGAAGTGAAAAAGTCATCGGGAAATCACTTGAAGCAAAAATTACCATTGTTCCAAAAGATAAAGAGACGAAAGAAGTTTTATCATCCATGGAACATTTACATCAATTTCTAATTGTATCGGATGCTGTTATAAGTGAAAGCAATTCCGATGCAAAAGAATATAAATTTGTAAATGTATTGGTGGAGAAACATCCTGGTGAAAAATGTGAACGATGCTGGGTTGCTTCCGAAACAGTTGGAGGAAATCATGACCATCCGGAATTATGTACACGTTGTGCTACTGTAGTTAAAGAACACTATACAGCTTAATTGCAGATAACTGATAAAATATCCCTCTTCATAGAGGGATATTTTATGTTTCTTAAGCTTGCAGTTGTCTAGTTTTTTGCTTATCCGTTCCAGTGATCGGTCTACTTGTGTTTGCTCTTGAAAACAAAGTAGTTAAAGTATAAGATTATAGGGACATAGAAATGGAAATCGGGGGAAATCGCATGCACTGGTATTATGTCTTCGCACTCATCATCATTGGTATTGACCAGCTGACAAAATGGATTGTCGTTAAATCCATGGAGATCGGTGAACAAATAACTGTGATTGAGAACTTTTTTTATCTTACATCACATCGTAATTCTGGTGCTGCCTGGGGTATTTTAGAGGGGCAGATGATATTCTTTTATATTGTTACTGTCATCGTTGTGATTGGAATTATTTATTACATGCAAAGTTATGCAAAACACGATAAACTTCTTGCAATTGGATTGAGCTTAATACTTGGCGGTGCAATCGGAAACTTTATTGATCGCATATTTCGTAAAGAAGTCGTTGATTTTGCAGATTTCATCATTTTTAATTATGATTTTCCAATCTTTAATGTGGCCGATTCAGCTTTAACAATTGGTGTCATATTAGTGATTATTGCTACTATAATCGATGAAATGAAACAAAGAAAGGAAAAGCCGAAAAAATGACCTATTTTAAACATAATGTAACAGAGGAACAAAATAAAACAAGATTAGATAAGGTTCTGGCTGAAATTAATCCGGAGCGCTCCCGTTCTCAAATTCAAACATGGATCAGTAAGAATCATGTTTTAGTGAATGGCGAGCCTGCGAAAGCAAACCACAAATGTCAAACAGGTGATGAAATCACATGGTCTATACCGGAAGTAGAGCCATTGGATATTAAAGCAGAGGATATTCCTTTATCTATTGTTTATGAGGATAGTGATCTACTCGTTGTTAACAAGCCAAAAGGAATGGTTGTTCATCCTTCTGCGGGACATCAGAATGGAACCCTTGTGAATGCACTGCTTTATCATTGTAAGGATTTGTCCGGAATAAATGGAGTTGAAAGACCAGGGATTGTACATCGAATCGATAAAGATACAAGCGGACTACTCGTTGTTGCCAAAAATGACCATACACATGTCCATTTGTCGGAACAGCTTTCCAATAAAGAAATAAAGCGTAAATATGAGGCTATTGTGCACGGAGAAATTACGCATGAAACAGGAATGATTGATGCACCTATCGGAAGAGATCCGAAAGACAGGCAAAAAATGGGAATTGTGGATAATGGAAAACCTGCTATTACCCATTTTAAAGTACTCAAACATTTTCCTGACTTTACCCATGTGGAATGCCAGTTGGAAACCGGACGTACCCACCAGATTCGTGTTCATATGCGTTACATTGGATTTCCATTAGTTGGTGACCCTAAATATGGCCAGAGAAAAACACTCGATGCAGACGGACAGGCATTACATGCGAAATCGCTTGCGTTTGTACATCCGAGAACAGAAGAATGGCTTGAATTTGAAATAGATGCTCCAGTGGTGTTTCAGGAAGTGCTTGAAACGATTAGAAAAATGTATTGACATCTCGTGCGGAGTTTGTAATAATAAACTAAATGAATAGATGACCTTTAAACATTAGTCCTGTGAGGCTGAAAAGGGAGCGGTAAAAGTATGATTATGTATTCTCAAACCCTTTTTTCCTATCAGGAGAAAAGGGTTTTTATATGGTAGTTAAGAAAGTATAAATACTTTCTTACTGCATAAGTGCGGGCTTTGAGCATTCGCCTAAAGGCTTGGCGAACGCCAAGTTTTCTAAGAATTGAGGTGTGTTTCAGTGAAGAAGAAGACGGAAATATTAGATACAGCTGCCGTGAACAGAGCATTGACACGAATGTCCCATGAAATATTGGAAAAAAATAAAGGCGGCGAAGACCTTGTTCTGATTGGTGTGAAAACCAGAGGTGTACCACTAGCAAAACGAATTCAAGAAAAAATAAAACAAATTGAAGCAATAGAAGTTCCATTTGGTGAACTTGACATTACGATGTACCGTGATGATCTGAAAAAAGTAAATATCAGTAACGAACCTGAAATTAATTCAGCAACCATCGATGTTGAGCTAACCGGAAAGAATGTTATTCTCATAGATGATGTATTATTTACAGGAAGAACAGTTAGAGCAGCAATGGACGCAGTAATGGATATTGGAAGACCATCCCAAATTCAACTGGGAGTATTGGTTGACCGAGGACATCGTGAGCTGCCGATCCGGGCTGATTATGTAGGAAAAAATATCCCGACATCAGATAAAGAAATTATTGTTGTTCAGTTAAATGAAATTGATAATAGTGACCAAGTTTCCATTTATGAAAAATAAATAATTCAACTTTTAATCAAATCCAGAGAGGTTTGAAAGGTTGCCCAAGATAACGTGTAGTAACTACACGTATAACTCTTTGCAGCCATCTGCAAAGAGTTTTTTTATGGGAAAGATTAAGTTATTCATTATAAGGAGGAAAGACTTTTGAGACATTTTATATCCGTTAATCAGCTTACTGTAGAAGATATTTACTCCATATTGGAAACAGCAGAAAACTATCGGACTCATGAGGTCAAATTAAATAAACAATTATTTGTAGCTAATTTATTTTTTGAACCGAGTACAAGGACGAAAATGAGCTTTGTCGTGGCACAGAAGAAATTAGGTTTGGAGATTCTTGATTTTCATTCCGATTCATCCAGTGTAATCAAAGGAGAGTCTCTTTATGACACAGCAAAGACTTTTGAATCCATTGGATCCGATCTCCTTATTGTTCGACATCAATCGGACAGCTGGTTTGAAGAGCTTGACGATAGGGTTTCGGTTCCGATAATTAATGCAGGTGCAGGGAAAGAGGAACATCCAACACAATGCATGTTGGACTTGCTGACTATCTATCAGGAATATGGCTGTATTAAAGGACTAAAGGTCGTGATTGTCGGAGATATCAAACATAGCCGGGTGGCACGTTCCAATGCTTTTGCGCTTCGCAAGCTTGGTGCGATTGTATATTTAAGTGCTGCCCCTGGATTTGAAGATGATGAACTTGATTTTCCTTATATTTCAATAGATGAAGCAGTAGAGACCTGTGATGTTGTCATGCTTCTCCGCATACAGCATGAGAGGCATCTTCATAAAGCAGAAACTTCGGATTACCTTGAACTCTATGGATTAACAAAAGAACGGGAAAGAAAGATGAAAGAACAGGCAATTATTATGCACCCTGCACCGATTAACCGAGGTGTTGAGATAGATACTGACTTGGTTGAATGCGGTCGATCACGAATTTTTAAGCAAATGGAAAATGGTGTTTTTGTGAGAATGGCGATTATGATGAATGTATTAAATGAATGGGGGATTATCACTAATGAAAACAATTTTAAAAAACGCAAAGCGCTTGCTTTCATCAAATGAAATGGAAGCCTGTGAAATCTTAATAAACGGTAATCGAATCGATAAATTAGATACTGTAATATCAGAAGAAGCAGACAAAATTATCGATCTTAAAGGAAAACTCATTTTACCAGGCTTTATTGATGTCCACATTCATCTCCGTGAACCAGGTGGAGAGCATAAAGAGACGATCATTACTGGTACAGAAGCAGCAGCACGAGGCGGATATACAACCGTCTGTGCGATGCCGAACACAAATCCAGTTCCTGACAGTAAAGAATCTCTAACAGCAATTTTAGAAAAAATAAAAACGGACGCTTTGGTTCGTGTTCTTCCATATGCAGCAATCACAAAAGGATTAAAGGGCGAAGAACGAACAAATATTAAAGAATTAAGCGAAATCGGCGCATTTGCCTTCACGGATGACGGTGTTGGGATTCAGACAGCAGATCAAATGCTTCGTGCTATGAAGGATGCTGCGGAATGTGGTACTGCAATCGTTGCTCATTGTGAAGACAACTCAATCGTTTATGGCGGTGTTGTTCATGATGGGGAAGTAAGCGAGAGACTGAATCTGCCTGGAATCCCTTCCATAACTGAATCGGTTCAAATTGCCAGAGATGTCCTGCTTGCTGAGAAAGCAGGCTGTCACTATCACGTTTGTCACGTTAGCACAAAGGAATCTGTACGTGTGATTCGCGATGCAAAAAGAGCTGGAATTAAAGTCACTGCAGAGGTTACACCACATCATTTATTGATGACTGAACAAGATATTCATGAAAATGATGCGGATTATAAAATGAATCCTCCTTTACGCTCGAAAGAAGATCAACAAGCTTTACTGGAAGGATTGTTGGATGGGACGATTGATTTTATCGCAACCGACCATGCACCACATGCAGCAGATGAAAAAGCACAAGGTTTTCTGAAAGCACCATTTGGTATTGTTGGTCTTGAAACAGCTTTCTCACTTCTTTATACAAATTTGGTTGAAACTGGAAAAATTACGCTTCAACAGTTAGTTGCTTGGATGACAAATAAACCTGCACAAGTTTTCAATCTTCCTTATGGAACACTGGAAGAAGGAAGTATTGCAGATATTACAGTAGTAGATCTTGAGAAAGTATCCGTTATAGATAAAAGTAGTTTTTATTCAAAAGGGAAGAATACACCATTTCAGGACTGGAAGGTTAAAGGAATACCAGTCTTAACGATCGCAGAAGGTAATATTGTTTATAAGGAGGATATTCATGGCTAAAAGACAATTGGTTCTAGAGGACGGTACAGTATTTATTGGCGAAGGATTTGGTAGTGAGCGAGTGACAAGCGGAGAAGTTGTATTCAATACAGGTATGACAGGCTATCAGGAAGTTATATCTGATCCATCCTATTGTGGACAGATTGTTACGATGACTTACCCGCTTGTTGGAAACTATGGAATTAACCGGGACGACTTTGAAACTGTTACCCCGTTTATTCACGGTTTTGTTGTGAAGGAAGTAAGTGACGCACCTTCCAATTTCCGTAATGAGGAAAACCTGGATCACTTTTTAAAAGCGCATGATATTCCGGGCATTCAGGGGATTGATACAAGAAAATTGACAAAAATTATCCGAAAATACGGAACGATGAAAGCAATCATTACCGATCTTGAACCATCCGCCGAGGGGCTAGCAGAAGAGGTTAGAAATCTTGTTCTGCCAACGGACCAGGTTAAAAGAACGTCTACAATCAAGCCTTACGTCGTTCCAGGTCGTGGTCAGCGCATTGTAATGGTTGATTTTGGTGCAAAACATGGTATTCTTCGCGAATTAACAAAAAGAAATTGTCATATAACAGTTGTTCCACATGATTATAGTGCAGAAGCTATTTTGCGTTTGAAGCCTGATGGAATTATGCTGACAAATGGTCCTGGGGATCCGAAGGACGTACCCGAAGCAATTGAGATGATTAAGCAGGTTTTAGGAAAAGTTCCGATTTTCGGTATTTGCTTAGGTCATCAACTACTAGCACTTGCTTGCGGAGCTGATACAGAGAAGATGAAGTTCGGTCATCGTGGTGCAAACCATCCGGTTAAAGACTTAAAAAAATCCAAGTCCTATCTAACATCACAAAATCACAGCTATGCGGTAAGAGAAGCATCACTTGATCATACTGCACTTGAACTTACCCAAATTGCATTGAATGATAATACGGTTGAAGGGATTCAACATAAACTGTATCCGGCATTTTCTGTACAGTACCACCCGGAAGCTTCCCCAGGTCCAGAAGATACAAATTACCTGTTTGATGACTTTTTAAAAATGATTAAAAACAATCAAGTAAAGCATGAGGAGGAATCATATGCCTAAGAATACAAACATCCAGAAGATTTTAGTTATTGGTTCCGGCCCAATTGTTATTGGCCAGGCAGCAGAATTCGATTATTCCGGTACACAAGCATGTCAGGCATTGATGGAAGAAGGTTATACCGTCATTCTTGCCAATTCAAATCCTGCAACAATCATGACAGATAACACAGTTGCAGATAAAGTTTATATGGAGCCTTTAAATGTAGAATTTCTAACTAAAATCATTCGAAAAGAACAACCAGATGCATTATTGCCGACGCTGGGGGGACAAACCGGTTTGAATCTGGCAATTGCGTTAGAAGAAAAAGGAATTCTTTCCAAATACAATGTTCAATTGCTAGGTACAACACTCGAAGCAATTCAAAAGGCGGAAGATCGTGAGAAGTTTAGAGATTTGATGCAGGAATTGAATGAGCCAGTTCCTGAAAGCAGTATTGTCACAACAGTTGATCAAGCACTTGATTTTGCAGCAGAAATCGGCTATCCCCTTATTGTACGGCCTGCATATACGCTTGGTGGAACTGGCGGGGGAATGTGCTACAGTGAACAGGAATTAAAAGAAGTTACAAAAAATGGGCTTGCATTGTCCCCTGTTCATCAATGTCTGATTGAAAGAAATATCGCAGGATTTAAGGAAATTGAGTATGAAGTAATGCGTGATAAAAATGACCAGGCTATTGTTGTCTGTAATATGGAAAATGTGGACCCAGTCGGCATTCATACTGGGGATTCGATAGTAGTGGCACCATCCCAAACATTAAGTGACAGGGAATACCATATGTTACGAAATGCTTCGTTGAAAATTATACGTTCCTTGGAAATAGAAGGTGGCTGTAATGTTCAGCTTGCTCTTGATCCGAACAGCTTTGATTATTTCATTATTGAGGTAAATCCACGGGTCAGTCGGTCATCAGCACTTGCCTCAAAAGCAACAGGGTATCCGATTGCAAAAGTGGCTGCAAAAATTGCTGTAGGCTACACGCTGGATGAAATTATAAATCCAATTACGGGAAAAACATATGCATTGTTTGAGCCTTCATTGGATTATGTGGTAACCAAATTCCCAAGATTCCCATTTGATAAATTTACAACTGGTGACCGTAGACTTGGTACACAAATGAAGGCAACTGGTGAAATTATGGCGATTGGTCGTACGTTTGAAGAATCTCTTTTAAAAGGTATCCGTTCTCTTGAGCTTGGTACAGAAGAGCTTTGGTTGAAGTCACTAATCGATGTGTCTGAGGAAATTCTGGAAAAACGTTTGAAAAAGGCTGATGACGAACGAATCTTTGTCATAGCAGAAGCTTTCCGTAGAGGATTTACCGTAGAAAAGATTTTCCAACTTACTAAAATAGATACATTCTTCCTAGTTAAACTGGAAAGAATGATTCAGTTCGAACAAGAATTGGCAGTAAACCCATTTTCTGATCAAGTTTTGGAAAAAGCAAAAAAATTAGGTATTGCAGATGCACAAATTGCTAGGATTTGGAATACGACACTAGACGAGGTTTATTTCCAGCGGATGTCCCTTGATATTAAACCTGTTTACAAAATGGTAGATACATGTGCAGCAGAATTTGAATCGGAAACACCTTATTTCTACAGTACGTATGAGGATGAAAATGAGTCTATTGCTTCCGACCGTAAAAAGATTCTTGTACTTGGTTCAGGCCCAATTCGGATCGGACAAGGAATAGAGTTTGATTATGCAACGGTTCATTCTGTACTGGCAATCAAAGAGCTGGGCTATGAAGCAATTATTATGAATAATAATCCCGAAACGGTATCCACTGACTTTAGTATTTCCGGTAAGCTCTACTTTGAACCACTAACATTGGAAGATGTGATGCATGTTGTGGAATTGGAAAAGCCAGAAGGGGTTATCGTACAGTTTGGTGGCCAGACAGCAATCAATCTGGCAGCAGGTTTGGAACGCCGAGGAGTAGAAATTTTAGGAACAAATTTAGAAGCAATTGACCGCGCTGAAGATCGTGATAAATTTGAGATATTATTAGATGAATTGAATCTTTTGAGACCAAACGGAAAAGCGGTACGCAAGTTGGATCAGGCAATTGAAGTAGCCAATACAATTGGTTATCCGGTTCTTGTAAGACCTTCCTATGTAATAGGTGGCAGCAGAATGGAAATTGTGTATGACGATACTGAATTACACACATATCTTGCCAAATCAGATAATATCGACCCTGAACATCCTATCCTGATTGACAAATACCTAACAGGAATTGAAGCGGAAGTGGATGCAATCAGTGATGGAAAAACTACAATTGTACCAGGGATTATGGAACATATTGAACGTGCAGGCGTCCATTCAGGGGATTCCATGGCCGTTTATCCACCACAACGTCTCAGTCCGGCAGTAAAAGAAAAATGTATGGATGCTGCCCAAAAGATTTCTAATGCGCTTCATGTTAAAGGATTGATTAATATCCAATTTATTATTCGTGGAGAAGATGTTTACGTCCTGGAAGTAAACCCACGAGCAAGCAGAACGATTCCTTTCTTGAGTAAAATAACAGGCGTTACAATGGCAAATCTGGCAACAAAATGTATTTTAGGAACTAAACTGAAAGACTTAGGTTATGAAACTGGAATCCTACCTGAACAAAAACAGGTATCCGTTAAAATACCGGTGTTTTCTTTTGAAAAACTACGCAGTGTGGATACAATTCTAGGGCCGGAAATGAAATCAACTGGTGAAGCAATTGGTTATGATAAAACATTGGAAAAAGCACTGTATAAAGGTTTAATTGCAGCAGGACTGACTGTTCCACAAGAAGGTGGGGTTCTTCTGACTGTGGCAGATAAAGACAAAGAAGAGATGCTTGAGATTGCGGATCGTTTCCATCAACTTGGTTTCCTGCTTTATGCAACGAAAGGAACTGCAGAATATGTACGAAATGCTGGAGGAATTCCAGTTGTTGAAGTAGCAAAAATTGGTGCGACGGAACCAAATGTACTCTCTATCATCGAAAAGGCTCAAGTACAATTTGTTATTAATACACTTAATTCTGGTAAAAAACCGAGATCTGACGGATTCTTAATTCGAAGAGAAGCAGTGGAACATGGAATTGCTTGTTTAACAAACATGGATACAGCGAATGCAATTCTGAATGTGATTGATTCAACAACTTTCAGTGCAAAACCAATGGATCAAAAAAAGGTTGTTGTTAAATGATGAGAAAAGAGATAATGCTCATAAACGCTGTTGAAAGAATAGCACTGGATACAATTGAAATGGTTGTAGAAAATCCCTATATTAGTCAAACAGCGACTCCAGGTCAATTCCTCCATGTATCTGTGGAAGGATATACGCTAAGAAGACCGATATCGATTGCAGATATAAACAGCGAAAATAATACAATAACGATTCTCTTTAAAATTGTAGGGGCAGGTACGGCTAAACTTGCTACTTTAAGTCCTGGTATGTCATTTGACGTACTAGGTCCAAGTGGCAATGGATTTCAGATAGAAGGTAATCAAAAATCAACAATTCTATTAATAGGTGGAGGAATCGGTGTTCCTCCTCTCTATTATCTTGGAAAAAAACTAGCAGAAAAAAATACAGAGATTATCTCGATTCTAGGTTTTCAAACAGAGGTAAATGTATTTTACGAAGAGAAGTTCAGCAAATTGGGAAAAACGTATATTGTAACTAATGATGGGACATATGGAGAAGAGGGATTTGTTACAGATATTATAGAGAAGGCAGGAGATTTTGATAGCTATTATTCCTGTGGACCATTGCCAATGTTAAAAGCCATTACTGCAAAACTGAAGGATAAACCTGGGATGATCTCTCTGGAAGAGCGAATGGGATGTGGTGTAGGAGCATGCATGGCATGTGTTATACCAACGGATGAAAAAGGTGGATATAAGAAAATTTGCAGTGATGGGCCAGTCTTTCATGTGCAGGAGGTATCTCTATGACTAATCTAGCAGTAAATTTACCTGGACTGAAACTGAAAAATCCAATTATGCCTGCTTCAGGGTGTTTCGCCTTTGGAAGAGAATATAGTAAATTTTATGATCTAAGCAAGCTTGGTGCAGTGATTATGAAAGCTGCAACAGGGACGGAAAGATTTGGCAATCCGACTCCGCGAGTTGCTGAAACTGCTTCTGGAATGCTGAATGCTATTGGATTGCAAAATCCGGGAGTGGAAAAGATTATTGAAAAAGAAGTTCCGTTTCTCGCAAACTACAACACGCAGATCATTGCTAATATTGCAGGAAGTACACTGGAAGAGTACGAAAAAGTGGCTGCAGCCTTCAATCAGACGGACCATGTACATGCACTTGAGTTAAACATATCCTGTCCCAATGTGAAAGAAGGCGGTATTCAATTTGGTACAGACCCGCGTATGGCAGCAAAGGTAACGGAAGTCGTTAAGAAAGCAAGTCAATTGCCGGTCTATGTGAAATTGTCACCTAACGTAACGAATATAGTTGAAATGGCAAAAGCAGTGGAAACAGCGGGGGCAGACGGACTTTCTATGATTAACACATTAACAGGTATGCAAATCCACTTACCTTCAAAAAAACCATTAATAGCAAATAAAACAGGGGGACTATCAGGTCCCGCAATCAAACCGATTGCAATTCGTATGATCTATGAAGTGAAACAGCATGTATCGATTCCAATTATTGGTATGGGTGGTGTCAGCAGCGCAGAAGATGTACTTGAATTTTTACTTGCAGGAGCAAGTGCTGTTGCAGTTGGTACGGCGAATTTTAATAATCCATATGCTTGTCCAGAGATTATTGATGCGCTTCCAGATACACTGAAAAGATATGGGTTTGATTCCGTTGAAGACGCCATCGGAAAGGGGATTGTACAAGTATGAATAAGAATATTTATCTTGCACTGGATTTTCCGGATTGGGAAGAGACGAAACGGTTTATCGACGATTATAATTTTCAAGGCGTTCCGGTAAAAGTAGGCATGGAGTTATTTTACAAAGAGGGACCTTCCGTTATTGAGAAACTAAAAACAGATAACCATCCAATCTTTCTTGATTTAAAATTGCATGATATTCCGACAACGGTGATGCGTGCGATGAAAAACATTGGTAAGTTGGGAGTCGATCTTACGAATGTACATGCTCTTGGTGGTAGTGAAATGATTAAATTTGCTAAAGAAGGACTTATTTCGGGTAGTGAAAATCATGACACAAAACTAATTGCAGTGACAGTGTTAACTTCAATGGATGAAGATTCACTTCATACACAATTGCGGATCCCAGGTAATTTAGAGGATAATGCCGCTTATTTTGCTGAGTTTGCTCAAAAAAGTGGAGCAGATGGTGTGGTGTGTTCGGTTTATGAAGCTGAACGAATAAAACAGATATGTGGGAATTCTTATCTCACAGTAACTCCTGGTATTCGTTTAAAGAATTCAGACAGTAATGATCAAAAGAGAATTGCTTCGCCAGGATTTGCCAAGGATAATGGGTCGGATTACATTGTTATTGGCCGTAGTGTAACAAAGGCAGATAATCCGTATGAAGCATATCAACAAGCAGTGGAGGAATGGAACAATGGCATTAAAGGATGAACTTGCAAGAGACTTACTTGAGATTAAAGCAGTACAAATTAATCCGGACAATTATTTCACATGGACTTCCGGCATCAAATCACCAATATATTGTGATAATCGATTAACAATGTCTTATCCGGAAATTCGAAAGAAAATTAGTGAGGCATTTGCTGAAAAAGTAGCTGGAATGGAAGAAAAGCCGGATGTGATTGCAGGTTGCGCAACTGCAGGTATTCCGCATGCTGCATGGCTTGCAGACCAATTGAACCTGCCTATGGTTTATGTTCGCTCAAAACCAAAAGGACATGGTAAAGGAAACCAGATTGAGGGAAATATTACAAAGGGACAAAAAGTTTTGGTTATTGAGGATCTAATCTCTACAGGTGGTTCTTCCATCGATTCTGCGAAAGCGCTGCAGGCTGAAGGTGCTGATGTATTAAGCGTCTTCGCCATATTTACTTATGGACTAAAGAAAGCTAGCAGGCAGTTTGCACAGACAAATATCCAATTCGAGACAATCACTAATTTTGATGAATTAGTGGAAGCCTTAGTTGAGGATGGAAAACTGACTACTAACGAAAAAGTTGAATTATTAAGCTGGAGAGACAGTTTATAAAACCAATGGCCACAATATGTGGCCATTGGTTTTTACATATTAATTGATTGAAAAAGTTATAATTTTTTTGATTAACCTTTATGCTGTAATAATCCTTTAAATCATTGTTGTATCAAGAAGATTTTGTTGTACTTTTTCGATAGCCTTATCATTATCCAGTGTAAGGTTATCCCATTCTGTATAGATGGAGAGTTTTCTTTCTGGTGGAAATTTCCTTGGTAACGTTATCTTATATTTCTTTCCACTTTTAAATCCCCATTGCTCCTATGACTTTTTCATTCATATTTGAAACCTTCATTCTAAATTTAAGGCTAATTTTTTATAATGTGCATTTTAATATCACAGGGTTGAGATAAACTACGAACTAGTATGGGAACTTCGGCGACCGCTCTGGGAAATACACTGCGCTTTCCACGGGCGGCTGGTGAGCCCCTTCATGCTAACGCATTTCAGTGTCTCACCTATGCCTCTCATCCCGTAGGAGTCTCCGTTTATTTCCCAGAGCTGGCTAGAAGGTTGCTAATAATTACTATACTTGTATAGCTAAAATAGCAACATACAGTTTCACCAGTCCGGGTGAGCGGCGGGCGGTGACTCCTGCGGGAAAAGCACGTGTCCGAAGACCCCGCAGAGTGGTCTTCTCGAGGAGGCTGAGGCCGTGCCCGCGGAAAGCATCCGCCCAGAGCGATCCCGGACGGCGACAAAAGCACATACTTATAGAAATCAACAAGAAGTTACTTTGTAGTTTATAGATTTGTGGCATTAATAACAATCTTATTTAATGACATTTACATATATTTATCATATGATTTATAATGTAATAAGTAAAAATACTAATACATAATTAAAGTAATAAGTATTTATTATCGGAAGGGAGTTTTACATGAAAATTGAAGATTATGTACTCCTCATCAAGCTTAATGAAGTCGGTACTATTAGGGGGACGGCAAAGGTCATTTTGATTTCACAGCCAGCAGTGACACAGAGACTGAAATATATTGAAGAATATTTTGGTGAGGTTATATTTATTCGAACACCAAAAAGATTAATACCTACACCGAGCGGGGAAATAATTATTAAGCATGCAAAACTTGTGATTGATCATGAGCGGGAGCTGAAAAATAGACTTGCCGAATCCGGAAAAGAGATACAAGGGACACTATCGATAGCCTGCTCATCCTTAATAAGCCAACGTTTTCTGCCTGCAATACTTGGAGAATTCACTGCCGCTTATCCAAAAGTTGCGATCGATCTCGTTACAGGAATCAGTGAGGATATAAAGAGAGACCATAAAAAATACCATGTTTGCATCATAAGAGGTGAAAAATTGAAAGAGACAACATCCATCCTCCTATTTGATGATCCTTTATATATATTTGATACCGAAGCCTTTCCGGATGATAGACTGAAAGAGCGACCGCTGATTTCCTTTAAAAGTGATGATAGTATGCATGAGCTTGTAGATAACTGGCTTTACCATCATCAGGACAAAATAAAACCACTGAAAACAATGACCGTCGATCAAATTGAAACTTGTAAACAATTTATGAAACAGGGAATAGGTATGGCTGTATTGCCGGAAAGTGTTTCAGATTCAATGATGGATAGCTACCCACATATTGCACTTGAAGTGGAAGGGAAAAGGGTGACAAGAGATACATGGGTTTGCTATCAGGAGGGGATCCGTAAACTGCCGCAAGTGGACCACTTCATAAGGACACTTACGAGTACACAGTTTCTTCCACAATAAACAACATTTCTTTATAAAGTTGGCACCTTTTTTACAAGATGTTTAACATGCCCTTATTAGAGGAACAATACTTACAAGTAGTACTTAATAAGGAGTGGATGAGATGAGCGAAATAATTTTCACATCAAGTGCAACAGCAAAAAATGGTAGGGATGGTCATGTAAAATCGAATGATGGACTGATAGATTTAGATTTAGTAAATCCGGCAAAAGGTAATTCAGATAAAAAAGGTTCCAATCCGGAGCAATTATTTGCTGCAGGTTATGCTGCTTGTTATGACGGTGCATTAAATTCGGTGGCTTCCATGCAAAAGAAGAAGATTGATTCTGAAACAACGGCAGATGTTAGTTTTATGAAAGATGCAGAAGATGGTGGGTATAAGATTGGTGTAACGTTAAATATAAAAATAGAAGGGGTAAACCCTGAAGAGGCAAAAGAGTTAGCTGATGCAGCCCATCAGGCATGCCCATATTCAAAAGCGACAAGAGGAAATATTGACGTAAAATTAAATCCACAGCCAGTTTAAAAGAACAAAAGCGAAAGCGCCCGGTTAGCGACGTATGGACTGGACTGAGCCGCAGGAGATAAAGGAAACACGGTGAGCGTAAGCGAACCGATGTTGACTTATCGTACGGAGGTGAGGGAAGTCCAATAGTCGTTGGGCGATGGAGCTGGACGTGGCTGTTTCTGTGTATTTACGTTTTCCACAAAATGCCGATTTTATAATTTCCTAAACGATGAAAAGAAGGATGATTCCATCAGTGGAATCATCCCCTTTTTTTGAGTTTATCGACGGTTTCTTTTGTTGGAGTTACATAAAGTGTTTTTTGATTATCATACGTGACATACCCAGGCTTTGCGCCATTTGGTTTTTTGACATTCCGGATCGTTGTATAATCAACAGGAACCGAGGATGAATTTTGTGATTTACTGAAATAAGCTGCAAGCTCAGCAGCTTCCAAAAGTGTTTGATTACTCACTTCCCTTGAACGGATGATGACATGTGAACCAGGAATATCCTTTGTATGCAACCACGTATCATCTCGATGAGCTAGCTTTGTTGTTGCATATTCATTTTGTTTATTATTTTTTCCTACAAGAATCATTGTGCCATCAGTAGCAACATATTCTTCAGGAGCAGGTTTTATAGGTTTGTTTTTCTTCTTTCCTTTTGTTCTTTGCTTTTTCATATAACCTTCTTCACTTAGTTCTTCACGAATTTCATCAATATCTTCTACAGCAGCAACGTCTATCTGTTGCAACAATAGATTAAGATAGTCTATTTCCTCGTTTGTACGAAGTATTTCGGTTTCTACGACCTGTTTTGATGTTTTAAGTTTCTGATAGGTTTTAAAGAAGCTCTGTGCGTTTTCGCTTGGTGTTTTGTTCGGATTTAATTCAACGGTTATTTCTGCCTGATTCGGATCGTAATAATCAGTAACAGTTAGCTTAGTGGTACCCTGTTTTACTAAATGCATATGTGCAGTGAGCAATTCACCCATTTTCTGGTAGTATTCCGCTTTTTCCGCTTTTTTAATTGTCTGAAGATGTTTTTTTAATTTCCGTTCATTTTTATTCTTTTCATTTTTTATAAAGCGATATAAATCTTTCGCTTTTTGTTTGACGCGGTCACGTTCAGCTTTTCCAGAATAAAATGTATCCAGCATTGTATTGGCGCTTTCAAATTCCGCCATTTCACCTTGATAAGAAGTGATGGGCAATACATGAAAATCTTCTTTACTACCACCTGTGTAAATTGCAGGAGTATAAGTATGATGAATAAGCTGCTGCTGAACTTCTGTAAACTTTTCCATATACACGTCATTGGAACCAAAATTGGCACGACTTATGATTTCGCTTGTAATTAAGGGCGAAAAGCCATCCAGGATGCCTACCATTTGCTTATCGATTTTACCAGCGTTGAAATCCAATTTGCGAACTAGCTGTTCCCCGTCTATCTCTAGGGGATTTAGTTTATTTTGTGAAGGTGGCAGTTTATATTCTTGACCAGGTAAGATGGTCCGGTATCGGTTTTGTGCCATTGAGATATGTTTAATGCTGTCAATAATATGACCCTTTTCCTTGTCAACGATCATCACATTACTATGTTTCCCCATTAATTCTGCAACAAGTAATTTATGGCTGATATCACCAAGCTCATTCCTTGTCTTGATGGAAAAGGTGACAATACGTTCCATTCCATATTGCTCAATATCTTCCAAAATGGCCCCGGATAGATGTTTTCTTAATACCATACAAAACATTGGTGGTTCCTTTGGATTTGTATATGTATCTTCCGTTAAATGAAACCTGGCATAGGTCGGATGGACGGAAAACAGCAAGGTATGGTTCTTTCCTTGGCTTCTGATTGTAAAAACAAGTTCGGTGGAAGTAGGTTGATATATTTTATTAATTTTACCGGATATCAATTTATCTTTTAATTCCTTTGTAACTGCTCTTGTTACGATACCATCAAATGGCATAAAATCACCTCATGCGCAATTATAGCATTTTTTTAGAGAGTTATGCATAGATATGGACTAATAGCTTGTACTATCTAAATGCGCGGAGGAATGCAGATGAATTGGTATCAGTTGGATGCAGAAAAAGTTGAACAGAAGTTACTTGTCACAGCAAATAGGGGGCTGACCGCTAAACAGGCAGAGGAGCGGCGGAAACAATATGGTGAAAATATCTTGGAGGCTAAGAAGAATACTTCCAAATGGCTTATTTTTCTAAAACAGTTCCAAGATTTCATGGTTATTGTATTATTGGCTGCTACCTTGATAGCAGGATTGCTTGGAGAATTTATTGATGCCATTGCGATTATGATTATTGTATTTATCAATGGATTTATTGGGTTTTTTCAGGAACAAAAAGCAGAAAATTCTTTGGAGAAATTAAAGGAACTGTCTGCACCGATAGCAAATGTTCTTAGGAATGAGAAATGGGAGAAGATTACCTCCCGAGATGTTGTAGTAGGGGATATTGTTAAAATAAATAGTGGTGATCGTATCCCTGCTGATATTCGAATCGTTAAATCAAATAGTATGGAGACGGAAGAGTCAACACTTACAGGTGAATCATTGCCAGTAAGCAAGCATGCTACAGAAATCAAAAAGGACAACCTCGATGTGCAGGATCAGGCAAATATGGGTTTTATGGGCACGCTTGTAACGAGAGGGTCCGGTGTTGGTATTGTTGTGGGGACTGGTATGAATACAGTTATGGGACAAATAGCTTCACTAATGGCCAATACAAAAAAGATGGTTACACCACTTGAAATGAAGCTGGCTGAACTTGGGAAAATTTTAATTGTTGTCGCGTTACTTCTGACCGTATTGGTCGCAGGACTTGGCATTATTCAAGGCCATCCAATGTATGAGATGTTTCTTGCTGGTGTTTCTTTAGCTGTTGCTGCCATTCCAGAAGGTCTACCCGCTATTGTAACCGTAGCTCTTTCTCTAGGTGTGCAACGAATGATCAGGAAGAAGGCAATCGTTCGGAAGCTTTCCGCTGTCGAAACACTTGGCTGCGCTTCCGTAATATGTTCCGACAAAACGGGAACAATGACTGAAAATCAAATGACAGTTAAAGAAATTTATCTCAACGGTGATTATCTGTATGTTTCAGGTGATGGGTACCAGATTCAGGGTGATTACTTCCTCGATCGAAAAAAAGTCGATCGGTCATATCCCAACCTTGAAAATATGCTTTTAAATGGCATGTTATGTAATAATGCAATTTTAAATGTAAAAAAAGGGAAGAATTATATCGATGGCGACCCTACCGATGGCGCATTACTTGTTGCTGCAAGGAAAATGGGATTAACAGTCGACTTTGGTGATGCGTACCGTATTGTCAAGGAATTTCCATTTGATTCAGACAGAAAACGAATGAGTGTGGTTGTTGAAGATAAAAATCAAATGCGCTTTTTGATTACGAAAGGTGCTCCTGATGTGCTGTTGCCACGGTCATCCTACTACTTGGACAAGGATGGCAGGAAACTACTGAAAAACCAAAATAAAGTTCAAATTGAAAATGCCATCAATGAAATGGCAGGCAAAGCATTACGAACAATTGCCATCAGTATGAAATCCATTTCTGCTAATACATCACTTGATTCGACATTGCTGGAAGATGAACTGACGTTTATCGGATTGTATGGGTTAATGGATCCTCCAAGAAAAGAAGTAAAGACCGCTATTAGAGAATGCAGGGAAGCTGGAATAAAAACGGTTATGATTACAGGTGATCATGTTAACACTGCACGTGCAATTGCTAAGAACCTGAATTTGCTTCCTGAAAATGGTCTTGTACTTGAAGGTCATCAATTAAACAATATGACATCAGAGGATCTGGGTAATATTATCGATGATACGTACGTATTCGCTCGTGTAACACCAGAACATAAACTGAAGATCGTAAAGGCATTTCAGGAAAAAGGTCACATTGTAGCAATGACAGGTGATGGAGTAAATGATGCCCCCGCAATTAAAGCAAGCGATATTGGAATTAGTATGGGAATAAGCGGTACAGATGTAACAAAGGAAGCCTCTTCTTTAATATTAATGGATGATAATTTTGCAACGATAAAATCAGCCATTCAGGAAGGAAGAAATATCTATGAAAATATTCGTAAATTTATCAGATATTTGCTTGCTTCCAATGTAGGTGAAATACTTGTCATGCTTTTTGCTATGCTACTAGCTTTGCCTCTTCCCCTTATACCGGTGCAAATCTTGTGGGTGAATCTTGTTACGGATGGACTCCCTGCTATGGCACTTGGGCTTGATAAAGCGGAGGGGGATGTGATGAAACGGTCTCCAAGGAATCCTCGTGAAGGCATTTTTTCAAGAGGATTAGGCTACAAGATTATTAGCAGAGGGATTTTAATTGGTTTGGTGACATTAATTGGTTTTGTAGTCACGTACCAAAATAATCCCGATAATTTAATTTTCGCCCAGACAACAGCTTTCACAACCCTTGTACTGGCTCAATTGATCCATGTGTTTGACTGCAGAAGCGAGCATTCTATATTCTCAAGAAATCCATTTGAAAATATCTATCTGATTTTTGCTGTGCTTTCTTCCTTGTTGCTCCTACTCGTTGTTATTTACTGGCCACCGTTGCAGCCAATTTTCCACACCGTTAGTCTTGCCTTTAGAGACTGGATGCTGATTGTTGCCTTAGCAGCTATCCCAACAGTTTTATTCGGTTTCACTAAAAAATAATACAAGATCCAAAACCGAGAATGCTATGCAATGAGCGCTTTCGGTTTTTTTTAGAGATTATCCATGTTGATAGATTATTTTTCTGTTAGTGTTATGATTGGTATAGTAGGTTTAGAATCGGTATGAATAACGTATAATGAAAATGGATGTAAGAAAAATGGAATTAAATAGAAAGATTGTGTTGAAAAGAGCTATTACGTAAGGGAAATATGATAATTGCGATTGAAAATAGAAGGTTTCAGCGAGTGGACTATTCTACTTAAGAGTGAGATTGAAAAAGTGAAGGAACAGGTGAACAATATCGAGTAGTTGAAGGCATCTCTTACGTAGAGTTATATTTAATGGTATAAATTTTTGCTTAAATAAAGTATAATGATACTATTACACAAATATTAGACTGAATATCGTTTTCGTTCAAGGGGGAAGTAAGTTGAGTTTAAGTTTGATAAATATCGGTTTTGGAAATGTTGTTTCCGCTAATCGTATTATTTCGATTGTTTCACCGGAATCAGCACCGATAAAACGAATTATAACCGTAGCCAGAGAAAATAATAAATTGGTGGATGCTACATATGGAAGACGTACACGAGCTGTGATTATAACAGACAGTGACCATGTCGTTCTATCTGCTGTTCAGCCTGAAACTGTCGGACAACGGGTAATCAGTCACGAAGAGATTTCAGACGAATAGATCATAATAGTGGAGCTTTAGGAGGAAATATGTTGATTGAAGAGAAAGGTATTTTATTTATTCTTTCTGGACCGTCCGGAGTCGGAAAAGGAACAGTAAGAAAAAAACTTTTTGAAGAAGCAACTGAATTGCAATATTCCATTTCGATGACAACGAGAAATATGCGGCCGGGTGAAATGGATGGGGTTGATTATTTTTACAAATCAGTTGAAGAATTTGAAAATCTGATTGAACAAAATCAACTACTTGAATATGCAAAATATGTCAGTAATTATTATGGGACACCTCGCACTTATGTGGAAGAGACATTGGAAAAAGGGCAGGATGTCTTTTTGGAGATAGAAGTGCAGGGCGCTTTACAGGTAAAAGAGAACTTCCCTGAAGGAGTATTTATTTTTCTTTTCCCACCAAGCCTAGAAGAATTGAAAAACCGCATTGTTAATCGTGGTACGGAATCACAGGAACTGGTTCTTAACCGTTTAAAAGAAGCCCGCAAAGAGATTGAAATGATGGATGCCTATGATTATGTAGTTGTAAATGATCAGGTTGAACATGCTGTGGACAAGGTGAAATCCATTATTCAAAGTGAACATTTAAAACGTGAACGGGTCGCGAAGCAATACAAAAAAATATTGGAGGATGAACTATAATGATGTTAGAACCATCAATTGATGCTTTGCAGGACAAAATAAAATCTAAATATACACTTGTAACGCTATCTTCAAGACGTGCGAGACAATTAAGTGATTCAAAGAATGTAATGGTTGATAATCCAAAATCAGTTAAATATGTAGGTATGGCCCTGGAAGAGATTGAAGCTGGAAAATTATATATAGAAGATTAACCCATTATAAATTCAAAGCCCTCCGCAAAATAAAGCGGGGGGTTTATTTTTACTGAATAAGGTTTAAAGCAAATATGCTTTTGTTGCAACCTTTTTAGAAGATATATGTGTTATTTATATGTTATAAATGACTTAATGAAATTTCGAAACGGTTTGGAAAGGGGTTAGAAAAATGGTTAATCAAAAGAATATACTCTTAGGAGTCTCTGGTGGAATAGCAGTATACAAAGCATGTGCACTTGCAAGTAAATTAACGCAAAAAGGCGCCAATGTTAAAGTCATGATGACGGAAAGTGCTGCTGAATTTGTAACACCTCTAACTTTTCAGGCATTATCGAGAAACCCCGTTTATATAGATACGTTTGACGAAAAACATCCAGAAAAAATTGCACACATTGATTTGGCAGATTGGGCAGATATTGCAATCATTGCTCCAGCTACAGCAAATATAATTGGAAAGCTTGCAAATGGTATTGCAGACGATATGCTTACAACTACCCTACTCGCGACACAGGCCGATGTTTATGTAGCTCCAGCAATGAATGTACATATGTATGCTCATCCGGCAGTGATTAAGAATATGAAACAGTTAGAGGAATGGGGATATCATTTCATTGAACCTGGTGCAGGTTATCTGGCTTGTGGTTATGTGGGGAAGGGACGTTTGGAAGAGCCAGAAAGTATTATAGAAGCAATTGAAACACATCAACACCAGGAACCTTTTTTAACTGGTAGAAAGGTGCTGATTTCAGCTGGACCAACAAGGGAAAAAATTGATCCAATTCGATTTTTTACGAATCATTCAACAGGAAAAATGGGCTTTGCGCTTGCAGAGGCAGCTGCAGAATTTGGAGCAGATGTAACACTTGTATGTGGTCCAGTAGCAGAGAAAACTACGCACCCCCGAATTCAACGAATTAATGTAATGACAGCCGAGGAAATGTATGAGGCCATGCACGTTCACTTCGAGGAACAGGATATTGTTATAAAGTCTGCTGCAGTTGCAGATTACAGACCGAAACTAGTATATGAAGAAAAAATGAAAAAGCAAGACGGGGAATGGCATATCGAAATGGAGCGAACAAAAGATATTCTTCAATCATTAGGTGAAGTTAAATCAACCCAGTATTTAGTGGGATTTGCAGCTGAAACTACAAATCCGCTAGAATACGGTAAGAAAAAGCTCGTGAAAAAGAATTTGGATGCGATCGTGATTAATGATGTATCTTCTGAAGGAGCAGGCTTTGGGGGCGACACAAACATGGTAACGTACGTAAACAAATTATTGAAACAGGAAGAAATAGCATTAGCTTCAAAGAGAGAAGTAGCAGAAAAAATCCTGAAATTTATCGATCAGGATATGAAGGATGAAATACGTTGAAAATAGCTAAAGTAATTGTTGATGTACCGGCGAGTTCCACCAATCAGACATTTGATTACTTTGTTCCAGAAAAATTCATGGACATGCTTACAGTCGGCATGCGTGTCATTGTTCCATTTGGTCCAAGGAAAATTATGGGGTTTGTCGTGGATTTTACTTCTGAATCAAGCTTTAATAAATTAAAAGATATAATAGATGTTTTGGATTTGACTCCTGTATTAACTGCAGAACTGCTTGAACTGGGAAAGTGGGTTGCCAATGAAACATTAAGTTTATCCATTACTGCGCTGCAGGCAATGCTGCCACAGGTCTTAAAATCACAGTATAAAAAAGAGTTAGTGAGAATGACAGATGAAGAGCTTCCAGAGGATATTGAACATCTGTTTGCTGGAAGAGATTACATACCATTTGAAGAATTTGAATCATCCTCCATAAGTTACTATCAGCTTCAGAAACTAATTGAGACAGGTGATATCTCGATTGATTATTTGGTTAAATCCAGAATCACAAAGAAACAAGTAACAATGGTTAAACCAGCAAAGGATATTTTCCTATTGGAAGAGGCAGTGGAGGATTTATCTAAATCAGCAAAGAAACAGAAGCAACTGTTATTATTCTTTATTGAATATGTGCACGAGATGGAACAGCAAGTTTTGCTTAAAAAAGTGCAAACTACAACAGGTACCGTAAAGGCTTTGGTAGAAAAAGGCCTTTTAGAGACTTATCAAAAAGAAGTGTTGCGAAACCCTTATAATGATGATGACTTTGCTCGAACAACCCCATTGGAATTAACTACAGAGCAAAGAGAAGCTATTCAACCAATCAACGAAACGATTGAAGCGAATAAACATGATGTTTTTCTAATCCATGGGGTCACCGGTAGTGGTAAAACAGAAATATATTTGCAGGCAATTCAAAATGTATTAAATAAAGATAAGGAAGCAATCGTCCTAGTACCGGAAATTTCACTGACACCTCAAATGGTCAAACGTTTTAAAGGAAGATTTGGATCAAATGTTGCTGTTATGCACAGTGCTCTTTCTGCTGGAGAAAAATATGATGAATGGCGAAGAATCCTTCGAAAAGAAGTGAAGGTGGTTGTAGGCGCAAGGTCTGCAGTATTTGCCCCCTTTGAAAACCTGGGCATTATTATTATCGATGAGGAACACGAGACTACTTATAAACAGGAAGACCAACCGCGTTACCATGCACGGGATGTTGCGATTCACAGAGGAGAAAGTAATCACTGTCCTGTAATCTTAGGTAGTGCTACACCAGCATTGGAATCCTACGCACGTGCAAGCAAAGGTGTTTATAAGCTTTCAACTTTGAGTGAACGTACAAATAAAAAAGCGATGCCTGAAGTAGAAATAATAGATATGAGAAATGAACTGCATGCTGGTAATCGTACGATGTTTTCAAGAGCACTGAAGGATAAAATTGATAAATGCCTTGAGAAAGGTGAACAGATTGTACTTATGTTGAACAGAAGAGGCTACTCTACTTTTGTTATGTGCAGAGATTGTGGACATGTTAAAGAATGTCCACATTGTGACATAGCTTTAACCTTTCATAAAAACAGTAATCAACTGAAATGTCATTATTGTTCGTATGAAGAAAGCGTACCGGAAGTGTGTCCGGAGTGTGAAAGTGATTTAATTCGTTATTTCGGTACTGGAACTCAGAAAGTGGAAGAATCACTGACTAAACTTATTCCAGAGGCGAGAGTTATTCGAATGGATGTCGATACGACAAGGAGAAAAGGTTCTCATGAGAAGTTGTTGAGCCAATTTGCAGAAGGTAAAGCGGATATTCTGTTGGGCACACAGATGATTGCAAAAGGATTGGATTTTGAAAATGTTACCCTTGTTGGTGTACTGACAGCAGACTCCATGTTGCATCTCCCTGATTTCCGTTCATCCGAAAAGACGTTTCAATTATTGACACAGGTTAGTGGACGTGCTGGAAGACATGAACTTCCTGGTGAAGTTGTTGTACAAACATATACACCGGATCATTACAGTATTGAACTGGCAAGTCATTATAATTTTAATGAATTTTATAAACACGAAATGAGCATGCGCAAAGCTTTTCAATATCCTCCTTACTTTTACTTAGCACTTATTACGGTTTCCCATGAGAATAATGTAAAAGCAATCCAATCTACCCAGCAAATTGCACAGCTGCTTTTGAAAGCTGTTGGGGGAAATACGGTGGTGTTAGGACCTACACCATCGGCAATACCACGTATCAAAGATAGATATCGCTATCAATGCATGATAAAATATAGAGATGAGCCTCATTTGCGAAAATATATTAATAAAATAAAAAGTGTTTTTGCTGATGAAGTACGGAAAAATGACTTACTGATTACAGTTGATATGCAGCCATATCATATGATGTAGCTACATGATATTGCAGTAATGAAAGAGGGTTAAACAAATGAAACGAATTGTTTTTATGGGGACACCAGAATTTTCAGTACCTGTTTTACAAACGCTGGTTAATTCTGAATATGAAGTAGTACTTGTGGTAACACAGCCGGATCGACCAAAAGGAAGAAAACGAGTGATCACACCTCCACCAGTCAAAGTAGAAGCAGAAAAAAATAATATACCTGTATTCCAACCAGAAAAACTAAAGAATGATTACATGGAAATATTATCGTATGAACCGGATTTAATTGTTACAGCGGCATATGGACAACTGCTACCAAATGAAATCCTTGAAACACCTGAATTCGGATGTATAAATGTACATGCTTCGCTCCTTCCAGAACTACGTGGAGGAGCACCAATTCATTACGCTATCATGGAAGGGAAAAAGGAAACAGGAATTACGATTATGTATATGGTCGAAAAATTGGATGCTGGAGATATTTTAACCCAACAGTCTGTGCCAATTGACACAAAGGACCATGTGGGAACGATGCATGAGAAACTTTCTGAAGCAGGAGCGGATCTATTAACAAAAACATTGCCAAAGATTTTTTCAAATGAACTGACCCCAGAAAAACAGGATGAATTACAAGCAACCTTTGCTTCCAATATAAAGAGAGAACAGGAAAAGATAGACTGGAATAAAAGCAATACTGAGATTTATAATAAAATTCGCGGGCTGCACCCATGGCCGGTCGCTTTTACTACTTATGAAGAAAAGGTGATGAAAATTTGGTGGGGTGAGCCGGAAGATACTGAATACGCTGGTAAATCTCCAGGTGAAATTGTACAAATTGAGGATAATCACGCATTCATTGTTGTCTGCGGAAATCAAAAAGGTATAAAAGTAACAGAAATTCAACCTGCTGGAAAAAAGCGGATGACAGTAAAAGAATACTTACAAGGATCACAGCTTCGTATAAAAACTGGGAAAATATTAGGTGAATAATATGAAATATCAACTACGTAATACGATTCTTGATATGCTGCTACGCATAGAGAAAGATAGTGGATTCAGTCATTTATTAATAAATAACGAGATAAAGTCAAAGCGAATACACGAAAAAGATGAGGGCTTAATGACTGAAATTGTTTACGGAACATTACAACGAAAAATGACACTGGATTATTATTTGGATCGTTTCGTGAAAAATAATAAAAAAATGGATCAATGGGTAAGAATGCTTTTAAGGATGTCTCTATATCAGATGATATACCTCGATAAAGTACCAGATCATGCGATTATTCATGAAGCAGTTGAAATAGCAAAACAACGTGGTCATAAAGGAATATCATCACTTGTTAATGGTGTTCTTCGGAGTGCGCAACGTAGTGGCGTTCCAGACACAGCGATCATCGAAAACCCGGCAAAGCGACTTTCTGTTGAAACAAGTCACCCAGAGTGGCTTGTCAATCGTTGGATTTCCAACTATGGCTATGAAACTGCAAAAGCAATGTGTGAAGCGAACATAACAAGAAAACTTAGTTCCATCAGGGTTCAACCAATGAAAATCACACGTGAAAATGCGATTCAACTATTAACCGAACAAGGTTTTGAAGTAAGAAAGTCTGCATTTTCATTACAAGGAATAATTGTTGATAAAGGAAATATTTTAAATACAGCGTTGTTTCGTGACGGATATGTAACCATTCAGGATCAGAGCTCTATGCTTGTGGGAGAAATGCTTGATGCAAAACCAGGAATGCATATTCTCGATGGCTGCAGTGCCCCTGGTGGGAAAGTCACGCATATAGCTGAAAAAATGCAGGATGAAGGAATGATTCACGCCTATGATCTACATTCAAAGAAAATAAAACAAGTTGATGATAAAGCAGCATTGCTTAACCTGTCCATTATTGATGCCAATCCGGGCGATGCAAGAGAACTTGGTAAACTGCATGAAAAGGAAAGTTTTGATCGAATATTAATCGATGCGCCATGTTCCGGCTTAGGTGTAATCAGAGGGAAACCTGAAATTAAATACGACAAAAAAGAAGAAGATATACAACGACTATCCGAAATACAAATGGATATCCTTGAAAATGTTGCTCCATTATTAAAAAGTAATGGATTATTGATTTATAGTACATGTACGGTGGATGTCGAAGAAAACGAAAATGTCGTAAAACGATTCTTAGCTAATCATCTTGATTTTCAAGTAGATGAGGAATTTTTTGAGACGTTACCTTCAGATTTAAAAGAGTCCCCAGGAATAACGGAAAATGGGATTCAATTATTCCCGCAAGATTATCAGACAGATGGCTTCTTTTTAACACGTCTTAAAAAAAATGGATAATTTAGTTCTTTTATTGGGATAATTGTGCAATACTTTATTCATAGTACTAATTTAATTCAAAAGTAAAACTTGCTCAGGAGTGAGGGGGGAGAAACATGGAAGGTCATTTTCTGACTGACCGTGGTCAAGTTAGAAGCCATAACGAAGATGCGGGTGGAATATTTTTTAATACGGATCAACAATTAATAGCTGTCATTGCTGACGGTATGGGTGGCCATCAGGCTGGTGATGTAGCTAGTAAGCTTGCAACGGAACTGGTCAGGGATAAATGGAAGTCAACCTCTGATTTAAAAACGCCAGGGGAAATAGAAGCATGGTTGTCAGCGACGATTACAGATATTAACCAATCCATTTATAAACATTCGTTGGTTAATAAGGAATATGAGGGCATGGGGACAACTATTGTTGTTGTCGTATGCACAAAAGAGTTTATAACGATAGCGCATGTTGGTGATAGCAGGTGTTATCTTTTGAATGATACGGGCTTTAAACAAATTACCCAAGATCATTCCCTTGTTAATGAGCTGGTACGCTCCGGACAAATTTCTAAAGATGATGCAGAACAGCATCCAAGAAAGAATATTTTGTTGAAGGCTATTGGGACGGAACAACAGGTAACAGAAGATATATTGACTGTTGAATGGGGCGAGGGAAACAGGCTACTCCTATGTTCGGATGGGTTGTCAAATAAATTGAATGATACCGAACTTGCTGCATTTACACAGAAACCCAATCACTTGAAAGAGATCGGATCAGAAATGATAAATCTTGCAAATGATCGGGGGGGAGAAGACAATATTACCCTCATTCTTATACAGTATGAATCTTCTTCGGGAGAGGGTGAAATTGGATGAATGGAGGTCACCTTCTAAACGAACGCTATAAAATCAAAGAAAAAATTGGTGGGGGCGGGATGGCCAATGTGTATCTGGCCAGAGATATTATTCTCGAGCGTGATGTTGCTGTAAAAGCTTTACGAATGGAATATATCAATGATCAAGAATTTATCGCACGCTTTGACAGAGAAGCGCAGTCGGCTTCAAGTTTATCCCATCCTAATATTGTGAGTATATATGATGTAGGCGAAGAAGATGAAGTACTTTATATGGTTATGGAGTATGTCGAAGGGATGACATTAAAAGAATACATACAGCACTATGGGCCGATTGATGTCCAAGAAGCATTAGACATTATGAAACAAATCAGTTCCGCTATTGCTCTTGCCCATGCAAATGATATTGTACATCGTGATATTAAGCCTCAAAATATACTCGTTAACAATTTCGGACAAGTAAAAGTAACTGACTTCGGCATAGCGATCGCATTGAGTGCAACTTCATTGACACAGACGAACTCGATCCTAGGATCAGTACACTATTTGTCTCCTGAACAGGCAAGAGGTGGAATGGCCACTAAAAAATCGGATATATATTCAATGGGTATTGTGCTGTTTGAGCTGCTTACAGGACGTCTTCCTTTCTCCGGACAGTCGCCAGTTTCCATTGCATTAAAGCATTTGCAAAGTAATACACCTTCTGTAAGGAGATTTAATCAAGCGATTCCACAAAGTGTTGAAAATATTGTATTAAAAGCGACAGCTAAAGATCCATTTCATAGGTATGAAAACATACATGACTTGGAAGAGGTTATTGAAACAGCACTACACCCGGATAAACTTAATGAGTTACCTTTCGCTCCACCAATTGAAGCGGGAGAAGAAACAAAGGCAATTCCGATAATAACGGACCAACAAATAGAAGAGGATATGGAACAGTCTACATTGGTCCATCAAGTGAATGAGGGTACTAAAAATTTCCCTGAGGAAAAGGAAGTAAAGAAAACCTCATCAAAAAAGACTAAAAAGAATCAAAACAAAAAAAAGAAGACTACAAAACCAGTTAAAGAAAAAAAGGGTAAGAAAAAATGGCTAATTATTTTAATTGTTCTATTTTTACTGCTTGCTGGAGGAGTAGCTGCATATTACTACATGCAACCGAAAGATGTTAACATACCAGATGTTACAGAGATGGAAAGTGAAGAAGCAAGGGAGCTTCTGGAATCACTTAATTTAGTTGTCGAGCAGGAAGATGTTTTTTCCGAGGAATTAGAGGAAGGTCTTGTTGTAAGATCTGACCCAAGAGCAGGAAGAACTGCAAAAGAAGATTCAACCATAACGCTATCCGTTAGTCAAGGTAAAGAAAAAGTAGAATTCAGTGATTATGTCGGACGCGATATAGGACAAGTTGAAAGACTTCTTGAAGAAGCAGGCTTTACAGATATAAAAACCTATAAAGAACATTCAGACCGTCCAGTTGGAGAAGTTATAACTCAAATTCAACCAGCACCAGGTAGTGAAGTAGTGCCAAGTGAAGAGAGGGTAATCTTTGAAATCAGTATGGGGCCTGAATTAGTCAGTTTAAACAATCTTGCGGATATGAGCGAACAGGATGCAAGATCTTATTTGGAAAGCAATAACTTAGTAATGAATAAAGTTGAAGCGACTTCAGAAACCGTTCCTGAAGGTGCAGTTATTAGGCAGGAACCAAGTTCTGGTACTGAACTGGAAGAACGTTCTACGGTAAATGTTTATATATCTTCAGGACCAGAAGCATTACCTCCTCGTTCGCATACCATAACGTATTTGGTACCTTATAGTCCTGATCCCTTACCTGACGAAGGCACTGAAGAAGAGGGGCAGGAAGAGGAAGGGGTACAAGAGGAACCAGTCGAACAGATTGTCAGTATTTATATTGGTGATTTGGATAATGAAATAACAAATGTCTATGATGAGAAAGCAATTACAGAGGACGAAGAGTTTACTTTTACTTTAACCATTCCTCCAGGTGGCGAAGCGGAGTATATAATAAAAAGAGATGATGAAGTCATTAGAAGTAAAACAGTAACTTATGAAGGGCAAGAGGGTGACTAAAATGGCAGAAGGCAGAATTGTAAAAGCTTTAAGCGGATTTTATTACGTACAATCAGGGGATAAAATCTACTCATGTAAAGGTCGGGGTGTTTTTCGCAACAGAAAAATAACCCCTCTTGTGGGGGATTTTGTTCAATTTGAGGAAAGTAATCCCGGAGAAGGATATATCATGGAAATAGAGAAAAGGTCAAATGAACTTGTCCGGCCGCCTATAGCAAATATCAATCAAGCCATTATCGTAAGCTCTGCTGTTTCCCCTGATTTCAGCACGTTATTGCTAGATCGTTTTCTTGTGTTGATTGAATCAAAAAATATTAACCCTTTGATTTTTATTACTAAAATTGATTTAATATCTGATAAAGAGCGAATGAACATGAATTCTTATAAAGAAATATACGAGAAAATTGGCTATTCCGTAGAAATGTTATCATCAAAGCAACCGGATAACGTTCCGGTACTGGAGCATTATTTTGCGGATAAAGTATCCGTATTTGCTGGCCAATCCGGCGTAGGGAAGTCTACGCTTCTAAATGTGTTAAAGCCATCCCTACTGCTTAAGACAGCTGAAATATCCAAGAGTCTTGGTAGAGGAAAGCATACGACAAGACATGTGGAGCTTATGCAGGTTAATCACGGGCTTGTCGCAGACACACCGGGTTTTAGTATTCTTGAATTTAATGAAATCGAAGCGGAAGAGCTAACAAATTGTTTTCCTGAGATGAGAGCTATAAGAGAAAATTGTAAATTCCGTGGCTGTATGCACCATAAAGAACCGAAATGCGCCGTTAAGACAGCAGTAGACAATGAAGAAATTCCAAAATTCCGGTACGAGCATTATTTGAGCTTCCTGGAAGAAATACAAACAAGAAAGCCGAGGTATTAAGTTATGACAAAAATAGCACCATCAATATTATCAGCAGATTTCTCGAAATTGGGAGAAGAGATAAAGGATGTAGAAAATGGAGGTGCGGATTATATTCATGTAGATGTAATGGATGGACATTTTGTACCAAACATTACGATTGGACCTTTGATTGTAGAAGCAATAAAACCAGTAACATCGCTACCTTTAGATGTGCATTTGATGATCGAAAATCCGGACACGTATATTGCTGATTTTGCTAAAGCTGGAGCATCTATAATTACAGTCCATCAAGAAGCATCTCCGCATTTACATCGTACGATTCAGTTAATTAAGGCAAACGGAACGAAAGCAGGAGTAGTTATAAATCCTGCAACACCAGTTGAAATGATCAAGCCAATCTTGTCTGAGGTAGATCTTGTTTTAATTATGACCGTCAATCCTGGATTCGGTGGGCAGTCATTTATCCATGAAACATTGAAGAAGATTGAACAGATTTTTACATGGAGAAAAGAATTAAATCTGACATTTGAAATTGAAGTCGATGGAGGAGTCAATACGGAAACTGCAAAACTTTGTACAGATGCAGGAGCAGATGTACTTGTTGCTGGTAGTGCTGTTTTTAATCAATCAAATCGTCATCAGGCAATAAAAGATATTCTGCAAGCGGCAAAAGGGTAATATGTATGGTAGCAGTAGGAATTGTGGGGAATGGTCCAGTAGACTTGCTTCCAGATCTGTACCTTTACAAGGATAAAATAGATATTTGGATAGGAGCTGATCGTGGGGCATATGTTCTGGCTGAACATGATATCCCTGTGGAATACGCGGTTGGTGATTTTGACTCAATTAATGCCAGTGAGAAGGCCTTTATAAAGCAACATACAAAGTACATGGAACAGTACCCATCGGAAAAAGACGAAACAGATATTGAAATTGCTTTAAAGAAAAGTTTCGAACTGAATCCCGGTCATATACATCTATTTGGAGTAACGGGTGGGAGACTCGATCATGAGCTAATAAACATCCAGTTGCTTTATCAAATTGAAAATAAAGGGATCAACGGTTATATCGTGGATAAGTCAAACTGTCTTGAAATGACCTTTCCGGGGAAGTATACGGTCAGCCAGGATGTTACGTATCCGTATATTTCTTTTGTTCCTTATACAAAAGTTGTGGAAGGTATTAATCTTTCTGGATTTTACTATCCGCTAACAAATACAACTATCTCCTGGGGATCGACTCGCTGTATCTCGAACAAGCTTCTTTCAAAAAGTGGTACTTTTTCGTTTGAAAAAGGCATACTATTACTAGTAAAGAGTTGTGATACAATTTAGCAGCAGTTTGGATTGTAGAACAGGAGGGGTCCCTGCTTATGAAATTTTATACGATTAAACTTCCAAGGTTTGTTGGTGGATTTGTCAAGATTGTTATTGGGATGTTCAAGAAAGAAAAATAACGGATGAACCAGCTTTTGTCAATTTGTTTGATAAAAGCTTTCTTTTTTTAATAAAGCCCTTTTGCTAGAAGATTGGGACTGTGTTTACTCGTCCAACCAAAAAAAATTTGCTTTTTGCCACAAAATCTATAAACTGCGCAGTTGACTTCTATCAGTATGTAGAAACTTCGGCGACCGCTTCTGGGAAATATACTTCGCTTTCCGCAGGCGGCTGGTGAGCCTCTTCATGCTAACGCATTTCAGAGTCTCACCTATGCCTTTCCTCCCGCAGGAGTCTTCGTATATTTCCCAGAGCTGGTTAGAAGTTTACAAACGATTAACTGCATTAGTGATTGTTATAAAAATCTCATCACACAGCTCCACCAGTCCGGGATTGCTCTGGGCGGTGACTCCTGCAGGAAAAGCACGTGTCCGAAGACCCGCAGAGTGGGTTTCTCGAGGAGGCTGAGGCCGTGCCCGCGGAAAGCATCCGCCCAGAGTAATCCCGGACGACAGCAATAGCATACATCTTAGAATACTACCCAGAAATTACGTCGCTTTGTGGTTAGGATCCAATAAAGATATAAGTTAGTTCGTATTTTATCTCGGGGTGCGATGGTTATAAATTAACAAAGATTAATCAAAGAGCCTGAAAAAAGGCATAAAAAAAACACCTAATGCATGCACATCGGGTGTTTTTTGTTTTATCAACTAATGTAGTTATCGTATGTTATACGCGCTCTACTTTACCTGATTTCAGGGCACGTGCAGAAACGTAAACTTTTTTAGGTTTTCCGTCTACCATAATACGTACTTTTTGCACATTAGCTTTCCAATTACGCTTGTTGGAATTCATAGCGTGAGAGCGTTGGTTTCCACTGCGAGTTTGACGTCCAGTTACAACACATTTTCTAGCCATGTTAATCCCTCCTTACTCTATCATGTGTCATTTAATACTTATACAATTTATCATAAGTAAGCTGATAATGCAATCAATCTTTTATCAATAATACATTTTAACTACTTGTTCATTGAGGTCTATGTACTGATATACAGGCGTTTTTTCTTTGAATAGAGGATAAAGATAAAACACTTGACAGATAATGTGAAATCATCCATTGTTAAAAGAGGATTTTTTTGCATAATAATTTTATCATATTATATTAGTAGTTGCTTTTAAATACATACAGGCTATAGTATAATTTTCTTATATTATGTTTTGGTGTTTTAGCAGAAAAAGGAATGATAGCTCTATACGTAGCTATTTTTTTGACATGTACTTTTAAGGAGGATTCTTATGTCCATTGAACTTAATACAAATGATGGTCAGGTAACAATTACAAATGAAGTTATTGCTACCATTGCAGGTGGGACAGCAGTAGAATGTTATGGTATTGTAGGAATGGCATCTAAAAGCCAAATAAGAGACGGTATTGCCGAAATCCTGAGAAAAGAGAATTACTCGCGTGGGATTGTAGTTCGCCAGGAAGAGGAGAAACTTCATATTGATATGTATATTATCGTAAGCTATGGTACAAAAATATCTGAAGTAGCTAACAATGTGCAATCACAAGTGAAATATACATTAAGTCAATCATTAGGTTTAGCAATTGACTCAGTAAATATATATATTCAAGGAGTGCGTGTAGCAAAAGATTAAATTGTTACAGTTTGGAGGAGGAAGCATAGTGACGGTTGAAAAGTTAGATGGCGTTACTTTAACACAAATGGTACTCTCTGGAGCACACCATTTAACGAACAATGCCAATAAAATTGATGCATTAAATGTATTTCCGGTACCAGATGGTGATACCGGTACAAATATGAATTTATCAATGACATCAGGAGCGAATGAAGTCAGAAAACTGACCACGAACAACGTTTCTGAAGTAGCAAATGCTTTTGCAAAGGGTTTATTAATGGGAGCCAGAGGGAACTCAGGTGTAATTTTGTCTCAAATATTTCGTGGTTTTGCAAGAGGAATGGGTAAAAAAGAAGAACTAACCGTACCAGATCTTGCCGGGGCTTTTGATGCGGGTGTTGCTACCGCATACAAAGCTGTAATGAAGCCTGTAGAAGGTACAATCTTAACAGTAGCAAAAGATGCTGGAAAGAAAGCTGTTAGTGAGTCTGAAAAAGAAACAGATATTATTGTATTTATGGAAAAAGTACTGGCTGAAGCTAAAGCTTCCCTTCAAAGAACTCCTGATTTACTGCCGGTTTTAAAAGAAGTCGGTGTAGTGGATTCAGGTGGACAAGGCCTTGTGACAATTTATGAAGGATTTTTAGCTGCCTTAAAAGGTGAAGAACTTCCAGAGGATACTACAGAAGTTAAAATGGAAGAAATGGTTAATGCAGAACATCATAAAGTGACACAGGACTTTATGGACACTTCAGATATCGTATTTGGATACTGCACAGAATTCATGGTGAAATTTGAAGATGAAAAGCTGGCAGAAAATCCATTCAGTGAAGAGGAATTCCGTAATGAACTTAGTGAATTGGGTGATTCTCTATTGGTTGTTTCGGATGAAGATATTATAAAAGTCCATGTGCATTCAGAGACTCCTGGAACATGTATGACATTAGGGCAGCGGTTTGGTAGTCTAATCAATATGAAGATAGAAAATATGCGTGAACAACATACGGCTCTTGTAGGAGATCAGGAAAAAAAATCCATTCCTAAAGAAAAGAGTGAATATGCGATTGTTACAGTGGCAATAGGAAGCGGACTTAAAGCATTGTTTGAAAGTCTTGGAGCATCTGTCGTAATTGAAGGTGGACAAACGATGAATCCAAGTACGCAGGACATTACCGATGCCATTAAAAAAGCGAACGCTAAAAACATACTTATTTTGCCAAATAACAAAAATATACGTATGGCTGCCGATCAGGCTGCTGATCTGGCAAAAGAGAATGTGAAAGTAGTACCTACTAAAACTATTCCACAAGGGATTAGTGCAATGCTTGCATTTCACCCGGATTCGAATATTAATGAAAACAGGGATGCAATGGATGAAGCCCGCAAACAGGTGAAAACCGGCCAAATCACATATGCTGTCAGAGATACCCAAATTGAGGGTATTACTATTGAAAACGGTAATTTCATGGGAATTGATGAAGGGAAAATCGTTGCAACACACAAAGAAAAATCAGAAGCAGCGAAATTATTACTGAAGGAAATAATTTCGGATGATGATGAAATCCTAACTATCTTATATGGTGAGGATGTAGATGATATAGAAGTAAAGGAACTTGTGGCTTACATTGAAGAAACATATGAAGATGTTGAAATTGAAGTTCATAACGGTAATCAACCTATATATTCCTATATTTTCTCCGTGGAATAAATAAAGTATTAAAGGACTATACAAATAAATGTATAGTCCTTTTTTGGCAGATAGGAAGGCATGGTACTCGCGAAAAGTTTTGGCGAATGAAAAGATATGAGAAAAATCGCCTCCAGTTCAAACCGAACAGGAGGCGATGCTTTTAAAGTCCAACGATTTTCATTATAAAACTTAATGAAAATAATATTGATATGGCAATTAATGGCTTACTTAGTTCTTGCTGTTTACCTAAAGCAGCTTTAACAATTGGGTATGCAATAAAACCAAAAGCCATCCCATCACCGATGCTGTATGTGAATGGAATCATAACGACAATCAACATTGCTGGAATACTCTCTGAAAGGTTGTCTAAAGGCAAATGGCGGATGTTTTGAGCCATTAAAAATCCAACGATGATTAATATCGGACTGATCGCAGAATTAGGAACCATGGAGATCCATGGAATAATAAAAATGGTAGCCAGGAATAAAAGTCCTGCTGTGATTGCTGCTTTGCCTGTTTTACCACCTGAAGCAATTACGGCTGCATTTTCAGCTCCCGAAACAGTTGGTGAAGTGCCGAAAAATGCGGAGGCTGTTGCCGAGAATGCTGTAATTCGAAATGCTCTGCTATAGCTTTTTTCTCGATGAAGCATTTCGAGCTGCCCGCTGAGAATCCCCATATTTTCAAAAATGAGAATCAAGGCTAATGGAAATACAGCAAGCCAGAAAGAAAAATGTCCAGCTGCCGTAAACGAGGGCATAAATAAAAGCTCGCTCATATTGACGCTGACAGTACTAACTTCTGTGTTTGGTAAACCAAAGAGAGCTGCAAGTATTGTTCCGACGACCATTGTAAGTAAGAAGTTTGCCGGTATATTCTTTACAAATAAAAAGATGGCGATGAATAGAGTTATAAGACTTACGATCACTGTTGTTGATGTGAAGTCACCAATTTCAATTATTGTACTTTCACCGCTTATAATAAGGCCGCTTTTTTCAAGTCCTATTAGAATCAAGAAAAAACCGAGTCCCACGGTGATCCCGTGTTTAAGTGAATTTGGAATGGCATCTTTCAATATTACACCAATCTTACTGAATGCAGTAATTAGGAAAATAAGTCCTGCGACAAGAACGACAGCCAAGCCTTCTTGAAATGTAAAACCATTATTCCCAATGATCGAATATGCAAATAATGCATTGATCCCCATTCCTGGAATTAGGATCAATGGTAGCTTTCCAAAAATACCCATTACCATTGTGCCAACAAAACTGGCTATAATAGTAGCAATCATTCCAGTTTCCAGGGTAATCCCAGCTTCACTTAAAATGGATCCATTGACAATTACGATATACACAGTCGTAAAATAGCCAATGATTCCAGCAATGATTTCATCTCTTAAAGGTGCTGTTTGTTTAGTACATGATTGTTTCATAAAAATTCCTCATATGTCTTACGTCCCTCTCCCACCCGATTAACGAAAATAGTGCAGCCTATATCTATCAAATTAATAAAATAGGACAGATTCTCAAGACATACACTAATTCTATAATCCACAAATGATTATTATAGTCTTTTTTGTTATACTTTACAATAGAGCTAGATTTATACAAATAAAATAGGTGGTGCATACATGTGAAATATAATTCAGTATTTGATATTATCGGTCCAGTTATGGTCGGCCCATCAAGCTCACATACGGCAGGAGCTGCACGTATAGGTAAAGCTGCCCGTAACTTATTTGGAAAGCAACCGAAATGGGCAAAAATTCATTTATATGAATCCTTTGCTAAAACATATAGGGGACATGGAACAGATTTTGCTTTGGCAGGTGGATTATTGGGTTTTGAAACAGATGATCCACAAATGAGTAAGGCACTGGATATTGCTAAGGAGAAAGGTCTTGAAATTGAATTTATTGAAGATAGTGCTGCCGTAGATCATCCCAATACTGCTCGTTTAATCATTGGGAATGATTCTGACCAGCTCGAACTTATAGGAATATCGATAGGTGGAGGGAAAGTTGAAATTACGGAACTTAATGGCTTCGAACTTCGTTTATCAGGTAATCATCCCGCGATTCTAATCATGCATAACGATCGGTTCGGTGCGATTGCGTCTGTAACAAGGATTCTCGCCAAGTATGAAGTTAACATTGGACATATGGAAGTAAACCGTAAAGATGTTGGTAAAGAAGCATTGATGGTCATTGAAGTCGATCAAAATGTCGAGGATCCCATTTTAAAAGAGCTGGAGGGAGCTGACCATATCATCCAGATTTCTAAAATTGTCAGCTGATTAAGGAGAGGAGTTTTATGATGTTTCGAACAGTCGCCGAATTGGTTGAAATAGCTGAGAACGAAAATATATTAATTTCTGAAGTAATGATTCGTCAGGAAATGGATGTTAAAGAAAAAACACGTGAAGAAGTTTATGAAGAAATGGAAAAGAATCTGCAAGTTATGGAAAGGGCAATCGATGATGCGATGCAAGGTGTCCAGTCGGTAACTGGACTAACTGGCGGTGATGCTGTACGTATTCAAAAATATATGAAAGAAAAAACCCCATTATCTGGCCACCTGATGATGGATGCAGTGAGTAAAGCAATGGGAACGAATGAAGTAAATGCAGCAATGGGCATTATCTGTGCCACTCCGACTGCAGGAAGTGCCGGCTGTGTTCCAGGAACGTTATTTGCTGTAAAAGAACAACTTCATCCAACTCGTGAACAAATGATCCGCTATTTATTTACTGCAGGAGCGTTTGGATTTGTCGTAGCAAATAACGCATTTATTTCAGGGGCGGCAGGTGGATGTCAGGCTGAAATTGGATCTGCCGGCGCAATGGCTGCAGCAGCGATTGTAGAGATGGCTGGTGGTACACCACAGCAATCTTCAGAGGCGTTTGCAATGACATTGAAAAATATGCTTGGACTTGTCTGTGATCCTGTTGCAGGCCTTGTGGAAGTACCATGTGTTAAACGAAATGCCGGAGGGTCTTCCTTAGCAATAGTATCTGCTGACATGGCGCTTGCTGGCGTAACGAGCAAAATCCCATGTGATGAAGTTATTGGAGCAATGTACCGTATTGGAAGACAAATGCCATCTAGTTTACGTGAAACTGGTGAAGGTGGATTGGCAGATACCCCAACAGGCAGATTGCTTAAAGAAAAAATCTATGGAACTACGATGTAGAAAGAGTGATTTGCTGTGATAAGTGAACTTGTAACTGAAATCAAAGGCGTTGGAGATAAAGCTGCAGAAGACTTATCGTTGATGCACATACACACGGTTGCCGACCTGATTTATTATTTCCCATATCGTTATGATGTATATGAAATTAGACCACTTAGTGAATTGATACATGAAGATAAAGTAACAATTGAGGGAAGGGTAGTAAATGATCCTTCCCTCACTTTTTTTGGGAGGAAGAAATCAAGACTGTCATTTACTGTAGAAGTTGAAGGTGTAGCGATTAAAGCGGTTATGTTTAACAGGGCTTTTGCTAAAAAGCAAATTAAAGCAGAGAATATAATCACGTTAACAGGTAAGTGGGATGCCCATAGATTACAAATAACAGTCAGCAATTACAAAGTTGGTCCCGCTGAGGATCAGGAGAAGATTAACCCGATCTATTCTGTTAAGGGAGATTTTACGAATATAAAATTGAAAAAAATAATTCAGAAGGCAATAACTGATTACGGAACTGGAATTGATGAAATTTTACCGGAAAGGTATCTTCAGTCCTATAAAATACCAAATCGGAAAGATGCATTATTCACGATGCATTTTCCAAAAGATAGAGTAGCTTTAAAACATGCACGACGCCGATTTACATATGAGGAATTCCTGCTTTTTCAGCTCAAAATGCAGCTATTGCGCAAGTTAAAACGGGAGTCAACCCAAGGTAATGCACAACACTACGATCCTATACTAGTCCAGGAATTTATTGGTGGCTTTCCTTTTTCATTAACCAGCGCCCAAGAGAAATCTCTTAATCAAATATTGGCTGATTTAAAATCCCCATACCGCATGAATCGATTGCTTCAAGGGGATGTTGGATCAGGTAAAACAGCGGTAGCTGCAATTAGTCTCTATGCTTCTATCACTGCTGGAAAACAGGGGGCATTAATGGTTCCAACTGAAATTCTCGCTGAACAACATTACCAATCGCTTACGGAACTATTTGGAGACCGGGCTAAAATTGTTTTGCTTACGGGTTCTATTAAAGGCAAGAGAAGAAAAGAGATTTTAGCAAAGGTCCTGAATCATGAAGCTGATATAGTAGTTGGTACACATGCACTCATTCAGGATGAAGTAATATTTAATGACTTGGGCTTTGCGATTGTAGATGAGCAGCACCGATTTGGCGTGGAACAAAGACGGATTCTTAGAGATAAGGGGTTAAATCCTGATGTACTGTTTATGACTGCAACACCCATACCACGGACGCTTGCGATTACTGCATTTGGTGATATGGATGTTTCCGTAATTGATGAAATGCCTGTTGGACGGAAAGAAATTGAAACGCTTTGGGCAAAAGAGAATACATTTGAAAGAATTTTGACCTTCATAGAGCAACGTGTTGCCGAAGGGGAACAAGCGTATGTGATTAGTCCATTGATCGAGGAATCGGATAAGCTAGATATTCAGAATACGGTTGATTTGTTTCACCAGCTTCAGGAATATTTCCCGAAAGAAGTGAAAGTCGGATTAATGCACGGAAGACTTCCAGCTGCAGAAAAAGATGGGGTTATGAAACAATTTGCTGTGAATGACATACAAGTACTCGTTTCAACGACCGTAGTAGAAGTTGGTGTGAATGTTCCTAATGCAACAATAATGGTTATCTATGATGCTGAAAGGTTCGGTTTATCGCAACTCCACCAATTAAGAGGAAGGGTTGGAAGGGGTGAAAAGCAAAGTTATTGTATCCTTATTTCCGAACCAAAAGGTGAAGTGGGAAAAGAGCGCATGCGTATAATGACAGAAACGACAAATGGATTTGAACTTTCTGAACAGGATTTAAAATTACGCGGACCCGGCGATTTCTTCGGTAAAAAGCAAAGTGGTGTTCCTGAATTTAAAGTCGCAGATATGATTCATGACTATCGAGCATTGGAAACTGCTCGGAAGGATGCACAGGAAATTATTGAAGAAAACCTGTTAGAAAACGATGCAGAATATTATCCATTAAGACAATACATTGAAAAACAATTTTCCTTCACGGATAAATTGGATTGATGGTTAACTTGCATAATTAAAGGCGGTATTATATATTACTATTAGTACCAAGTCATAAAAGCAGTGAATTAAATGATTGTGGATGGTGCCCTTATGAAAAAAACAAAAACAGAACGTCAACAACTACTAAAAGAAAAAATTGAACAGAGCCCCTTCATTACAGATGAGCAACTTGCAAAAGAGTACAATGTAAGTATTCAAACGATACGATTAGATCGTATGGAGATGAGTATTCCTGAATTGAGAGAGCGTATAAAGTATGTTGCGACAAATCAATGGAATGAGACTGTAAAGGCTTTGCCACTTGATGAAGTGATTGGTGAAATTATAGATTTGGAATTGGACAAGCGAGCAATATCAATTTTAGATATTACTTTTGACCTCGTCTTTTCCAGAAATAAAATAGCAAGGGGTCATCATTTATTTGCCCAGGCCAATTCGTTGGCTGTTGCTGTTATTAACGATGAACTGGCTCTTACTGCAAAATCTGAATTGAAGTTTACACGCCAGGTTATTGAAGGAGAGCGTGTGATTGCAAAGGCAATCATACAAGGTAAAGATAAAAAAGACCGAACCATTGTACAGGTAAATAGTTTTGTAGATAATGAGAAAGTCTTTACTGGTCTATTCTATATGTATCAATCAAACGATAATAAAGGGGAATATGGAAATGAAATTAGCAATTGATGCTATGGGTGGCGACAATGCGCCACAAGAAATTGTTCTAGGTGCTATGAACGCTGTATCAGAAATCGATAATTTGACCATTACCCTGTATGGTGATGAAAATCAGATCAAACCGCTATTAACAAATGATACCAATATCGAAATTGTACATACCGATGAAGTTATAACAAGTGATGATGAACCTGTACGAGCAGTGCGCCGTAAGAAAAATGCGTCCTTGGTATTAATGGCACAAGCTGTTAAAGAAGAGCGAGCTGATGCATGTATCTCAGCTGGAAATACTGGAGCATTAATGAGTGCTGGGTTATTTGTAGTTGGAAGAATTCCTGGAATAGACAGACCAGCATTGAGTCCTACTTTACCAACGGTTGATGGTAAAGGTTTTCTCATGCTTGATGTCGGTGCAAATGTGGATGCTAAAGCAAACCATTTAGTTCAGTATGCAATCATGGGTTCCATATACACAGAGAAAGTCCGTGGTATCCCAAATCCTACTGTAGGGTTGCTAAACATAGGTACAGAAGAAGGAAAAGGAAATGATCTCACAAAAAAGGCCTTTGAACAGTTGAAAAATGCCCCGATTAATTTTATCGGAAATGTGGAAGCACGAGATATATTGAGTAGCGCAGCAGATATTGTCGTTACAGATGGCTTCAGTGGAAATATCGCACTGAAAACAATCGAGGGTACAGCACAAACTGTTTTCACTTTATTGAAGGAAACGTTTATGTCCTCAACGAAAACAAAGCTTGCAGCTGGACTTATGAAAAATGATTTGCGAGGATTAAAAAATAAACTGGATTACTCGGAATATGGTGGTGCTGGTTTATTTGGACTAGCTGCTCCTGTTATTAAAGCGCATGGCTCTTCCAAAAGCAGGGCGATTGTAAGTGCTATTAAACAGGCAAATCATATGGTTGAACATGATGTTACGAATACGATTAAAACAACAGTTGAATCAATTGAATTAGATAAGGAGTGATAGTATGAAACGTGTTGCTTTTATGTTTCCAGGCCAAGGTTCGCAGGCAGTTGGAATGGGGAAAGAATTTTATGATGAATATCCGTTCGTACAGGATCTTTTTCAAAAAGCGAATGAAGTATTAGGTAAAGATATAATGGGAATTATGTTTGATGGACCGAAAGAAGTATTGACAGAAACCGAAAATGCACAGCCTGCACTACTTTTGACTAGTATCGCTATACATAAATTATTACAGCAGGAAAAAGTCGAGCCGACGATGACTGTAGGCCATAGTCTGGGTGAGTACAGTGCACTTGTTGCTGCGGATGCATTTACATTGGAAGATGCCTTACCACTAGTAGCTGTTCGTGGGAAGTTAATGGAAGAGGCATTCCCGAAAGGGCAAGGTACGATGGCTGCGGTACTCGGATTATCGGAGCAGGAAGTTTCTGGGATTCTGCAAACAATCAGAGATGAAGTGGTTGATCTTGCAAATTTGAACTGTCCTGGTCAAATCGTTATTTCCGGATCGAAAGAGGGAATTGACAAAGCTTCATCTTTATTGAAGGAAAATGGAGCAAAGCGCGTCCTACCTTTGAATGTTAGTGGACCATTTCATTCCAGATTAATGAAGCCTGCAAATGAAGAATTTGCAAGCTATTTAGATAAAACGTCAATCAAAGATGCAACAATACCGGTATATGCCAATGTATCCGCTGAAGCTGTTACCGCAAGTGAAGAAATAAAGGATTTGCTCCTCAAACAGCTATACTCCCCTGTACGCTTTGAAGAGTCAGTCAATCAGATGATTGATGAAGGGATTGATGCTTTCGTTGAATTAGGTAATGGGAAAGTTCTTTCTGGTTTATTAAGAAAAATAAACAAAAAAGTGCCTACTTTTGCAGTTCAGGATATTAAATCAATGCGTGATTTCATTTCATGGTACAGGGAGGAATCGTAATGCTAAAAGGAAAAAATGCACTCGTAACAGGAGCTTCACGCGGCATAGGAAAAGCAATCGCACTTGAACTGGCTAGACAGGGTGCAAACGTTGCAGTCAATTATGCAGGCAGTGAAGCAAAAGCGCAAGATGTAGTCGAAGAAATCGAACAGATGGGTGTGAAAGCTTTTAAAATCCAAGCTGATGTTGCCAATGAAGCGAATGTAAAATCAATGGTAAAAGATGTAATTGGTGAATTTGGAAGCTTGGATATTTTAGTAAATAATGCTGGAGTAACAAGAGATAATTTGCTGATGCGCATGAAGGAAGAAGAATTTGATCAGGTTATTAATACGAACTTAAAAGGTGTCTTTGTTTGTACGAAGTCAGTGACCCGACAAATGATGAAGCAAAAAGCAGGAAGAATTATTAACGTTGCATCAATTGTAGGAGTTAGTGGGAATCCAGGCCAGGCAAATTATGTAGCTGCAAAAGCTGGTGTCATCGGACTGACAAAGACAACAGCTAAAGAGCTTGCATCCCGTAACATTCTGGTAAATGCAGTGGCACCTGGATTTATTTCTACAGATATGACAGATGAACTGAATGAAGAACAAAAAGAAAGTATGCTAAGCCTAATCCCGCTGGCAAAACTAGGTACGCCCGAGGACGTAGCAAAAGTAGTTCGCTTCCTGGCATCCGAAGACGCCAACTACATCACCGGCCAAACGATACATATCGATGGAGGAATGGTGATGTGAAAACCAAAAGCGAATAAGGCCGTTTAGGATCCGGAATACTGTTTAATTTCATATAGACTGGACAGAACCTGCTCCAGCTAGAAATTCATACGAAAATCTTTTATACTACTTGAAGGGAGGTGAAGTATGATGGCAGATGTATTTGATCGTGTAAAAGCTATTATCGTAGATCGTCTTGATGTTGATGAATCAAAAATTGCAATGGAAGCCTCTTTTAAGGATGATCTGGAAGCAGATTCATTGGATGTAGTGGAACTTGTAATGGAATTAGAAGATGAATTTGACATGGAAATCGCAGACGAAGATGCTGAAAAAATAAATACAGTAGGTGATGCTGTGAATTACATAAACAGCAAAGCTTAACTATATTGCGGAAAATACCGCTAGTTTGCTAATAGATGGTGTTCAAAACTTCTTGAAGATCCTCATACAGAAAGTCTCGCTGATGCGGGGCTTTCGCTATATTGTAATTGGAGGCGACAGCCATGGATGTGGGCCAATTAGAAAAGCAATTGGAAATTAACTTTAAAGATCACAACCTGATAGAACAGGCATTTACACATTCATCGTATGTGAATGAGCATCGGAATACCGTGTTTTCGGATAACGAACGTCTTGAATTTCTTGGTGATGCAGTCTTGGAATTAGGTGTATCTCAGTATCTTTTTAGGAAAAATAAAGATATGCCTGAAGGTGAAATGACTAAATTAAGAGCTGCTATTGTTTGTGAACCATCGCTAATGAACTTTGCCCTTGAGCTGCACTTTGGAGAATATCTTCTGCTAGGTAAAGGCGAAGAACAAACGGGTGGCAGGCAAAGGCCTGCAATTTTGGCAGATGTGTTTGAAGCTTTCCTTGGAGCTCTTTATTTGGATCAAGGGTTTGATATAGCATTAAAATTTCTCAAGGTCCATGTTTTTCCGAAAATCAATACAGGTGCTTTTTCGCATGCGATGGATTATAAAAGTCAACTGCAGGAATTGGTCCAACAGAGCAAAGATCAGTCAATTGAGTATAAAATTGTAGAAGAAAAAGGACCTTCCCATAACAGGGAATTTGTTGCTCAAGCAGTTATAAAGGGTAGTATAGCTGGTGAAGGTACTGGCAGAACGAAGAAGGAAGCAGAGCAGCGCGCCGCAAAATACGCACTTGATCATTCAAAACTGTAATGAAATAAAGAGGCTGTACACTTCATAGGGTGCAGCCTCTAATTTTGAATGAATTTATTTTCTAATGCTTGCCAATTCTGTAATAAAAGCTTGTGTTTCTGAAGCGCTTAGTTGACCTTTTTGTACAACCATGTCATACATGAATTTCAAATCCTCGTATTTATTCAAATTATAATCTTCTGGATCCATTATGGAACGATTAACGACATTTAACCGATTCGCTAATTCATCCAATAATATTTTCAAGTTTTCCTCATTTGCAATTTCTAAATTCATATTTATTCCCCCCCGATCGCTTGACCATTGTAATATATGGTGTCTGAATGACACTGCTCTTCTTTTGTTACTCACTTTATGATAAAATAAATAAGTTAAAAAGCCAAGTTTTCTAAGAATATTAATGATAAGGAACACAGGGATAAGGTTTCTTTTGAAATAGGAGAATGTATATGTATTTAAAACGATTGGAAAGTGTGGGCTTCAAATCATTTGCGGAGCGGATAAATGTAGAATTTGTACCTGGAATGACGACGGTTGTAGGTCCTAATGGTAGTGGGAAAAGTAATATAACCGATGCAATACGATGGGTACTTGGCGAACAATCGGCTAAATCATTACGTGGCTCTAAAATGGAAGATATCATATTCCAAGGCAGTGATACGAGGAAAGCATTGAATGTAGCAGAAGTGACACTTGTGCTGGACAACGAAGATAAGCGATTACCACTTGATTATGATGAAATCAGTGTAACTCGCCGTGTTTATCGTTCCGGTGATAGTGAGTTCTATATCAATAAACAATCCTGCCGATTAAAAGATATTATTGATCTTTTCATGGACTCTGGACTGGGGCGGGAAGCCTTTTCGATTATAAGTCAAGGAAAAGTAGAAGAAATTCTCAGTTCCAAAGCGGAAGAACGAAGAACAATCTTTGAAGAAGCTGCCGGTGTTCTAAAATATAAACAAAGGAAAAAGAAATCTGAATATAAATTAGCTGAAACACAAGAAAATCTTAACAGAGTTGAAGATATTGTCCATGAAATTGAACAACAAATTAATCCATTAGAAGAGCAGGCCAAAACTGCAACAAAGTATATAGAATTAAAAGATACATTAAAACAGAAGGAAATCTCGTTCTTGATCACCGAAATTGAACAAATTCACGGCGAATGGCAGTTGCTTTTAAAGGAATTCGAAAATGACAAAATGATAGAAGCAAATCGAAATACAGCCGTAAAACGGAAAGAGGCTGACCTAGAAAAATTGAAGCTGGATTCACAGCAACTTGATAATGAAATTGAAGCATTACAGGCCCGTTTGTTGACAGCGACGGAACAACTTGAAAAGTATGAAGGTAAAAAACAATTATTGGAAGAACGTTCGAAGCATCTTGGAGAAAATAGAGATAAACTGGAACTGCAAAAAAAGGAAACTACAGTAGAAATAAGTAAATTGCAAGATTTGTTGAATAAAGAAGGAAAAGAACTGGCTGAGTTGCAGGAAAAAAGAAAAAAAGTGCAAGAAAATGCCAGTCAGCTGGAAATGCAACTCACGATGAGTAAAGAAAGTATATCTGAACAGATTGAAGAACTAAAGTCCGATTACATTGAATTACTTAATAAGCAGGCGGCAAAACGCAATGAAAAACAATCCATTGCACAGCAATTACAACAAATAGACGGTAAGAAAGATAAACAAGCTGAAAAATTTCAAGACTATATTACATTACGTAAGCAATTATTGGCAAAGCAAGAAGAATTGGAAATTGCTTCTAAGGATAAGGAAAAACATTTCTTTGAAAAAGAAAATTTAATTAAAAACTTGAAAAGAGATCTACAGTCCGAACGTGGTCACTTTCAGGAATCTCAGGCAAAACTTTATCAGGGATATCAGTATATCGAAAAATTGAAATCAAAAAAAGAAATGCTGGAAGAAATGAAAGAGGATTTTCAGGGGTTTTTCCATGGTGTTAAAGCTATCTTAAAAGCTCGTGAAGAAAAAAGACTTGAGAATATATATGGAGCAGTTATTGAGCTAATTGAAGTGCCTAAAGATTATATTACAGGAATTGAGACCGTTCTCGGTGGCCAAGCACAACACATTGTCGTACACGATGATCAAGCCGCAAGAAACGCCATAGCCTGGCTTAAGAAAACGAATAATGGAAGAGCTACATTTCTACCTCTTGGGTCGATACAGGAACGATTTATACCAAAAGAGATCCTTCGCAAAATTGAGAATCACTCAGGATTCATAGGGGTTGCTTCAGAACTTGTCCAAACAAGTAATCGATATCAAAAAGCTGTCAATCACTTGATGGGGCACGTCATTATAGCACGTTCATTAAAGGATGCTAATGAAATTGCTGCACTTGTAAATAGAAGATTCCGTGTTGTTACCCTAGATGGAGATGTTGTAAATCCAGGTGGTTCCATGTCTGGTGGCGCCCAAAAGAAAACCAATCAATCACTTTTTACTAGAGAAAAAGATTTACAGGAAATGACAGAACGGTTAAATAAGTATCAGGAAAAAGTATTACAATTTGAAGCAATGGTGAAACGTAGAAAAAATAATGTTCAGGACTTGGAAAGCAAACTGTCATCTTCAGAAAATGACTTATCCAATGTCCAAAATGAATTACAGGAATTACGTACAGATTTAAAACAAGTAGAAATGAAGCTTTCCTCCATAAATGATAATCTTTCCATTTATGATATGGATAAAAAACAATTCGTTCAGGATAGAAATGATCTAATTATTCGTGACACCACTCTGACCAATGAATTGGAAGAAACCAAACAGCAACTGGAATCGATTCAGAAAGAAATTGAGATGTTAACCAATCAGAATGCTAAGCTTAAAGAAAACAAGGAACAGATGCAAAGTGACTTGCATCAGTTGCAGGTTACACTCGCTGAGCAAGATGAAAGAGTGAAAAACCAACGTGAAAAAACGAATTCTGTAAAGCAGCAATTAAGCAGTTTGAAAGCACAACATGAAAAGTTTGAAAAAGAATTAATGAATTTTGTTGAACTAGAGAGTTCAGGAGAGACGGAATCTGATATTGATCAAATGATTCAGTCTGCAAAAGAAGAGAAGAAATCATCCAGTTTGAAACTTCAAGAAATACGAGATAGTAGATCCATACAAACACAACTCGTCGGGGATATGGAACGTGAATTGAAAGAAGAGAATAAAGATCATCAACAGTATTTACAAGCGATTCAGCAAAAAGAAGTAAGAGTAAATCGCTTGGACGTTGATCTTGAAAATCGTTTAAATCATTTACAAACAGAGTATATAATTACTTACGAGAAGGCCAGACAGGAATATGAAAAGGTAGAAGACATGGAAGAAGCAAAATCTATCGTGCAGCAGTTAAAGCTGGATGTGGAACGTCTTGGAAACGTCAATCTTGGAGCAATTGATGAATATGAGCGGATATCCGAGCGATATTCGTTCCTAACAGAACAAAGAAACGATTTAGTGGAAGCGAAAGATATCCTATATAAAGTGATAGGTGAAATGGATGAAGAAATGAAGCATCTTTTCGATGAAACTTTTACTAAAATAAAAGACGAATTTGGAGTTGTATTCACAGAATTATTTGGTGGTGGACATGCAGAACTGAAGTTGACCGATCCTAAAAATCTTTTGGAGACTGGAGTAGATATTATTGCCCAGCCACCTGGAAAGAAACTCCAGCATTTAGGTTTGCTTTCAGGTGGGGAACGTGCTTTGACAGCTATCGCATTACTCTTTGCAATCCTTAGAGTACGTCCTGTTCCTTTCTGTATATTAGATGAAGTAGAAGCGGCATTGGATGAGGCGAATGTTGCTAGGTTTGCAAAATATGTTAAGTTATACAGTGATAACACACAATTTATTGTAATTACACACCGGAAAGGTACGATGGAAGAAGCGGATGTTCTTTACGGTATTACCATGCAGGAATCGGGAGTATCAAGACTTGTTTCCGTAAGGCTAGAGGATACGAAAGAATTAATAAAGGCCTAGGAGGTTAACAAAAAATGGGTTTCATGGATAAATTAAAAAATAAGTTTAAACAAAATGAGGAAACGAAAGAGGTTTCCAAGAAATATCAAGAAGGAATGAAAAAGACGCGTAATTCATTTTCAGGTAAGCTTAATGACCTCATTGCCCGCTATCGAAAAGTTGATGAAGATTTTTTCGAAGAGCTGGAGGAGGTATTAATTACGGCTGATGTCGGCGTTACAACTGTTATGGATCTCGTTGAAGAGCTCAGAATGGAAGTAAAGCGGCAAAACATTAAAGATACGAATGGTGTTAAAGATGTCATTTCCGAGAAGTTAGTGGAGATTTACTATGGAGACGACAACGAGAAAATCGAGAAGTTAAATATACAGAATGAGGGGCTTTCCGTTATACTGGTTGTTGGAGTAAATGGTGTTGGTAAAACAACCAGTATAGGAAAACTTGCACACCAGTTAAAGCAACAAGGGAAAAGTGTTGTATTGGCTGCAGGAGATACCTTCCGTGCAGGAGCTATCGAACAACTTGAGGTATGGGGAGAAAGAGCGAATGTATCTGTTATTAAACAAAGTGCGGGAAGTGATCCTGCTGCAGTGATATTTGATGGTCTCAAGGCAGCAAAATCACGTAACGCTGATGTGCTTATTTGTGATACGGCAGGCAGACTCCAAAACAAAGTAAACTTGATGAATGAACTTTCAAAGGTAAAACGTGTTATTGAAAAAGAAATTCCGGGTGCGCCTCATGAGGTGTTGCTTGTTCTTGATGCTACTACTGGGCAAAATGCGCTTAGCCAGGCAAAAACATTTTCTGAAGCAACAGAAGTTTCCGGGATTGTATTGACGAAACTCGACGGAACTGCAAAGGGTGGAATTGTGCTTGCAATACGAAATGAATTAAAGATTCCTGTGAAATATGTGGGCCTAGGAGAACAGATCGAGGATATGCAGGAGTTTGATGCAAATGCATTTGTATATGGGCTATTTGAGGATGTAGCAGTAGAAGAATAGAATATCTTGGCAAGAAATCAGAAGTTTAGCTATGATATTGTAAAGGTAATTCACTTAACAAGGGGTGTATAAATTGCTGGAAAAGACTACACGTGTCAATTATTTATTCGACTTTTATCAAGCATTGTTAACACCTAAACAGCGCAATTATATGGAAATGTACTATTTGGAAGACTACTCATTAGGTGAGATTGCCGAGTTGTTTCATGTGTCACGTCAAGCTGTGTATGATAATATCAAACGTACCGAAGCAATGCTCGAAACCTATGAGGAGAAGTTGCATTTATATAGTAAATTCGATCAACGTGCGTCACTCATTGACCAATTGGAAAGAGCAATTGCAGAAGAATCGTTACTAGAAATGATCAAAAAAATAAAAGAATTGGATTAGGGGGACACCTTCTATGGCATTTGAAGGATTGGCTGACCGCCTGCAAAGTACAATAAAAAAAATTACCGGAAAAGGAAAGGTTTCTGAACAGGACGTCAAAGAAATGACTCGAGAAGTACGTCTAGCGTTACTGGAAGCTGATGTTAATTTTAAAGTAGTTAAAGATCTTATTACACGAATCAAAGAGCGGGCAATCGGGCAGGAAGTTATGGAGAGTTTAACACCTGGCCAACAGGTGATCAAGGTGGTAAAAGAGGAACTAACCACATTAATGGGTGGTGAGCAAAGTAAAATTGCTGTTGCTGACCGTTCTCCAACCGTCATTATGATGGTTGGTCTTCAAGGTGCAGGTAAAACAACGACTTCTGGAAAATTGGCCAACCTGCTACGGAAAAAGCACAATCGTGCACCATTACTGGCAGCCTGTGATATTTACCGTCCAGCTGCAATTAAGCAATTGGAAATACTTGGCGAACAATTGGAAATGCCTGTTTTCTCAATGGGAACTGAAGCAAAACCGGTAGATATTGCATCAAAAGCTGTCGAAAAAGCGAAAGAAGATCACAATGATTATGTCATTATCGATACAGCTGGTCGATTGCATGTAGATACAAATCTAATGGAAGAATTACAGCAAATTAAAACAGCTGTAAAACCGGATGAAATCTTTCTCGTTGTAGACGCGATGACTGGTCAGGACGCTGTAAATGTTGCTGAAAGTTTCAATGAACAGCTTGATATAACAGGAGTTGTACTGACGAAGCTGGATGGCGATACACGTGGAGGAGCGGCTCTATCCATAAAAGCTGTTACTGGCAAGCCGATTAAATTTGCGGGTATGGGTGAAAAACTTGATGAGTTGGAGGCTTTCCATCCTGAACGTATGGCCTCAAGAATTCTCGGAATGGGTGATGTTCTCTCATTAATTGAAAAAGCACAAACAAATGTAGATGAAAAACAAGTTAAAGAACTGGAAGAAAAAATGCGTACGATGTCCTTTACATTTGATGATTTTCTTGAACAAATGGGTCAGGTTAAGCAAATGGGACCGTTGGACGATCTAATGGCAATGATACCAGGCGCCAACAAGATGAAAGGTTTGAAAAATGCGCAGTTGGATGATAAGCAACTATCTCAGGTGGAAGCGATTATTCAGTCAATGACCAAAAAGGAAAGACAAGATCCAAGCATTATCAATGGAAGCCGCAGAAAACGCATTGCAAAAGGTTCCGGCACATCCGTATCTCAAGTAAACCGCCTCATCAAGCAATTTAGTGAAATGAAAAAAATGATGAAACAAATGACCAATATGCAAAAAGGAAAAAAAGGCAAAGGCGGCATGAAATTCCCGTTTATGTAAAACTTGGGCACTGAATCTGGTCGTGGCTGATTCTGGCGCAGTCCACTAAATACAGGCATCGATACATGCAAAATAAATAATTTTAAGCTTGTAATGTAAAAACCCTTTACAGACATAATTATTTCTGTTAGAATCTAAAATTGAGATAAACATTTATTGGAGGTGCAAATAATGGCAGTAAAAATCCGTTTAAAACGTATGGGATCTAAAAGAAACCCATTTTATCGTATCGTTGTAGCTGATTCACGTTCTCCTCGTGATGGACGTTCTATTGAACAAATTGGAACATACAATCCAGTAGTTAATCCAGTTGAAGTTAAAATAGATGAAGAAAAAGCACTTGATTGGATGACAAAAGGTGCAAAACCAAGTGATACAGTTCGTAATCTTTTCTCAAATGAAGGCATCATGAAAAAATTCCACGATAATAAAAATACTAAATAAGTAGTGTGATATCATGAAAGCCCTGATAGAATCGATTGTTGCCTCATTAGTTGATTACCCGGAAGATATCGTCGTAACGGAAACAGAAGAAGATATAAAAATCGTTTATCATCTTACTGTTAACCAGGAGGATGTTGGAAAAGTAATTGGAAAAAATGGACGTATTGCAAAGGCAATACGTACGGTTGTCTATGCAGCTAAGATAGATGGTAATAAACGTATTTATTTGGATATTATGTAAAGGGAAAGCGGACCCGCTGATGGGTTCTTCTTTCCCTTTTTACACATCCAAATTTGTGAAATACTTGTTCATGCTGATGAATGATCGTGCACATTAAAAAGATTTTTTGCGGGAGCGGGGAAATCCAGTGAATATCGTTAAAAAAGTTCTTATCAAGCAAGTTGTTACCGAGAAAAGTAAAGAGAAAATCTACAGCAATTTCTATAATCATAAATTGCGACTTGAACAAGAGTGTCAACAACTCCTATTTGAAAAAAGGAAATTGCAAAATAAATCAGGAGTATCCAAGCATGATATCGAGGAACGTTTCCAGCAAGAAATTAATAATCGGAAGGAAAAGATCAAGCTAATTGATTTTAAGATAGAACAATTGGAAACACTGGAAATTGGAAGTGAAATTGTCGAAACGGAAGTTGAAGCTCTTGTTGAAGTGGAAGTTGGTTCCAACTGGAATGATATAATGGAGAACCAGTCGATTATTATTAAAGATGATATCGTTATAAGAATTGAGAAATAGCAGGTGATTATATGGAAAATAAAATGTTTAACGTTGGAAAAATAGTCAATACACATGGCATTAAAGGAGAAGTGAAGATACACCGTATCAGTGACTTTGAGGAGCGGTTCGAACCGGGAGAATCTGTATACATCATGAAGGATGAAAAGCCAATTAAATTAACAATTGCTACACATCGTTTGCATAAAGGCTTTGATCTTGTTCAATTCAAAGGATATGAAAATATTAACCTTGTGGAGTCATTAAAGGGCTGTGAATTAAAAATAAGGGAAGAGCAATTGACGGATTTGAATGAAGATGAGTATTACTACCATGAAATTATTGGTTGTAAAGTCTATACAACTGATGATAGGAAAATAGGTGAAATCAAGGAAATACTTTCACCTGGAGCGAATGATGTATGGGTTATTAAACAGGAAAAGGGTAAAGACATTCTAATTCCTTATATTGACGATGTTGTCAAAGAGATAGATATTGATGCTGGAAAAGTAGTCATAGAACCAATGGAAGGACTGCTTGATTGATGCATATTGATATATTAACCCTTTTTCCAGATATGTTTCCGGGAGTGTTTAATTCTTCGATACTAAAAAAGGCTGGAGAAAGAGAAAAATTCAGTTACAATCTCGTAAATTTCAGAGATTACACAGAGAACAAACATATGAAAGTGGATGATTATCCATATGGTGGAGGTGCAGGCATGGTGCTAACGCCACAACCCGTTTTTGATGCAGTTACGGATGTGAAGAAAGAAGGAAAGAGAGATCCTCGCGTAATTCTAATGTGTCCTCAGGGGGAAACATTCACGCAACAAAAAGCCGAAGAATTGGCCGAAGAAGAGCATCTTATCTTTATCTGTGGTCATTATGAAGGCTATGATGAAAGAATTAGAGAGCATCTGGTAACAGATGAACTTTCAATTGGTGACTACGTACTCACTGGAGGAGAACTGGGCGCAATGGTAGTTGTAGACAGTGTTGTTCGTTTACTTCCGGAGGTACTGGGTAATAAATCGTCCGCATCGGAAGATTCCTTTTCCACAGGTTTACTTGAGCATCCTCATTATACAAGGCCAGCAGACTTTCGTGGAATGAAGGTTCCCGACATATTAATGTCCGGAGACCATGCGAAAATAAGAGATTGGCGCAAGGAGGAATCACTAAAAAGGACCTACAAGCGCCGTCGTGATCTTTTGGAAAATTACACGCTAAGTATAGAAGATCAAACAGTATTGGAAAGAATAAAGGAAAGTGAAGATAAATAGTTCACTTTTCTTTTATAAATACAGTTGAACTATTATTTTCAATATGATATATTAGTTATTGTGCTTATATTCGATGAAGTACATATAAACGATGTTCCGCTGTTCCTATAAGAATAATGAACATTGGTTTGGAAGGAGTGAAGTAGAATGCAACAACTTATTGCAGACATCACAAAAGATCAACTTCGTACAGATCACCCCGATTTTCGTGCTGGTGATACGTTAAAAGTTCATGTTAAAGTAGTAGAGGGAACTCGTGAGCGTATTCAGGTATTCGAAGGTGTTGTAATTAAACGCCAAAACGGTGGAATTAGTGAAACATTTACAGTAAGAAAGATTTCTTACGGTGTAGGTGTTGAACGTACTTTCCCAGTAAATTCACCAAGAATCGAAAAAATCGAAGTTACTCGTCGTGGTATTGTACGTCGTGCGAAACTATATTATCTTCGTAATCTACGCGGAAAAGCAGCTCGTATTAAAGAACGTCGTTAATCAGAACGAGTTGAATAAAAACGTTATTGGAAAGGAGCTTGGCAAAATTGCACAAGCTCCTTTTTGTTTTTAATGATATAACTCAAAAGGTTGTATGAATGTATGATACTGGCTTACAATAAAATAATACATAGAACGGCACGGAGGGGAATACATGGCGAAAAGGAAAAAAAGAAATGAATGGTTTGACTGGATAAAAGCGTTACTGCTTGCGTTTGGGTTGGCATTTATAGTCCGTATGTTCCTTTTTGCACCAATTGTGGTGGATGGGCCTTCTATGCTGCCAACATTGCATGACAGGGATCAAATGATTGTAAATAAATTTTCGTATCATTTTCAGGAGCCTGAAAGGTATGATATCGTTGTCTTCCATGCTTCTGCCCAAAAGGACTTTATTAAACGGGTAATTGGACTTCCTGGAGAGCATGTGGCAGTAGAAGATAATGTCTTGTATATAGACGGCGAAGAAGTAGAAGAACCTTTTTTAAATGAGCAAAAAGATAATATGAAATCCTATCAGACGTTAACAAATGATTTTACACTTGAGGCACTGCCTGGTGGTCATGAGGTGATTCCGGAAGGTCACGTATTTGTACTGGGTGACAATAGAGGGAATTCAACAGACAGCAGGATGCTCGGTGTTATTCCAATAGAACAGATTGTAGGCAAGACAAATCTTATCTATTGGCCATTTAATCGTATACAAATCGTAGGGAAGGAGGATTAATTATGCCAATACAGTGGTTTCCTGGACATATGGCAAAAGCTAGAAGGCAAGTGGAAGAGAAATTAAAACTCGTTGATTTTGTTGTAGAATTAGTGGATGCTAGAGCACCTTTATCCTCACAAAATCCGATGCTTCAACAAGTGATGCAAAACAAATCAAAGATGATTGTTCTTATGAAAAAGGACTTGGCTGATCAACGTGAAACAGAGAGATGGATTAACCATTTTAAAGAGTTAGAGATTCCAGCAATAGCAGTGGATGTTAATAATAAGTCAGATATTAATCGTGTCATTCAAATGGCTAAAGAGCTTGGGCAGGTTAAGATGGAGAAGCTTATGAAAAAGGGTATCCAACCCAGAGCGGCTAGAGCGATGATCGTAGGCATACCAAATGTTGGGAAATCTACACTCATCAATCGACTTGCGAAGCGAAAAGCAGCTAAAACTGGTGATATTCCTGGGATTACAAAGCAACAGCTATGGATAAAAGTCAAAAAAGATTTTGAACTTCTCGATACGCCTGGTATTTTATGGCCCAAATTTGAAGATGAAATAGTTGGTTACCGACTAGCGGCAATTGGAACGATCAAAGATCAGCTTCTTTCCTTGCAGGACATTACTGCGTTTGTTATTAATTATATGAGAGAAAACTATCCGCAGCAGCTGGAAGAAAGATATAATATCGACCGTACGATGGATGATATGCTGGAAATATTTAATGCTATTGGAAAGCAAAGAGGTGCACTGGAAAGTGGTGGACATGTAAATTTTGAAAAGGTATCTGATATTGTGATAAGGGATCTTCGCACAGGGAAATTGGGAAATATTACGTTAGAAACACCAATAAATAAATAAGACATGCATCTTTTTAGGATGTGTGTTTTATTTTTTTTACTACAAGCCGATATAAGATAGAGAGTAAGGTGCAATAATGGAAAAACAATCAATTGCTGTTATAAAAAAGTTAATGAAAAATGGCGAACTAAGTGAAGCGGCTATTACCGAACTTAAAATGGATGAACGCAAAGGTGTACAGTCATTAGTGAATAGTTATGAAAAACAGAAAATGAAAGACAAGCACCTTGAAGCGAATTATTATACGATGACAAGCTTTGAAAGGGTGGCTTTTTCGAAGGGGAGTAACTATATAGCAGGAATTGATGAAGCTGGTAGAGGTCCTTTGGCAGGTCCAGTTGTTGCTGCAGCCGTCATTCTTCCGGCGGATTTCAAATTATTGGGCTTAAATGATTCCAAACAATTAAATGAAAGAACTAGAGATAAATTTTTTGCTATCATTAAAGAACAAGCAGTAAGTTATGGGATTTCAATTATCGGCAATAAAAAAATAGATGATATCAACATTTTTGAAGCAACTAAACTTGCAATGCGTGAAGCGTTTGACCAGCTAACACCGGTTCCAGATCATTTGTTGTTGGATGCGGTCAAACTAGATCAATTGCCATGTACATCTGAATCACTAATAAAAGGCGATTCGAAGAGCGTTACAATTGCAGCTGCAAGCATTTTGGCAAAAGTAACTAGAGACAATTTAATGAAAGAAATACATAAGGAATATCCGGTATATGACTTCGCATCAAATATGGGATATGGTACAAAGCACCATATGGAAAAACTGCAACAGGCAGGGGCATCACCATACCATAGAAGGTCCTATGCACCTGTTAGGGATGTACTAGGTTAACAGTACTTGAGGGGGAGTCAATTGAGTATTCATAAAGTGATTGGTGAAAGAATGTCTAAAATCCTTCATGCGCAGCAAAACTTGAGGCCCGGTCAAATAATTCAAGGTAAAATCCTTAAAATTTATCCGGACAATAAGGCACAGATTCAGCTTGGCAGTCAAAGAATGATTGCACAATTGGAAGCATCCCTTTCTATTGAAGGAAAGTATCACTTTCAGGTACAAGCTTCAGATGAACTGATTCACCTGAAAGTGCTTGGTGGTCAATTGCAGTCGCAATCAAGAAATGTTGCCTTGAATCTTATGGGGCAACTTGGCTTGAAAGCAACAAAAAGCAACATTTCATTCATGCAGAAAATGGTTCGTGAGAATATCCCATTTGATCGATCACAGGTGAATAATGCTTTACAGATATTAGATACAGCAAAACAAAAGGTGAAAGCCGAGCAAGTATTAATGGAGATGATCGCTCGTAAGTTACCAATCACAGAAAATGTATTTAATGCGTTAGAAGCAACAAAGCGTACAGACCTAACAAATCAAATGCGAGAAATGGTTCAGCAACTGAAAAACGGCTCGATAAATATGGACCTCTCGATTAAATTGGAACAATTGACAGAGCCTCCTAGGAATCAGAAAGAATCAATGCTCAGACAAATTATTACAGATAATAATAGTAACAGACAGCATGTTTTCCAAGTCTTGAAGTCGGTGGGCATCTTGAGCCCAACTATAGACTTTACGTCCTGGAAATCGGAATGGAAACAATTGGAAGTATTATTAAGACAGAACGATACACCTTTGACTAAAACAGATATAAGAATGCCCTTTCAATTAAATACAAATACAGTTGTACAAGTTATGGAACAAGTAGATGATAATAAACAAGTTCTATTTACAGAATCCAAGGAAATATTGAATCAAATGGAAGCTAAATTAAGACAATCTATATTAACAAGTTCTGTATTAATACAGGAGGATTTTTCCAGTCTGAAAGAGCAATTAACACAAAAAATTGCACCACAGTTGTCAGTTGAACAGGGACAATTCATTAAGGCTTTTTCAAATAATCCGGTACAGCTCGAACGTGTGTTAACGTTGTTGCAGACATTTAATGATCAGCGAACTTTTACTCATTTAAGCACTACCTTAGAGGCGATTAAAATGGACAGTCTATTTAGTAATGCTTCTCCAAAAGAACAGTTTTCACAACAAATTAATCAAGTACTGAAATATATGGGGCTATCTTATGAAAATCAACTATCGACTAATTTAAAGGAAGAAAATCAGAGCATTAAATCGATGCTGCTGCAGCTCGGACAGATGAGTGATGGACCCTTACAGGAAAAGGCTGGACAGCTGATCCATTATATTAATGGAATGCAAATAAATTCGGTAAGTGAATCGGCAAACTTTATTCAGGCTTCCCTTCAAATTCCGGCTGAAAAATGGGGGTTAAATAAAGATATGGAGCTTGAGTTTGAGAGTAGAAAAACAGCAGATGGAAAAATTGATCCGGATTATTGTCGGATACTGTTTTATTTGGACCTCGAACATTTGAAGCAAACGGTCATCGATATGAATATTCAAAAGCGATCTGTTTCAGTCACGATATACAATGATGAATATCCCAAATTAAAGAATAATACAATGCCTTTTCAGCCTGTATTAATACAAGGATTGAATTCACTAAATTACCACCTATCTTCTGTTCATTTTAAACCCTTGCAGGAACAGAAAATAACAAACAGAGAAACAACCAAATTCTATCATTCTTCTTATCAAGGAGTTGATTATCGCGTATGACAGAAAAACGTAATAAGGCTGCCGCACTCAGGTATGATCAAAAGAAAAATCCTGTACCAACGGTTACGGCTCAAGGAAAAGGTCTGGTTGCTGATGAAATCATTAAGAAGGCTAGAGAAAATGAAGTTCCTATTCTGGAAGACGCTTCACTTGTCGAGCTGCTTTCGGAACTCAATATAAACGAAACGATTCCAGAAGAATTATATCAGGCTGTTGCAGAAGTGTTTTCCTTTATATATCATGCTGATAAGAAAATGAAATTGAGAGATTAGAAGTCAAAGCTAAATGAATTTAAAAAAACAAATTTCTCTATTTCTTGTGAAATTTGTTTTTTTTTTATACAATGGTATTGCAATGAAATTGATAGGAGGATGGAATATGAACATTCACGAGTATCAAGGTAAAGAAGTTTTACGCCAATTTGGTGTGAAGGTTCCTAATGGCTATGTAGCCTATACTGTTGATGAGGCAGTTCAGGCTGCAGAGAAGCTCGGCACTTCTGTAACCGTTGTCAAGGCGCAGATTCATGCCGGCGGTCGTGGGAAAGCCGGTGGAGTTAAAGTTGCTAAGAACTTAGAAGAAGTTCGTACATATGCGGATGAAATTCTTGGAAAGACACTTGTAACACATCAGACAGGTCCTGAAGGTAAAGAAGTTAAACGTTTACTTATTGAAGAAGGCTGTGACATTAAAAAAGAATATTACGTAGGTGTCGTGCTTGACCGTGCTACTTCACGTGTTGTGTTCATGGCATCTGAAGAAGGCGGTACAGAGATCGAAGAAGTTGCAGAAGCGACTCCTGAAAAAATCTTCAAAGAGGTTATCGATCCAGTTGTCGGTCTATCTCCCTACCAAGCTAGAAGATTAGCATTTAACATCAATATTCCTGATGAGTTGATAGGAAAAACGGTTCAATTTATGACAGCATTATATAATGCGTTCGTTGAAAAGGACTGTTCCATTGCAGAAATCAATCCACTCGTTACAACAGGTGATGGACAGGTTATTGCGTTGGATGCGAAATTAAACTTTGATGATAATGCGTTATATCGCCAAAAAAATATCATGGAACTTCGTGATCTTGAAGAAGAAGACGAAAAAGAAATTGAAGCATCCAAATATGATTTGAGCTATGTTTCATTGGATGGAAATATTGGCTGTATGGTAAATGGTGCCGGACTTGCGATGTCTACAATGGATATTATTAACCATTATGGCGGAGACCCCGCTAACTTCCTTGATGTTGGGGGCGGCGCGACAGCAGAAAAAGTAACAGAAGCGTTTAAAATTATTTTGTCCGATTCAAATGTTAAGGGTATTTTCGTTAATATTTTTGGTGGAATCATGAAGTGTGACGTAATTGCTGAAGGTGTTGTAGAGGCAACAAAACAAGTCGGATTGGAATTACCGCTAGTCGTGCGTTTGGAAGGTACGAATGTTGATAAGGGTAAACAAATTCTTGAAGAGTCAGGATTAAACATCACTTCAGCAACATCAATGGCTGATGGTGCAGAGAAAATTGTTTCCATGGTCAGCTAATTTCGAGAAAAATTGGCTTATTGCCAAGCTCTAATGGTGAAATTCTTAGTTGCACTTATACTGATTTCCTATAAAGGTTATACTTTTCCATCAGTGTGAGAAAACCTTTATTCTTACTATAGAAAGGACGGACGAAAATGGGTGTTTATGTTAATAAAGATACGAAAGTAATTGTCCAGGGAATTACAGGCGGAACAGCTAAATTCCATACAAAACAAATGCTTGAGTATGGCACAAAAATCGTAGGTGGAGTAACACCTAAAAAAGCTGGTTCAGAAGTGGAAGGAGTGCCAGTATTTAATACAGTTAAAGATGCCGTAGATACTACTGGTGCAACTGCGTCTGTAATTTACGTACCTGCGCCATTTGCTGCGGATGCAATTATAGAAGCGACGGATGCAGAATTGGATTTGGTTATTTGTATTACCGAACATATACCAGTGTTGGATATGGTAAAAGTTAAACGTTATATGGAAGGTAAGAAAACACGTTTAGTTGGACCGAATTGTCCTGGAGTAATCACAGCTGATGAAACTAAGATTGGTATTATGCCGGGGTATATTCATAAAAAAGGACACATCGGTGTTGTATCAAGATCTGGTACGTTAACTTATGAAGCGGTACATCAATTAACAGAAGCAGGTTATGGTCAAACATCTGCAGTTGGAATTGGTGGAGACCCGGTAAATGGTACAAACTTTATTGATGTTTTAAAAGCATTCAATGAAGATCCGGAAACGGAAGCTGTCGTAATGATTGGCGAAATCGGCGGAACAGCTGAAGAAGAGGCTGCTGAATGGGTGAAAGCGAATATGACTAAACCTGTTGTTGGCTTTATTGGAGGAGCAACTGCACCTCCAGGAAAGCGTATGGGACATGCAGGCGCAATTATCTCTGGCGGTAAAGGTACTGCTGCAGAAAAAATACGCGTGATGGAATCATGTGGGATTGCAGTAGCAGAAACCCCTGCAGTAATGGGAGAAACTATGATTAAAGTACTTAAAGAAAAAGGCTTGGACGAAAAATGTAAAACGCATTAACAAAAGTGGAAGCAACTGTTAGTCAGACTTTACTTCGGAACCTGGATTTTTCTTCTAGGTTCCGTTTCTATATTTTTTCGAAAGGAATGTTGTCTATTGGAATCTTTACGAAATAAATTAATACATTTACATCGATGTCGTGGTATAACCCGAAGATTTATTCGCAAACTCCTTCAATATGATCCCACATTAAACGAAATCTACCGTTTGACCCAACCAGAAATGGCGAGACGATACTCCCTCCCGGGAAAAAATGCCACTTTATTATTTTCCGATCTTCATAATCTAGCTTTAAGACAAAAGATTTTCCGCGATATGGAAAAATTTAAAATCATCACAATAGTTGACGAAAGTTATCCACCTATGTTAAATACAATAAAAGACGCCCCAATTGTATTATATGCAATCGGGGATCTTACCTTATTATCCTATTCCCCGGCTTTAAGTGTAATCGGTACAAGAAAACCAACAATGGAAGCTTCACAAAAAATGGAGATTTTCGTGAAACCGCTTGTCAAAGAGAAATGGGTAATTGTTAGTGGAATGGCAATGGGCATAGATAGTTTAGCGCATAAAATTACGCTTGGTCATAATGGTAAAACAATTGCTGTTTTGGGTGGAGGGTTTCATCATATCTATCCAAAGCAAAACATATCTCTTTTTCATCAAATTGCTAAACATGGACTTGTATTGTCGGAATATCCTCCAGACCTTTCGCCGGCCAGGTATCATTTTCCTGAAAGAAATCGTATAATTAGTGGATTAGGGTTCGGAACCCTTGTTATTGAAGCTACCGAAAGAAGTGGTACGTTAATAACGGTTGAACAAGCTCTTGATCAGGGCAGGGAAGTATTTGCTGTTCCAGGTTCTCCGCTGCAGCCCCAAACAAAGGGTTGCCATCAAATGATACAAGATGGTGCAAAACTGGTTCATGAAGCTGTGGACATTTTAGAAGAATGGGATGTAATCAGCAAATTAACAACATAATTAATTCTTTACATGAAAACAGAAGGAACAATACTAGCAAGTTTGACAAATTTAAATTATAAATTTAGTATTAGGAAAGATTTCCAATCGTAAATTGTCAACCTCACTTTAGGAGGCACTATCATGTCAGATTATCTGGTAATCGTTGAATCGCCAGCGAAAGCAAAAACGATTGAACGCTATTTAGGAAAAAAATATACGGTGAAAGCATCAATGGGTCACATTCGTGACTTGCCCAAAAGTCAAATGGGTGTTGATGTTGAAGATAACTATAAACCAAAGTACATCACCATCCGCGGAAAAGGCGATGTACTTAAAGAATTAAGAAAGTCAGCTAAAAAAGCGAAGAAAATATATCTCGCAGCCGATCCAGACAGAGAGGGAGAAGCGATTGCCTGGCATTTGGCTCATATTTTAAACGTAGATGAGACCTCAGATTGCCGAGTAGTATTTAATGAAATTACAAAAGATGCAATCAAAGAGTCATTCAAACATCCGCGTGCAATTGATTTGGATCTAGTTGATGCACAACAAGCAAGAAGAATTCTGGATAGACTTGTAGGTTACAATATCAGCCCACTACTTTGGAAAAAAGTTAAAAAGGGGCTAAGTGCAGGGCGTGTTCAGTCTGTTGCACTTAAAATGATTTTGGACCGGGAAAAAGAAATTGAAAGTTTTGAACCAGAAGAATATTGGTCCATTGATGCGCAGTTTCAAAAGGATCAGGAAATATTCGAAGGTTCCTTTTATGGAATTGATGGTAAGAAGGCAGATTTGAAAACAGAAAAAGACGTAGAAGAAATTAAATCAAGATTAGATGGAAACAAATTTACCATAGATAAAGTGAACAAACGGGAACGAAAAAGAAATCCAGCTCAGCCCTTTATCACATCGTCCCTACAACAGGAAGCAGCCAGAAAGTTAAACTTCCGTGCAAAGAAGACAATGATGATTGCCCAACAATTATATGAAGGAATTGATTTGGGCAGAAAAGCAGGAGGCATTACAGGGCTGATTACGTATATGCGTACAGATTCAACTCGCATTTCAGAAACAGCTAAACAAGAGGCTAAATCCTATATCGAAGAAAATTACGGGAAAGAATATCTTGGGGTTTCGAAAACTGTAAAAAATAAAGAAGGTGCTCAGGACGCTCACGAAGCAATTCGTCCTACAGCTACACTAAGAGACCCAAAAACGTTAAAAGATGTTCTTTCTCGGGAACAACTGCGTTTATACAAACTGATTTGGGAACGGTTCGTTGCAAGTCAAATGTCTCCAGCTGTAATGGACACGATGACGGTACATTTATTGAATAATGATGTTGAATTTCGTGCTACCGGTTCCAAGATAAAATTCAAGGGATTTATGAGAGTGTACGTTGAGGGGACAGATGATAACAAAAAAGTAGAAGATAAATTGCTTCCGGATATGGTTGAAGGAATGACTGTAGATTCCAAAGAAATAACACCGAATCAACATTTTACACAGCCACCTCCGAGGTATACCGATGCCAGATTGGTACGTACAATGGAAGAGCGAGGTATTGGACGTCCTTCCACGTATGCACCAACATTGGATACAATTCAGCGCAGAGGCTATGTGACAATGGACAACAAACGATTTGTTCCGACAGAGCTTGGGACGATTGTATGTGAATTAGTAGAAGAATTTTTCCCTGAAATTATCGATGCTGATTTTACCGCAAGAATGGAAACGGACTTGGATTCCATTGAAGAAGGACAAATTGAATGGATGAAAATTATCGATGGATTCTATGGAAACTTTAGTAAGCGATTGGATGTAGCTGAAAAAGAGATGGAAAAGATTGAGATTAAAGATGAGCCAGCAGGTATTGATTGTGAAAACTGTGGTCATGAAATGGTATATAAAATGGGTAGATATGGTAAATTTCTTGCGTGCTCCAACTTTCCAGAATGCCGAAATACAAAACCAATTTTAAAAGAGATTGGTGTAAAGTGCCCGAAATGTAAAGAAGGAAATGTGGTAGAAAGAAAATCAAAGAAACGAAGAACTTTCTATGGTTGTGATCAGTTTCCAGAATGTGACTTTGTTTCATGGGATAAACCAATCGCAAGACCCTGTCCAAAATGTGAATCTCTCTTAGTCGAAAAGAAAACCAAAAAAGAGACGCAGGTTCAGTGTACGGATTGTGAATACAAAGAAGTAGTACAAAATTAGCTGTTCATTTATTGAGCAGCTTTTGTTTTTGTTCATTTACGTGCTCGAGTGAAAGTTTTAATCGTTCGTAAGATGGGAATTGTCTACTATACTAAAGGAGGCAATTTAAATGTCAGATCTTAAACGTTATTTTGTAACCGTAGATACAAAAGAAATAAGAGAAATATCGATAGATGATAATCAGGTGGAATATGAAATTATGGCTGATGAACAGGATTTAATACGAATAAAACAAATGTTCAGCTCTATGGAAAAGGAATCGAAGGATGCAATTGAAGATAGTCATTTTAGGCCCTTTGATGAAGAAAAGGTAGAAAATGAAAGAGACACATATGAAGATTCCTTAATGGATGTTTATAAAAGGTTGTATGAGCTTGGTACGGATGAAACAAAAGAAAAAATAAAAGAATTGGGAATAATTAAGTAGTAAGTTGGCTATAAAGAGTATTAGGGTGTTCACAAAAAATTCACTGTATTTCATTTTTAGAAGTAATTATATATCGATTTATTGACTATCTTTATTCAAATCGATATAATTACGCATTGGTAAGTCAAATTACTTTACAGTCGTATTAATCAAATGTATGTGCAATCTCGAGATATATGGTACATGTTAGACTAAGTAAGTTATAATTTGATTCAGAATTTTGTTGCAATTTAGTTAAATTAATTGCTTTATCTTATGGAATATGCTATGATTTATCCGCTGTTCGATGAGGTGAAAATATTGACTAATTTTAAGAAATACAGTGAAGCATTTGTAGAGTACTTGCAGATTGAGAAAAATGCATCACCCTATACCGTGAAGTATTATCGGAATGATCTGGAAATTTTCTTTAACTTCTTAAATCAAGAAGGAATTCATAATCTGAATGAAATCGAGCAACGAGATGTAAGGTTATTTCTGACTACTTTATATGATCAGCAACTTAGCAGAAGATCCGTATCTAGAAAAATTTCTTCTTTGAGAAGTTTTTACAAATTTTTGGAACGGGAAGAACTGGTTAATACCAATCCGTTTGTTCACATATATTTACCTAGGTCTAGTAAGTCGGTTCCGGGGTTTTTATATATGGAAGAATTGGAAAAACTGTTTGAAGTAAATGATATGACTAAACCAGCAGGTCAACGAGACCAGGCACTTCTTGAAGTGTTATATGGTACTGGAATACGGGTGAGTGAATGCCAGGGGCTTAAACTAATGGATATCGATTTTTCAATCGGCACCATTTTTGTTAAAGGTAAGGGTCGGAAAGAACGTTATGTTCCCTTTGGACGGTTTGCGGAAATTGCTTTGGAGGCGTACATACATGAGGGCAGGCTAAAGTTACTGGAAAAAACCGATACTTCATCAGATATTGTCTTCTTAAATGTTCGAGGTAAGCCACTTACAAACAGAGGGATACGTACAATACTAAATAAAATAGTTGAAAGAGCGGCATTGACCGTTCATGTCCATCCGCATAAGTTACGGCATACGTTTGCAACTCATATGCTGAATGAAGGCGCAGATCTTCGTACTGTGCAGGAATTGCTAGGTCATGAAAGTTTATCCTCAACACAGATTTACACGCATGTTACAAAAGATCATCTCCGTGATGTCTATATGAAAAGTCATCCACGGGCAAAAGGTGAAAACAGGGAATAGTGAGGTGAAATGGATGACGAATGAAATGCATGCAACTACCATCTTCGCAATTCAGCACAACGGACAGTGTGCAATGAGTGGTGATGGGCAGGTTACTCTGGGAAATGCTGTTGTGATGAAACACAAAGCTAAGAAAGTTCGTACCCTGTATGATGGGAAAGTCTTAGCGGGTTTCGCTGGTTCTGTAGCTGATGCCTTTACGTTATTTGAGAAATTCGAGAGTAAACTTCAGGCATTCAATGGAAACTTAACCAGAGCATCTGTTGAGCTTGCGCAGGAATGGCGTACGGACAAAGTACTGCGCAAGTTAGAAGCAATGCTTATCGTCATGAATAGGGATAATATGTATTTGGTCTCAGGTACAGGGGAAGTAATTGAACCAGATGATGGTATATTGGCTATTGGTTCTGGCGGGAATTATGCCCTAAGTGCAGGCAGAGCACTTGTTAGACATTCAAGTGATTTAACTGCAAAAGATATAGCCCAGACAGCATTGGAAGTTGCCGGCGAAATCTGTGTTTACACAAATGATCATATTACGTTGGAAGTACTTGATTAATAAAGGAGGTTTTTCCTTAGGATGGGGATAAATTACACTCCAAAACAAATTGTAGATCAATTGGATAAATATATTATCGGTCAACAGCAGGCGAAAAAGTCAGTAGCAGTTGCCCTAAGAAATCGATACAGACGTATGCAACTTGATGATCATTTAAAAGAGGAAATTGTACCAAAGAACATCTTAATGATCGGACCTACTGGTGTTGGTAAAACAGAAATTGCAAGGAGACTTGCAAAACTAGTAGGGGCACCATTTGTGAAAGTGGAGGCCACTAAATTTACTGAAGTTGGTTATGTTGGCCGTGATGTAGAATCAATGGTTCGTGACCTTGTCGAAATGTCTGTTCGAATGGTAAAGGAAGAAAAGATGAAGGACGTCATGGGGACAGCAGAACAGGAAGCAAATAAAAAACTTGTGAAACTGCTAGTTCCAGGGGCGAAAAAACAATCTGGTGTTAAAAATCCTTTTGAAATGCTTTTTCCTAATCAGAATTCAGGTAATGACAACCCTTCACAAGAAGAGGATAAAGATGAGGAAATCAGGAATAAACGGCAACGAATTGAACACCAATTAGCTTTAGGTGAGTTAGAAGATCATATGGTAACAGTAGAAATAGAGGAGGTTCCTCCATCTATGTTTGACATGCTGCAGGGTTCAGGCATGGAACATATGGGAATGAACATGCAAGATGCATTTGGACAATTCATGCCTTCGAAAAAGAAAAAGCGCAAATTGCCAGTTTCTGAAGCTAGGAAAGTGATAACACAGCAAGAAGCTCATAAGCTCGTTGATATGGATGAAGTTACTCAAGATGCGGTTAAGCGGGCAGAGGAAACGGGTATACTCTTTATTGACGAGATAGACAAAGTCGCGGGAAAGCAAGATTCTACTGCCAATGTTTCCAGGGAAGGTGTACAACGTGATGTGTTGCCAATTGTAGAAGGATCAACAGTTGTAACAAAACACGGACCTGTCAAAACGGACCATATGCTATTTATTGCTGCAGGAGCTTTTCATATGTCTAAACCGTCTGATTTGATTCCGGAACTTCAAGGGAGATTTCCAATTAGAGTTGAACTTGAAAAATTGTCGGTTGACGACTTTAAGCAGATACTTACCGAACCGTCCAATGCTTTAATCAAACAATATCAGGCTCTGATAAAAACGGAAGGTATAAATGTAGTTTTTACAGACGAAGCTATAGATAGACTTGCAGAAATTGCCTTTCAGGTAAACCAGGATACGGATAATATCGGAGCAAGAAGATTGCACACAATCCTTGAAAAATTACTGGAAGACTTATCTTTTGAGGCATCTGATATAACGATGGAAAAAATTGAAATCACGCAAAACTATGTAGATCAGAAATTAAATTCTATTGTACAGAACAAAGACTTAAGTCAATTTATACTATAATTTTTATAATTGAAATGGAGGATCATCATGGATCTATTAAATCGCGCAAGAAAAATCAACGCAATGTTACAAAAAGCAACAGGAAAGTCAGTTAACTTTAACGAAATGTCTGCATCACTGAGAGATGTAATCAAAGGGAATGTTTATATTGTAAGCAGACGTGGAAAATTACTAGGATTCGCTGTCAATCAGGAAATAGAAAATGAACGTATGCGATCAATGCTTGAAGAGAGACAGTTTCCTCAAGAATATACAGAGGGGCTTCATGATATTCGTGAAACTACAGCTAACTTGGATATAAATAGTACACACACCGTTTTTCCTGTTGAAAATAAAGAATTGTTTAAGGACGGTTTAACTACCATTGTACCAATCATTGGTGGTGGAGAACGTCTTGGTACTTTAATATTAGGAAGAGTCGATGACAGTTTTAATGATGATGATCTTTTACTAGCAGAATACGGTGCAACCGTAGTAGGTATGGAAATTCTGCATGAGAAAACAGAAGAAATTGAAATGGAAGCAAGAAGTAAAGCAGTTGTACAAATGGCAATCAGTTCACTTTCGTACAGTGAGTTGGAAGCAATTGATCATATCTTTGAAGAATTAAATGGTAACGAAGGATTATTAGTAGCGAGCAAAATTGCTGATAGAGTTGGAATTACACGTTCCGTAATCGTTAATGCACTAAGGAAATTAGAAAGTGCTGGAGTTATTGAATCTCGTTCCCTTGGAATGAAAGGTACTTATATTAAAGTACTAAACAGTAAGTTCCTAGTGGAATTGGAAAAACTTCGCTCGAGATAAATGTATCTTAAAATGGATATAAAGATAATAAAAAGCTAGCAGACGCTAGCTTTTTTATTATGTAGGAGTTTATGCCTATTATATAAAATTGTTATTACAAGTCAAATATGTCAAAAAACAATTTCTTAAAATAATTAATGATAAAAATAATGACTCGATACATCATTTTAGGGTTTTTATAGATATTATTTCCATAAAAAGGTTAACTGATGATGATATAAGACTAGTTAATTGTAACTATTTTATTTTTATATGGAGGAATTTGTCGAAAAGTAATAGACTTTGACTAGGTAATAATTTACAATATTCGTAGAAGGTACTGAAATTATGACTGTCTAATTAAAAATAGATTAAGGAGTTACCAAGGATGAATTTATTTGGAGGAACAATTAACAAGTTGGAGCAATCACTTGATTATGCAACAGCTAAAAATAATGCAATATCAAATAATATCTCCAATGCGGATACACCGGGCTATAAATCCCAAGAAGTAACTTTTAAGAGTGCTTTAAATGATGCATTATCATCTTCTCTACAAGCTAAACGAACCAATGAAAAACACATCCCCTTCAACTCTACCCAAAATTTTCCATACCGTATAGCTACAAATTCAAATACAACCTATAACCATAATGGAAATAATGTTGATATTGACAAAGAAATGACGGAGCTTGCAAAAAATCAGATTTACTATAATGGGGTAGTTGATCGGATTAATGGTAAGTTTGGAAGCTTGCAAACAGTGATAAGAGGAGGTAGCTAAAGTATGTCAATCTTTACTTCTATGAATACGAGTGCCAGTGCTTTGACTGCGCAAAGACTTCGCATGGATGTCGTCTCGTCTAATATTGCCAATGCACAATCCACGAGGGCCGTGTTAAATGAAAATGGGGAATATGAACCGTACCGAAGAAAAATGGTAGTGATGCAATCCGAGGGAAGTAATTTTAAATCCATGCTGCAAAATGCCTCGAATACGAGTGGAGCAACTGGTGTGAAAGTTTCAGGAATTGTGGAAGATGAAAAACCTTTCAAACTTGTATATAACCCAGATCATCCGGATGCAAACGAAGCGGGTTATGTGGAGATGCCTAATGTTGATCCGTTGCAGGAAATGGTTGATATGATGAGTTCGACAAGATCCTATGAAGCTAATATTACTACACTCAATGCAAGCAAAAGCATGTTGATGAAAGCATTGGAAATCGGCAAATAGAAAATAAGGAGTATCAACTATGACTATTTCAATAAATGATGTTTCACAAGCTTTAAATGCTAATCAACTGAACTCCAAACCATCTGTAACTCCAGGGGAAGCTCAAGCGTCATTTGCAGACTCCCTAAAAGGTGCCATTGGAAATCTGAATACGATTCAAATGGAGTCAGATAGCAAGACAGAAGGACTAGCAAATGGCAATATAGACGATTTACATGATGTAATGATCACTGCCCAAAAAGCAAGTATTACGCTCGAGACAACAGTGCAAGTACAAAAGAAAGTTATCGATGCCTACAATGAAATTATGAGGATGCAAGTATAAACATAAACCTAGGACTAAAATTCAAGTTAATATAAATTCTCTAATTGATTATCGATAATTTATTGCACTTTGGTGGGGGAAAATATGAAGGAAAATCTTTTAAAATGGAAAGAGACGATAACTACTTTTTGGACGAGCCGTACAAAGGGCCAGAAGGGAATATTTCTGGGCGTCTTTATTGCAGCGGTGTTATTCATTGCGGTGTTGTCTCTTACTAGTACAAATACTAAAAATGTACCGTTATATAATAATTTGTCACTACAGGAAGTAGGACAAATTAAAGCAGAGCTGGATGTTAGAGGAGTTCCATATGAGTTAAGCGACGGTGGTACAACAATAACTGTTCCAGAAGAACAAGTTGAAACATTACTTGTAGATTTAGCAGGAATGGGTTTGCCGAACAGCGGTAATATTGATTATTCCTTCTTTAGTGAAAATACTTCATGGGGCATCACAGACAATGAATTTAATATCATGAAACTTGATGCAATGCAATCCGAACTTGCTAATTTGATACAAAGTATAGATGGTATTGAAGATGCTCAGGTCATGATTAATATGCCTGAGGATCCTGTCTTTGTCAGCGAAGCAGTTGGTGAAGCAAGTGCTTCCATCGTATTGAACACACAACCAGGTTATCAATTTCAAGGTAATCAAGTAGAGTCACTCTATCATTTAGTTTCTAAAGCAGTTCCTAATCTATCAGCAGATAATATTGTAATTATGAATCAATATTTTGAGTACTTTGACAGAAACAGTCAAACAGCCTCGGGTTCTCAGGATACTTATACATACCAGCAAACAGTAAAAAAGGATATTGAACGTGATATTCAGAGAAGGCTCCAACAAATGCTCGGTGCAATGGTCGGTGCGGAGAATGTACTCGTCTCCGTTACTTCTGACATTGATTTTACCCAGGAAAACCGAACAGAAGAACTGGTGGAGCCAGTTGATATAGAAAATGTCGAAGGTTTACCGGTGAGTTTGGAAACAATTCAGGAATCGTATAGTGGAGATGCTGCTGGTGGAGTAACAGGAACCGGTGAAGAAGATGTTACCAACTATCCAGCAGGTGAAAACGGCGATGGAGACTATGAATTGGATAAAGAGACAATCAATTATGAATTTAACCGCATTCGGAAAGACATTGTTGAAAGTCCCTATAAAGTCAGAGATCTTGGAATCCAGGTTGCTGTTGATAATGTAACGGATGCTAACGGAAATAATATTGAATATTTATCCCAACCTGAACAAGCAGCCGTTGAAGAAGGGTTCTATTCTATCCTTGATTCGATAGTGGGTACAACAATCGATGCAGATTATGGAGAAATTGTTCCAGAAGAAAAAATCTCTATTGTATTTCAGGAATTCTCGGAAAGTCCAACGGTTATGGAAACAGCAAATCCTGTGATTCCAACATGGATGTACATTGTTGGTGCGGTTTTACTGATTGTTATCATACTACTTATTGTTCTATTGATTCGAAACAGAAACAAAGAAGAAGAAATAATAGAAGAGACAGTTACAGAGCCGGTGATGATGGAAGTTCCTGATATGCCACAGGAGGAAGAATCAGAATCAGTAGTAAGAAGAAAACAATTGGAAAAGATCGCGAAAGATAATCCGGAAGACTTTGCTAAATTATTGAGAAGCTGGATCGGGGAAGAGTAGGGGGGAATACTTGATGGCAAGACAAAGAGCTACATTAACCGGAAAGCAAAAGGCAGCAATTCTTTTAATCTCCTTAGGTCCAGATGTTTCAGCACAAGTTTATAAGTATTTGTCAGAAGAAGAAATTGAAAAGTTGAGCTTGGAAATATCTTCTGTGAAGAAAGTGGATTCCGGATTAAAAGAAGATGTAATTGAACAATTTCACCAAATTGCTTTAGCACAGGATTATATAACACAGGGCGGGATTGGTTATGCGAAGAATGTATTGGAAAAAGCTTTCGGAAAACAGGAAGCATCCAATATTATTAACAGGCTGACTTCTTCATTACAAGTTAGGCCGTTTGACTTCGCCAGGAAAGCCGATCCTCAACAAGTTCTAAATTTTATACAAGGTGAGCATCCCCAAACAATCGCATTGGTGTTGTCCTATTTGGATTCCGAGCAAGGGGGGCAAATCTTGTCTTCCTTACCGCAGGAAATGCAGGCGGATGTGGCCAAGAGAATTGCTACAATGGATTCGACATCACCTGAAATTATTAGTCAGGTGGAACAGGTCTTAGAAAGAAATATTTCTGCATCCGCAACAGAAGATTACACACAAACAGGTGGAATTCAGGCTGTTGTTGAGGTATTGAATGGTGTTGATCGAAGTACGGAACGAACGATACTTGATGCGCTAGAAATTCAGGACCCAGAATTGGCAGATGAAATTAAAAAACGCATGTTTGTATTTGAAGATATTGTGATTCTTGATAATCGTGCAATTCAGCGTGTTATCCGAGAAGTTGAAAATGAGGATCTTAGATTATCACTTAAGGTTGCAAGTGATGAGGTTAAAGGAGTCGTATTCCAAAATATGTCTCAGCGTATGGCTGAAACATTTAAAGAAGAAATGGAATATATGGGGCCTGTAAGACTACGAGATGTGGAAGAAGCTCAAACGAGAATCGTAGGTGCCATTCGCAGGTTAGAAGATATCGGGGAAATAGTCATCGCCAGAGGCGGGGGAGACGATATCATTGTCTGAATCAGAAAACAATAAGTATCCGAATCAGAAGTTAATAAAGATTAAACCAATAGAACTGCCAAGAAAAGATCCGGAGTATGAACCAATTGAGTTGGAAAAGAACAGGGAAGTTATTCAGCAAAGAATCGAATCGATGAAACAAGAACTCCTTGAATTAGCACAAAAGAAACAACAATTAATTGACCAAACGAATCAAATGATATTGCAAGAGAAAGAGAATTGGCAGGAAGAGAAAGAACAATTAATTCGAGATGCAAAGCAGGAAGGTTATGCTGCAGGCTTTGACAAGGGTAAAATAGATGGGCATTCAGAATATCGAGACAAGCTGCAACAAGCAAACCTCATTATTGATGCTACAACAAATGATTATCACGCTACCATTGAAAAAAGTGATGAAGCCATCTTACAACTTGCAGTGAGTATAGCTGCTAAAATTTTGAATCATCAAATTTCGGCGACTAGTTCTTCATTTATGGAGATTGTTAAAAGAGCAATTAAAGAAATTAAAGATCAATCCGTAGTAACCATTAATTTGCATCCAACAAATTTTGACTTCGTTATGCAGCATAAAGAAGAGCTACGGCGGAGCCTTGAAAAGGATACGAAACTTTCTATATATATCGATGAGAGGCTTGCGGAAAATGCTTGTTTAATTGAACATCCATTTGGACAAATTGATGCAAGTGTTGATACACAATTAATAAAAATTCAGGAAGCATTGCAGGATTATTTAATGGAGAAAAAATCATGAATCGTACTGAATATTTATCAGTAATCGAAAAGGTTGATACCTATAAACGGTATGGTAAAGTACTCCGAGTTGTAGGGCTAATGATTGAATCGGAGGGGCCTGCAGCAAATATAGGTGAAGTTTGTTATATTCATGCATCTTCAAGTGAAAGTTCTCTCATTGTTGCAGAAGTAGTTGGCTTCAATAATGAGAAAATTATTCTCATGCCTTACTCAGAAGTTACCGAAATTGGACCTGGTTGCTTGGTTGAATCGACAGGGAAGCCATTATCTGTAAAAGTAGGAAGGTCACTTCTCGGCACGGTTGTAAACTCATTGGGAAAACCGCTCGATAACGAATCATCTTTACCAAAAGGACTAAGCAATTATTTAACAAATCAGTCACCGCCAAATCCGATGACCCGACCACCAATTAGAAAACCAATCCAAGTTGGTGTCAAAGCAATCGATTCTTTATTGACAATGGGCGAAGGACAGAGGGTAGGGATATTTGCTGGAAGTGGCGTAGGGAAAAGTACTTTACTTGGAATGATTGCGAGAAATAGTAGTGCTGATATCAATGTAATTGCACTAATAGGTGAACGCGGTCGTGAAGTGAGGGAATTTATCGAACACGATCTAGGTGAAGATGGATTGAAGAAGTCTATTGTAGTTGTAGCAACCTCAGATCAGCCAGCTTTAATGCGTATTAAAGGGGCATATACAGCAACAGCGATTAGTGAGTATTTTCGGGATCTTGGCTATAAGGTAAACCTTATGATGGATTCTGTAACACGAGTAGCAATGGCACAAAGGGAAATTGGCTTAGCAATTGGTGAACCTCCTACAACAAAAGGATATACACCCTCCGTTTTTTCCATCCTGCCTAAACTGCTGGAAAGAACCGGGACAAATGCGTTTGGGACCATTACTGCTTTTTATACAGTACTTGTTGATGGCGACGATATGAATGAACCTATCGCAGACGCAGTTCGTGGAATCTTAGACGGTCATTTTATCATGGATCGGAAGCTGGCGGAAAGAGGGCAGTTTCCTGCAATTAATGTTCAACGATCGATTAGTCGTGTGATGAATATGGTTGCAGATCAGGAACATAAGGAGGCAGCTCAACAGATTCGTAGGTTGATAGCTATCTACGAAGAGAATAGTGAATTAATTAACATTGGTGCATATAAGCGAGGTACGAATCAGGAAATTGATCGAGCAATTTCTTATTATCCTAAAATACAAGATTTTTTAAAGCAAGACGTTTTTGATCGAAATTCCTTGCAAGAAACTGTTCAATTGATGAAAAACCTGCTTAACGGAGGAATGAGTTAATGGCAGAAACGCTAGCATTTACTAAGATATTAAATTTATGTGAAAATGAAAAAGATATAGCCCAGAAAGCATACTATCAATCGATGAATTCGTTTGAAAAAACAGCCTCAGAACTTTATACCTTATTGAGGAAAAAAGAAAATGCGGAAGAATCTTATGACTTTTATATTCAATCACCGACCCCAATTGAACAAATAAAAGTACAGGCATTATATATAGAGAAATTGAACAAACAGATTAACGAATTGCAACAAGTTGTTCAAAGAGCAAGAAATGATATGGAATCCAAACAAGTATCACTATCAGATGCACATGTAGAAGTAAAAAAATTTGAAAAGATTATTGAGATTCGAAATGACGCGGATGAGAAATTAAAAAAACGAGTGGAAAGTAATTTTATGGATGAAATATCCATTACACAATATTTTGGCCACAAAAATAGGTGAAGCAAATGGTTGATAAAACGACAGATGATAAGAAAAAAATGAATCCCTTTCTATGGTTTATATTTGCAATCGTGTTTCCCCTTATAATTATCATTACACTCGTAATCGTTGTGATGGGAGTAGCCGGTATAAATGTCATTGATTGGGCAAAAGAAAAAGGGAATACTATTCCGATCATTTCAGATGTGGTCACGACAGATGAAGAAAAGGGAATAGAACTTGAGGAACAACAAGCACAAGCTGTCAATGAAGATAAAGACAATGAAATACTAGAATTAAATCAGCATATCACTGACCTTGAAGCTACAATCAATTTGCTGGAACAGGAGATTCTAAAACTGGAAAATAATCAGTCAGTAGCGGGTGTTGAAGAAGAAGAAGAGTCAATTGAGGAAGGTACAGGGGAGCAGGGGGTTGATGCTGTTATAAGTTCCTATGAAGAAATGAAAAGCAAACAAGCAGCATCCATTCTTCAAAATATGGAAACGGAACCGGCATTACTGATTTTACAGGAAGTTTCTGATGAAGCACGTGGCGATATTCTTGAAGCGATGGACCCAGAAACTGCTGCTGAATTTACGCAGCTTCTTATATCAAATGAAAGCTAAAGATATAATTTGAAAGGAGGTGAAAACTTGAAAAGCGTCGGAATGATGATTCAGCAAGTACAGTCTGGACAAGGTTCAAGCGGTAAATCAAAAGTCGTTATGGGAGAACAAGCAAAGCAATTTCAAAGGCAACTCAATCAAAGCTCCCTTAGCTATATATATGAAGGGGAAGATGCAGATTCTAAGGTGAACCAAAATAATGAAGTACCATTATCTGTTTTGGAGGAGTTACCTGAAGACTTGCAGGATTTGCTAATGGATCATGAATTAACGGGCAGCATGTTTCTGAATTTGATCAATCAGGATAATTCCAGTGATGATCAAGCTTTAATACCGTCATTCGATTCTGATTCTATTCCTGAAGAATTGCTCGGATACAAGAACCAGATCATGGCTGCAATGGGAGATATCAAGGTTGATAATATAGCAGTTAATGACAATCCGAAATTTATTCGCTTAATAGATAGTAATCCAATTCAAACAGATTCAAATCGGATCAAAACAGATAATCCAACAATGCAAAAGCAATTTGCATCATTAATTTCTCAAGCATTAGAATTGATTTCCAAACTAAACACTCAAGAAGATATCCAAAAAGCATCTCCAAAAATTTTGGAATTGCTGCAACAATGGAAGAATTTGAGCAAAAGCACAGGTAATAAGGACATGATTCATCAACAAATTCTTGTCAATAATGATGAATCGGGTGATCTTGGTGTCTTTAAAAATGTACTGGAAACTTTTCAAAAGAGAGAGCACTTTGCGGGGAAACACCTATACGATACAGATTCTAAAGTAACGGCTACCGATATATCTAAATGGATCAGTAAAGCATTGGAAACCGATAAAATAAACACCCAGCAGGTTTCTTTAAATGTTTCGATGCCGATTTCTAAATTGGAACAATATGCAATCTATATTAATCAGTCGCAAACCATAAAATCTGCAGATGATCAATTGATGGAACAGTTTACTAAAATTATGAATTCCAGTAAGTTGTCTTCCGCGCCGAATGGAATGAATCAATTATCGATCACATTGCGACCTGATCATTTAGGAGAGATGATGGTTCGTTTCACTCAAATTAACGGAGAAATGACAGTGAAAATACTTGTTATCTCAGCAGCTGCCAAAGAAATGCTCGAATCCAATATTCATCAGCTGAAAAGTATGTTCTCTCCACATCAGGTAGTGGTTGAAAAGCAGGAGTTAAACGCTCAATCAGCCAATACCCAAAAGGAACAGGAAGGTGAGCAGTTGAAAGATCAGGGAGAGCAATCGTCTGGGCAATCAAATCAAAAGGATAATCAGAGCGGAGATACAAGTTTTGAACTTCAATTTGAAGAACTGCTAATGAATGAGAAAGTGTAGGTGGAGGTAATGACAACAATTGACACTTCGTTATATCTAAGCAATCAGCCGAAGACAAGAATACCCAGTGCTGACCTTGGAAAAGATGAATTTTTAAAAATATTGATGACGCAATTGCAAAATCAAGATCCTACGAGTCCGATGGATGACACACAGTTTATCTCACAAATGGCCCAATTTTCTTCACTGGAGCAGACGATGAACATGACGAAATCGATTGATACATTGGTACAAAGTCAGCTCATTTCACCTGTGATTAAATATAGCCATATGATTGGGAAAGAAGTAACCTACCAGGCAATCGATCCAGATACAGGAAAAGAATCAGGAAGCACCTCAAGCAAAGTAGTAGCTGTCAGTCAAAACGAAGGATGGGCTGTACTTGAACTGCAAACCGGTGAAAAAATTTATGCAGATGCCGTTACGCAGGTCACTGAACCGGAATTGAATGATAAAACTGAACAAGATGTAGATGCGTAAAGGGAGGGAATGGAAATGGATCATCGGATTCATCAAGTCCCACAAAATGCATTACAATATCCACTTGGATCCAAGACAAAGCAACCTGTTGAAGCAAGTAATTTCCATGAAATTTTAGCACAACAGCAGCAACCATTAAAAATCAGTAAACATGCTTCACAGCGTTTAACAGAACGAAATATTCATATTGATGATAACCAGTGGCAGATGATAGGAGAAAAAATGCAGGAAGCAAAGCAAAAGGGTATTACCGATTCACTGATCGTGACGAACAAAGCAGCATTGCTCGTAAACGCTAAAAATCATACAGTAGTAACTGCAATGGACCGTGAAGAAGCAACAAGTAGAATTTTTACAAATATTAATGGTACGATTTTAATCAATGACTAGGCTGGACCCTTATGGGAAGCCATTATCAGCTGTTGACTGACAGATACAGCTGTTACTAAAAATTAAAGGGGATAACAAACATGTTACGCTCAATGTATGCAGGAATTTCAGGAATGAAGAACTTTCAAACAAAATTAGATGTTATCGGGAACAATATTGCAAATGTAAATACTTCAGGTTATAAAAAAGCTACTGTATCTTTTCAAGATTTGATGAGTCAAACAACAACCGGAGCTCAAGGAGCAACAGATACTCGTGGTGGGATTAACGCCTCTCAAGTTGGTTTAGGTTCAAAGCTAGGAGCAATCAGCAATATTCATACACAAGGGTTTCAGCAAACTACAAACAACCCTCTTGACCTTGCTATCGAAGGAGACGGAATGTTTGTCGTAGAGGAAGCGGATGGAGCCACTTACTATACTAGGTCGGGAAATTTCTACCTGGATGATAATGGGGATGTTGTAAATGCAAATGGACTATATTTACAAGGTTTACAAGGGAATATAACTATTCCTGCAAATGCTCAAAGCTTCAGCATTCAAACAGATGGAACTGTAAATTATATTGATGGAACTGGTACTACACAAGTAGCTGGACAAATAGGCCTTGCGAGTTTTTCAAATCCGGCGGGCTTACAAAAAGATGGAAGCAATTTATATTTAGACTCACCTAATGCTGGATTAGTTCCCGGACTCGTCACCCCTGAAGCAGATGGTGCTGCATCAATCGTAAGCGGGTCTTTGGAAATGTCGAATGTTGATTTGGCAGAGGAATTTACGGAGATGATTACTGCACAGCGTGCATTCCAGGCTAATACAAGAATCATCACAACATCCGATGAGATTCTTCAAGAGCTAGTTAACTTAAAACGATAGTAGGGAGGTAGGGAGTATACTTTTTTTAACCGTATACTCCCGCCATATAAATATGATTAATTTAAAAAGGCTGAATGGTGACTCTTTTATGCTTAATGCAGTTTTAATTGAACAGGTGCAGTCCTTACCGGATACGACGATTTCCTTAATTAACGGTAAAAAGATAGTGGTGAAGAACGAGGCATCCGAGGTTACCGGAATGATAGCGGAATATTATCAGCTAATAGGGTTGCAGCGAGTACTAAAAGAGGTGGGTGAAGAGAATGAGTAGGTTAGTAAAAACAATGATTACATCTTTAGTAATATTATTAATAGGTGCTATTGCAGCTTTGGTAGTTGTTCTGAACGTAACCGGTCAAAGCGAAGAAAGTGAAGCACAAACAATTGATGACATTGTGGAATATTCCTATGAATCACCTGAAATTACGACAGACCTTGAAGATGGAACTTTTGTAAGAATTCAATTCCAAATTGTGACAGACGGAAAAAAAGCGAAAGAGGAAATCAGTAAGCGCGATTTTCAACTGAAAAATATTCTGATTAAAGAACTGGCGACAAAAACAGAAGAAGACTTCAAATCAGGACTAGCTGAATTGGAGCAAGTAGTTTTGACAAAGCTTAATGAATTAATGACTGAAGGACAAATTACTGAAGTATATACAATAAATAAGATACTTCAATAGAATTTAGACTCCTACCGGGAGGTGAGTATGGTTAATGGATGAAGTTCTTTCACAAAACGAAATAGATGCTTTGTTATCTGCAATTACTTCAGGAGAAATGAATGCTGAGGAGTTAAAGAAAGAAGAGCAGGAGAAAAAAGTGCGTGTCTACGATTTTAAACGTGCTTTACGTTTTTCCAAAGATCAAATTAGAAGTATTTCGCGGATTCATGAGAATTATGCCAGAATGCTGACAACCTTTTTCTCATCACAGCTTAGAAGTTATGTAAATATTACAGTGACATCGGTTGATCAAGTACCATATGAAGAATTCATTCGTTCTATTCCTAAGATGACGGTGTTAAATGTTTATAGTGTTGCACCATTGGATGGAAATCTGATTATGGAGGTTAATCCGAACATTGCATATGCTTTACTCGATCGAATTTTGGGTGGTAAGGGTAATACGATAAACAAGAGTGATAGTTTAACGGAAATAGAAAAGTTGCTTTTAAGTCAGATCTTTGAAAAAGCCGTTGGGACGTTACAGGAAGCATGGAGCTCCGTTATCGAGATAGATCCGGTTTTGGAAGAATTTGAAGAGAACCCGCAATTTCTGCGAATGGTTGCCCCAAATGAAACAGTTGTTGTTGTATCACTTACAACCGCTATAGGTGAGACAACAGGCATGATTAATATTTGCATACCGCATATTATTTTAGAACCTATTATTCCAAAGCTTTCTGCACATTATTGGATGCAAAAGACAAAGACTACTAGAGATAATCAAGCATTTACGAAAATGTCAAAAAATCTCATCCAAGCAGAAGTTGAATTGAAAACGATACTCGGCGAAACGACCATTTCAATCAATGATTTTTTGAAATTCGATAAAGATAATATCATAGCTTTGGATCAGAAGATTGACTCGCCGCTTAAATTGGCAGTTAATAACGAACCAAAATTTTATGTTCAGCCAGGCAAGTTCAAAAAAAGAATGTCAGTACAAATTTTAGAAGAAATAAATGGGGTGAACGAAGATGATGAATGATGGTATGCTTTCACAGGATGAAATAGACGCTCTACTTAATCTATCGGATGACAATGAAGGGTCCAAACCGACAGAGCAGAATTATCTCTCCGATATAGAAATAGACACTTTAGGTGAGATTGGAAATATTTCCTTCGGGAGCTCAGCAACAACTTTGTCGACACTCTTAAATCAGAAAGTGGAGATTACCACTCCAGTAGTAAATATAATTGAAAGAGATAAGCTGAATAATGAATTTACATTTGAACCGGTAAGTGTCCAGGTGAATTACATAGAAGGATTCATTGGGAAAAATGTATTTGTAATTAAAGCGACCGATGCAGCGATTATTGCCGATATCATGCTTGGTGGTGACGGAAAAAACCCAGACACTGAAATGAACGACATTCATATAAGTGCTGTACAGGAATCAATGAACCAAATGATGGGAGCTGCTGCGACAAGTATGTCTACTGTTTTCAATAAGCGCGTGGATATTTCCCCGCCTTCTATATTAAACAGTGATGGTAGTATTGGTACTGCAGTTATTTTTGATGAAGATGTATATGTGAAAGTATTCTTTAAATTAACAGTGGGAGATTTAATAGATTCTAATATGATGCAACTAATTCCTTTGCAATTTGCAAAACAATTAGTAGATCAATTACTGAATGCTGATGATAAAGAGGCAGCTGCGGCGTTAGAATTAGAGGATCCTGTTGTAAGTCAGAAACAGTCCAATAGGATGCAGGAACCCACTTCACATCGTGAACAGTTATACACAGAAGCAAACAAGGAAATACCAAAGCAACAACATATAGGGAATGAGAACATCGCTAAGTCGGCACCGGTTCAACAGGCGTATTTCTCCAATTTTGAAAAAGTAGAGTTGAATAGCAATGAACATCGAAATCTGGATATGCTTCTTGATATTCCTTTAAAAGTAACCGTTGAGCTTGGTCGCACGAAGAAATCGATTAAAGATATATTAGATTTATCATCTGGTTCAATTATAGAATTGGACAAGCTTGCAGGGGAACCGGTTGATATACTAGTAAACGAAAAGTTGGTTGCTGAAGGTGAAGTAGTCGTAATCGAAGAAAACTTCGGTGTGCGTGTTACAGATATTATTAGCTTATCAGACCGTATTATGAAACTAAAATAATAGATTATAGGGGGATTAACAATGGCACATAGAATTTTAATTGTAGATGATGCAGCATTTATGCGAATGATGATTAAGGATATTCTAACTAAAAATGGGTTTGAGGTTGTAGGAGAAGCACAGGACGGCGCACAGGCAATTGAAAAATACAATGAATTGACACCCGATTTGGTAACGATGGATATTACCATGCCTGAAATGGATGGAATTACTTCTTTGAAAGAAATTAAGAAAATTAATCCAGAAGCTAAAATCATTATGTGTTCTGCAATGGGACAACAAGCAATGGTTATTGATGCCATTCAAGCGGGAGCTAAAGACTTCATCGTTAAACCATTCCAGGGAGACAGAGTAATTGAGGCAATCCAAAAAGCTTTAAGTTAAGAAACGAGTGAGTAGTTTGAGAAAAATACGTTACATTTTTTGTATAAGCCTCTTTTCGCTTGTAATTTGTTTCACGGTCCAAACAGAAGCAGCACCAAATGTTACGGACTGTTTGGATGGAGAAGTTGACTGCGGAGAACCGGCTGACACTTCTAATGAGGAAAATAATAATGATTTACTTGCGGATACGGAAAGTACCGGTTCATTGGCTTTTGAATTAGTTAAAATGTTCTTTGCTTTAGTGCTGGTACTTGCCCTAATATATATTTTGATCAAGTTTTTAAATAAGAGAAATAAACTTTTTAATCAGGTAAAAGCCTTGGATAATCTAGGTGGTATTTCAGTAGGACAAAACAAGTCGATTCAAATTATACGAATCGGCAACCAACTCTACCTGGTTGGTGTTGGAGATAATGTTGAATTGTTGCAAGAGATAACGGATGAAGATGTCAAAAAGGATATCATGCAAAGCAGTGAACGTAAAAATGCTGAATTTCCCGGTGGAACATTATTAACGTCCTTGATGCCAAATAAGAAAGATGCTAGTAATGATGCATCTGAAAATAATTTTAAAATGTTGTTTTCAAAAGAGCTGGAGAATCTGAAACAAAATAGAAATAAAATGATTAACAAACATAAGGAAGATACCCATGAATGAGTTTATAGATATATTTTCCGGTTCAGATCCAGCGAGTGTATCAACCTCTGTTAAATTAATTTTACTGCTGACCATTTTATCACTGGCACCAGGAATATTGATTCTAATGACAAGTTTTGCCCGAATTATTATTGTACTTTCATTTGTCAGAAGTGCATTGGCTACCCAGCAAATGCCACCAAACCAGGTATTAATTGGTTTGGCGTTGTTTTTAACCTTTTTTATCATGGCTCCTACATTCAGTGAGGTTTATGAACAAGGTTTACAACCACTTTTTGATGAAGAAATTACGTTGGAAGAAGCTTATGAAAGCGCCAGTGCACCGATGAAGGATTTTATGGCACAGCATACTAGGCAAAAAGATCTGGCACTGTTCTTGAATTATACGCAGGCCGAACCACCGGAAACGGTTCAGGATATCCCACTTACAACATTAGTGCCGGCATTTGCTATCAGTGAGCTGAAAACAGCATTTCAAATGGGTTTTATGATATTTATTCCGTTTTTAATTATAGATATGGCTGTTGCAAGTGTTCTTATGTCAATGGGTATGATGATGCTGCCGCCTGTGATGATTTCATTGCCATTTAAAATACTACTATTTGTTTTAGTAGATGGATGGTATTTAATTACACAATCATTACTAAGTGGTTTTTAGTGGAAGTACACGGATCATGTCGTGAAAGGGGCTTGTTCAATTGAGCAGTGAATTCGTATTAACATTGGCTGAGCAGGGTATTTATACTATTTTACTTGTTACTGGCCCATTGCTGCTACTTGCGCTTGCAGTTGGTTTGCTGGTGAGTATATTTCAGGCAACGACTCAAATTCAAGAGCAGACCTTAGCATTTATACCGAAAATAGTAGCAGTCTTGGTAGGCCTTATTTTATTTGGACCGTGGATGCTCACGACGATGGTAGAGTTCACAGAAAATATATTACAAAATATAAATCAGTTTGTAGGGTAAAACATGCTTGAATTAGTTAATATAAATAGTCTTCCAGTGTTTTTGCTCATTATGGTTCGCGTATTGGCGTTTTTTGTTACTATGCCATTATTTTCTTATCGTACAGTTCCACTTCAGTTTAAAATAGGTTTCAGTTTCTTCTTGGCAATGATTATGTTTTATACAGTCGATTCTTCTGGGATCATGATTGATGAGATGTTCATATTCTTAATTGTAAAAGAAGCTCTCGTTGGGGTGTTGATTGGCCTTATTGCATTTATTATTGTTTCAGCACTTCAGATTGCTGGTGGTTTTATCGATTTTCAAATGGGTTTTGCCATAGCGAACGTAATGGACCCTCAAACAGGCGCACAAAGTCCGTTAACTGGCCAATATTTTAATTTTATTGCATTACTATTTCTGTTAGCTGTGGATGGGCACCATTTAATCATCGATGGGATTTTCAATAGTTATGATTTTATTCCACTCGACACCTTTATTCCGTTTGGGAATACTTCTATTGCTGATTTTGTTATAACAACATTTAATAATATGTTTTTAATAGCTTTTCAGATTTCTATTCCGATTGTTGGTTGTTTGTTTCTCGTAGATGTAGCGTTGGGAATTATTGCTAGAACTGTACCGCAAATGAATGTTTTTGTTGTGGGTTTACCTTTGAAAATATTAGTCAGCTTTGTTGCAATTTTGGTATTTTTACCATTATACATAACCCTAGTGCAAAGCCTTTTCAGTTCGATGTTTGAAGCTATGCATACTCTCATGCAGCTGTTTGGAGGTGCTTAACTTGCAATTGAAACTGGACTTACAATTCTTTGCAGGCGAGAAAACGGAAAAAGCCACTCCGAAAAAGCGATTGGATGAACGTAAAAAAGGGAAAGTTGCTAAAAGTCAGGATATTAATACTGCTGTTCTATTATTGTTTTGTTTTATCGGACTATTTGTTTTCGGAGGATACATTCTGAAACATATGACTGGATTCTACCAAAAGTCTTTTACTGAATTTATTCATTGGAATGTCACTGAAGTATCAGTTCAACAGGTCTTTACAAGTGCAACAATAGAAGCAGCAAAAATGCTCGCCCCAATTATGTTAATAGCAATCGTAGCAGGCGTTGCTTCTAATTTAATGCAAATAGGATTTCTATTTACAGCCGAACCTTTAAAATTCGACTTGAAGAAAATTGATCCGATACAGGGGGCAAAAAGAATATTCTCTATACGTGCACTTGTCGAACTTTTGAAATCATTGTTTAAAATAGTGTTCATTGGCACAATTACTTTTACAGTAATATGGATATTTAAAGACGACATGTTGATGACAGCTTTTACCAATGCAGAAAATGCGTTAGGTTTTTTCGGTAGGGTTACCGGTATCATGGGAATCGCAGCAATCATTGCCTTGTTGTTTCTTTCTGTTTTTGATTATTCCTATCAACGGTATGATTTTGAGAAAAACATGAAAATGTCAAAGCAGGATATAAAAGATGAATATAAAAATGTTGAAGGTGATCCTTTAATAAAATCCAAAATTAAAGAAAAACAGAGACAAATGGCAACGCGAAGAATGATGAGTGAAGTACCAAATGCTGACGTTGTAATAACAAACCCTACGCATTATGCTGTCGCTATAAAATATGATGAAACAAAAGCAAGCGCACCATACATTTTAGCAAAAGGAACAGATAAGACGGCATTGAAGATTAAAGAGATAGCAAAAGCAAATCATGTTATAACTGTGGAAAACATACCACTGGCTAGAGGGTTGCATAGTGCCGCCGAGATCGGTGATGTGATTCCAGAGGAGTTCTTTAAAGCTGTTGCCGAGGTGCTTGCATATGTGTACCGTTTAGAGAAAAAAGTTTGAGCAATAAGGAGAGACATTAATGAAAGCGCGGGATCTATCAGTTCTTTTAGCAGTAATTCTAGTAATCATCATGTTGGTCATTCCACTACCCGGATGGCTATTAAGTTTTTTCATTTTAATTAATATTATTTTAGGGTTGATTGTTATATTGGTTTCTATGAATACGACAGAACCATTACAATTTTCAGTTTTTCCAACATTAATATTACTATTAACTTTATTTCGACTCGCGCTCAATGTTTCTACTACAAGATCCATCTTGTCCGAAGCGGACGCAGGTGGTGTTGTAGATACGTTTGGAACTTTTGTAATAGGCGGAAACCCGCTTGTCGGGTTTGTAGTATTTATTATTCTGGTTATTATTAACTTTCTAGTTATTACAAAGGGTTCCGAACGTGTATCTGAGGTTGCTGCACGCTTTTCTCTTGATGCAATGCCAGGGAAACAAATGAGTGTGGATGCAGATTTAAATGCAGGGCTGATTTCTGAAAAACAAGCAAAAGAGAGAAGAGAAAAAATCGAAAGAGAAGCTGACTTTCATGGTTCTATGGATGGTGCAAGTAAGTTTGTAAAAGGAGATGCAATTGCTGGCATTATTATTGTACTGATAAATATTATTTTTGGACTTATTATTGGTATGGTACAAATGGGTTTGTCATTTGAAGAAGCAATCAATACGTTTATGCGACTTACTGTAGGTGATGGACTTGTAAGTCAGATTCCGGCACTCCTGATTTCAACAGCTACAGGGATTGTAGTCACAAGGTCAGCTGGTTCAGGCAATTTAAGTTCAGAAGTGACAGACCAGCTTTTGCAGTTTCCAAAACTTCTGTATATAGCTGCTGGGACAATATTTTTACTTGGACTTACACCAATTAATTTCATTTTAACGACACTACTTGCGTCCATACTGGGTTTTAGTGCTTATTTTATACAGAGAAAATCTCAAGAACCGGAAATTCCGGATATAGAGGAAGAAGATCAAACGGAAAGTTCAGCAATGAAATCGTCAGAAAATGTTGTCGGTTTATTGAATATGGATCCGATTGAATTTGAATTCGGATATGCCCTTATTCCGTTAGCAGACGCAAGTCAGGGCGGGGATTTATTGGATAGAATTATTATGATTCGGAGACAGCTGGCCATTGAACTAGGTATTGTCATTCCAGTTGTCCGAATAAGAGATAATATCCAACTTAATCCAAATGCATACCGTTTGAAAATTAAAGGGAATGAAGTAGCATCAGGAGAGCTAATGCTGGATCACTATTTAGCAATGGCACCTGATTTTAGTGATGATGAGATTGAAGGAATCGATACAAAGGAGCCTGCTTTCGGATTGCCAGCAAAGTGGATCAATGAGGAAAATAAAGACGAGGCTGAACTATCCGGATATACAGTAGTAGACCCACCTTCAGTTGTATCCACGCATATTACGGAGATAATTAAGAAGAGTGCACATATATTGCTCGGCAGACAGGAAACAAAACAACTGATTGATCATGTGAAGGAAAGTTATCCTATTTTGATAGAAGAAGTAACACCGGAACCGTTGGCGATAGGAGATATTCAGAAAGTACTAGCAAAGCTATTAAGAGAGAGTATATCAATTAGAAATCTTCCTGTTATTTTTGAAACATTAGCAGACTTTTCAAAAATGACGAATGATACAGAGCTACTTGGGGAATATGTGAGACAAGCCCTGTCATCTCAAATAACCAAACAATATGCTAATGAAGATATGTCACTTAAAGTAATCACAGTTTCAGGAAAAGTTGAGAAATTAATTGCTGAAAATATTCAGCAAACGGAACATGGGAATTATCTTTCTCTTGACCCTGAATCACAGCAGGAAATTATTAAAACGATTCATGCAGAAGCTGAAAAACTTGCACTTCAAGAGGAGTCTACGGTTTTACTATGCTCGCCGGCTGTTAGAATGTATTTGAAACAATTGCTGGATCGTTTTTTACCTCAAGTAATTGTATTATCCTATAATGAACTTGAGCCAAATGTACAAGTACAAAGTGTTGGGGTGGTGAATGTAGCTTGAAAATTAAAAAATATATAGCACCTTCAATGCCGGAAGCTATGAATCAGATTCGTAAAGAGCTTGGACCAGATGCGGTTATTCTTAATTCGAAGGAAATTTTGCAAGGTGGCTTTCTTGGTTTTTTTAAGAAAAAAAACATAGAAGTTCTAGCTGCACTTGACCCACAGCCATTGGAAACGAAAACGAGCCCAACACCTCCAGTAGGTTCAAAGATTCCTCGGCAAATGCAGCCAAGTGGTAATCGGGAAGTACTTGAAGAAATTAGAAATTTAAAGAAATTAATGGCAGTTCAGACGAAGCAGGGAGATCAAAAGTTTCTGCCAGAATTTCAAGTAGCGTATGAGCATCTACTCGATCAAGAAGTAGAAGTTGAGCTTGCCGAGGATATTATTCAATCCGTTATGAATCAGTTTGAGAATTCAAAGGAAGAACAAGGTTTGGGTTGCGTCATGAACGGTATGAAAACAATTATAGAAAATAAATTAAATGCAATTGGATTTCATGGTATAGAATATGACAAGAAAGTAATACAATTCGTAGGACCAACAGGTGTTGGTAAAACAACTACGATTGCTAAAATAGCAGCAAAAATGATGCTAAAAGATCAAAAAAAGATTGCTTTTATTACTGCAGATACGTACCGGATTGGTGCGGTAGAACAATTGAAAACCTATGCCCGGATTCTAGATGTGCCTTTGGAAGTAGCTTATTCCATCGAAGACTATTATGGTGCAATTGAGAAATTCTCTTCTTTTGATGTCATTCTGGTTGATACTGCGGGCAGGAATTATCGGGATCAGAAGTATATAAATGAACTAAAAACGACAATAGATATGAAAATGATAAGTACGTATCTTGTATTGTCTTTGACAACGAAGCCAAAAGATATCACGGCTATCTTTAATCAGTTTCAGCATCTTTCCATCCAAAATGTAATCTTAACAAAGTTGGATGAAACCACGCAATATGGGAGTATCCTAAATATTTCTTTAGGAAACCAAATTGGAATTGCCTGTATGACAAATGGTCAAGATGTACCGGAAGATTTAATGGAAGCTAAACCTGAAAAGATTAGTGGACTTGTAGTGGGTGAACAAAGTGAAATTTGATCAGGCAGAGGGTCTCAGGCAGAAGCTAGACTATAAAAAGACACCAAAACAGGCGAAGACGATATCCGTTATAAGTGGAAAAGGCGGCGTCGGTAAATCCAATTTCGCTTTAAATTTTTCCCTTCAATTGATAAGTAACGAGAAGAAAGTATTGCTTTTTGATTTAGATGTAGGCATGGGAAACATTGATATACTCATGGGAGTACGACCCCAAAAAACGATTATTGACTTGTTTGAAAGCCACTTGCAGGTTCATGATATTATTGAGACGGGTCCGAATGGTTTGTCCTATATCGCAGCCGGTTCCGGTTTAAGCCATTTTTTTAAGATGGAAGAAGCAGATAAATCTTATTTTTATGAACAATATAAGGAATTAGTTCAGAAATATGATTATATTCTTTTTGATATGGGTGCAGGAGTAACGGAAGAGGCTTTGTTTTTTATTTTAGCTTCGGATGAATGTATCGTTATAACTACACCTGAACCAACTTCAATTACCGATGCCTATGGAATGATAAAACATGTTATTAACAATCAGAGTAGCATGCCAATTTATATCGTAATGAATCGTTCACTCGGTCATCGGGAAGGTCTCCATGCACTCCATCACTTTAAAGAAGTAGTCGCAAAGTTTCTACATGTTCAAATCAGTTCAATGGGAATCATACCAGATGATAAAACAGTGACACAGGCCGTAATCAGACAGGTGCCATATACGCTATTCAATAATAAATCAAAAGCAGCACAGGCAATTCAGGAAATTACATCCAATTACCTAAAGAATTCAAATGAAATTAACAGACCATCATCCTCTACTTTTATAGAGAAATTAAGACGATTGATCGAGAGGTGAATGAAATGCAACCGATCCGGGCTATAGTTATTGATGATTCAGCTTTTATGAGAAAGATGATTTCCGACATCCTGAATAGTGATCCTAGGATTCAAGTAATATCCACCGCTCGAAACGGAGAAGAAGGAATCAAGCAGATTAAGCAACTGTGCCCGGACGTAGTAACGTTAGACATTCATATGCCAGTTATGGATGGTATGAACGCACTACAGGAAATTATGAAAAGTCATCCGGTACCAGTTGTGCTGCTTTCAAGTGTCACGAAAGATGGAACAATCAAAACAATGGAGGCAATATCGAATGGTGCGGTTGACTTTATTACGAAACCCTCGGGGACAATTTCATTAGATATTCGAACGATTGAGGAGGAAATTCGCTCAAAGGTGTTCACGGCTTCTCATGTAAATTTAGATATGAATAGACAAAGCAAGTCATCTCAAAAGCGAGTTTCACTAAATAGAAAATGTTTTGATAAAACGATCATAACGATTGGAACGTCTACCGGAGGCCCAAGAGCGCTTCAACAGGTCCTGGAGAATTTACCGGAAAAATTTACTGCACCGATTCTAATTGTCCAACATATGCCAGCCGGTTTTACAAAATCATTGGCGGAACGATTGAACAGACTAAGTCCCATCCATGTAAAAGAAGCTGTTCATGGTGAAATAATTGAAAATGGAACTGCATATATAGCACCTGGTGATCATCATATGGTAGTTAGGAAGATAGGAACAACGATTGCGATTTATTTAACGAAAGATGCGCCGGTTAAGGGACATCGACCTGCTGTTAATGTCTTGTTTCATTCCATTGCACAATTAAAGCAAATAAATAAAATTGCTGTTGTTCTTACAGGTATGGGAAATGACGGTTCGGAAGGAATCGCAGAATTAAAAGGGTTGAATTCTAAAACAATCACTATTGCTGAGAATGAAGCAACTTCTATTGTATACGGGATGCCAAAATCGGCAGTTCAGACCGGATTAGTGGATTATCATATGCCCCTAAATGAAATTCCAAATTTACTTATTAAGTTGACAAAAAAATTAAACATACTTTAAGGATACATAAGCAACGAAGAATAAGGAGGAGATTAACATGGAAAATGGAACATCAGTGACTAGAAAAATGATTATATTTCAACTCGAAGACGAGGAATATGCAATACCCGTAAATCATATTGGATCTATTGAAAGACTACTGCCAATTACCCGGGTTCCTCAGACAGCCCCATTTGTAAAGGGTGTTATTAATCTGCGTGGTGTCGTCATTCCTGTTATTGATCTTCGATTAAGATTTCAGATGAAAGAGGCTGTCCTTAATGACAATAAACGAATCATTATTGCATTGATAAACGAAATGGAAGTAGGGTTAATTGTGGATTCGGCAAATGATGTGATCGATATTCGAGAAGACCAGATTGAATCTCCACCAGCAGTTATTGGCACTATTGATGCAGACTATATAGATGGTATCGCTAAAATAGACAACCGTTTATTGATCCTTCTCAATCTACTTACTGTTCTCTCTTTCGAAGAGCTGGATAAAATACAGTCATTGGAAGTTTAGTAGATGGAATTTAATAATTTAAGCAGTGCGCAAAAGGATGTCCTAAGGGAGATTGGCAATATAGGGGCAGGGAATGCAGCAACCTCTCTTTCAATGTTACTTAATAAAAGGATTGAAATGAAAGTCCCTTCTGTAAGTATCGTGAATTATGATGAATTAATGGAGTTAATCGGAGGACCTGAGGAAACTATCGTCGGATTAATGTTCCGAATAAGAGGGGAAGCACCAGGAACCGTTTATTTACTATTAAAAGTGGAAGAAGCAGAATACCTGGTAAGAAAACTTACTGGAGATCCGGAGTTTTCATTGTTAAATAATGAACAGAATAATGAAATGGCTATCTCTGCTTTGCATGAGATAGGTAATATTGTAACTGGATCCTATTTAACTGCTTTATCTGACTTCACTAATATAAATATGCAACCATCTATTCCGTATTTGGGTATAGATATGGCTGGTGCTATACTAACTGTTGGACTAGTGGAATTATCACAAGTAACAGATTTTGCGATTATTATTGACACGGAAATCAATAGAAATAATGAATCTAACGAAGGCATTAAAGGGAATTTCTTTTTATTACCAGATCCGGATTCACTAACTAAAATTTTTACAGCGCTAGGAATCAATTACGATGAATGAGACGAGTATGGTTGTTAAAGTAGGTATTGCAGATTTAAATATAGTTAAAGCTCCAGATACCATTCGAACCTCTGGCCTTGGTTCATGTGTAGGTGTTGTCATCTATGATTCTTCAAAAAAAATTGCAGGATTATCACATGTATTACTACCTGATTCAAAAGCTGCCAAGCAGGTAAAGGTAAACGAGCATAAATATGCAGACACTGCAATTTCTTGTCTGATAAGATTATTACTTGAGAATGGTGCGAGGAAATATGCATTAAAAGCGAAAATTGCTGGGGGTGCCCAGATGTTTCAATTTACCTCTGGTTCTGATATTATGCGGATTGGTCAAAGAAATGCAGAAGCAGTTAAACAAAAATTGCATGAACTTCAAGTGCCTATAATTGCAACGGATATAGGCGGTAATGTTGGAAGAACGATTGAATTTGATCCAGTTACGTGTACGTTAAGTATACGGAAAATAAATAAAGAAACGTTTTTAATCTAACTCACTATATTATTAAAATGGAGGGGGAGTACAACTAAATGAATTCAAAGAATTCTCCTCTTGAACAAGAGTTATGGAATGATTGGATAGCAAACAAAAGTGGAGAAGCTGCCAATGAACTAATCTCCAATTATATGTATCTTGTCAATTTCCATACCGAACGGATTTCAAGTCATCTTCCAAGTAATGTCAGTAGGGATGATATTAAAAGTTTCGGCCTTTTAGGACTTTATGATGCTCTAAAGAAATTTGATCCTAGCCGTGACTTGAAATTTGATACGTATGCATCCTTTCGAATAAAAGGATCCATCATTGATGGACTTCGTAAAGAAGATTGGCTTCCTAGATCGATCAGAGAAAAGACGAAGAAAGTAGAACAGGCAGCAGAAAGCTTTGAACAAATGAATCACAGGGCAGCAACTGCTGGTGAAATTGCTTTAATAACAGGCATGACAGCAGAGGAAGTGGAAACAACGGTTAAGGATTCCCTTTTTGGAAATATTCTCTCCATCGAGGAAAAACCCAATGGGAGTAAGAATGAATTGAAAGAAGGAATTGGTTATTCCATTCCAGATGATTCAGCTGTTTTCCCGGACAGGAATATCTTGCAGAACGAAATAAAAGGAGAGCTTATCGAGGGAATAAAGTCATTAAACGAAAAAGAGCAGCTCGTAATCAGTCTTTTTTATAATGAAGAGTTAACATTTACGGAAATAGGACAAATTATTGGTTTAACCACTTCAAGAATTTCTCAAATACACAAAAGATCGCTTTTTAAATTGAGAAAATCATTAAGTAAAATGCAGGTTTTATACTAAATATTGGGGATAGAAATAGAATAAGCCCAAAGGGGAAAATAGTATGATTCAGCTAGCAGATTATTTTCACATTCAAGTATCACCGGATAAAATGTCGGCTCAACTATTTTGTTACGATGACTATATAAACCAAGAACTGGAAATAGACGAATCATCAATCCGACGTTTTTTGGATGCCAATCATATTTTGTATGGTATTGACCAGGCGTCTGTGAATCAAATTATTTCCGGTGCCGAAGAGGCAAGCTTTCCAATACAAATTGCGAAAGGTCTGCCCGTAATAAACGGAGAAGATGGTCAAATTAAGTATGAGCTAAATTTGGATACGAAATACGAGAGAACGAAAGATTGGGATTTTCGGGATGTAATGCGGATACCGAATGTGGTTAAAGGAGAGAAGTTGGCTACATTGTACAACCCTACTACTGGCGTAGAAGGAATCAATGTAAGCGGTGCCGTCGTATTACCAAAACCTGGGAACCCAATTAGCGTTAAAGCTGGTAACAATGTTGTTTATAAGGAAGAAAACATGTCATTTTATTCTGCGGTAAATGGTCAAATCAGTATAATAGGAAGGTATATTCATGTTTACCCAGTTTATGAAGTTAAAGAAACTTTATCAATGAAAACTGGTAATTTGAACTTTGTAGGTACAATTATTATTCATGGAGACGTACCAACTGGGTTTCAAGTTCAAGCGGAAGGTGATATAAAAATTTACGGTATGGTTGAAGCGGGAGTAGTAACTGCCGGTGGATCGGTCTATGTCTCGGAAGGAATGTCCGGACAAGGCAGCGGATTCATAAAAGCTAGGGAGAATATTACTTTAGGATATATTAACCAAGGGATCGTGCATGCAGAGAGTGATTTATATGTAGAGAATTCCATTTTACATAGTGAATGTGTGGCAAAGGGACATGTTTATTGTCAAAAAGGAAGTATCATTGGTGGAACTTTATCTGTCGGTAAATCGGTTGAGGCAAATGATATTGGTAGTCGGTTAAGCACAAAAACAGAAATTATATTTGGTATTAATAAAACATTCTCAGATAAAGAAGATGAATTAATTGCAAGACAAAATGAACTAAAAGATACACTGCAAAAACTCAAGCATATTGGCAGTAAACTTCATGAACAAGATACTTCTAACCCAAAACTGCGAATATCTATACTTCGCCAAAAGAATTCGGTGAAGAAGACAGAGGAGCAATTAAGAATCATTGAAGACATGTTACTAAAAATTAATTCAAAAATAGGCAGTGAACAAGATGCGTATTTGATCGTTCGAAATTTCATTCACCCAAATACCATTATCGCTTTCGCAAAGTATAAAAAGAAAATAAATACCAATTATCATTATGTGAAAATAAATTTAGTTCATAACGAGATAATGATTCAGCCTTTATTTGACTAAAATTTAAAAGAGGGTGAAGGACGGATACCTTACATGCCTGTTAAATATACGGAAAAGGAGAATTAGATGGTATCTTTCTTATTAATAATCAGCTTCATATTGCATTTGGTTGCACTTGGAACAATATATAAATTGTTTCAGCATATTCAAACGTTAAAGTCGCAGGATACGAAAGAAATAGAAGGTTTATTTGAGGCTTATTTACAGGAAATCAAGGAAGAGAATAGTCGTTTACAGGCACAGTTGAAAGCTAATCAGAACGATAAATCCAGTATAACTGCTAGTAAACAGCCAGGACCTGAGCAAGAATCACAACCAGCTCAGTGGTTGGAAGGTGATATGGAACAGCTGCTTTCTCCAGTTGAGGCGGATACACTTGAAGCTTCGTTAGAATCTAAAGTTCTTCAGATGCATAGCGATGGTTTGGCAATCGGAGATATCGCACGCATTTTGGACTGTGGAAAAACAGAAGTAGAAATAATACTTAAATTACATAAGAAAAATAATTAAATACTTGATTACAAGGTAACGTTATGGTATAGTAACTTTTGGTGTAATTACTCTGTTTATCTTATGGATGGAACAAGTTAATAAAAATACACACGTTTAGTGATTTGTATATTCGGTGCTGTCTAAATGGACTAGTCTTTATACGAAAATGACCTGAACGGAGGAACAAAAACCACTAGGAGGAATTTATTATGGCAGCTATATCAATGAAGCAATTGCTAGAAGCTGGTGTACATTTTGGACATCAGACACGCCGTTGGAACCCGAAGATGAAAAAATACATCTTTACGGAACGTAATGGCATTTATATCATCGACCTACAAAAAACGGTTAAGAAGGTTGATGAAGCATACAACTATGTAAAAGAAATCGCAGCAAACGGCGGTACAGTTCTTTTCGTAGGTACTAAAAAACAAGCACAGGATTCTGTACGTGACGAAGCGATTCGTTCAGGTATGTATTATGTAAACCAACGTTGGTTGGGTGGTACACTTACTAATTTCCAAACAATCCGCAAACGTATCAATCGATTAAAATCCATTGAAAAAATGGAAGAAGATGGTACATTTGAAGTATTACCTAAAAAAGAAGTTGTTAATTTAAACAAAGAAAAAGATCGTTTAGTTAAATTCCTTGGTGGAATTAAAGAAATGACTAAAATTCCAGATGCTTTATTTGTTGTAGACCCTCGTAAAGAGCGTATCGCAATTGCTGAAGCACACAAATTAAATATTCCTATCATCGGTATTGTAGATACAAACTGTGATCCTGATGAGATCGACTATGTTATCCCTGCAAACGACGATGCTATTCGTGCTGTTAAACTTTTGACTTCAAAAATGGCAGATGCTATTTTAGAAGTGAAACAGGGAGAAGAAACGGAAGAAGTAGAAGTACAAGCAGAAGAATCTTCTGAAGAAGCTACTGCGGAATCAACTCAAGAATAATTTTAAAAAAGGTGGGGTGATAAGAGGATATGAACCTTTTATCACCTTTTTTAAAGAAAAAAATACATTGCTTAACTATTAAAAGGAGGATCTCTCATGGCTATTACTGCTCAAATGGTTAAAGAATTACGTGAAAAAACTGGTGCTGGGATGATGGATTGTAAAAAAGCACTTCAGGAAATGGATGGTAACATCGATGCTGCTATTGATTTTCTTCGTGAAAAAGGGATTGCTAAGGCTGCTAAGAAAGCAGACCGAATTGCAGCTGAGGGTTTAACGCATGTCGAAATTGATGGTAATAAAGCAGCAATTATTGAAGTGAACTGTGAAACTGACTTCGTTACAAAAAATGACCAATTCAAAAAATTATTAACGGACTTAGGTCAACATATTGTTACGCAACAGCCAAAAAGTGTTGAGGAAGCTTTACAACAAAAACTAAATGGTGAAGGAGAGACTGTTGAAACAGTTATCAATTCAGTTGTATCTACAATTGGAGAGAAAATCTCACTTCGTCGTTTCGCTACAATGGAAAAAGGCGATAATGATTCATTCGGTGCTTATCTGCACATGGGTGGTCGTATTGGTGTATTATCATTACTTGAAGGAACTACGGACGAGCAAATCGGGAAAGACATTTCCATGCATGTTGCAGCTGTTAACCCTCGTTATGTATCTCGTGATGCAGTATCTGAAGAAGAAGTAAATCATGAACGTGAAGTATTGAAGTCACAAGCTCTAAATGAAGGTAAACCTGAGAAAATTGTTGAAAAAATGGTTGAAGGCCGTTTAGGGAAATTCTTCGAAGAAATCGTTCTTTTAGAACAGAGCTTTGTAAAAGATCCAGATCAAAAAGTAAAAAAATATGTGGCTGATAAAGGTGCTTCTGTTAAAGCATTTGTTCGCTATGAAGTAGGCGAAGGAATGGAAAAACGTGAAGAAAACTTTGCTGAAGAAGTTATGAGCCAAATTAAAAAATAAGGTATTCAACCTGGAATAGGGGACATTTACTTGTTCCCTATTTTATAACCATTTTGAATAAAATCTAAATCTCTGTATACAGCGCATGAAAAAAATATTAAATTTCTATGGAGGTTAATATGACAACAGCACGGTACCGTAGAATTGTGTTAAAATTAAGTGGAGAAGCTTTAAGTGGTGATCAAGGTTATGGTATAGACCCTAAAGTAATTCACTCCATCGCCCAACAAGTAAAAGAAGTAGCCGAATTAGGTGTTGAAGTAGCTATCGTTGTTGGTGGAGGAAATATATGGCGCGGAAAAGTTGGAAGTGAAATGGGTATGGATCGTGCATCAGCAGACTACATGGGTATGCTTGCTACAATTATGAATTCACTTGCACTACAGGATGGTCTGGAGACAATTGGAATACAAACTAGAGTGCAGACATCAATCGAAATGCGTCAGGTTGCTGAGCCATACATAAGGAGAAAAGCGATTCGTCATTTAGAGAAAAAGCGTGTTGTCATCTTCGCAGCCGGTACAGGGAATCCTTATTTTTCAACGGATACTACAGCAGCGTTAAGAGCAGCAGAAATTGAAGCGGAAGTCATTTTGATGGCTAAAAATAATGTTGATGGTGTGTATACGGATGATCCAAAGTTAAACAAAGACGCGAAGAAGTATGAGAGCCTGACTTACATGGAAATGCTTAACGAAGATCTTGGTGTGATGGATTCAACAGCATCTTCCTTATGCATGGATAATGATATCCCATTAATTGTATTTTCGATTACAGAAGAAGGCAATATTAAAAGAGTTGTCGAAGGGGAAACAATCGGCACAACAATAAGGGGGAAATAAAAATGTCAGAAGCGATTATGAATCAGATGGAAGAAAAAATGAAACAGGCAATACAGGCATTTTCAAAAAGTTTAGCATCTGTAAGAGCAGGCAGAGCAAATCCAAGTCTTTTGGATAGCATTTACGTCGATTATTATGGTGCATCTACTCCATTAAACCAACTGGCAACTATTGGTGCTCCGGAAGCTAGGCTACTAACGATTACACCTTACGATAAAACAGTACTTTCAGATATTGAAAGAGCAATCCAAATTGCTAATCTTGGAGTGTCACCTTCAAGTGATGGCAATATCATCCGACTCAATATTCCTGCTTTAACGGAGGAAAGACGTAAGGATCTTGTTAAAGTTGTAGGGAAATATTCTGAAGAAGCTCGCATCCAAGTTCGTAATATTCGTCGGGATACGAATGATAATTTGAAGAAATTGGAAAAAAGTGGCGATATCACAGAAGATGATTTACGTGGTTTCCAAGATGACGTACAAAAATCAACCAATGATCATATTTCACAGATTGACGAAATTGCAAAAAATAAAGAAAAAGAAATATTGGAAGTATAAGTATAGAATTTGACAATTTAAAGACTTTTTACATTGCTTTACACATTATTTGTATCCGTGGTTCATATATTGCAGAGTAAGATGCAAAAGTCCTCTTATTAAAGGGGGCTTTTGTATTCTGATGTAATAATCGTTATAATGAAAAAGTGTAGTATAAATTATCCTGCGGGAATAAGTTATCCATTCTTTGCATTTAAAGAATTACGTTTAAAAGATTGTAGGTCAACAACATTTCGGGGGACAGACTATGTCGAGGAAAATTCCTTTTTTTAATACAAAAAAAACTAAAGAAATTGAAACGGAAACAGAGGGCATTGCTCCAAAACATGTAGCAATTATTATGGATGGAAATGGACGCTGGGCACAAAAGCGTGGTTTGCCACGAATTGCAGGGCATAAAGAAGGTGTTACTGCTGTAAACAAAATTGTCAAAGAAGCGGTGAAATCCAACGTAAAAATTCTTACTCTGTATACCTTTTCCACTGAAAACTGGAAAAGACCGAAGTCTGAAATCGATTTTATATTGAGATTACCTAAAGAATTTCTACATATTTATTTGCCGGAACTGATTTCCAATAATGTAAGAATAGATACAATTGGTGATTTTGATGCGCTTCCGGATTACACGAAAGATGCAGTTCAGTATGCCGTTGATAAAACAAAAAATAATGACGGTCTTTTATTGAACTTTGCTTTAAACTATGGTAGCAGACTGGAAATCGTTCATGCTGTTAAGCAAATTATAAATGATATCGATGAATCAAAACTATTGATTGATTCGTTGGACGATAACCAGTTTTCTAAATATTTATTTACAAATGGTCTATCTGACCCCGATTTGCTTATTCGAACCGGTGGTGAACAAAGGTTAAGTAATTTTATGTTGTGGCAGTTGGCGTATACAGAGTTTTGTTTCTCAGATGTGTTGTGGCCTGACTTCAATGAAACTAACTTTAAAAATGCAATTGAAGATTATAAGCAGCGGAAAAGAAGGTATGGAGGTATTTAAGGTGATGAAAGGCATATGAAACAACGAACGATAACAGCAATCCTTGCATTAATTGTACTCTTGCCCTTCGTTATTATGGGTGGCCTTCCATTTACCCTCTTGGTTTATGTAATTGCTACCGTTGGGCTATTGGAATTAATTAAAATGAGAAATTTAGGGAAGTATGTGACACCAACTATTTTGGTTCTAATTTTATTATGGTTGATTTTGATCCCAAGTTCTTCTTCAATATTGTCTACTAGCTGGTTTACCAAATTCGAAATGGTAGCCCTCATTATTCTTCTGTTGTTGGCATATACAGTACTGGTCAAAAATAAATTTACTTTTGACCATGTAGGGTTTATCCTTTTGTCAGCCTTCTATGTTGGCCTTGGATTTTTTTACCTAATTGAGACTCGGGATGGAACCAATGCATTAAGTAACATCCTTTATGCATTTTTCATCATATGGGCAACAGATACAGGAGCATATCTTTTTGGGCGTGCATTTGGGAAAAGAAAATTATGGCCTACAATCAGTCCTAATAAAACAGTTGAGGGTGCAATCGGTGGAATTGTACTTGCATGCGTAGTTGCGGTGATTTTTCACTTGGTAAATCCATTTCCGCACTCATATATGATTGTTATTGGTGTTACTATTGTTGCGTCCATTTTTGGACAAGTTGGTGACCTTGTAGAATCTGCTTTGAAACGTAATTATGGTGTCAAGGACTCAGGGAAACTTCTACCGGGTCATGGTGGAATATTGGATAGGTTTGATAGTTTATTATTCGTTCTTCCTTTACTCCATTTTATCCATTTCATATAAGTGTAGTAATTGTTAATTTACCAATATATAAATAAAACTTGAACATATCAACATAAACAGGTTAAAATTATCTGAAGTTAGAATATTTTTAGGAGTACTTGTTTACGTTTTTAAATAAAAAATAATACCCTGCTCCAATAAAAGGAAGGTGCTTCTATTGACCACTGTAATAGCATTTATTTTCATGTTTGGATTGCTGGTTTTTATTCATGAATGGGGCCACATGATATTTGCCAAACGTGCGGGCATGCTTGTACGCGAGTTTGCAATTGGATTTGGGCCGAAAATTTTCTCATTTACAAGAAACGAAACATTATACACGATACGTCTTATTCCAGCAGGTGGATATGTTCGTGTTGCGGGTGAAGACCCTGAGATTATTGAATTAAAACCAGGACACCATATCGGTCTTGAATTCAACGATGAGGGTAAAGTTTCCAAAATTATTGTTAATAATAAGTCCAAACATCCAAATGCGAGAGTCATTGAAGTAGAACATGCTGATCTTGATCACAAGCTTATTATCGATGGATATGAAATCGATGATGAAGATACAAGACTTCGGTTTGAAATAGATCGTAAAGCATTTTTCATAATGGATGAGCGGGAAACCCAAATTGCACCTTATGATCGTCAATTTGCCTCTAAAACTGTCGGACAACGGGGAATGCAGTTATTTGCAGGGCCGATGATGAACTTCATATTGGCAATATTCATCTTTATCGTCATTGGATTGGTTCAAGGAGTACCTGTGGAAGAAGCGAAATTGGGAGAAATATTACCTGATACGCCTGCAGAGGAAGCTGGATTCCAACCAGATGACGTCATTGTACAAATTGAAGATAATTCCGTTTCTACATGGGAAGAATTCACTTCCATTGTCAGAGAAAATCCCGGACAAGAATTAGATATGGTAATTTTACGAAATGATGCGGAAGAATCTATAACGGTGGTTCCTAATGAAGCAGAAGCTGTAGATCAAACAGGTGAACCTATCTCGATTGGACAAATCGGTGTATATCAAGGGTTTGAGAAATCAATTCCGAGAACATTCACATATGGATTCGAACAAACATATGAAACAACTAAAATGATCTTAACGAATTTAATGATGCTTGTTACTGGTCAAGTCTCGATTGAAATGTTGTCGGGTCCGGTTGGTATTTATGACGCTACAGATCAAGTAGTGCAGACAGGCTTTATGAATCTAATGCTATGGACAGCCATGTTAAGCATTAACTTAGGGATTATTAATTTAGTACCACTTCCGGCACTTGATGGTGGAAGATTGTTATTTGTTGGAATAGAAGCAGTTCGTGGAAAACCAATTGCTCCTGAAAAAGAAGGTATCTTCCATTTCGTTGGATTTGCATTTTTAATGCTTCTCATGCTTGTAGTTACATGGAATGATATTCAACGATTATTCTTATAAGTATTATACGTTTCAATGTAAGCTATGCCCTTGTCTTCTCTGACAAGGGCATAAGCTATTATCGCTTGGAATTTTTAAATTGTAGGAGGTGTAATAATGGACATATCCAAAAAAGAAAAAATGGAACTACTTTTGAAACAACTAGAGATGTCCAATGATTACATTACAAAATATTTTAAAGACAGTTACCTGGAGAAACTGGAAGTGTATAAAAGTACTAAAATATGGCATTTTCATATTCATATTGATTATGTCCTACCCATAGAAGTGTATCAGTTGTTTATGTCAAAGTTGCAGAATGCTTTTCAGCAAATTGCAAAAGTGGAGCTAACTATTGAAGCTGAAAATAAAAACTGTAATGATGTAACCATCCGTGGTTATTGGAAGCACTTTATTACATCACTAACACAATTATCTCCTGCATATAGAGACTTAGTACAAAATCAAATTCCTGAGGTCAACAATAATAAGCTTATGTTAACTGCGAGAAATGATGCAGAAGCGAGCGCTCTAAAGAAAAGGTTGGAAGCTGATTTTAGGAATTACTGCAGTAAAATCGGTGTTTTGGCTTATACACTTGACATTAATGTTAAAACCGATGCAGCTGATATTCAAAAGTTCAGAGATCAAAAAGCTATTGAAGATCAACAGTTAGTATTAAAAACGGTACAGGAAAAAGAAAAGCGGGATAAAGAAAAAGAAAATCATGAGAATAGACCGCTCGCCATTGGTTATAAAATAAAAGATGAGGCAATAACAATGGACCAAATTCTTGAGGAAGAACGTCGTGTGACGGTCCAAGGCTATATCTTTGCCTCCGAAGTGAGAGAATTGCGTTCTGGAAGAAGCCTGCTTATTATTAAAGCAACAGATTATACAGATTCCTTGCAAATAAAAATGTTCTCTAAAGGTGACGAAGATGCTGCGATGTTTGCAAATGTGAAAAAGGGAATGTGGATTAAAGCCAGAGGTAGCATTCAAACCGATATGTACACGAATGAACTTGCAATGATGGCTAATGATGTTCATGAAATAAAAGTAGCTACACGTATTGATAAAGCACCTGAAGATGATAGACGGGTGGAACTCCATGCGCATACGACGATGAGTCAGATGGATGCCGTAGTGTCCCCCGAAGTACTTGTTACTCAAGCAGCAAAATGGGGACATAAAGCAGTTGCCATTACAGATCATGCTGGGGTACAGGGCTTTCCAGATGCCCATGCTGCCGGGAAAAAGCATAATATTAAAATACTCTACGGTGTGGAGGCAAACTTGGTTGATGATGGTGTACCAATCGCTTATAACGAGTCTGATCGGGACCTTGAGAACGAAACGTTTGTCGTATTTGATGTGGAAACAACAGGTTTGTCGGCAGTTTACGATACGATAATTGAACTCGCGGCGGTTAAAATTCAAAAAGGTGAGATTACCGATCGCTTTGAATCATTCGCTAACCCTCATCACCCATTATCGGAAACCACTATTAATTTAACAGGTATTACGGATGATATGGTTAAAGATGCACCCGAAGTGGAGGATGTTCTAAAGGACTTCAATGAATGGATGGGAGACGGCATTCTTGTAGCGCATAATGCAAGTTTTGATATGGGATTTCTAAATCAAGGTTTCAAACGCTTTGATCAAGAAAAGGCAAAAAACCCGGTGATCGATACATTGGAACTTGCCAGATTTCTAATTCCTGAATTAAGAAATCACCGCTTAAATACGCTTTGCAAACATTTGGATATTGAACTGACACAGCACCACCGAGCAATCTATGATGCTGAAGCTACCGGTTATTTGTTATGGAAGCTTGTTCAAAAATTATTAGATAGAGATATTATCAATCATAATGAATTAAACAATCATATGGGGGAAGGGGATGCATATCAACGCTCTCGTCCATATCACTGTACAATACTCGCGCAAACACAGGAAGGTTTAAAAAATCTTTACAAGCTTGTTTCCAGTGCTCATATCGATTATTTCTACCGTGTACCACGGATTCCTAGATCACTTTTGAAAAAATGGCGTGGTGGACTAGTCATCGGTACTGCTTGCGATAAGGGTGAAGTTTTCGAGACCATGATGCAAAAATCGGCTGAAGAAGCTGAACAGGCAGCAGAATTTTACGATTATATCGAAGTTCAGCCACCTGCTAATTATGCGCATTTAATTGAAAAAGACTTAGTCCAAAACGAATCGCAAATCCTGGATATTATAAAAAAATTAGTTGAGCTGGGTAAACGAATGAATAAACCTGTGGTTGCGACTGGAAACGTCCATTATATAGATGATCATGATAAACAGTACCGTCAAATATTAATAGGAGCACAGGCTGGAAACCCATTAAACAGGCAAACGCTTCCTGACACACCATTCCGTACGACAACTGAAATGCTGGAATGTTTCAAATTTCTTGGTGATGATGTTGCATATGAGATTGTCGTCAAGAATTCCAATGCTATAGCAGATCAAATGGAAGAACTCTCTCCAGTAAGAGACGGGTTATATACCCCAACAATCGACGGCGCAGAGCAAGATATGCGTGATCTCTGCTATACAAGAGCTGAGAAGATTTATGGAAAGCCTGTACCAAAGATCGTAGTAGATCGCCTTGAGAAAGAACTGGACAGTATTATAGGAAATGGATTCGCTGTAATTTATCTTATCTCACATAAACTGGTTAAAAAGTCACTTGATGATGGTTATTTAGTTGGTTCAAGGGGTTCTGTAGGTTCATCCTTTGTTGCAACGATGACTGAAATAACAGAAGTAAATCCGTTAGTGCCGCATTATGTTTGTGAGAAATGCCATTACAATGAATTTATATCAGATGGCTCAGTTGCGAGCGGATTTGACTTGCCTGATAAAAAATGTCCTGAATGTGATGCGGAATTAACAAAAGATGGACAGGATATTCCGTTTGAAACATTCCTTGGATTTAAAGGGGATAAAGTTCCTGATATTGATTTGAACTTTTCTGGAGCTTATCAACCAAGAGCACATAATTATACAAAGGAATTATTTGGAGTTGATTATGTATATCGTGCGGGAACAATTGGAACCATTGCAGAAAAGACGGCCTATGGTTATGTTAAAGGATATGCATCAGATAAGCAGTTAGTATATAAAAATGCTGAAGTAGATCGCCTTGTTCAAGGATGTACAGGAGTAAAACGAACAACTGGACAGCATCCAGGCGGAATTATTGTTGTTCCGGAAAATATGGATATTTATGATTTTACACCAATACAATTTCCGGCAGATGATCGAAATAGCGAATGGCGAACAACCCACTTTGATTTCCATTCGATACATGATAATTTGTTGAAACTGGATATACTCGGTCACGATGATCCCACCGTTATTCGTATGTTACAGGATCTTAGTGGAATTGATCCGAAAACAATCCCGACAGATGATGCAGAAGTAATGAAAATTTTCTCGGGACCAGAGGCGCTTGGTGTCACTCCTGAGCAAATTAATTGTAAAACTGGCACATTGGGAGTACCAGAGTTTGGAACGAAATTTGTTAGGCAGATGCTTGAAGATACAAAACCAAATAGTTTTGCAGAACTATTAATTATTTCTGGTCTATCTCACGGAACGGACGTTTGGTTAGGGAATGCTCAAGACTTAATTAACGATGGGATATGTGAACTGCCTGATGTTATTGGTTGTCGTGATGACATTATGGTTTATTTAATGCATAAAGGACTCGAACCCGCACTAGCATTTAAAATTATGGAATTTGTACGTAAGGGGAAAGGCCTACAGGATGAATGGATAGTAGAAATGAGAAAAAACAATGTTCCTGACTGGTACATTGAATCCTGTAAAAAGATTAAATATATGTTTCCAAAGGCCCATGCAGCAGCTTATGTATTAATGGCTGTACGTATTGCCTATTTTAAAGTTCATCATCCTATTCTCTTTTATGCAGCTTATTTTACAGTAAGAGCGGATGACTTTGAATTAGATTCCATGGTAAAAGGTTCAACTGCACTTCGCAGTCGAATGGAAAGCATCACAGTAAAAGGAAACGATGCTACACCGAAAGAAAAAAGCTTGCTGACAGTATTGGAACTTTCTCTTGAAATGTGTGAACGAGGTTTCTCCTTTAAAAAAGTGGATTTGTATAAATCCAGTGCGACAGACTTTATCGTGGATGGCGATAGTTTGCTCCCACCATTCAATGCAGTTGATGGATTGGGAACGAATGCAGCCCTCAATATTGTAAAGGCTCGTGAAGATGGGGAGTTCCTATCTAAAGAAGACCTGCGTGAAAGAAGTAAGATTTCAAAAACTGTTTTGGAAACTTTAGACAATCAAGGTTGTATGGAAGGTATGGCGGATAAGAATCAATTATCCTTATTTTAATAACTCGACTTCGCAGAGTGAAATTGATAAATAAGACTAGGTAGAAATAGGAGGGATTCTCAAATATCGCAGTTGCAATAGTTGAGAAAGCAGCCTTCCTTTCACCAAAGTTGAGAAACGAATAACACGAAAAAATAAAGCAGTGGTGACGCTGCTTTATTTTTTCGTGTTAAGGCTGTTGTGGAGGTACATGTTATCCTCCTGTTAGCAATTATGCTATAATAATGAAAGATTTTATTAATAAATTATATCAATGCTTATTTTTATACTTTTTCTAGGGGATGATTATATGAATTTAAATTACGATGGGGATCAGGAGATAAAAGATTTTATTATAGAAAATAGAGAAGATTTTGAAAGAATGCTATTGGAGGAAGCTGAACAGGTTCGCGATAAAGTGGAGGAGATTAACTTAATCGGTAATATAAATTTACTGGAAAATGCCTATAATCTTGTTATAAGTGTTGTGGATAATAAGCCGGAAGCTGTAACGGAGCTTGCAACGAGAGAAGGTATTGCATGGGCCGGTCATAACCTGACACTTGCTTTTAAGCTGGAGTGGATTCAGGCTATACGGAAAACGCTTTGGGAATTTCTTTATGAGTATGATCGTATTGGTGAGAAGCTGAATCAAAAAGAGGAATATTATAACTTACAGATTAATATTAATAGTTTGGTTGATGAATTTTTCCGTTCCTTCTTTTTAAGTTACTCTACATACAAGGATCAATTAATTGAATCAAAAAATGAGCTGGTCGAGAGTCTTTCCGCACCAATTATTCCTGTAACAGGAAAAGTAAGTATTTTACCACTAATTGGTATGTTAGACGAATTCCGTGGTAATATTATTGAAGAAAAGGTCTTAAACGATATTAGTCAAAAAGGTGTACAAACTTTAATAATTGATCTTTCAGGTCTCGCTAAAATGGATGGTAACGCTATCCAGTTATTCATAAAGTTGATGGATGGAATTACCATGATGGGTTGTAAAGGGATCATTACTGGAATGAGGCCAGAAGTAGTTTCACATTTTATCAATAGGGACTTGAGCCATGGTAATAATATTGAAACGAAAGCAACACTCCAACAAGCATTAGGGGATTTCCTCGAAGTAAAGTAGTGGAGCAGGTACAAATCTTGCACTGAAAATTCTCTTATGCTATACTATATTCTGGAAAGTAACGATACGGACGGTTTGAAAGAGTGGGTTTTTAGCCCGCTCTTTCTTCATACTGTTTTCGATTTTAGAAAAGCTTCCCCTCGCCACAACAACCGGCAGGGGTTTTATATTGATTTTGGAAGTTTTCAGATGAAATTGTCCAGAATGGTTTATAATAAGCATAAATACAGCTATATTAAGGAGGACGTAAGTTGAGCTCCCAAGTAATTAAAATTACTGAAGAATTATTAAATCCCATTTTAAAAGAAAAAAATTTGCAACTTGCAGATATTGAGTATGTTAAAGAAGGAAAGAATTGGTTCTTAAGGGTTTATATTGATAAAGAAGGCGGAGTCGATATTGTAGAATGTGGAGAAGTATCTGAGCAACTAAGTGAAAAATTGGATGAAACCGATCCGATAACAGAAGCTTATTTTCTGGAAGTTTCCTCACCCGGAGTGGAACGACCTTTAAAATCAAAAGAAGACTTTGTGAAAAATATAAATAACAATGTTTTCATAAAGCTTTACGAACGGATCGATGGAGAAAAAGAATTTGAAGGAATATTAAAGGCGTTTAAAGATGACACAGTGACAATTGAATACAAAATTAAAACAAGGAAAAAGCAGGTAGAAATACCATACGACAAGATAGCAAAAGCAAGACTTGCTGTTATGTTTTAATTGAAGGGGGAAAACAATAGTGAGCAGTCAGTTGTTTGATGCGATTGATAATTTGGCAAAGGAAAAAGGGATCGATAAATCTATTCTAATGGAAGCATTGGAAGCCGCCCTGATTTCAGCTTATAAAAAGAATTTCAAATCTGCAACCAACGTTAGGATCGAACTTAATGAAACAACCGGTAAGATGAGTGTGTATTCTAGAAAAGCAGTAGTAGAAGAAACTGAGGATGCTCAACTTGAAATTTCACTGGAAGAGGCAAAAAAAATAGACCCGAATTATTCATTGGAAGACGTTATAGAAGTGGAAGTGACGCCTAAAGATTTCGGACGTATTGCTGCACAGGCAGCAAAACAGGTTGTGACACAACGCGTGCGCGAAGCTGAACGTGGCGTTATATTCTCTGAATATATTGATCGTGAGGAAGATGTCATGACAGGTATCATACAGCGAATGGATCCACGTTTTGTATATGTTAATCTTGGGAAAATTGAAGCGAAGCTAGCTGAAGCCGAACAGATGCCGACAGAGGAATATCATGTTCATGATCGCTTAAAAGTGTTTGTTACTAAAGTGGAAAATACAAGTAAGGGACCACAAATCTATATTTCTAGATCACATCCTGGTCTATTGAAACGTTTATTTGAAATGGAAGTCCCTGAGATCTTTGATGGAACTGTGGAAATTAAATCAGTTGCAAGAGAGGCTGGCGACCGCTCAAAAATCTCTGTTTTTGCACAAGATCCAGAAGTGGACCCGGTTGGTTCATGTGTTGGTCAAAAGGGTCAGCGTGTACAAGCAATCGTCAATGAACTAAAGGGCGAAAAAATCGATATCGTTGAATGGTCAGAAGACCCTGTCGTTTACGTTTCAAATGCTTTAAGCCCTTCTAAAGTAGTTGATGTCTTAGTAAACGAAGAGGAAAAAGCTACCACAGTTATTGTACCTGATTATCAATTGTCACTTGCTATAGGGAAACGTGGTCAGAATGCTAGGCTTGCTGCTAAGCTTACAGGATGGAAGATAGACATCAAGAGCGAAACAGAAGCAAGAGAAGAAGGTCTGTTAACAGTATCCGATAACGAAGATTCCTATTCTGACAAAGACGAGGACTTGTTTGAATAAGGGAGGGCTTAAAAATGGTTCAAAAAAGAAAGATACCTGAAAGAAAATGCGTTGTAACAAATGAAATGAAACCAAAAAAGGATCTAATACGCGTTGTGCGTAATAAAGAAGGAGAAGTCTTTGTCGATCCAACTGGTAAAAAAAATGGAAGAGGCGCATATTTATCGCGTGATCTTGATGTTATTCTAAAAGCGGAAAAATCAAATGTGCTGAATCGGACACTAAATGCAGAAGTGGACGCTTCCATTTATGAAGAACTTAAGCAACTTATTAATGGTAATGATCATGAAAAATAATTACTTAAACCTGATTGGTCTCGCTCATCGTGCGGGTAAACTTTCCCTCGGTGAAGAGACAATTTTAAAAGATATTCGCTCAAACAGGGCAAAACTGGTTCTTTTGGCAAGTGATATCGGACCACAGACGAAGAAAAAACTAACAAACAAATGTAAGTATTATGAAGTACCTTTTATCATTGCAGATGATAGAGAAACGTTATCAAATGCAATTGGAAAATCCCATAGAGTAGCTATTGCTATCTTGGACGCAGGTTTTGCTACTAAGATAAAGTCGTTACTCGGGTAATCAAATTCGGGGGTGAACGTATGAGTAAAATGCGTGTATATGAATATGCAAAACAAAACAATACAACCAGTAAAGATGTAATCAATTATTTAACTACTTTAAACGTAGAAGTTTCCAACCATATGTCAACAATTTCAGATGATGTGGTGAAAAAATTGGATGAGAAGTTTAATCCTAAAGCAAAACAATCAAAACCAGAAGCTGTTAAACCGGCAGTAAAAAGCACAAGCCAAGGTACATCCAATAATCAAAAAAAGCAGAATCCAAACCAGACAGCAAAAAGCAGTAACCAAAAAGGCGGATTCAGAAACAATGGTCAGCAAAACAGACCAAATCACAACAACAAAAATAAGAAACAAAATGGTCCTAAAAAAGGGAATAAGCCACCAGTAGTTCAACAAAAGATTGTTAAAGAAACACCTAAAAAAATTACGTACAGCGATACATTAACTGTAAGTGACCTGGCATCAAAGTTAAATAAAGAGGCTGCTGAGTTAATTAAAAAATTGATGTTTATGGGTGTCATGGCTACTAAAAATCAGGATTTAGACGATGAGGCTATTGAATTGATTTGTGGTGAGTACGATGTTGAAGTAGAAAAAGAAATCATATTGGAAGATACTGATTTTAATAAATATATCGAAGAAGATAAAGAAGAAAATCTAATTGAAAGACCAGCTGTTGTTACAATTATGGGTCACGTTGATCATGGTAAAACAACGTTGCTTGATTCCATTCGCCATACGAAAGTAACTGCTGGGGAAGCAGGCGGAATTACCCAGCATATTGGTGCTTATCAGGTTGAAAATGAAGGCAAAAAAGTAACTTTCCTTGATACTCCTGGTCACGCGGCATTTACAAGCATGCGCTCCCGTGGTGCACAAGTAACAGATATTGCTATTTTGGTAGTTGCAGCTGATGATGGTGTTATGCCGCAAACAGTTGAAGCAATTAACCACTCTAAGGCAGCTGGTGTACCAATCATCGTTGCAGTAAATAAAATCGATAAAGAAGGTGCAAATCCGGATCGCGTTATGCAGGAATTAACAGAGTACGAGTTAATACCTGAAGATTGGGGCGGAAGCACAATTTTTGTAAACCTTTCTGCATTAAATAATGAAGGAATCGATAATTTACTTGAGATGATTTTACTTGTTGCAGAAGTTGAGGAATTAAAAGCAAATCCGAATGCATCAGCATCAGGTACGGTAATTGATGCAAAATTGGATAAAGGAAGAGGATCTGTTTCCACATTACTCGTCCAAAATGGAACATTGCACGTAGGAGATACGGTTGTAGTCGGTAATACGTATGGTCGTGTCCGTGCAATGGTAAATGATATTGGTAAACGTGTAACTGAAGTTGGACCTTCCACACCGGTGGAAATCACAGGACTACATGATGTTCCTCAGGCGGGAGATCAATTCCTAGTATTTGAAGATGAAAAGAAAGCTCGTCAAATCGGTGAAGCTCGTCAGCAGAAACATATTGTAGCAAATCGTGGCGAGCAGACTAAAGTTAGCTTGGATGATTTATTTGAGAAAATAAAGCAAGGTGAAATGAAAGAATTGAATATCATCGTTAAGGGAGATGTTCAAGGTTCCGTTGAAGCTTTGGCAGCGTCTTTACGTAAGATAGAAGTGGAAGGCGTCAACATTAAAATCATTCACACTGGAGTAGGTGCAATTACCGAATCTGATATTATTCTTGCTTCAGCATCCAATGCAATTGTTATCGGTTTTAATGTACGACCGGATGTAAATGCAAAAAATGCAGCTGAATCAGAAAAAGTAGATCTTCGTCTACACAGAGTAATATACAGTGCTATTGAAGAAATAGAGTCCGCTATGAAAGGATTACTGGATCCTGAATTTGAAGAGAAAGTAATTGGGCAAGCTGAAGTTCGTGAAATATTTAAGGTGTCTAAGATTGGTACAATTGCAGGAAGCTATGTAACTGAAGGTAAAATCACTCGCAATGCAGGTGTTAGACTTATCCGTGATGGTGTTGTTCTTTATGAAGGGGAATTATTGGCACTTAAACGATTTAAGGATGATGTTAAGGAAGTTGCGAAAAACTATGAATGTGGTATAACAATTGCCAATTTCAACGATATTAAAGAAGGCGACATTATTGAAGCCTTTGTCATGGAAGAAATTAAACGCAAATGATCGTATATGCTGAAGTAGAGTGTATCATGTATGAAGGACATTCACTGAAGGCAAAACGCTCCGTAATGAAAAAGATATTTGCGAAATTGCATAATAATTTTAATGTCGCTGTCACTGAGCTTGACTATCATGATTTGTGGCAGCGGACTAAAATTGGAATAGTAGCAATTTCAACGGACTACATCCATGCGGAAAAGATAATAAACAATGCACTAGGAACGATTGATGGCTATACAGAGCTTGAACGCACCATAACAAATGTGGAGAGATTATAATAAGTCTCATTTTAACTGAGGTGAATGAATTGGCTGAATTAAGAGCAAACCGAGTAGCTGAACAAATGAAAAAAGAATTAACTGATATTCTAGCTCGTAAAATAAAGGACCCGCGAGTTGGGTTTGTTACAGTAACAGATGTAGAAGTCACTGGAGATCTCCAGCAGGCAAAAGTCTTTATTTCTGTTCTGGGTGATGAAAAGAAAAAACAAGATACACTTTTGGGGCTTGCTAAAGCAAAAGGATTTATCCGGTCAGAAATTGGTAGCCGCATCCGACTGCGCAAAACTCCGGAATTGACTTTTGAGTTTGATGAAGCCTTCGAATACGGGAACAGAATTGAAACTATTCTGAGAGATTTAAATAAATAAAATGATGTAATCTGACCTGTTCAAAGCAAATGTAGCGGGTCAGATTTTTTCCATACCCGAATTATATTATTACTACCTAACGGAGGCTGGTAAGATGGATGGTATTTTGCCATTATGGAAGCCAAAAGGATTTACATCGCATGATTGTGTTATGAAATGTCGCAAATTATTTAAAACAAAAAAGGTTGGGCATACCGGTACTCTTGATCCAGAAGTGGAAGGTGTTTTACCAATTTGTATCGGACAGGCAACAAAAATTGTTCCTTTTCTCACAGATACGAGAAAAACGTATATTGCCGAATTGAAACTTGGTTCCGCAACGGATACGGAAGATGCACATGGAAATGTTGTCGAGCAAATGGAAATCGATGATATGCCTTCTGAAGTTGAGATTAATTCTGTGATAAAATCGTTTAGAGGTAAAATTGTGCAAATCCCACCAATGTATTCTGCAGTGAAAGTCAATGGGAAAAAACTTTACGAATATGCAAGAGCAAATGAATCGGTGGAGCGACCAAAAAGGGAAGTAATGATTTATGAACTTGATAAATTATCGTATGATCCATCGAATTATACAATTCGTATGAAGATTGTTTGTTCAAAAGGTACATATATTCGAACATTATGTGTGGATATTGGGAAAGAATTAGGTTATCCAGCTCATATGTCTGAACTGGTACGGACAGAAACCGGTTCATTTTCCGAGAAAAATACGGTCACATTTGATATTATAGAAGAAGCGGTTGGAAAAAATGAGCAAAATCAATTACTTCGGCCCATTTTAGAAGGAGTTAACCATCTGGATATACTTCAAGTTGACGACGAAACTAAAAATAAAGTAATGAATGGCCAGAAGTTGCAAAAACCGGATGAGAAACTTGACACAAATCCATTTGTTGTAATGCATAATGAAAAATTATTAGCAATCTATCAACAACACCCTGAAAAACCAGAACAAATAAAACCAGTTCGTGTTTTCAGTGAATGATTATAAAGTGCAGGTGAAGATTATGAGAACGATCGAGTTGACTTATCCACACACATTAGCATTGGAAGAACTGCCAGAGACAGTCTGTGCTATTGGTTTCTTTGATGGCATACATAAAGGGCATCAAGAAGTTATAAAGACAGCTGTTAAAGAAGCTGAAACCAGACAGATGGATAGTGCCGTCATTACATTTCATCCACATCCATCTGTCGTTTTAAAAAAAGGTGTACAGCATGTGAAATATATTACACCGATGAAACAGAAACAGGAACTATTAAAAAGACTTCATGTCGATCGTCTGTATATTATTAAATTTAACGAGGAACTTTCAAATTTATCGCCACAAGAATTTATTGATCATTTTATTATTGGTTTGAATATAAAGCATCTTACAGCAGGATTTGATTATTCTTTTGGCCATAAAGGAAAAGGTAATATGGAAAATATAAAGGAATATACGCGAGATAAATTCAGTTATACAGCAATTGATAAAGTTACAATGGAAGATGATAAAGTTAGTTCTACGAAGATTCGTGAGCTAATGAAAAACGGTAAGGTGGATGCAGCAAACCATCTACTTGGTAGACCATTGACCTTTAGTGGTATCGTGGTTAAAGGGGACCAACGTGGTAAGGAATTAGGTTATCCAACTGCCAATCTTGACTTACATGAAGATGTGTTGCTGCCAAAGCCAGGAATTTATGCCGTCAGAGTTATTTATAAAAATGAGATTTATGAAGGTATGGCAAACATCGGTACAAATCCCACTTTTACTGCAGATAGAGAAGATCTATCTACCGAAGTAAATATTTTTGATTACAATAATGATTTATATGGGGAAGAGTTACTAGTGGAATGGCATAAATACATTAGGGAAGAAGAAAAATATGATAATGTGGATGCTTTAATTACGCAAATGGCACTAGATGAAAGAAATATTAGAGCTTACTTTCATAGTAAATTACAATAAAAGGATTACAACACTTGGACTTGATTTTTTTCTTGAGAAGCGTTATGCTTGTTTATGTAAAACCGTCCCTTGGCAAATCGTAACTCCGACGTTTGCTGGGAGACTGGGGATATAATAATAATACCAGGAGGTGCACCAGATGGCTATTACACAAGAACGTAAAAATGAAATCATTAATGAATACAAAGTTCATGATACTGACACTGGTTCTCCAGAAGTACAAATCGCTGTACTTACTGAGGATATCAATTCTTTGAACGAACATTTACGTGTTCATAAGAAAGATCATCATTCACGCCGTGGTCTTTTGAAAATGGTTGGTAAACGTCGTAACTTACTTACTTACCTACGTAACAATGACGTTACTCGTTACCGTGATTTAATTAAAAAACTCGGTTTACGCCGATAATTTACTTGAAAAGCAGGAGAAATCCTGCTTTTTCTATTATTACTTAGGAAATGTTCAAAGTGAAAGTGGTATGCTTTATTACGCCATTAATAGGCACATACAGCTCAAGCACTAAGCACATAGGGCTTCCCTCTTATTACTATTAATTCTTGACTACATAAATGCTTGATTTAAATTTTATCTTTCCAATCAGAATCCATTATATAGTTGCGGTTTGATTCCTGTACTTCTATAGTTTATTCTATAGAGAGAAACGCTAGCGTATGCAAGACTTTAGGATAAAATTTACATTTAGTTTTATAAACTATAAAATGACAATAGAAAGTTGTATTGAAAGGAGCACTATTACTAATGGCAGAAGAAAAACAAATATTCTCCACAGAAATCTCAGGAAAGAAATTTACCGTTGAAACTGGAGAACTGGCGAAACAAGCAAATGGTGCATGTATGATTCATTACGGGGATACATCCGTATTATCTGTAGCTACTGCATCGAAAAATCCTAAAGATTTACCATTTTTCCCTTTAACAGTTAACTATGAAGAACGATTATATGCGGTAGGTAAAATTCCTGGAGGATTTATTAAACGTGAAGGGCGCCCAAGTGAGAAAGCGATATTGTCTTCCCGTTTAATTGACCGTCCTATTCGACCTTTATTTCCAGATGGTTTCAGGAATGAAGTTCAAGTTATTAGCACTGTTATGAGTGTAGACCAGGATTGTCCTTCTGAAATCGCAGCAATGATCGGTTCATCAATTGCCCTCTCGATTTCCAATATTCCGTTTGCAGAACCAATTGCTGGTGTTAATGTTGGACGAGTTGATGGAGAATTTATTATTAATCCGACGATTGAACAAGAAGCGAAAAGCGATATTGAATTAACGGTTGCTGGAACAAAAGATGCCATTAACATGGTAGAAGCTGGAGCAGATGAAGTACCTGAAGAGGTGATGCTTGAAGCAATCATGTTTGGACATAATGAAATTAAACGTCTTGTTTCATTCCAGGAGGAGATTGTAAAAGCTGCTGGTGTCGAGAAATCGGATATTAAATTATTTGAATTGGATGAAGAATTAACAGCTAAAGTGGAAGCTGAGGCAAAAGATAAATTAATTGAAGCAATTCAAGTGCAAGAAAAGCACGCTAGAGAAGAAGCCATTTCACATACAAAAGAAGAAGTACTACAAGCATATGAAGAAGAAGAAGCTGATGTGGTTAAGCAAGTTAAATCCATTTTGGATAAAATGGTTAAGGAAGAAGTTCGCAGATTGATCACAAAAGAGAAAATTCGTCCTGATGGTCGTAAACCAGCAGAGATCCGTCCATTATCATCCCGTATTCACGTTCTACCAAGGACACATGGTTCAGGATTATTCACACGTGGACAAACACAAGCTTTAAGTGTATGTACATTAGGTGCATTAGGTGACGTTCAAATTCTGGATGGCTTGGATCTAGAAGAGTCTAAACGCTTCATGCATCATTATAATTTCCCGCAGTATAGTGTCGGTGAAACTGGACCAATTAGAGGACCAGGTCGTCGTGAAATTGGCCATGGTGCATTAGGTGAACGGGCACTTGAAAAAGTCATTCCAAATGATAAAGATTTTCCTTATACAATTCGTTTAGTTTCAGAAGTATTAGAATCCAATGGTTCGACCTCCCAGGCAAGTATTTGTGCTAGTACATTAGCTATGATGGATGCTGGCGTACCGATTAAAGCACCTGTAGCTGGAATAGCAATGGGTCTTGTGAAATCCGGTGAAGATTATACAATCCTAACAGATATTCAAGGTATGGAAGATGCCTTAGGAGACATGGACTTTAAAGTTGCAGGAACAGCTGAGGGTGTAACAGCACTGCAAATGGATATTAAAATAGATGGCTTATCGAGAGAAATTCTTGAAGAAGCGTTAACACAAGCTAAAAAAGGACGGATGCAGATTCTTGAATCTATGCTCGCTACAATTAATGAGCCTAAGACAGAGCTTTCTGAGTTTGCACCAAAAATCCTTACCATGTCCATTAATCCAAACAAAATCCGCGATGTTATTGGGCCGAGCGGTAAACAAATTAACAAAATCATTGAGGAAACAGGTGTTAAGATTGACATCGAACAAGATGGAAGTGTATTTATTTCATCAACTGACTCTTCTATGAATGATCAAGCGAAGAAAATCATTGAAGATCTTGTACGTGAAGTTGAAGTCGGTCAGATGTATTTAGGAACGGTAAAACGTATTGAAAAGTTTGGTGCGTTTGTTGAACTATTTAAAGGAAAAGATGGTTTGGTACACATTTCCGAATTGGCTGAAGAGCGAACAAATAAAGTAGAAGATGCTGTTTCTATTGGTGATCAGATTATGGTTAAGGTTAAAGAAGTGGATCGTCAAGGACGTGTTAATCTTTCCCGAAAAGCTGTATTACTGGAAGAAAAGGAAAGAACTGAAAATGCCAAGCAACAATAAAATTATAGGAATGAAAAAAGAAGCTGAATAATCCAGTTTCTTTTTTTTCTTCTACCGCTTTTAATATTCATTCATACTTGTCCTTCATGTGCATAGGAATGTAAGGGGAGGGGTATGTATGGGTAATTACAGAAAGTATGTAAACTTATTTGTATTTTTAATTCTTGTGGTGACAGTGTTTGATATTGAATATAATCCGTTTGCTTTTAATCCGCCAATATTGGATACACAGACTACAGTTCAAAGTGATACGTTATATATGGAAATAGAAGAAAATAGTAAAATCCTTTTTCAGAAACCTCAAAATGCTTATATTGATGAGGTATGGAAAAAGACGGCTGGTAGAAACGGTTTGAAAGTAAATGTGGATAAATCATATGAAAAAATGAAATCAAACGGCATCTATGATGAATCTTTACTCGTGTATGAACAAATAACTCCTGAAATTACATTGAGCGATTTACCTGCCTCACCAATTTACCGTGGCCATCCAGAAAAAAAGATGGTAGCATTATTGATCAATGTTTCTTGGGGAGAGGAATATATTCCAGAGATTTTAAGTATCCTAAAGGAAAATAAAGTGAAAGCAACTTTCTTTGTTGAAGGTAAATGGGGAAAAGCGAATGCAGAGCTTGTAAAGATGATCGACGAACAGGGACATGTAATTGGTAACCATGCTTACAACCATCCGGATATGGCAAAGTTGTCTGCTCAACAAAACATTAATCAAATCGATCAGACAAATCAAATATTGAAAGCAATTACAGGTAAAAAACCAAAATGGTTTGCCCCTCCGAGTGGCAGTTACAATGATCAAGTAATTCAGTCGGCTTATAATTTAAATATGGAAACCATTCTTTGGACCGTTGATACGATTGATTGGAAGAATCCATCTGTTTCTGTTATGATTAATCGCGTAAAAGAAAAACTACATCCTGGTGCCACGTTGCTTATGCATCCGACATCTTCAACTACAAATGGAATGCATCAACTTATAAAATTAATTAAAGATAACGGATACAAAATAGGAACGATTGATTTACTTCTCAGTGAAGACAGGTAGTGTATCCAAAAGACCTGTTTCAGAAATATTAGGAGGGAAAGTATTGATAGATAAGCATATAAGCAAAAATGGTTTACGTATTGTATTGGAAAAGATACCGGCAGTCCGTTCTGTGACAATTGGTATATGGGTACTTACTGGTTCTAGAAATGAAACCATTGAAAATAATGGAATTTCCCATTTTTTGGAGCATATGTTTTTTAAGGGAACAAAGACCCGATCGGCACAAGATATAGCCGAAGCATTTGATTCTATCGGTGGGCAAATTAACGCATTCACATCAAAGGAATATACGTGTTATTATGCGAAGGTATTAGATACCCATAAAGATTATGCTTTGGAAATACTTGCTGATATGTTTTTTAATTCTACTTTTGACGAAGAAGAAATGGAACGAGAAAAGAAAGTGGTATATGAGGAAATAAAAATGTATGATGATACGCCCGATGATATTGTACATGATTTACTGGCAAAAGCATCCTACGGGGACCATCCATTGGGTTATCCGATTTTAGGCACTGAAAAACAATTAAAAACCTTTGACCCAAATCTGCTTAGGAAATATGTTGAACAACGGTACACACCTGATAATGTAGTTGTTTCCATTGCTGGGAATGTGGAGGATTCTTTTATCCATACCGTTGAAAGTTACTTTGGCAATTATGAATATCCTAAAGATACCAATGTAATCTTAAAACCATCTTTTCTTGCTGATTCGATTGAGCGAAATAAAGATACAGAGCAGGCACATCTATGTCTAGGTTTTGAAGGACTTCCTCAAGGTGAAGATAATATATACAGTCTTGTTATTATGAATAATGTACTTGGTGGAAGTATGAGTTCCAGACTTTTCCAAGATATTCGGGAAAAGCAAGGACTTGCATATTCAGTCTTCTCCTATCATTCAACATTTTTGGATAATGGATTACTTACGATCTATGCTGGTACCGGGAAAGATCAGTTATCGTTGCTAAGAGACACCATTAAAAAGACAGTGGATATCATGATCAAAGACGGTCTTTCAGATAAAGAACTGCGAAACAGCAAGGAGCAGCTAAAAGGAAGCTTAATGCTTAGTTTGGAAAGCACAAATAGTAGGATGTCAAGAAACGGCAGAAATGAACTACTGCTTCAGCGTCATCGCACATTGGACGAAATGATTCGAGAAATAGACGCAGTCAGTCATGATTCGGTTGAGCAAGTAATAAAGCAAGTATTTAATAATCCGGCATCAAGTGCACTAATTGCGCCAGCTAATAATAATTAAAAAAACGGTTTCAAACCAGTTATGGTCTGAAGCCGTTTTTGCTCATTTTTAAGAAGGCTTAAAAAATAATTGTCTCCTATTTTATACATAGGTTTTTTTACCCCACATATATATGAAGTATAAACAAATGCAGGAGGCCGGACAAATGCGATTTAGAGAAATGAGTGACAAGGAAATTATAAATGTAAATGAGGGTACACGTATGGGGATTCTGGGACAGACAGACCTAGAAATTGATGAAGTAACTGGACAGATAGAATCATTTATCATACCAAATTATAAGTGGTTTGGATTAGTGAAAGAGGGAGAAGAAACGAAAATACGCTGGAACTCCATCAAGAAAATAGGCGAAGATATGATAATGATTGAAACGGATTATTTCGATAAGTAAACGGATAAATTTCAAGGAGCCCTGTTAGCGATAGAAGGACTATAATTCAAAGGGTCGCCTAGAAGTAAAAGAATTGTTACTTTTATATGTTCAAACGAGAAAAAGGCTAATATCATATGAATGATATTAGCCTTTTTCTCGTTTTTTTTAATCAGACAATCACTCCTAGTGCGGTATCACATAAGCTATAAAGAAAATGATTGAATCGTGTTCAAAAAGAACCTTAGAAATTCGATATTCGATATGTCGTTTTTACGGGCTATTTTGATCACCTTATTATGAGGAATTGGATGTCTGGAGGTATAAATAAATATGAATCAATTAATAGCTGTGATTGGTGGAGATGCACGGTATTTGGAGCTAATCAGGCAATTGAAAAATCTATCTGACACTACGATTATTCTCGTTGGATTTGACAAACTGGAACAGGGTTTTACAGAACTGAATCAAGTGGATTTGGAAGAGTTGGATCAATCGAAATTAGATGCAATCATTCTGCCAATTACAGGTACCGATATGGATGGGAATATCGAGACAGTATTTTCAGATAAGGTGGCTAATCTGAATAAAGAATGGTTCAAAAAATTAAAAAAATCAACCATGATATTTACTGGTATAACCAATGATTATCTATCTTCAGCTGCCAGCGAAGCGGGTACTCGTTTAATATCGCTACTGGATAGAGATGATGTGGCCATTTATAATTCAATCCCTACTGCAGAAGGTACTATCATGATGGCTTTTGAACAAACAGATCATACGATTCACTCTTCACAGGTAATTGTTACAGGATTCGGTCGCGTTGGTAACACTGTAGCAAATAAATTTTCGGCCTTAGGTGCAAATGTATCCGTATGTGCAAGAAGTATAAGAGACTTGGCCAGGATTACAGAAATGGGGCTGCATGCTATCCCATTGGAAAAGCTGTCTGAGTATACGTATAACTGTGATGTGTTAATTAATACGATACCTGCTCCAATTGTTACAAAGGAGGCAATTCAAAATCTCCCAACAAATGGAATCATTATCGATTTAGCATCCAAACCTGGTGGAACTGATTTTGCCTATGCTAAAAAGCGAGGGATAAAAGCGATCTTGGCAAGGAGCCTTCCTGGTATTGTAGCTCCTAGAACGGCTGGTAAAATACTGGCTGATGTCATCACTCAAATTTTAGAGGAAAAGAGGGAATCATAATGAGTCTAAAGGGTAAGCGAATTGGATTTGGTTTAACTGGATCCCATCACACACATAGTCAAGTATTCCCGCAAATTGAAAAACTTGTGATGGAACAGGCCGAAGTTATTCCCATCGTATCCTATACGGTTCAAAATACAGATTCAAAGTTTGGTAAAGCATCAGAACATATCGAGAAATTAGAGAGTATTACAGGGAGAAAGGTGATTCGTACCATTCAGGATGCTGAACCACTTGGGCCAAAATATCCATTGGATATCATGATTATTGCTCCTCTTACTGGGAATTCATTAAGTAAGTTAGCTAATGCACTTACTGACAATCCGGTACTTATGGCTTCCAAATCGACGATGAGAAATCAGAATCCCGTATTACTTGGTGTAACTACCAATGATGCTTTAGGTTTAAATGGCTCGAACTTAATAAAATTAATGAACAGTAAAAATATTTATTTTATCCCTTTTGGTCAAGATGCTCCATATCATAAGCCAAATTCTATGACCGCAAACTTGGATTATTTACAGAAAAGCGTAGAATACGCTTTAAATGGAAAACAACTTCAACCTATTATTATTCCTTATCTCCCTAAAAATATGTTAAAATAAAGAACTATAAGTTAATTATTTACCATTTTGAAGGGAGTCATTACAAATGACAGAGAAAAAAGCATACAATGTTGCAGTTGTTGGAGCAACAGGAGCAGTTGGTCAAAAAATAATGCAACTATTAGAAAATAAGAGTTTCCCTATAAATGAATTGAAATTGCTCTCATCAAAGAGGTCAGCAGGAAAGAAGTTACTATTTGGCAATAAAGAAATAACGGTAGAGGAAGCAACACCAGACAGTTTTAAAGGTGTGGATATTGCACTGTTTTCTGCAGGAGGTTCTATTTCCAAGGAACTTGCACCTGAAGCCGTAAAACGTGGTGCTGTGGTAGTTGATAATACAAGTGCATACCGTATGGATGAGCATGTTCCCCTCGTTGTACCAGAGGTAAATAATGAGGATATTGCAAACCATAAAGGAATTATTGCAAACCCGAATTGTTCCACCATTCAGATGGTAGCAGCATTACATCCGATTAAAAAATCATTTGGAATGAATCGGATTATTGTTTCAACCTATCAGGCTGTATCAGGTGCAGGTGCAAAGGCCACAGAAGAATTAAAAGTCCAGGCACAACAATTTTTAAACGAAGAAGAGATGGAAGCAAATCTCCTTCCTGTTAGTGGTGATAAGAAGCATTATCCGATTGCATTTAATGCACTTCCACAAATTGATGTTTTTGGGGATAATGGCTATACATTTGAAGAAATGAAAATGATTAATGAAACAAAAAAAATTATGCATGATGAAGCTATCTCTGTTGCGGCGACTTGTGTTCGTTTGCCATTCTTTACTTCACATGCTGAAAGTGTTTATATTGAAGTAGATCAAGATGGCGTAGAAGTTGCAGATTTATGGAAAGTATTGGAAGCTGCTGATGGTATTGTACTTCAAGATAATCCAGATGCTCAAGAATATCCAACACCATTAAGTGCAGCAGATAAAGAAGATGTTTTTGTTGGTCGTGTCCGCAAAGATCTTGATAATCCCAAGGGTTTTCATTTATGGGTAGTTTCAGATAACCTTCTTAAAGGTGCGGCATGGAATACGGTGCAAATTGCACAATCATTGATTAAAAATAATTGGCTATAATAGGATGTTCAAAAAGTGTCAATAACAGTGACGGCTTGAACATACGGTATCCGGTAATAATAGAGGTGTTAGAATGCAAGTATTAGTTCAAAAATTTGGGGGAACTTCTGTACAATCAGAAGATAACAGGGAACACGTCATAAAACATATTAAAGATGCTTTAGTAAAAGACTATAAACTCGTAGTCGTCGTATCTGCATTAGGAAGAAAACCAGATCCATATGCAACGGATACTCTATTAGGCTTAGTTGATTATCCTGCCACTGGGACCTCTGTACGTGAACTGGATTTACTAATGTCGTGTGGAGAAATTATCTCTTCGGTGGTTCTCTCCAATGAACTTCAAAAAAATCATATATCCGCAGTTGCTTTAACCGGAGCGCAAGCTGGTTTTTTGACTACAGAGGACTTCAACAAGGCGAAAATAAAAGAAGTAAATCCAGCCCGTATTCTCAAAGAATTTGAAAAAAATGATGTAGTAGTTGTTGCCGGATTTCAAGGTCAGAGCGAAACAGGTGAGGTTACGACGATTGGACGGGGTGGTAGTGACACGAGTGCTGCTGCGCTTGGAGTAGCATTATCGGCAGAACGAATTGAGATATTTACAGATGTTAATGGTATTATGACTGCTGATCCAAGAGTGGTGAAAACCGCCCGTCCGCTGGATATCGTCACATACAATGAAATCTGTAATTTAGCATATCAGGGTGCGAAAGTCATTCACCCACGTGCAGTAGAAATTGCGATGCAAGGTAAGATACCGATGCGTATAAGGTCAACCTATTCTGAGGAGTTGGGAACGTTGGTTACTTCATCAAGAGTTGCTGAACTGGGGACGGATATTCCGGATAGAATGATTACTGGTATTGCACATATATCTTCAATCACGCAAATAAAAGTACAGACTAAAGAATCAGTCTATCGTTTACAATCTGAAGTATTTAAGGCGATGGCAGAAGCAGGAATATCGGTTGATTTTATCAATATTTCACCTAAAGGTGTCGTCTATACTGTGCCTGAATCCCATACTGAAAGAGCAGTTAATATACTTGAAGTTCTGGGCTTTCACCCGGAGATTACAGAAGGTTGTGCTAAAGTTTCTGCAGTAGGTGCGGGAATGAGTGGTGTACCTGGAGTCGCCTCAAAAATAGTTCAAGCATTGACAAATGCAGGGGTGCAAATATTGCAATCAGCGGATAGCCACACAACAATCTGGGTTTTGGTGCATAATAATGATTTAATTACAGCAGTAAATGCATTACATGAAGTTTTTGGCCTTAGTAACTTAAATGAAACAGTTTAATTAAAGCCTTAACGTGAATGTTCAAAATGAAAAAATCTTTGAACTCTCACTTATAGAAGAAAGGTGATTATGAATGAAGTTTGGGCGAGTACTGACTGCCATGGTCACTCCATTCGATAACAATGGAAAATTAGATCTTAAGCAAACAAGTGTTTTAATTGAATATTTACTTGGTAATGGAACAGAGGGCTTAGTGGTGGCTGGAACTACTGGTGAATCTCCGACGATGACAACGGACGAAAAAATCCAACTGTTTAAGCATGTCGTAAAGGTTGTGAATAAAAGGGTACCCGTAATTGCTGGTACAGGTAATAATCATACATCTGCTTCAATAATATTGACAAAAGAAGCGGAAGCATGTGGTGTAGATGCTATTATGCTTGTTACACCATATTATAATAAACCGAGTCAACAAGGGATGTTTGAGCATTTTGCAGCCATTGCAAAGGAAACGGATTTACCAGTGATGCTCTATAATATTCCAGGGCGCTCTGTAGTTAATATGACTGCGGAAACGATTATTAATTTGAGTGCGATTGACAATATTGTTTCCGTAAAAGAAGCAAGTGGTGATCTTGATCAAGTTTCAGAAATCATTGAGCACACGAGAGATGATTTCAGTGTATATAGTGGAGACGATAGCTCAACAATACCGATGCTGGCAGTAGGTGCTGACGGCGTGATTTCTGTTGCATCTCACGTAATAGGAAATGAAATGAATACAATGGTTAATCACTTCTTTGACGGCAGAATAAACGAAGCAGCATCCATGCACCGTATGCTACTACCAACGATGAACGGGCTTTTCATGGCGCCTAACCCATCACCCGTTAAAGCAGCACTTCAAATGAAGGGGATTGAAACAGGAAGTGTACGATTACCTTTACTCCGTCTTACAGATGAAGAAATGGCTAAATTAAAAATTCTTATTGAAGGATGAAAATACCGGCTGAAAGCAGCCGGTATTTTTTGTATATTTACGTTCATACTAACCTTATAACTAGATATAAAGGGAGTGTCCGTAAATGAATAATAATAAAGATCAAAAAGAAAATCCACAACAAGATAATCAGCCAAATGCATCGTCGTTAGTTGAAAAGATTCAGCAATTGGGTCAATCTAATATTCCACAGGCACCTGAAACAAATATTCATGTTCTTTCTATTATTGGTCAAGTCGAAGGACATTTGCAATTACCACCTCAAAATAAGACAACTAAATATGAGCATTTGCTTCCGCAGCTTATAGCAATTGAACAGAATCCAAAAATAGAAGGATTAATTATCCTGTTGAATACCGTTGGAGGAGATGTCGAAGCTGGGCTTGCGCTTGCTGAAATGATCGCATCGATATCTAAACCAACCGTATCCATTGTTCTTGGAGGTGGCCATTCCATAGGAGTGCCAATTGCAGTTGCAACGGACTATTCATTTATTGTACCGTCGGCAACAATGACAATTCATCCTGTAAGGTTGACAGGATTGGTAATTGGAGTGCCTCAGACATTCGAATATCTCGATAAGATGCAAGATCGAGTTATTCAATTTGTTGTGGAACATTCAAATATTAAAGAAGAGAAATTCAAGCATCTTATGTTTGAAAAGGGGAATCTAACAAGAGATATCGGTACAAATGTTATTGGAAAAGATGCCGTAGACTATGGATTGATTGATGCAGTAGGTGGCGTTAAAGATGCAATGAGTAAATTAAATGAATTTATTGGTACACGTACATCAGAGGAAAGTAGTGTTGTACAATGATATTATATACACCTCTAGCACACAACGATATATTCCCAACAGAGATGGATGCATATACCGGTATCGAGAGTGTCTCTTATAAAGGGAGAACTGTATATGCAGAAAGAATGCAGGATGGATCCTACCAGATACAACAATTAATTTCATCTGACCCCCAGGATTTTTTAAACTCGGAATTTTCGCCGGGAAGAATCTTAAACTGAAACTAATTATTACCATGATTTATGATATAATTGCATGTAAGAATACCCTTGTCAATTCGAAGGCAAGGGTTTACTATTCGTATATGTTCGTATAGACAGAGGTGAAAGAATGGCTAAAAAAAGAAAAAGAAAAAGTGCAAAACAAACGAAACTATTGAAATTGGAACTACTTGGACTATTATTTATTTTTCTATCCATATTTGGAAGTGGAGCAAGTGCGATTAGTGATGGTGCGATACCGGGATGGCTCGAATATTTTTTCCAATTCTTCTTGGGAATCTGGTATTTTGTTGCTTCCGTATTCTTGTTTATTACTGGACTATTTTTACTTATTAAAAGAAAGTATCCGAATTACTGGAATAGAAAGATGGTAGGCTTCTATATCTTGTTTGCGGGTATATTGCTGTTTACGCATATTCAGACAATTGAAAGTTTACTAGTATCAGCAGAAAACATCTCCATAATCGGAACGACTTGGAGTAATTTTCTGGCATATATTAATGGGACAGGTACTGCTGTACAAATTGGTGGTGGAATGTTAGGGGCGGTCATTTTTACATTCTGTTATTATTTATTCTCCTTGGCCGGTTCAAAAATTGTTGCTGTTTTCTCCATGTTGATAGGCATTATATTTATTACAGAATTATCTGTAGGCGATCTGTTTTCCAAACTATTTGCTAAGATAAAATTAATGATGACGAAGCAGGCTACAAAGTGGAAAGATGCTAGAGCTGAAAAGAAGCAGCATAAGGATGAGAAACAAATACTACAGGAGGAGACGGTTGTACAAGAAGACGTGCAGCAGGAAGAACCTTTTATAAATGATTTTACGGACATTGCTTATTCCACACAAGAAACGAATACTAATATGGTAAAAGCAGAAGTAAATGAATCTACGAATGAGGAATCGGTAGTGGAAGATGAGGTAGAGCAACCTATGCCAATGACCGCTACGGAAAACTATGACTATGTGCTGCCATCACCTGAATTACTGGCTGAACCTGCGCATAATTCACAGCAACAGGAAAAGTCACAAATAAAAGCGACGGTACGCAAACTTGAAAGAACTTTCCAAAGTTTTGGTGTTAAGGCGAGAATTACAAAGGTTCATGTTGGGCCGGCAGTAACAAAATATGAAATATCACCAGAAGCCGGTGTTAAAGTAAGTAAGATTGTAGGTTTGCATGATGATATTGCACTGGCACTGGCTGCAAAAGATATTCGGATTGAAGCACCAATTCCAGGTAAATCAGCTGTTGGTATTGAAGTACCTAACCAGGAAATTGCAATGGTTTCACTTCGGGAAGTGCTGGATAAAACGTGGAGTAATAAAACTTCCAAACTATTATATGCATTAGGAAGAGATATTTCCGGGGAAGCTGTAGTAGGAGAACTAAATAAAATGCCGCATCTTCTAATCGCAGGCGCAACAGGTAGTGGTAAAAGTGTGTGTGTGAATGGGATAATTACGAGTATTTTAATGCGTGCAAAGCCCCATGAAGTAAAAATGATGATGATCGACCCGAAAAAAGTAGAATTAAATGTTTATAATGGAATCCCACATTTACTAGCACCGGTTGTCACCGATCCGAAGAAAGCATCAAGAGCATTGAAAAAAGTAGTTTCTGAAATGGAAAGAAGATATGATTTATTTTCCGATACAGGAACCCGCAACATTGAAGGCTATAACGAGTATATTCGAAAATATAATTTGAGCTCGGAAGAAACACAGCCTCATCTACCATATATTGTTGTTCTGGTAGATGAGTTGGCAGATTTAATGATGGTAGCTTCCAATGACGTAGAAGACTCGATTACGAGGCTAGCTCAAATGGCAAGGGCTGCAGGGATACACTTAATTATTGCTACACAGAGACCTTCAGTGGATGTCATCACTGGTGTAATTAAGGCGAATATTCCATCCAGAATAGCCTTCAGTGTATCTTCACAGATCGATTCTAGAACCATCCTTGACTCAGGAGGAGCAGAGAAGTTACTTGGTAGGGGAGATATGTTGTTTATGCCAGTAGGATCTTCTAAGCCAACCCGAGTGCAAGGAGCATTCTTGTCAGATGAAGAGGTGGAACGAATTGTTGATCATTGCATTGACCAGCAAAAAGCATCTTATCAGGAAGAGATGATTCCCGAAGAAACAAATGAAGTTGTTGAAGAAGTGGATGATGATCTATATGATGATGCTGTGCAAATGATTACGGAATTGCAGAGTGCAAGTGTTTCCATGCTACAGCGGAGATTCCGAATTGGTTATACACGGGCAGCTCGGCTGATTGATGCCATGGAAGCCAGAGGAATTGTTGGACCGTATGAAGGCAGTAAACCACGTACGGTATTGATTTCGCAATCAACGGAGGAAAAAACATCCTAATAGATTATAAGAGGCAGGCTAATTCGACGTAGTATGATTAGCCTGCCTCTTTATGTCTATAATTGTCAAAAGATGATGATTTTTTTAAGAAATTTATCCTAATTCTATTTATTTATTTTATTAATGGTGGTAATATTAATGGCGGACAAAGAGTCAAACGTCTGAAGTCAGATCTCTTTAATAGCAGCTGAAGGGAAGAGGGGATTTTGTGTCGATTAGAACAGATTCAAGGCACCTTTATTTACAAGTCATTGATGAAATTACAAGAGATATTGAGAATGGCACCTATAGTGAGAATGAAAAACTGCCATCCGAGTATCAGTTGTCTAAACGATTAGGTGTTTCCAGAGCTACATTAAGAGAGGCTTTGCGTATTCTTGAAGAAGATAATATTGTAACAAGAAGGCATGGAGTTGGTACCTTTGTAAATTCGAAACCTATTTTTTCATCAGGAATTGAAGAACTGAAAAGTGTAACACAAATGATTGAACAGTCGGGAAAAATAGCTGGTTCTCAATATTTATCTACAGAAATAGTGGAAGCCACTGATGAAGAAAAATCAAAGTTCTCACAAAATGTTGATACCCTTGCAAAAATTGAGAGAGTTCGAACTGCTGATAATAATCCTGTTGTATTTTGCATTGATAAGGTTCCTGCAAAATTGATACCACTCCACCGTGTGCATGAAGAAGATTCAATCTTTGAACTACTGGAAGAATATGCGAATAAACGGATCTCTTATGCTGTTACATACATTGAACCAATCAGTTATCATGACCGTATATTCAGTATATTGAATTGTGCACCAGATCTATCACTTCTCTTGCTGAAGCAGGTACATTACACAAGTGAAGATGAAGCGATTCTTTATTCAGCTAATTATTTCCGTTCGGATGTATTTAGTTTTCATGTTTTAAGAAAACGAGTATAAAAACCGGACTACATCATAGAGGGGGTGATGAGCGGAAGTAGAAGTGCAGGTTTAATAGAGTGATTCTATTGTCAGAATAATTAACAGTAAATTATATAAGGGGGCTTTTAAATGAAGAATCGTAAATTTATTTTATTGTTTGCTTTACTATTTAGTCTTGGACTCGTATTAGCTGCATGCGGCGGGGGTTCCGATGAAGAAGAAACAACAGATTCAACGAACAGCGGAGATGATGCTGCTACCGAAGAAGAGGGTTCTGCAGAATATAGCATTGCTATGGTAACAGATCAAGGTGGAGTAGATGACAAATCCTTTAACCAATCCGCATGGGAAGGTATGCAAGCATGGGGAGAAGAACATGGTTTATCAAGAGGGAATGGCTTTGATTATGCACAATCAGGATCACAAGCAGACTTTATGCCAAACATTACACGCCTTGTTCGTGATGAATATAGTCTTATCTTTGGTACTGGTTTCCTTTTACAAGAGGATCTTCAAAAAGCTGCAGAACAATTTCCAGATACTAAATTTGCGTTAGTTGACGCTATTGTAGAAGCACCAAATGCAGTAAGTGTTACTTTCAAAGAACATGAAGGATCATTCTTGGCTGGTGTTGCGGCAGCTAGTAAGACAACTACAGACAAACTTGGTTTTGTCGGTGGTATTGATTCGCCTTTAATCAACAAATTCGAAGCAGGATTTATTGCAGGAGCAAAATCTATGAATCCAGCGATTGAAGTAGACGTACAGTATGCTGAAACATTTGATGATCCATCAAAAGGTAAGTTAATTGCTTCCAATATGTACAGCAATGATATTGACATCATCTTCCATGCTTCTGGTGGAACTGGAAATGGTGTATTCAACCAAGCAAAAGATATAAAGCAAAACGATCCAGAACGTGAAATTTGGGTTATCGGTGTTGACCGTGACCAACATGAAGACGGTGAAATTAATGATCAAAATGTTACATTGACTTCTATGATCAAGCGTGTGGACGTTGCAGTGCAGGAAGTTGCTAACATGCTAACAAATGATCAATTTCCAGGTGGAGAAATTTTAGAATTCGGTATTGAAGAAGAAGGAATTGCTATTGCTGAAACAAATACAGAAGCAATGACAGAAGAAATTGTTAATACAGTAAACGAATGGCAAGAAAAGATTCTTAACGGAGAAGTAGAAGTACCGCAAACACGTGAAGAATTAGAGACATTCGAAAGCTCGCTTTAATAAATGAGGAAGAGACTGGGACAAAAGTGTTTTAACCAAAGTAAAATCCGAACATAGTTGGTGCATATATACCGCTACGGAAATACACTACGCTTTCCGCGGGCGCTGCTGAGCCTACTCCGAGCTATCGCTCTACGTAGTCTCACCTAGGCTTTTCATCCCGCAGGAGTCTCCGTGTATTTCCTTCGCTATTATGGCGAAATGTTCGGCTTTGAGTTAAACACTTTAGTTATGTCCCAGGCTCTTCTATCATGTTACATAAAATCTTCAACTAAAGAGGATCTGTATAATAAGGTCCTTTTTGTTTGGTGATTTTATTAAAATAATACCATTAAAAGATATATTAGATGATAAAGGGGTGAACATGGTGGAGTATGTGATTGAAATGTTGAACATACGAAAAGAATTTCCAGGTATCGTTGCGAACGATAACATTACGGTTCAGCTTAAAAAAGGTGAAATCCATGCTCTTTTAGGAGAGAATGGTGCAGGGAAGTCCACCTTAATGAATGTTTTATTCGGTTTGTACCAGCCAGAGCAAGGAGAGATAAGAGTCAAAGGTGAAAAAGTAAATATTACGAACCCTAATATTGCAAACGAATTAGGAATAGGAATGGTGCATCAGCATTTTATGCTTGTTGAACCATTTACGGTAACTCAAAATATTGTGCTCGGTAGTGAACCTACCAAAAAGAGTGGAGTTATTGATATAGAAAGGGCAAGAAAAGATATTAAAGAGATCTCCGATAGGTATGGTCTGAAAGTAGACCCCGATGCCAAAATAAGTGATATATCTGTTGGAATGCAACAACGTGTCGAAATTCTAAAAACGCTTTATCGAGGTGCTGAAGTACTTATATTTGATGAACCTACCGCAGTACTGACACCTCAGGAAATACATGAATTAATGGATATTATGCGATCTCTTGTTAAAGAAGGAAAATCCATCATTTTAATTACCCACAAATTAAAAGAAATTATGGAAGTCTGTGACAGTTGTACCGTAATCCGCAAAGGAAAAGGTATTGGTACGACAGATACTTCCACTACGAATGTAAATGAACTTGCTTCCTTAATGGTTGGTAGGGAAGTTAATTTCAATACGGTAAAAACAGAATCCCATCCAAAGGAAACGGTACTTAAAATAGAAAATCTGGTAGTGAAAGATTCTAGAAAAGTAGATCTCGTCAAAGAGCTTAATCTTGAAATTCGTGCTGGTGAAATTGTTGGTATTGCAGGGGTAGATGGAAATGGGCAATCAGAATTGATTGAAGCTATAACGGGACTAACCAAATCCGTATCAGGGAAAATAGAACTTAAATCTAAAAATATCACGAATAAAACCCCAAGAAAAGTCACTGAAAGTGGTATTGGACATATACCTCAGGACAGGCATCGATTTGGACTCGTTCTAGACTATTCAATAGGTGAAAATATGGTTCTCCAAACCTATTATAAAAAGCCGTACTCCAAAGCGAAAGTATTGAATTATAAAGAAATTCTAAATAAGGCAGAGAAATTAATCCAAGAATATGATGTGCGTACACCTAGTGTACATACACCAGCAAGAGCACTATCAGGTGGTAATCAGCAAAAAGCAATCATTGGTCGGGAAGTGGATCGTTCACCAGACTTACTGATTGCTGCGCAGCCTACTAGAGGTCTTGATGTTGGTGCAATCGAATTTATTCATAAAAAGTTAATCGAGGAGCGGGATAAAGGAAAGGCAATCCTTCTTGTCTCTTTTGAACTGGATGAAATTATTAACGTAAGTGACCGAATAGCGGTAATGTTTGACGGTAAAATTGTAGCTGAGGTTAAACCGGAAGAAACAAATGAACAAGAGCTCGGTCTGTTGATGGCTGGCAGTAAGGTAAAGGCGGGTGAATCCAATGTTACAGAATAAATTATTTACCGTTCTAGTGCCTATTATTTCCGTTTTTCTTGGCTTGCTTGCAGGTGCAATTATCATGCTCGTTTCCGGATTTAATCCAATTGAAGGATACACTGCCTTATGGAATGGAGCTTTTGGGGATTCTTATACCCTTGGTGAAACGATAAGAAGAACGACACCATATATTTTGACAGGTTTATCAATTGCATTTGCCTTCCGCACCGGTTTATTTAATATTGGTGCTGAAGGTCAGGTAATTGTTGGTTGGCTTGCAGCAGTGTGGGTAGGGCTTGCAGTCGATGCTCCAATGTATATTCATTTACCGCTTGCTATCATCGCAGCAGGAATAGCGGGCGCATTTTGGGCCTTTATCCCGGGTATACTGAAGGCCAAACTTGGAGTGCATGAAGTTATTGTTACGATTATGATGAACTATATTGCATTATTTATAACTAATGACATTATAAGAAATGTATTAACAGATCGCCAAACCACAACGGAAGCAATTCCTGCTTCAGCTTCATTGGCATCGGATTGGTTGCAAAGTATTACATTTTATTCCCGTGTTCACTATGGAATACTAATCGCTTTATTTGCTGCTGTAATGATGTGGTTTATTATCCAGAGAACAACGATTGGCTATGAGTTGAAATCTGTTGGCTATAACGGGCATGCTTCTCGATATGCCGGAATGAATGTAAGTAAAAATATAGTGCTCTCGATGGTTATAGCGGGGACATTTGCAGGGTTGGCAGGTGCCATGGAAGGTTTGGGAACCTATGGAACCATTTCTGTTATGTCTGGATTTCCGAATATGGGCTTTGATGGTATAGCCGTTGCCTTGCTTGGTGCAAATACTGCGTTAGGTGTTGTACTTGCAGCATTTCTGTTTGGGGCATTAAAAGAGGGTGCTGGTGAAATGCCTACTGGTGCTGGTGTGCCAACTGAACTTGTAGATATCATTATTGCTTTAATCATTTTCTTTGTAGCATCTAGCTATATTATTCGCTGGGTATTACTGCGCTTTAAAAAGGAGGGTAAATAAATGTTAGATATATTGCAGTCTGTTATCCCTACAGCATTATTTTACTCTGCACCTTTGATATTTACTGCATTAGGTGGTGTATTCAGTGAACGGTCTGGGGTTGTAAACATTGGTCTGGAAGGATTAATGGTAATGGGAGCATTTGTCGGAATTGTGTTCAATTTAACTTTTTCAGATGTGCTTGGTGTTTGGACGCCCTGGGTTTCCATCATCGTTGCTATGGTAGTGTCTGCAATCTTTTCGATTATTCATGCTGTTGCATCGGTTTCGTTCCATGCAAGTCAGGTCGTCAGTGGTGTGGCAATCAACATGCTGGCATTAGGTATCGGTGTATATTTAACGAAACAATGGTACGGAAAAGGTCAGACAGATATGGTGAATCAGCCTTTTTATACAACCAATATTCCAATTTTGTCTGATATTCCAATTATAGGTTCTATCTTTTTTGAAGGTATCTATATTACTTCTTATATAGCAATTGCTTTTGCCTTTATTGCATGGTTTTTATTGTACAGGACGCCATTTGGCTTGCGTCTACGTGCAGTAGGTGAACATCCGATGGCAGCTGATACAAATGGTATCAATGTACCTAGGATGCGCTATATTGCTGTGATCTTGTCCGGAGCACTCGGAGGAATTGGTGGATCGGTATTCGCTCTTACGATTGCTTCCAATTTCTCGCATTCAACTATTGTTGGACAAGGATTTATGGCATTGGCCGCAGTTATTTTTGGTAAATGGCATCCTCTTGGTGCAATGGGTGCAGCATTATTTTTCGGCTTTGCCCAAAGTTTAAGTGTTATTGGATCAAGTATTCCCTTGCTTGAAAATGTACCGCAAATATTCCTTTTGATTGCGCCATACGTGTTAACTATTTTGGCACTTGCAGGTTTTATCGGACGTGCTGAAGCGCCAAAAGCAAATGGCGTACCTTATATTAAAGGTAGTAGATAAACACATTATGAATTTAGAATAACTTTTAACTGACTTGCTAATATTAGCAAGTCAGTTTTTTTTGACGTATAATGGATGCCAACTGGTAAAATTGTGCAGAATACTTGTGGAGAAACAATATTACATAGCATCGGAGGATATTTATGAAAACTATACAGGAAAAGCAACATCGTGAAAGCGGCCTCAAACTTCATTTTATTCAAAGTAAAAAATACAAAACAATTAATATCGTGGCAAAATTAAGAGCAAATCTGGAGGAGGAAACGATTACAAAAAGGGCTTTACTGCCTTATATACTAAAACAGGGCACAAAAAACTATCCGAGCAGAAGTGAGCTTCAATTAAAATTGGATGAATTATATGGTGCTGTTTTATCTGTTGACGGCGGAAAAAAAGGTGAAAACCATATTATTACCGTTCGTATGGAATTCGCCAATGAAAAATTCATTCCTGAAGAATCGTCTATTATTGATGATGCAATCAGTTTGTTCAGTGAAGTGTTGTTTCAACCCAATGTTAAAGGAAATGGTTTCGATGACTCTGTGTTTAAGCGTGAAAAGGACACGTTGAAGCAAAAGATAAATGCCATTCAGGATGATAAAATGAGTTATGCCAATATGCGACTAATTGATGAAATGTGTGACGATGAAGCGTATCAACTTCATGTTCATGGATACGAGGAAGATTTGGGTACCATGACGAATGAAGATCTGTATGATTATTACAAAACATTGCTTAAAGAAAATGAATTTGATGTTTATGTTCTGGGAGATTTTGATGAGCATGCAATAAAAGATAAAATAACAACTAAAATGAAAATAAATCAACAAAATCTTCCTGAATTTACTCCACCTAAGACAAAAATGACTATTAGGGAACCTAGGGAAGTTATTGAGAAGCAGAATGTCCAACAGGCAAAGCTTCATATTGGTTATCGAACCAATACCTTATTTCAGGATAAAGAATACTTTCCCCTGCAAGTTTTTAACGGATTATTTGGAGGATTCCCAAGTTCCAAGTTGTTTATCAATGTTAGAGAAAAAAACAGTCTCGCTTATTATGCATCTTCTCGTGTGGAAAGTCATAAAGGGTTACTGATTGTATTTAGTGGAATTGCACCGGAAGATTTCGAAAAAGCAAGGGATATTATTCGTCTCCAGGTAAAAGCCATGAAAGACGGAAACTTTACAGAAGAAGAGTTAAGTGAAACAAAGGATTTAATTATTAATCAATATAAAGAAACGATGGATCATCCACAAGGCCTCATCGAAATGCTATATCAGCAAGTAATAGGTAATAGAACCTTATCTCCCGATGAATTAATTGAAGGAATACGAAAGGTAACGAAAGAAGAAGTTATCCAGGCAGCAGGAAAAATAGAGGAAGATACTGTATACCTGTTAACAAGTGAAGGAGGATCAAAAGATGAATAAACAAACATACCAGGATATAAATGAAACATTATATTCGGAAAAACTAGATAATGGGCTTACCGTTTTTTTACTGCCAAAGCCGCAAATGGCAAAGGCCTTTGGTATCTTTTCAACAAATTATGGGTCGATTGATCAAACTTTTGTTCCGATAGGTGAATCAGAAGAAATTAATGTACCGGAGGGAGTAGCCCACTTCCTGGAACACAAACTTTTTGAAAAAGAGGACCGTGATGTTTTCGCGGATTTCGGAAAACAAGGTGCCTCACCAAATGCATTTACATCCTTTACGAAGACAGCCTATTTATTTTCTGCTACAGATAATATTGAAAAAAATGTGGAAACATTGGTCGACTTTGTACAAGATCCTTATTTTTCTGAGAAGTCTGTTGAAAAGGAAAAAGGGATTATTTCTCAGGAGATTAAAATGTATGACGACCAGCCTGATTGGCAATCGTTTATGGGTATAATAAAGAGCATGTTTAAGAATCATCCGGTTAACAAAGATATTGCAGGAACGGTTGAATCCATTACTTCCATTACAAAAGATGATTTATACACGTGTTATAACACTTTTTATCATCCAGAAAATATGTCTTTATTCGTTGCAGGCAATTTTGACCCCGAGAAGATGATGAAAATGATTGAATCCAACCAAAGTAAAAAGTCTTTTAAAGAAATGGAAGAACTAAAGCGTAACTTTCCAAAAGAGCCAGAAGAAGTAGCAATGAAGGAAAATAAAATTATCATGCCTGTTTCCATCCCTAAATGTACGATTGGGATAAAAGAGTCCAATACCGAACTAAGTAAAGAAGTATTCCTTCGTAAAGATTTGCTTGGTGGTATGGTGTTGAGTCATTTCTTTTCCACGGGGGGAGAATTCTATCAGGAACTTTATAAAGCGAATCTGATCGATGGCAGCTTTTATTTTGAGACGAGTCTTGAAAAGAACTTTGGGTATTCAATGATTGGCAGCAATACACCTAAGCCTGAACAATTCTCTAACAAGGTCATTGAATTATTACTTTCTACAAATGAAATGCAACTCACAGAAGAAGTATTTGAACGAATGAAGAAAAAGAAAATTGGTCAGTTGTTACGGGCGATGAATTCACTTGAATTTATTGCGAATAACTATACTTCCTATCATTCGATGGGGATTAATTTATTTGAAATTATTCCTGCAATACAAGAATTGACACTGACCGATGCAAATAATTTTATGAAAAACTGGATTGATGAGAATCGATTAGCTGTCTGTACGATTGCTGCGGAGTAAGGAGATAAGATGGGGAAAAATGTATTGATTGTTGGGGCAAGCGGAGATATTGGTAAAGCTATCTCGGAACGACTTGTGAAAGATGGCTATAACGTAATGCTCCACTACAATAAGAACAGAGAAAACATAGATGCAATGAGAAAAGAATTAAACTCAGAAGCAATACTCACTGTTCATCAAGCAGATTTAAGCAACAATGAAGAAATGAAACGATTTCTTACCGAGCTGGTTTTGCCTGTTGACTATGTTGTGTTTGCTGGTGGGAATGCGCATTTCGGATTACTTCAGGATACTTCGGAAAAAGTAATGGACGATATGCTCTCGTTGCATGTTAAAGCACCATGGATGATCACAAAACATTTATTACCTCAAATGATACAAAATAAAAAAGGGAAAATCATTTTTATTACATCCATTTGGGGCAATACCGGAGCAAGTTATGAAGTCATATACTCGTCGGTAAAAGGTGCTCAAAACAGCTTTGTTAAAGCATTGGCAAAGGAAGTTGCACCTTCGGGAATTATGGTAAATGCAATAAGTCCAGGGTATATTGAAACGAAAATGAATGGCCACTTAACAGACGATGAAAAAATGTCTATCATTGCTGAGATACCTCTTCATCGAGCTGGATTACCAAGTGAAATTGCTCATTCTGTGAGCTTTTTACTTGATGAAAGAGCAAGTTATATTCAAGGAGAAATTATTAATATTACCGGTGGTTGGTAGGAAACTCTCATTTTATCTGTATAAATAATGGATAACCTCAAATACTATACAGGATAAAATGAATAGAGGAGGCATGCCAAATGTCAGTTCTTGATAATTTTGAATCGTGGAAAGGTTTCTTGGCAGATCGGCTTGAACAGGCACAGCAGCAAGGAATGGATCAACAAACAATTTCTAGTGTTGCTGCTGAGGTAGGCGACTATCTGGCTCAAAGTGTTAATGCAAAAACTGGTGAAGAAGCGGTGTTAAAAGAATTATGGAATGCAGCGTCTGAACAGGAACAACAGGCACTAGCCAACGTTATGATAAAGCTTGTAAAAAATTAGTAAAAGCAATTTAATTACATTGAAAAAAAGCTGTATAGACGAATCTATACAGCTTTTTTTCATGAGAAATTGAATTTATATGGAAACATAAGGTAATTTGTTTAGAAAAATTGAAAATAATGTTATATTACTAATAGAACATAAAAAGTGATTATGATATATATAATTAGTAAGCATCGGTTTTGATTGCTTAATGCGAATTTAGTATGTAAAATAAAGGAGCTTATTATGGAAAGAACCGAATGGTATCTTGAATATGAGATTCAAATGAACCGTCCTGGTTTATTAGGTGATATCTCTTCTTTATTAGGTATGCTTTCAATTAATATAATCACAATAAATGGAGTAGAGAATTCCAGAAGGGGAATGCTGCTTCTTTCAAAATATGATGAGAACATAACAAGATTAAAATCAATTTTGCAAACTATGGATACGATTAAATTATTTAAATTACGCAAGCCTAAGCTAAGGGATAGAATGGCTGTCCGACATGGGAAATATATACACACAGACAGTGACGATAGAAAAACAATTCGTTTTGTTCGTGATGAATTGGGTCTCCTTGTCGACTTTATGGCAGAGCTTTATAAGCAAGAAGGACATAAATTAATAGGTATCCGTGGCATGCCCAGAGTTGGTAAGACAGAATCGGTTGTTGCCGCCAGTGTGTGTGCTAATAAACGTTGGTTGTTTGTCTCGAGTACGATGATAAAGCAAACCGTAAGGAGTCAGCTTATCGAAGGCGAATATAATCCAGATAATATTTATATCATTGATGGTGTCGTATCTAAGAGAAAAGCGAATGAACAGCATTGGCAATTGATTCGAGAAATTATGCAACTCCCCTCCATAAAGGTAGTGGAGCATCCGGATATTTTTGTACAGTCCACAGAATATAGTATGGATGATTTTGATTATATTATTGAACTCAGAACAGATGAAGAACAAGAAATAACATATGAATCAATAGAAATGCAGCAACTTAGTGGGCAAAGTGGATTTTCTATGTTTGATTTCTAAAATGGAAGGTGTTATCTATGGATGTAGGGGCGAAGCTGAAAGAAGCACGTCTTGCGAGTGGGTTGTCATTAGACACACTTCAGGAAACAACAAAAATACAAAAGAGATATTTAGTAGCGATTGAAGAGGGAAATTTGCATATATTACCAGGCAAATTTTATGCGCGTGCATTTATAAAAGAATATGCAAACGCAGTTGGATTAGATGCAAGTGAATTAGTAGAGGAGTATAAAGAAGAAATTCCCACGACAGAAGAAGAAAATGTGCAGTATACAAGGATTCAACGGACGAGGAAGTCAAATAATTCAGAAAAAGGGTCTGGCTTTTCTTCTCTCATACCAGCGATTATTGTGGTTTTACTTATCATTGGTATTGTTTTTGTTGCTTGGTGGTTTATACGGGAGAACATGGCAGAAGACGGAGCAGCACCTATTGAAGAACCACAGGATAACGTTATTATAACGAACCCTGATAATACGGGTTCAGGATCACCGGCTGATAATCAGGATGAAGCAGCGGAAGATGATAATGCAAATGAAGAAGGAACAGATGATGCTGCAACGGAGGAAGATGATGCTTCAGGTGATTCCGAAGAAGAATCATCTGAAGCAGAAATCGCTGTAGTTGAAGAAGGAACCGGTTCAACACCTACTTCTACTTTAGAAATAAACAATGCTGGGGATGAAATAACGATAACATTGGAGTCAGTTAATACGAATGATACTTGGCTCGAAGTCAGAGACGAAAATAGCAATGAGGTATTTTATAATGCTAATTTTAATGAGGATAACTCTCCATTCGAAATTGATGCCAGTGATTTGGAAACCATCTACCTTAATATCGGGAATGTCCAGGCACTTAAAATCTTGGTTAATGGAGTAGAACTGGAATATCCAGTTGAAACTTCTAAAGTGCATCAGAAATTGTATTTAAATATTAATAAGGCTGAATAATACAGCCTTTTATGATAAACCCTTCCCTTTACCTTTTTGGAAGGGTTTATCTCATTTTAAAATAAAACGATACGTAGGAGGAAATAAAAAAATGAATTTACCAAATAAACTTACCTTATCACGAATTTTTATGATTCCTGTTTTTATTGTTCTTTTGTCTGTACCATTTGAATGGGGAAGCTGGGATATTGGATCAGCACAGTTACCTGTTGCTCATTTTGTAGCAGCCATTATTTTTATTATTGCTGCAGCTACGGATTGGGTTGATGGATACTATGCAAGAAAGTACAATCTAGTAACAAATCTAGGCAAGTTTATGGATCCATTGGCAGATAAACTACTTGTATCCGCGGCACTCATTTTGCTGATTGAAATGGGACTTGCACCAGCATGGGTTGTAATCATTATTATTAGCAGGGAATTCGCTGTAACTGGTCTGCGTCTCGTGGCGGCTGGTGAAGGAATCGTGCTTGCTGCCGGTCAAATGGGTAAACTTAAAACTGCAACTCAAATGGTTGCAATCGCTGTTTTGTTATTGCATAATTTTCCTTTTTCTTTTATTGACTTTCCATTCGGTACAATGATGCTGTACATAGCATTATTCTTTACGGTAGTATCTGGCGTTGATTACTTTGTGAAAAACTGGCATGTAATGAGGGATTCCAAATAATGAGACAATATAAAGGGGAAATTGTAGCTGTTGGAACAGAATTATTACTTGGTCAAATTGCGAATACGAATGCACAATGGTTATCACAACAGATGGCTTTATATGGAATCAATGTATACAATCATACAGTTGTCGGAGATAATCTCGAGCGTGTGGAAGAAGCTTTTAAAATGGCTCAGAAAAGATCGGATATAATCATTGTCACAGGAGGTCTTGGGCCCACGGATGATGACTTAACAAGAGAAGCTTTTGAACAGATCAGTGGAATGGAAATGATAGAAGATAAAACATCAATGGAAAAGATAGAGTTATTTTTCCGAAATCACAATGTTAAAATGACTCCTAATAATCGTAAACAAGCAAGAGTTTTCAAAGGTTCGACCGTTTTGAAAAACAGTGTTGGAATGGCACCGGGAATGAGAGTGGAATTCGCTGAAAAGACATGGTTCTTTCTTCCGGGAGTTCCTAGAGAGATGAAACAAATTACCAAGGAAGAAATTATCCCTTATCTTCACCAATTAACAGATAAGGAACAAATAATTAAATCACTCGTGTTGAAATTTATTGGTATTGGTGAATCTTCATTGGAACATGAATTAAAAGATCTTATCCAGGCTCAGAGCAATCCAACAATTGCGCCACTTGCCCAAGAAGATGGGGTAGTGATTCGATTAACGGCAAAGGAGAAATCAGAAGAAAAACTTGATGAATTATTATACCATACCAAAATGCAAATTCTTGCAAGAGTAGGAGAATTCTATTTTGGTGAAGATAATGACGTTATTGAACAGGTAATAGTAGAATTACTTAAAAAGCAGAACAAGAGAATTGCGGCTGCTGAGAGTCTGACAGGTGGTTTATTTACTGAAAAAATTGTATCAGTAAATGGTGCTTCTTTCGTCTGTCCTGGTGGAATCGTTTGTTATGATGCAGCTATAAAGCAGGAAGTACTGGGTGTATCAGAAGAAACCATTCAAAATAAAGGTACAGTCAGTGAGGAATGTGCACATGAAATGTCTGAAAACGTGAGAAAGCTTCTTAGATCTGACATTGGAATCAGTTTTACCGGTATTGCCGGTCCAACGCCAACTGAGGGAAAACCTGTAGGAAAAGTATATATTTCGATCAGTGATGTGAATGGGTATCAAAAGGTGGAAGAGTTCTTATTTACAGGTTCACGTAGTTCGATCAGAAAAAGAGCATCACTAAAAGGATTGGAAATAATTTATAACTATTTAAAATCATAATATGTGGTAGTCTATATGTGGAAAATAAATTATTACATAAATGGTTCGTACTAATTTATTCATTTTTCGATAATTTCAACGGTGAAAACATAAGAACATCTATTCGTTTTTTCCTTGTTAAATAGTTCGAAACAATGTATGCTATAGATAGATAATTTAAGGAGGTAGTTTCTTTGAGTGATAGAAAACAAGCTTTAGATATGGCTTTGAGACAAATAGAGAAACAATTCGGTAAAGGTTCAGTTATGAAACTCGGTGAAACACCAATGCAAAAACTCGACACGATTCCCAGTGGATCACTGGCGCTTGATGTAGCATTGGGTATAGGCGGTTATCCACGTGGAAGAGTTATTGAAATATATGGCCCTGAATCTTCAGGTAAAACAACAGTTGCACTGCATGCAATTGCCGAAGCACAGAAAAAAGGCGGGCAAGCAGCATTTATCGATGCGGAGCATGCACTTGATCCGACATATGCAAAAGCACTTGGTGTAAATACGGATGAATTACTATTATCCCAGCCGGATACAGGGGAGCAGGCATTGGAAATTGCAGAAGCGCTTGTTCGAAGTGGCGCAGTAGATATTTTAGTAGTCGATTCAGTTGCTGCATTGGTACCAAAAGCGGAAATTGAAGGCGAAATGGGAGACTCTCATATGGGCTTGCAGGCACGTCTAATGTCACAGGCATTGAGAAAACTTTCCGGAGCAATTAACAAATCACACTCAACTGCTATTTTCATCAACCAAATCCGTGAAAAAATTGGGGTTATGTTTGGTAACCCTGAGACTACCCCGGGTGGACGTGCCCTTAAGTTCTACTCTTCCGTAAGACTTGAAGTACGCCGTGCTGAAACATTAAAACAAGGCAATGAAATGGTAGGGAATAGAGCAAGGATTAAAGTTGTTAAAAACAAAGTTGCGCCACCATTTAAACAAGCAGAAGTGGATATCATGTATGGTGTAGGAATTTCTAAAGAGGGTGAAATACTTGATATCGCTTCAGACTTGGATATTGTAGAAAAAAGTGGTGCATGGTACTCCTATAAAGGTGAGAGACTTGGACAAGGCCGTGAAAATTCAAAAATATTCCTAAATGAAAACAAAGCTATTATGAACGAGATTCATAGTTCTATACGAACCCATTATGATCTGGATGGTGTAGAAAAAGAAAAAGCAGAAGCGGAAAAAGCAAAGGCAGAAACAAAAGCTAATAAAACAGCACCTAAAAATAGTAAAGCAACAGAAAAGGGAAAAAACACTCAGAACAGTCTAGATGTTTAATAGTTTCTTAACTTAAGGGACCTTTACCGGTTGAAATATCGGTAAAGGTCTTTTTACAACGGTAAATTAGACATAAATAATTGTGACGTTTCCTTGACATTACAGGTTTTGGCAATTAATATTAAAGGTGTATAATTTTATAATTTTTATTATGAAATTAATTGGTATTTTATGCATTCAGAAATGTTACATGCCGACAATAATGAATTTTACAATTTTATAGCAATGGGAGGTGAAATTATGGACATTATACTCTTAATCATCTCCATTTTGCTTGCTCTGATCGTCGGTATTGTTGTTGGTTATTTAATACGTAAATCTATTGCAGAAGCTAAAATTTCCAGTGCGGAAACCTTGGCAAAACAAATTGTGGAAGAAGCACATAGAAATGCAGATGCTGCTAAAAAAGAAGCGCTTCTTGAAGCAAAAGATGAGAATCATAAGCTTCGTCAACAGACAGAAGATGAACTACGTGAGCGACGCATGGAAGCTCAAAAACAGGAAAACCGTCTGATGCAAAAAGAAGAAAATCTGGACAGAAAAAGTGAAACATTAGACAAACGTGAGTCTCTGTTAGAGAAGAAAGAACAAACGCTAACAGACAAACAACAACAAATTGAAGAAATGAAAAGCAAAGTGGAAGCTATGAAAGAAGAGCAGCAAACGGAGCTTGAGCGCATTTCAGGATATACATCTGACCAGGCTAAACAAATTATTTTAGAACGAATCGAAAATGAAATTAAACATGAATCTGCTGTAATGATTAAAGAAGCTGAAAATCGTGCAAAAGAAGAGTCTGATAAGAAAGCGAAGAATCTCTTGTCTCTAGCATTGCAACGATGTGCTGCAGATCATGTTGCTGAAACAACTGTATCTGTTGTTAACTTGCCTAATGATGAAATGAAAGGTCGTATAATTGGTCGAGAAGGACGTAATATACGGACATTAGAAACATTAACAGGTATTGATTTAATCATCGATGATACACCGGAAGCTGTAATTCTCTCCGGTTTTGATCCAATAAGACGGGAAGTAGCCCGTATGGCATTAGAAAAACTGGTACAGGACGGGCGAATTCACCCAGCAAGAATTGAAGAGATGGTGGATAAAGCCAGACGTGAGGTTGATGAATATATACGGGAAGTTGGAGAAGAAACAACTTTTGAAGTTGGTGTACACGGACTACATCCAGATTTAGTAAAAATACTCGGTCGTCTAAAATATCGTACAAGCTATGGCCAAAATGTATTGAAGCACTCAACGGAGGTTGCTTACTTGTCAGGATTGCTTGCTGCTGAACTTGGCGAAGACGTAACATTAGCAAGAAGAGCCGGATTACTTCATGATATCGGAAAAGCAATCGATCATGAAGTAGAAGGAAGTCACGTTGAAATCGGTAAAGAGCTCGCAATGAAGTACAAGGAGCATGATGTTGTTATTAATTCGATTGCTTCCCACCACGGGGATGAAGAAGCTACTTCCATTATCTCAGTGCTTGTAGCTGCAGCTGATGCTTTATCTGCTGCCAGACCAGGCGCTAGAAGTGAGACGTTGGAAAACTACATCAAACGATTGGAAAAACTTGAAGAAATTTCCGAGTCATTTGAAGGAGTAGAAAAATCATTCGCCATTCAGGCTGGAAGAGAGATTCGAATTATGGTAAGACCTGATGAAATCGATGATATAGATTCTGTTCGTATTGCTCGTGATATACGGAAGCGGATTGAAGGAGAGCTCGATTATCCTGGTCATATTAAAGTAACAGTAATCAGGGAAACAAGGGCAGTTGAATATGCGAAATAAAACAAAAGCGGTCATTCGATCGCTTTTGTTTTTTAATTTCTATGCAGTCCTCTTATTTAAGTTATAATGGCCAACATCAATACGAATACAATTTTGACAATCGAAATACAATGTGAAAAACTGATACTATACTAAATGATAGGGTGATAGGACAATGAAAATACTTTTTATAGGTGATGTAGTTGGATCTCCGGGACGAGAGATGGTACAGGATTATTTGCCGAAACTAAAAGAAAAATATCGACCTAATATGACAATCATTAATGGAGAAAATGCTGCTGCGGGAAAAGGGATTACTGAAAAAATATATAAGCAATTTCTTGAATGGGGTGCCCAGGTAATAACGATGGGAAACCATACTTGGGATAAGAAGGAAATCTTTGAATTTATTGATGATGCTAAATATATGATTCGTCCAGCAAATTTTCCAGAAAATAACCCTGGAAAAGGAATTGTATACATAAACATAAATGGAACAGAAGTAGCTGTTATTAATCTCCAGGGAAGAACATTTCTTCCAGCTATGGATGATCCATTTCAGAAAGCAGATCAATTAATAGAGGAAGCCAAAAAAAGAACAAACATTATATTTGTTGATTTTCACGGGGAAGCAACTAGTGAGAAGCAGGCAATGGGATGGTATCTTGATGGCAGAGTAAGTGCTGTTGTTGGTACCCATACGCATACACAGACTGCGGATGAACGAATATTACTGAATGGTACTGCATATATTTCCGATGTGGGAATGACCGGTCCGTATGATGGGATACTTGGTGTTGACCGTGATGCGGTAATAAAACGTTTCCTCACTTCGTTACCAGTACGTTTCGAAACTACCACACAGGGTAGAACACAATTAAATGGAATAATGGTTACCATTGAGGCCAATACGGGTAAAGCATCTAAAATAGAACGTATCTTAATCAATGATGACCATCCATTCTTCGGTTGATTATTTGAATTGTTTGAATCTTTGTTGCATAATAGGGAATAAGCTAACATCTCCAAGAATATAGTAGCAATATAACTACAATAGCGCATGAGGAGGTACTAGTAATGGACGTATTAAAAGTTTCAGCAAAATCAAATCCAAATTCAGTAGCAGGTGCACTTGCTAACGTTTTAAGAGAGCGTGGGACAGCAGAGATCCAGGCGATTGGTGCGGGAGCATTAAATCAGTCTGTTAAAGCAGTAGCAATAGCAAGAGGCTTTGTTGCACCAAGTGGGGTGGATTTAATTTGCATTCCGGCATTCACAGATATTTTAATTGATAATGAAGAACGGACAGCCATTAAATTAATCGTTGAGCCTAGATAATATGACAATTTAAGGAACCTTCCTATAAGTGATAGGGAGGTTTTTTATTTGCGCTAGGAGTACAAGTATTGTTAAATTTGAATAGAAGCATTATACTATTCTATTGTACACCTATACATATAATTGCATGTTTGAAAAAGAGGATAGATTGGACCAATTTTTTGAGCATCCTCTATAATTAGTTTTTATATTGAAAGGGGATTCGTATCGTATGAACGAAGAACAACGAAAACAGCAAGCGCAAATCAATCAAGTTGATAATTTTGATCGTATAAAAAAGACGACAAGTGATGATATGATTGCTAAATATTTCCAAACCAGCTATGAGCAGCAATCACCTGATATAAAACAAGCAAGGAAGCGCCGAAAAGAAGATGTTCAGTTTCATTATGATTTCTCCATTCCAGAAGATGTGGCAACGATTGGAAAGGGTAAAAAATTTCTGATTCGTACTTATGGTTGCCAAATGAATGAACATGATACGGAAGTAATGGCTGGAATTCTAACTGAAATGGGATATGAATCAACGACAACTACGGATGATGCAGATATCATATTATTGAATACATGTGCAATCCGTGAAAACGCTGAAAATAAAGTGTTTGGAGAAATCGGTCACTTAAAGCCCCTTAAATTGGAAAAGCCAGACCTTATTATCGGTGTTTGTGGGTGTATGTCTCAGGAAGAGTCTGTTGTCGGTCGTATTCTGAAAAAACATCAACACATCGATCTCATTTTCGGTACACATAATATACATCGTTTGCCACAGTTAGTGAAGGAAGCAATGTTTGGTAAGGAAATGATTGTAGAGGTTTGGTCCAAAGAGGGCGATGTAATCGAAAATCTTCCTAAAGTGCGTAAAGGAAAGATCAAGGCTTGGGTAAACATAATGTATGGTTGCGATAAATTCTGTACGTACTGTATCGTGCCAATGACCCGCGGTAAAGAGCGAAGCCGTCGTCCAGAGGATATCATCCAGGAAGTTCGTCATTTAGTTGCCAGCGGCTATCAGGAAGTTACTTTGCTAGGCCAGAATGTAAATGCATACGGAAAAGATTTTGAGGATCTTACATATGGACTAGGAGATTTAATGAATGATATTCATAAGATTGACATTCCTCGTGTTCGTTTTACGACTTCCCATCCAAGGGATTTTGATGATCGTCTAATTGAAGTTCTAGCGCAGGGCGGTAACTTACTCGACCATATCCATTTGCCAGTACAATCCGGTAGCAGTGAGATTCTTAAAAAGATGAACAGGAAATACACAAGAGAAGAATATTTGGAATTGGTTCAAAAGATAAGAAAAGCAATGCCGAATGTTACATTAACAACAGATATTATAGTTGGATTTCCGAACGAGACAGAAGAACAGTTCGAGGAAACGATGACACTAATGGAAGAAGTTAGCTTTGAAGCTGCGTATACGTATATCTATTCACCACGTGAGGGGACACCTGCAGCACGTAAGAAAGATGATATCCCAGATGATGTGAAAAAACAACGTTTATATCGCTTAAATGATCTAGTTAATAAGCAATCTGCACAATCCATGAAAATGTACAAAGACAAAACTGTCAATGTACTTGTTGAAGGAGAAAGTAAAAAAGATCCGGAAGTACTTGCCGGATATACGGATAAAAACAAGCTCGTAAATTTCAAAGGACCTAAATCGTCCATTGGTAAAATCGTAGAAGTGAAAATAACAGAAACCAAAACATGGTCATTAAATGGTGTGATGGTGGAAAGTACAGTTGAGGTGAATTAAAATGGCAGAATATACGCGCCAAGAAGTAATGGATGAAGCAAAAAAATTAGCAAATATGCTAGCAAGTACGGAAGAGATTGATCGATTCAAACAAGTAGAAGCAAAAATAAATGAAAGTAAAAAAGTTCAAAAACTTATCCAGAAAATTAAAACATTGCAAAAACAAGCAGTTAATTTCCAAGCTTATGAGAAAAAAGAGGCTTTGAAAAATGTGGAGGAAGAAATTGATCGTGTTCAAGCGGAAATAGATGATATTCCAATCGTACAAGAATTCAAAGAAACGCAAATCGTCGTAAATGATGTACTGCAGTTAGTTTCAAAGACAATTGCACGTGAAGTAACAAACCAGGTAATTGAATCAACTGATGGGGACTTATTAGCCGGTGAAACTGGTTCCAAGGCGAAAAATAAATCTGGATGTTGACACTATTGTTTAACCGGGCAGAATAAGCTGCCCGGATTTTTATTTTTATCGATAAAAAATGATTTAAGACCGTTATAAACGTCCCTCTTCTTGCTTTTCATAAAATGCTATGCACTTTAGGTATTTGTCTTGCATAAAATGACAATGAAAAAAGAGGAGGTAAAAGTAATCATGACTTTTCTTGATAAAGAATATAGAGAAATCATTACAAAAGCTGTCTGTGGCAAAGGGCGCAAGTTTTCAAAGGAGTCCCATTCCATCTCTCCGTCACATAGGCCGTCAAGCATTTTAGGTTGCTGGGTGATCAATCATTTATATAATGCTAAGAAAAAATCCGAAGATACTGTCGAGATTAATGGTAGCTATGATATAAACATCTGGTATTCCTATAATGACAACACGAAGACGGAGGTGGTTACAGAAAGAGTGACGTACACGGATATTATTCCATTGTCTGTAAAAGATGATAACTCCATCAATGACGAGTATGATGTGATTGCAAAAGTTATTCAGCAGCCAAACTGTCTGGAATGTAATATCGCAAGCAGCGGAAGTAAAGTTTCAGTTGAAATTGAACGGGAGTTTATTGTTCAGATTATCGGTGACACGAAAGTATTCGTTAGAGTTAATCCAAATTGGGAAAAAGATGAGGATGACGATGAAGGAGCATGGGACTACGAAGTAACAGATGAAGAAGTAAAAGGTGTGAAACCAGATTTTATTCACAAAAAAGATTAGATAATTAACGAGGGTATATACTCTCGTTTTTCTTTTTAGGGAGATAGCAGCGAACCGTAACTATCTGCTATTTCCCTTATTTTATGCTATAATTGCAGAAGAATATTTACGGGTAGTTGGGGGAAAAAAGATGGCTAAGCTTACACCAATGATGGAACAGTACATAAAAATAAAAGCAGAATATAAGGATGCATTTCTATTTTACCGATTAGGTGATTTTTATGAAATGTTCTATGATGATGCAATTAACGCATCAAGAGAACTGGAGATAACTTTAACGAAACGAGCCGGTGGAAAAGGAGATCCCATCCCTATGTGTGGTGTACCTTATCACTCAGCTGAGAATTATATTAGAACATTAATTGAGAAAGGTTATAAAGTAGCAATTTGTGAACAGGTAGAGGATCCAAAGACTGCAAAGGGCGTAGTTAAACGGGAAGTTGTTCAACTGATTACTCCAGGGACGGTAATGGAAACCAATATGTTAAAAGAGGGCGAGAATAACTATATTGCCAGTCTATCCCATTTTAATGACGGTTCTTATGTCATTGTCTACAATGACTTATCAACCGGAGAAAACCATATTGCACTTATATCACATGGATGGGATGCTGTTATCCATGAACTATACAATCAACCGATAAAAGAAATCGTCATTTCTTCCAATTTGCCGGATGACATGCAGTTACAATTACAGGACCGGTTAAATATTACGTTATCTTATCAGGATGAAGTCACTTTTAATGCGGAATATCGAAGCCTTACTGAGAATCTGAATGATGAGCGATTAATGAAAGCATTCAGCAGACTTTTGAATTATATTCAGCATACACAGAAGCGCGCACTTGATCATCTTCAGAAAGCAAAAGTGATCAAGCTTAAGCAATATTTATCACTGGATATGTACTCCAAACGAAATCTGGAATTGACAGAAACAATTATTAAAAAGGGTAAGCATGGAAGCTTACTATGGGTCCTTGATAAAACAGCGACCGCGATGGGCTCCCGAATGCTGAAAAAATGGCTCGAGAGACCATTGCTAAATGAGAATCAGATCGAAGAACGTCTGGAAATCGTGGATGGATTTTATCGTGGCTTCATGGAGCGGGACTCCCTGCGTGACATTTTAAAATCGGTTTATGATCTTGAGCGGTTAGCCGGTCGAATTGCATTTGGAAATGTGAATGCAAGGGATTTAATTCAATTAAAACGATCATTACAGACCATACCTGAACTGAAAAATACCTTGTATCAATTCAATAGGAAAGAAATTAACAGTTTAGCAGACGATCTGATTTCACCAGATCATATTGTAAACTTACTTGATGGGAGTCTTGTAGATGACCCTCCAATATCGATAAAAGAAGGATCTATCATTAAAGATGGTTACAATGAGCAATTGGATACATACAGATATGCAACCAAGAACGGGAAAAAATGGATCGCTGAGCTAGAGAAAAAGGAAAAACAGGAAACAAATATTAAATCTTTAAAAATAGGATACAATCGAGTCTTTGGTTACTATATTGAGGTAACAAAAGCAAACCTGCATCTATTGCCTGAAGGAAGATATGAACGCAAGCAGACATTAACCAATGCAGAACGCTATATAACTCCTGAATTAAAAGAAAAGGAAGAGCTTATTCTCGAGGCGGAAGAAAAAAGCATTGACTTGGAATATAGGCTCTTTATAGAAATAAGGGAAAAGATAAAGAATCATATACCTGAGCTACAGCATCTGGCTGATGTGGTAAGTAAAATTGATGTCTTGCAGGGATTTGCCACTGTTAGTGAAGCAAATAATTATAAGCGTCCACAATTTGTAGAAAGCAAACTGAATATAAAAAATGGGCGACATCCGGTTATCGAACAAGTTATGAAGGACGGTTCGTTTGTTCCTAACGATATATCTCTTGATGAGAGCAAAAATATATTACTGATTACCGGACCAAATATGTCAGGTAAGAGCACCTATATGAGGCAACTGGCATTAACCGCGATTATGGGTCAGATAGGATGCTTTGTACCGTGTGATGATGCAGATTTAATCATATTTGACCAAATCTTTACCCGTATAGGTGCGGCTGATGATCTTGTGTCTGGTCAAAGTACCTTTATGGTAGAAATGTTGGAAGCAAATCACGCCATCGCAAATGCGACCGATCGGAGTCTTATTTTATTGGATGAAATAGGACGGGGTACAAGTACGTACGATGGAATGGCACTGGCACAAGCGATTGTCGAGCATATTCATAATAACATTCATGCCAAGACGTTGTTTTCAACTCACTATCATGAATTAACTACACTTGAAGATTCTTTATCCAATTTAAAAAATATCCATGTACGCGCAGAAGAACATGAAGGAAATGTTGTCTTTTTACACCAGATTAAAGATGGAGCAGCAGATCAAAGCTACGGGATTCACGTTGCTAAGCTTGCGAAACTTCCAGATCCCTTGATCGAGAGAGCAACGGCAATCTTGCAGCAATTGGAAGCGGAGGACAAGCCTAAGCCAATTACCGAAAAAATGGATTCAGGTCAACTGTCTTTCTTTGTGGATGAAAATAAAAAAGTAAAAAAGGAAAAGCAACCAGCTAATAGCGATAAAGTGATTAACGATTTGAAGGAGATGAATTTGTTTGAAATGACGCCCATGGAGGCAATGAACGAGTTATATCGACTTCAAAAAGAGATGAAGCAATAGTTATAAACGAAAGGATTGTTTGCATGAGTATTATTCAAATGTCAGAAGCACTGGCGAATAAAATAGCAGCAGGGGAAGTAGTTGAACGGCCTGCCTCTGTTGTAAAGGAACTAGTGGAAAACAGTATTGATGCAAACAGTACATGGATTAAAGTTGATATTATAGAAGCCGGTTTGCAGGAAATCAGGATAACGGATAACGGCGATGGAATGTCTGTGGAAGATACAAACAAAGCTTTCTTGAGACATGCAACTAGTAAAATCAGAAATGAAACAGACCTATTTCATGTAAAAACATTGGGATTTCGTGGAGAAGCTTTAGCGAGTATTGCATCTGTTAGCAGATTACAGATTAAGACGTCCCAGGGTGATAAAGCTGGCACGTTTTTATCCCTAGAAGGTGGGAAAGTACTTGAGGAGAAAAAAAGTGACGCACGGCAAGGTTCGGAGATTATTGTTAAAGATCTCTTCTTCAATACACCTGCCAGACTTAAATATATGAAAAGCCTGCACACGGAATTAGGGCATGTCACGGACCTATTGAATAGGTTAGCACTTTCGCATCCTGAAATACGATTTGAAGCTACACATAATGGAAAAGGGCTATTTAAAACATCTGGAACGGGTGATCTGCTTCAGGTTATTTCTCAAATATACGGGATGAATGTAGCGAAAAAGATGCTTCCAATCAAACATAATACACTAGACTTTTCTATTGAAGGCTATATTGCCAAGCCTGAGGTTACAAGGGCTTCAAGAGCTTATGTATCCACGATTATTAATGGCCGTTATATTAGAAATGTTGCTTTATCACAAGCGATTATTCGTGCCTATCATACATTATTGCCAATTGGACGTTCGCCTATTGTAGTCCTGGTAATTGAAATGGATCCAATACTAGTCGATGTAAACGTTCATCCCGCCAAGCTTGAGGTACGTTTCAGTAAAGATAGAGAACTGTATCAAGCGATTGAACAAACAATTAAAAGTAAGTTCCGAAAAATGACGCTCATACCAGAAATGGAACAAAAGCCGAACGTAAAGAAAAAGTCTTTCCAAGATACGATGAACTTTGATAAAGAAGTGCAGAAGCAATCATCTGAAGAATCTTTATTGAAACAGAAACAGGATCAAGAGGTAATTTATGAATCCACTCCGCCGATTATAGAGGAGAAACATAGTAGCTTTCCTACGAAGGAATCTGAAGTAACCAACAATGTGTTCCCTTCAAATAAGGATTATGATACTGTGTCTGCAAATAATAAAAGCCAGACAAAAACAGATTCTTTTACAAATAATACGGATCAATCCCGTGTGCCAACGCTTTACCCGATTGGACAATTGCAAGGTACTTATATAATGGCTCAAAATGAAAATGGACTTTATATGATCGATCAGCATGCTGCACAGGAACGCATAAAGTATGAGTTTTTTAAGGAAAAACTTGGTCGGCCATTTAATGAATCACAAGAACTCCTGTTACCAATGACATTTGAGTTTTCCAAACAAGAAGCGATTTTTATTGATCAGTACAAAGAAGATTTTGAAAAGGTCGGGTTATTTTTTGAAGAATTTGGTAATCAAACATATGTTATACGTTCCCATCCTAATTGGTTTCCAACCGGATTTGAAGAAGAAGTAATCCGGGAAATGGTTGATCAGATTATAAATGAAGAAAAGGTAAATGTAGAATCCATTCGCGAAGAAGCAGCAATCTTGATGTCGTGTAAACGTTCGATTAAAGCAAATCACTATTTGAATCAGGATGAAATGTTCCGATTACTGGAGGATTTACGTAAAACGACCGACCCATTTACTTGTCCACATGGCAGACCGATTATTGTACATTTCTCCACGTATGAATTGGAAAAAATGTTCAAACGGATTATGTAAGAGATGTATAAAATTTCCATATGCCGACGAAGATAAGGTTAAAAGCTGATGTCTAAAATAATGGCAATAAGCATTCAGCATTTAAAATTCGAGGTGTGGAAATTGGAGAACCAGAAACTAATAAATTTTTTGAACCAATTGCTTTCAAATTACGTTGTTATGTATGTTAAACTACATCGCTATCATTGGTATGTACAAGGTAAGCATTTCTTTGTCCTTCACAAAAAATTTGAAGAAATGTATAGTCGTTTTGCGGTAGAATTGGATGAGATAGCGGAAAGAATTTTAATGATTAATGGCAAACCACTTGCAACGATGAGTAAATTTTTGAAGGAGTCGACATTGGAAGAAGCGACTGCTGATGATAAGGAAATGGAAATGATTGATCAAATGATACAGGATTTTTCCCAAATGATTACTGAAATTAATCAATCGGGTAAGCCGCTGGCAGAGAAAGTAAATGATGAACCAACTGTAGATATGCTAACAAATCTACAGAGTAAACTAGAGAAGGATATCTGGATGCTAAAAGCATATTCTGCTTATGAATAATAACATAATCTAGGGGAATACTATGAAAAAAAATGTAATTGCCATAATGGGGCCTACCGCTGTAGGGAAAACAAAACTGAGCATTGAGCTTGCAAAACGATTCAATGGTGAAATTATCAGTGGTGATTCCATGCAAGTGTATAAGGGACTGGATATCGGCACCGCAAAAGTAAAACGTTCTGAAATGCTAGGTATAGCACATCATATGCTTGATATTAGAGAACCTGAGGAAGAATTCTCTGTTGCTGATTTTAAAGAGAATGTGCAAAAATACATAAATGATATTACATCGCGTGATAAATTACCGATCATTGTTGGAGGGAGCGGTCTATATATCCAGGCTGCATTGTATAACTATAATTTTTCCGAAATAAAAAGGGATGATGCCATTACAAAAAAGATGGAAAAGACAATTGTGTCAGAAGGGATTATGCCACTGTATAACCGATTGGTAGAAATAGACCCTGTTCAGGCTGAGAAGATTCATCCTAACAATCACAGACGCGTAATCAGAGCGTTAGAAATCTATGAATCAACCGGAATGACGATGACAGCATATCAAGAATCCCAGACAATGGAATCGCCTTATGAGCCGATATTACTTGGCCTTGATATGGAAAGAGAACTACTCTATCGTCGGATAAATGAACGAGTGGATCTCATGGTAAACGAAGGTCTCTTGGATGAAGTTAGAGGTTTATATGAAAAAGGATATGAAAACTGTCAGTCAATGAAGGCGATTGGTTATAAGGAGTTTATTCCGTACTTCAAAGAAGAACAAAGCCTTGAAGAAACGATTGATTTATTAAAGCGTAATTCCAGAAGATATGCAAAAAGGCAGCTTACTTGGTTTCGAAATAAAATGGATATAACCTGGTATAATATGTCTCCTGCTTTGATTGATGAAAAATTTGCAATTATTTTAGACGAATTAGCAGGAATTTTGAAATAATGGTAGAATTAGTTTAATACAGATAGAAAAGAGGAGGAACTTCCATGGCTCAAACAGTTAATATTCAGGATCAGTACCTAAATCAATTAAGAAAAAATCATATTTCGGTTACTGTATTTTTGACAAATGGTTTTCAATTAAGGGGTATGGTTAAAGCGTTTGATAATTTTACGGTTTTACTGGAAACAGACGGGAAACAACAACTAATCTTTAAACATGCTATTTCCACCTTTGCTCCAGTTAAAAACGTGACACTTGATAAAGAATAGCTACATAAACGGACGCTAATAGTGTCCGTTTTTAAATTATATAGGATTTTTTCTAAATGGTTGTTGCTTTATATACAGTAGAGATAAAATGCGAACTAACTTCTATTTATGTACAACGCTTATAATGGAAAATAGGCTCTCAGGCGACCGCAGCCCGTATACACTTCGCGCATCCTAGGGCGGCTGGAGTCTACGTGTATACGGGCTGCTGTTATGGAGTTTCTTCAAAAAAGAACTCTGCTCTATAACAATAACTTACTTTCAAATCAGCCAACATTTTTTAAACAACACCAAAATTTTTTCCATCATCAATAGCTATTGCAAGGATATGGCAGCAATCTTCTAACTAGCTCGGGGAAATACACGGAGACTTCTGCGGGAGCAGAGGCATAGGTGAGACAACGCAGCGCTTTAGCGCAAGTTGGCTCACCAGCCGCCCGCGAAAAGCGCAGTGTATTTCCCCGAGCGGTTGCCGAAGAAACTTGCTTCCATTATTAGCTAAAGGTCTATTGCAAATGGCAGTTACTTCGTAGTTTATAGATTTTCGTGGCAAAACCATAATCTTTTAGAAAACAGCTATTACATAAAATAATAGGCTATTGTCACCTTCTTATGGGCATTTGCGTATACTGTGGGAGAGTAAGGGGTGATTAAATGGCACAGGTGCAAGGCTACAAAAATGGAAAAATCAATATTATTTTACAAGATCGGGATAAAAGCGAATTTCAGCGAACAGGCAAGGTGGAGACCATTGAAAATAGTCCATTTAAGCATATAGAGCATGAATTCTCATCATTTGTAGGGATGAAAAACCTGAAAAACTCGATTAAGGAAATCTATGCGTCCATTTTAATTAATGAAAAAAGAAAAGAAATGGGATTAAAGGATTCGAAACAAGTACTGCATATGCTTTTTAAAGGAAATCCCGGCACTGGAAAAACAACCGTCGCGCGGAAGATTGCTAACATATATCGAGATATGAATATACTTTCGAAAGGGCATTTTATTGAAGCAGAAAGAGCAGACTTAGTCGGAGAATATATCGGCCAGACTGCTCAGAAAACGCGGGCTGTTATCCAAAAAGCAATGGGTGGCGTACTATTTATTGATGAAGCCTACTCTCTGGCGCGTGGGGGAGAAAAGGATTTTGGGAAAGAAGCAATCGACACGCTTGTAAAACATATGGAGGATGAACATCAAGATTTTGTCCTTATTCTTGCTGGATATCCATATGAAATGGATCGTTTTCTTACGTTTAATCCCGGCTTGGAGTCTCGGTTTCCATTCATATTGGATTTTGATGATTATGAAGTCGGGCAGCTGATGGAAATTGCGAATAGAATGGCTGAAGAGCGTGAATATAATTTATCGAAGGAAGCCGAATGGGAACTCAGAAATCACCTATATAAAAAGTTGCAGGAGAAATCGAGGAACTTTTCCAATGCAAGATATGTAAGAAATGTTATTGAGCGTGGAATACGTTTGCATGCTGTAAGGTTACTGAAACAAAATAGCTATACGTCCAAAGATCTAATATTACTAACAGGTAACGATTTGCAGCTTGATCGAGGCTACAGTTAGTAAATTTATTTTTTTCAAAAGGATTTTTTGATATGATGAGGATAAAATAACTGTAAATTACGAGCAACACATGTAAAGAAAGAGGTCTGTTCATGTCTCAGGAGAAAATACTTATCATTGCTGTAAAACGCAATCAACAAACCGAAGACCGATTTCAATCTTCGTTGGATGAATTGATTTCACTTGGTAAAACAGCAGGAGGTACGGTGGAAAAGGTCGTGACTCAAAAAAGAAATCGGATCCATCCTGCTACCTATATTGGTGAAGGTAAAATCGTTGAAATAAAAGAAATGATTGATGAAGATGAAATTGATCTTGTCATTTCGAATGATGAACTTTCTGCTAGTCAGATGAGAAATTTGACGGACCAAATAGGTGTAAGAATCATAGATAGAAGTCAGCTCATATTGGACATTTTTGCCATGCGAGCCAGAACGAAAGAAGGAAAGCTGCAAGTTGAACTTGCACAGTTGGAATACATGCTTCCAAGGCTTCACGGGCAGGGTGTAGCAATGTCAAGACTTGGAGGTGGAATCGGTACTAGAGGTCCAGGTGAAACAAAGTTAGAATCAGATAGACGCCATATTAGCCGTCGGATTTTTGATGTAAAACGGAGATTGAAATTGGTTGTGAAGCAAAGGGATCAATACCGGAAACAAAGAAAAAATAACGATGTATTTCAAATAGCTATTGTAGGATATACGAATGCCGGTAAATCAACGTTATTTAATCGATTAACACAAAGTGAATCATTGGAGGAAGACCTTTTATTTGCGACTTTGGATCCCTTAACAAGAAAACTAAGCCTGCCTTCTGGTTTCGATGTGCTCATAACGGATACCGTGGGCTTTTTACAGGAACTGCCGACGTCATTAATTGCATCCTTTCGTTCTACATTGGAGGAAGTGACAGCATCCGATTTTCTTTTGCATGTGGTGGATGGTTCACATCCAGATCAGGCACAACAACAGGATACGGTTAACGATTTGCTCGATGAATTGCAAGCGCAAAATTTGCCTATGTTAACGTTATACAATAAAAAGGATTTAATACAAGAGGACTTTATTCCGATGAACCATCCGTACATAATGATGAGTGCTTATGACGAGACGGATATTAAAGCAGTATTACACAAGATTGAAGAAATTTTGATAGAAGAATGGGAAAGTTATCATATCGTGCTTGAGCCTGATAACGGGAAATTAATCAATAAACTAATAACAGAAACAATTATAAAAGATAAAGCTTTTGATGAAAAAGCTAATCATTACGTAATAAGTGGTTTTATTAAAAAAGAACATTCATTGAATAGTTTACTAAAGGAGCAATAATTGTACATGATTGAAACATTGATAAATCAGGCTGAAACAGATTGCAATGAACAGCATAGAAAAATTAATTCCATCGTAGAAACAAATCAGAAACGCGTGCTTGATGCATTTATTAAAAATAGAATTAGTGACAGCCATTTTCATTCTACGAGCGGCTATGGTTATGATGACTTAGGGAGAGAAGCTTTGGAAGCAGTGTATGCGGCTGTTTTTGGGGGAGAGGATGCACTTGTTAGACCACAAATTGTATCAGGTACGCATGCCATAACAACGGTACTGTTTGGTCTGTTGCGCCCAGGAGACGAACTGCTTTACATAACAGGAAAACCATATGATACGTTGGAAGAGGTAATCGGAAAGCGTGGCAGTAATGCGGGTTCTTTGCGTGACTTTGAAATTCTGTACAATGAAGTAATGCTAGATGATGATGGTAGTGTCAATTATGCAGGAGTTAAGGATGCAATTAGTACGAAAACCAAAGTTATTGGAATTCAGCGTTCAAAAGGATATGATTATAGACCATCATTTACAGTGGAAGAAATAGGAGAAATGGTACGCTTTGTTAAAGAGATAAACAAAGATATCATCATTTTCGTTGATAATTGCTATGGTGAGTTTGTTGAGGAACAAGAACCACTAGATGTTGGTGCCGATATCATGGCTGGTTCCTTAATCAAAAATCCAGGTGGTGGAATTGTACGAGCTGGAGGATATATTGTCGGTCACCATACATTAATAGAACAATGTGCGAATAGATTAACTGCTCCTGGGCTCGGTAAGGAAACGGGTGCTACTTTAAATATGCTTCAAGAGATGTATCAAGGATTCTTCCTGGCCCCTCATATAGTCGGAGAAGCTTTGAAGGGTGCAGTGTTAACAGCGAGATTTCTTGAGTTGGCTGGATTCCGCACGTCCCCGGGTTATACGGAACAACGGACAGATTTAATTCAATCGGTAACCTTTGGTGAACCAGAGCAAATGATTGCTTTTTGTCAGGCGATACAAAAGAACTCACCCATCAACTCGTATGTTACGCCGTATCCAAGTGAAATGCCTGGGTACGAAGACAAAGTAATCATGGCTGCAGGAACGTTTATACAGGGTGCGAGTATAGAACTTTCAGCGGATGGTCCAATCAGAGAACCTTACACTGCCTTTGTACAAGGTGGGCTTACTTATGCGCATATAAAGATAGCATTATTGCAATCAGTAAAATCATTAATAGATAAAGGTTTTATACCATCATTAAAAGGGTAAAATAATAAAGTGTGAAAATCACAATAGTTTAGATGTCAGCAACACTTACATGCATTTGACATATAAACTCACATACTTTATACTTGTTTTATAAACAGATAGGGGGTTATCTTTTGAATGATAAAGATCGTCGTTCGATGCCCTTGTTCTCAATCGGTACAGTCATGAAATTGACTGAACTCACAGCAAGACAGATTAGATATTATGAAGAAAACAAACTAATCAAACCAGAACGAACATCTGGAAATCAACGTTTGTTTTCATTTAATGATGTTGACAAGCTGTTGGAAATTAAGAATTTGTTGGATAAAGGCCTTAACATGGCTGGTATTAAACTCTTGCTTTCTGAAGAAGTAAAAGTAGAGAAAAGCAAAGAGAAAAACTCCGACTTATCTGACAAAGAACTTAGAACAGTTTTACAGAATGAACTAAAGGAAGCTGGAAGATTAGGAAGAACAAGCTTGAGGCAGGGTGAGTTATCTAGGTTTTTTGTAAACAATTGATAAAGTATTAGAAAAATAAAGCCTCATACATACTTAAATGAGCTGAGTTTTTCTGATTATATACTTAAAAAAATTCTAGGAGGAAACTGAATGGGAGAGAAATTTACGAGAGATGCAATCATTCAACAAATTAAAGAGGAAAATGTAAGGTTTATTCGTTTACAATTTACAGATATGTTGGGAAATATAAAAAACGTGGAAATTCCATTAAGTCAATTGGATAAAGCGTTGGACAATAAGATGATGTTTGATGGTTCTTCCATCGAAGGATTTGTTCGCATCGAAGAATCGGATATGCAATTATACCCTGACTTGGATACTTTCGTCGTATTCCCATGGACGTCAGAAAAAGGTAAAGTAGCACGATTCATTTGTGATATTTATAATCCTGATGGTACTCCGTTTGAAGGCTGCCCAAGGTATAACCTGAAGCGCAACCTGAAAAAAATGGAAGAGCTAGGATTTGATGCTTTCAATATTGGTACAGAGCCGGAATTTTTCTTATTCAAACTGGATGAAAAAGGTGACCCAACACTAGAGCTTAATGATCATGGTGGTTATTTCGATTTAGCACCTACTGATTTAGGGGAAAACTGCCGTAGAGATATTGTATTAGAGCTTGAAGAAATGGGCTTTGAAATTGAAGCATCTCACCATGAAGTTGCTCCTGGTCAACATGAAATTGACTTTAAATATTCGGATGCTGTTAAACATGCGGATGATATTCAAACATTTAAATTAGTTGTAAAAACAATTGCAAGAAAGCATAACTTGCATGCTACGTTTATGCCGAAACCGTTATTTGGTGTAAATGGTTCTGGAATGCATGTAAATATGTCTTTATTCAAAGATGGAAAGAATGAATTTTTCTCTAAAAATGGAGATATGCAATTAAGTCAGACCGCATATAATTTCTTGGCAGGTATATTGGATCATGCAACAAACTTTACTGCTGTTACAAATCCAACTGTAAATTCTTATAAACGTCTTGTACCTGGTTATGAAGCACCTTGTTATGTTGCTTGGTCCGGTTCAAACCGTAGCCCATTGGTTCGTGTGCCTAGCTCAAGAGGATTAAGTACCCGTATTGAAGTTCGAAGTGTAGATCCTTCTGCAAATCCATACATGGCCTTAGCTGTCTTATTGGCTGCTGGACTTGATGGTGTTGAAAAAAAATTAGAAGCACCAGAAGCGATTGATCGTAACATTTATGTAATGAACAAAGCAGAACGTGAAGCTAATGGAATTAAAGATCTCCCAGCTACACTTATGAATGCTTTAGAAGAATTCCAAAAAGATGAAGTTCTTGTCAATGCCCTAGGAGAACATTTGTTTGAACACTTTATCGAAGCGAAAGAGATTGAGTGGGATATGTTTAGAACTACTGTACACCCGTGGGAACGTGAGCAGTATTTGACGAACTACTAATAAATTTAAAATATCGTCCATGTCAAACTGGGCGGTATTTTTTTCTGAAAAAGGTCACAATCGAATGATTTCATGGCAACAATTATGTTTGGGTTATACATATACCAATATCATAAATTCACAATACTAAAAGTTTCTGAAATATTGTGACATATCATAAAGAATACAGAAATTAAAAATGTTCATAAATATACTGAAATAATAGATTCAGAATAAATTTTAGTATTCATACACTGGAAATTCGAAGTCTGCATTGCTTTTATACAAAACAAAAAGAGAGGTTTTACCAACATCTGGTGAAGCCTCTCTTTTTGTTAATGGATATTTCTGTATAACCCGATTACTTTACCTAAGATAGTTACATTAGGATAGAATAAAGGGTCCATCGTAGCGTTTTCAGGCTGCAAACGTATATGGCCTTTCTCTTTGAAAAAACGCTTCACCGTAGCCTCATCATCTTCTGTCATAGCAACTACAATATCACTGTTATCAGCTGTGTTTTGCTGTTTTACGATTACCATATCGCCATCAAGTATGCCAGCTTCTATCATACTTTCACCATCAATTACTAGTACAAATAAATTGTCATCAGGACTGGCAGTGGAACTAGGAAGTGGAATAAATTCCTCGATGTTTTCAACTGCTGTAATAGGAAGCCCTGCAGTTACCTTACCGATTACAGGAGCATAGCGTGCTTCGTTTTTAGGGATCTGATTCTCTTCGTTTAGGTCGATAATTTCTATTGCTCTCGGTTTGGTAGGATCTCTTCGAATGAAACCTTTGCTTTCTATTCTTTCTAGGTGACCATGTACGGTCGAACTTGAAGCAAGACCAACAGCTACTGCTATTTCACGAACGGAAGGTGGATAACCTTTTTGTTTAACTTCACTTTTTATAAAATCAAGAATCATTTGCTGTCTTTTTGAAAGTTTTGTCATCTAGTGCTCACCTCTCACATAGGATTTATTAATGATAGTTTACCATTTTATTATTGTATAAGCAAACATTCGTTCTAAAATCCATTGACAGGACATATGTTCGGTAGTATACTTTAAATAGGCGAACAATAGTTCTAAAAAATTTAAGGGGGACTATAACATGTTTGAAAAAATTTCAAAAACGGATGCTTTCTATTTAGTTGCTTTTGCATTATCATTGGGTTTCCTATACTTTTCCATGATTATTAGTGGATAAATTTTAATGAAAGAGGGGCATTGGATTGAATGCAGTAATATACTGTCGTGTCAGTACAGACAAGAAAACACAGGAAACATCATTGACGCGGCAAAAACAGGAATTGCTCCGTCTTGCCGATAAATATAATTTTACTGTGATCGACTCTATTGAAGAACAGGTTAGTGGATACGAAATCGAGCGGGAAGGTATATTTAAAATGTTGGATTATTTTTCTGAAAAGAAAGCTGATTGCTTATTGATTCAGGATGAAACAAGACTCGGCAGAGGGAATACGAAAATCGCTCTATTTCATCAACTTCAAAAGTTAAATATCTCTATATATACGGCAATTCATGATGGTGAACTGGAATTGACAGAGTCGGATTCAATGGTGCTTCAGATTGTAGGCATTGTCGAAGAATATCAACGTAAAATTCATAATATGAAAATAAAAAGAGGTATGAAAAAAGCAGTAAGTGAAGGATATGATCCGAGACGTAACCTTTCCAATAACAATAAGGCTCCGGGGAAGGAACGTATTTCTTTTCCAATTGAAGAGGTTATACGTCTACGCGAAAATAAACTTACCTTTGATGAAATAACCAAAGCGCTAAACGGTTTAGGCTATAATGTCTCTAAAGCAACAGTACATAGGAGATATAGGGAATCTCAAAATACTTGAATATCCAATCTTGGTAGAGTACGATGGAAAGGCAGGAATATACAAAATTCCCGCCTTTTTAATTTTGTTAAATTTACCGGGAGGGTAAAGAAATGCTATCAAAAGAAAAGCTGGAGCGGATTAATATATTGGCAAAAAAATCTAAAAATGAAGGTTTATCCGATAAGGAAAAAGTGGAACAAAAAAAACTGAGAGAAGAGTATTTAAATAATGTTAGAAGCTCATTCAAAAATCAGTTTAAAACAATGACCGTCGTTGATCCAGAAGGCAATGATGTAACCCCACAAAAAGTTCGAGATCTTCAAGAAAGAAACAAAAAACACTAAAGAATACCAAAAAAAGATTTAAGAATCATTCAAATTAATTTGGTTGATAAACTAATTACAAGAAATTACTTGTTGCAAACGACATTTCATTATAGAATGTATGTGGATACTTAATTTCCTTAAAAAATGGAAGGAGTAATATTATGTCAGAAAATATCGAACAGTTATCAGTTAATACGATTCGTACATTATCTATTGATGCAATAGAAAAAGCTAATTCAGGTCATCCAGGTCTACCTATGGGGGCAGCACCGATGGCATACACACTTTGGACGGATTTTATGAATCACAATCCAAAAAGTTCAAAATGGTTTAACAGAGATAGATTTGTACTATCTGCCGGGCATGGTTCTATGTTGCTTTACAGCTTGCTCCACTTATCCGGATATGACGTTAAAATTGACGATTTAAAAAACTTCCGCCAATGGGATTCAAGAACACCAGGACATCCCGAAGTAAACCATACGGATGGTGTTGAAGCTACAACCGGTCCACTTGGTCAAGGACTATCCATGTCTGTGGGGATGGCAATGGCAGAAGCACATCTTGGAGCAAAATTTAACAAAGAGGACATATCTGTAGTAGATCATTTTACATATGCTCTTGTTAGTGACGGTGACTTGATGGAAGGTATTTCCCATGAGGCTGCATCACTTGCAGGACATTTAGGTCTCGGGAAATTAATTGCTCTATATGATTCCAATGATATCTCACTTGATGGTGATTTAAACCGTTCCTTCTCTGATAATACAGATCAACGCTTCAAAGCTTATGGTTGGCAGGTTATCCAAGTAGAAGACGGTAACGATTTAAATGCAATCCGAAGCGCAATTAAAGAGGCTCAAGCTAACACAGAACAACCGACTTTAATTGAAATTAAAACGATTATTGGTTATGGTTCACCAAATAAATCTGCTTCTGCATCCTCCCATGGTGCACCACTTGGATTGGATGAAGTGAAGTTAACAAAAGAATATTACAAATGGACACATGAAGATTTCCACGTACCTGAAGAGGTATATGCAGATTTTAAAGGGAAAATTGTGGACAATGGTATAGAGAAAGAATCCGAGTGGAATAACTTGGTTGAAAACTATAAAGAAAAATATCCAGAACTTGCTGAGGAATTTGAATTAGCATTAAAAGGTGAACTGCCTGCTAATTGGGACAAAGATCTTCCTGTATATAAGCCTGAAGATAAAGCACTTGCAACACGTGCATCTTCCGGTGAAGTTCTAAATGGAATTGCAAAATCAGTTCCTAATCTTTTCGGAGGAAGTGCAGATTTAGCAGGTTCAAATAAAACGAACTTGAATGATGATGCTGATTTCACGCGTAAAGACTATTCAGGCAGAAATATCTGGTTTGGTGTACGTGAGCATGCGATGGGAGCAGCGCTAAATGGTATGGCATTACACGGTGGTCTCAACGTATATGCTGGTACATTCTTTGTCTTCAGTGACTACTTAAAACCAGCAATTCGTTTAGCTTCTATCATGAATGTGCCGGTTACGTATGTGTTTACACATGATTCTATTGCGGTTGGAGAAGATGGGCCAACACATGAACCTGTCGAACAATTAGCAGGATTACGTGCAATTCCTGGACTATCATTGATACGACCTGCTGACGGAAATGAAACACAGGCAGCATGGAGACTTGCAATCGAATCTACTGATCAGCCGACTGCATTAGTTTTAACAAGACAAAATTTACCTACACTAGAAGGTACAAAAGAAAATGCATATGAAGGTGTTAAAAAAGGTGCCTATGTAGTAAGTAAATCAGATAAAGAAACACCTGATGCACTACTAATTGCAACAGGTTCTGAAGTACAGCTTGCAGTAAGGTCTCAAGAAGCTCTAAAAGAGAAGGGTATAGATGTAAGTGTTGTAAGTATGCCATCATGGGATCGTTTTGAACAACAGGATCAGGCATATAAGAACGAAGTAATTCCACCACAAGTTAAAGCACGTGTTGGAATCGAAATGGCTTCATCATTTGGTTGGGCACGTTATGTTGGTGACCAAGGAGCTGTTATCGGAATAGATCGTTTCGGTGCTTCGGCTAATGGCGATAAAGTGATAGAAGAATATGGCTTTACAGTGGAAAATGTAATCAGCCATGTTGAAAAAGTTATAAAATAGCATTAAAGGATGGTTCCTTCTGGAGCCATCTTTTTGCTTTTTTTATAGAAAAGCACACTCGTACGTAATCCGCTCTGGATTCGACAAAAGTAGTTGAAATTTGCGTTATAATGTGACAATATTTTGTTCCCTTTTTATTTATAATAGAGGATAAGAGGGAGGAATATAGAAATGAATGAGTACTCTATTTATTGGATTGAAGAAGAAGTTGCCAAAAGTTACTTTCATAAAAGTGATATTCTATTACGATTTTTGAAAGAATATGAAGCTGAACCGAGCAGAAGTGATTTAAAATCCCAGTACTTATACATTACTCGTCAAGTTCAATATCAGGAAATTATTTCTCACTTGAATAATCATGCACCAAAAAATATAACTGTTCATTCGGTTGGACAAATAATATATATTAAACGAAAAGGACAGTCCATCCTGGTCCAGATAGAAAATGGGTTATTAAATTTCAGATGCCGTAATCTACAAGAAGCCGTTATGTTATTATTTCCAATTATTCGTGATTTTTACCCTTATCTGTTTGTAAAAGGGAAAAATGTACCAAATTATGGCTGGATTTCTCCGATCACTCAAAAAAATAGTGATAGGGTAAGACAAGTATTGTATTCTTACCGCTAATTTAATATACTGTATAAGAGACAACACGAAGGAGGAAAATCTAGAAATGAGCACAATTTGGGTCGTACTAATTGCTATAGCAGCATTAATTGCTGGTGTTGCTCTTGGTTTTTTTATTGCAAGAAAATATATGATGAACTATCTGAAAAAGAATCCACCGATTAATGAGCAGATGCTTCGAACTTTAATGATGCAAATGGGGCAAAAACCATCCCAAAAGAAAATTAATCAAATGATGCGTTCCATGAATAGCCAAAGCGAGAAGTAACGCCTGAATCTTCAGGTGTTATCGCATCGTTTAATATACATGAATTTTCATATTGAATAATTTTTCATCGTAATATTAGCAATTATTTTGGTTAATCTTACTTCCTAACCACTTTTTCTGAGACAATTGTAGCAGAAGAAGTGGTTTTTATTTATCTAAAAATGAATATCGTTTCAAGTCGTTTAAAATATTCCTCTTTTTGTCAAATTCAAATGGTTTATTTTACCGCTGTATCTGTTAAAATTGATTATGGACAGATAGGAGGATTTTTATGTCAGAGATAAATGTATTTCTCGCGTTTGGAGCGGGATTTTTATCCTTTATTTCGCCTTGTGTGCTGCCACTATATCCCGTGTTTTTATCTTATATTACCGGAATGAGTGTAAGCGAACTCAAAGATGACAATAAGAGGATGAACAAGAAAGCTTTAATACATACGATATGTTTTCTAATCGGTTTTTCCAGTATTTTTATCATGATTGGTTTTACGACTACTCATATCTCTGAGTTCCTGTTAACTTATCAAGATATGATTCGACAGATTGGTGCAATTTTAATCATATTCTTTGGCCTGGTAATTGTCGGTGTATTAAATTTTGAATTTCTAATGAAAGACAGAAAAATAAACTTCAAAAACCGACCAGCAGGATTTTTTGGATCTATTATAATAGGGATGGCTTTCTCTCTTGGCTGGACTCCGTGTACAGGTCCAATTTTAGCTATTGTACTTTCTTTGGCTGCAACCAATCCAGACATAGGGATGGTTATGATGATCAGTTATATATTAGGATTCTCAATTCCATTCTTACTTTTATCCTTTTTTATAGGAAAGTTAAGCTGGATAAAAAAACACAGCTCACGCATCGTGAAAATAGGCGGATGGGTAATGATATTTATGGGTGTTGCCTTGTTCTTTGATTGGATGACAAAACTTACTGCATTTTTAGCAGGATGGTTTGGTTTTTCGGGGTTTTAATGGATTTTTAACTGATGATATATTAGTATTATATATATCACATGCGCTATAAAGGGGAATATATTTATGTACAAACCAAATAATATGATTTTACAAACGACAACATCATTAATAGCCTTTATCCTATTGGGGTTTGCAGTATATTTACTATTTGCAGGGCATAATTCACCCGGTGGTGGGTTTGTCGGTGGTTTGATGACATCTGGAGCAATTTTACTGTTAAATATGGCATATGGGATTAATACGGTAAGAAAAATGCTACCAATCAATTTTACGATGCTCATTCCAATTGGATTACTAATTGCAGTTGCAACTGGTGTTGGTTCATTTATCTTTAATGTACCATTTTTATCCCAAACATTTGGTTACTTTACGTTTCCTGTATTTGGGGAAGTGGAACTAGCTACCGCTATGCTGTTTGACTTCGGAGTTTACTTTACTGTTGTTGGTGTCGTAATGACAATTATTTTAACCATTGCAGAAGATCAATAATTTGCGAATTCCCTTGACTAATATACTTGTTATAGTGACACTTGTTTACGAGAGAGTGATATGATATGTTTTGGCTAATTGCAAGTACAGTTGTCGCAGCATTCATGGCTGCTGCAATGATAGTAGTCCGATTAAAAGCAGCGAAAAAACCAGCTTCCGTAAAAAAAATAATTTTGCCACCACTCTTTATGAGTACAGGTGCCCTGATGTTTGCTTTTCCGGTGTTCCAAATCTCTTGGATTCAAGTACTCGAGGCATTTCTAGTGGGCATGTTCTTTTCCATATTCCTTATTAGATCATCTAAGTTTGAATTACGAGGCAATGATATTTTTCTAATTCCGTCTAAGGCATTTCCTCTTATTTTAATTGCTCTTCTGATTGCTAGAATGATTATCAAACTAATTGTCGGAAGTCAGATTTCTTTCGGTGAGACGAGTGGGATGTTCTTTATGCTCGCTTTTGGAATGATTTTCACTTGGAGAATTACAATGCTATATCAATTTATGCAATTAAAAAAGCTGAGTTATAGATAATGCGCTTAACTGTTATGTTAAGCGCATTATCTTTTATTTATATTTTGTTTCCCAGTTTTCATTGTAATTGGATTTTGATAATTTAAAGAGATATTCATACGGTTCAACATCTATCCTTTTTTGTTTCAGCTTTTTTCTCAAAAATTTATGATCACGTTTTGGTGTTGCTAAGATATAACCTTCGATTAATGTGCGTTGACTAATATAGTCTTGTTCTTTCTCTAACGTAATTTCTCCGATTTTGCTAGCTATTCGATGTCTTGCTACATCCCTGAATAGCTCAGGAACAGGTGATACTAATTCTTCGAGTAATTCTTTTTCTTCCTTCTCCCACATGTGTCTGGTCTTTTCCATATAAAATTCTTCCCAATCCATAACCGATTTCCCATCATCTTTTGGCAGTTTTTTGAGAAATTTCCGGAACATAAAAAACCCGCCGATGGCCATTAGACTAATAAGCAAAAATCCCCATAGTACAATTATTACTGACATCTTCTTCACCTGATTCTTTCTTAGTTTTAAGCCTTTATTTTTCAAATAGTAGTTAATATTTTAATAATTAATTTATTTTTCATTATATTTGTAGTAAGATTACCAATAATAAGTAGATTTGAAAAGACATTGCTTATATTATAATGTCAATATTCCGTATAGACAAGTATCATATTCTATTCGCCATAATCATACATATATATAGAAAAATGTAATTTGGAAGGGGGAACAAGTATGGAAATAAATAATAATGACGATATATCTCCTAAATACGATAAGAAACCTGATAATCTGCGCAATATCAAGGATGTCTCTGAACTGCCGCATCGTATTTTGGAATGGATTAATATGAACAGTGACGGAGTGTTTATTTTAGCAGATACGGATGGAAAGTTGATATATGTAACAACAGCAATTGAAAAAATTATTGGTTATAAAGTGTCGGAATTGATTGGCACGTATTGGTATGAAAAAATCCCTCTAAAAGATGTTGAATATGTAAGAAAGCAGGTACGTGAATATCCTGGTGATAAAAAGAATGTGAATATAAATGTCCTTAATAACGACGGAAAATATATATTACTGGATTGTAAGTTTGAACAATATGTTGATGGGACGGACACCTATATTTTAGCATATTTGAAAGATATTACGTATAAAAAGGAAACAGAGGAAATGATGGTTCGTTCTGAAAAAATGACAATTGCTGGTCAGTTGGCTGCAGGAATAGCCCATGAAATTCGCAATCCTTTAACATCGTTAAAAGGTTTCTTACAACTATTGCAAGCTGGGGTTAGTCACAAAGAAGAATATTTTCATGTCATGATTGACGAAATTGATAAGATAGAAGCAATAACATCGGAACTGTTATTTATATCGAAGCCCTTAACGGAAAATAGACGAAAAGAAAGTGTAGAACAAATGATTGAAGATGTGATTGTACTGCTGCAGCCACAAGCAAAGTTAAAAAATATTGACCTTGTTGTTCAACAACCAATTCATGGAGAAATATACTGTGATCGTTCCCAAATTAAGCAAGTATTAATTAATTTGGTTAAAAATGCGATTGAAGCAATGCATACAGTGGGGAAAATTACCCTTTCAGTGAATTGTAATCACGAAAGCGTCGATGTATCAATAGCGGATGAAGGAAACGGCATACCAGATGACATCTTACATAAACTTGGTGAACCTTTCTTTACCACGAAACAAAGTGGTACGGGTTTGGGGCTCTTAATCTCAAAGCAGATTCTTGACTCCCATAATGCAACTTTAAAAATTAAACAAAATAAAATAAAGGGAAGTACCTTTCAATTAGTTTTTTCTAAATAATATTTTTGGATTAATTTATTATGATAACTTGTTATTAGTTGCATCCTAATTTGCTATAAGTAAAGGTTATCATTATACATAACATATTTATATATAGTAGTTTGCGATAATCATTTGTTTTATCATGTAGATTCCTATATTATTAGTATTAAAGGTCTAATTAATTATTAATGATTAAGAGTATTTTTAAAAAGGGAAAAGTTTGTCGAATATTTTTCTTACTAGTAGTGGGAAATTTGGCGAAAAAGAAGGAAATGAAAGGGGTAACAATATGACTGACAGTAATGTTTATAATGCTAAAAAACAATTTGATCTAAACGGGAAAACGTATAATTATTACCGATTAAAAAGCCTGGAAGAATCTGGAGTTGGTAAAGTAGGGCGTTTGCCATTTTCCATCCGTGTACTTTTAGAATCTCTATTACGTCAACATGATGGACGTCAAATTAAAGACGAACATGTTGAAGAGCTTGCAAAATGGGGCACAAAAAAAGGAATTGGGACAGATGTTCCATTTAAGCCATCTCGAGTAATTCTACAGGATTTCACAGGTGTGCCAGCAGTTGTTGATCTTGCTTCTCTAAGAAAAGCAATGGTTGATTTAGGCGGAGAGCCTAATAAAATTAATCCAGAAGTACCAGTAGATCTTGTAATTGATCACTCCGTACAGGTGGACCAGTATGGTACAGCCAATGCACTGAAAGCAAATATGGATTTGGAATTTGAACGTAATGCAGAGCGTTATGAATTTTTGAATTGGGCTCAAAAAGCGTTTGATAATTATCGCGCTGTTCCTCCTGCAACAGGTATTGTGCATCAGGTGAACCTGGAGTATATTGCGAATGTTGTTCATGCGTTGGAAAATGAATCCGGAGAATATGATGCCTTCCCGGATACTTTGGTAGGTACAGACTCCCACACAACGATGATTAATGGTTTAGGTGTGCTTGGATGGGGTGTTGGTGGTATTGAAGCAGAAGCTGGGATGCTTGGCCAACCATCTTATTTCCCTGCACCAGAAGTCATCGGCGTGAAGTTTACCGGTAGCTATCCTAATGGAATAACTGCGACAGACTTAGCATTAAAAGTAACCCAAGTTCTCCGTGAACAAAGTGTAGTAGGGAAATTTGTAGAGTATTTTGGTCCTGGATTGGAAGATATGCCGTTGGCTGATAGAGCTACTATCTCCAATATGGCTCCAGAATACGGTGCAACATGTGGATTCTTCCCAGTTGATGAAGAATCATTAAATTATCTTCGTCTTACTGGTCGTAGTGAAGACCAGATTGATTTAGTGGAAACATATTGTAAAGCAAATGATCTATGGTATTCATCTGATCAACCGGACCCAGAGTATACGAAGGTTATCGAGATTAATCTTTCTGAATTAGAACCTAATCTATCCGGACCTAAACGTCCTCAGGATTTAATTGCTTTATCCAATATGCAAAAAGAATTCAACAAAGCAATTACAGCACCTGAAGGTAACCAAGGGTTTGGAATGGACAAATCAGAATTTGATAAACAGGTAATTGTACAGCATCCTAACGGTAACACGAGCACAATGAAAACAGGTGCACTGGCAATTGCCGCAATTACATCTTGTACAAATACATCCAATCCATATGTAATGCTTGGAGCAGGTTTGGTTGCTAAAAAAGCTATTGAAAAAGGTTTGAAAGTACCAGATTATGTAAAGACTTCATTGGCACCGGGTTCGAAGGTAGTTACTCGTTATCTTGAAGATGCAGGATTACAAACGTATCTTGACAAGCTAGGATTCAACCTTGTTGGTTATGGCTGTACGACTTGTATCGGTAACTCTGGTCCACTACGTGAGGAAATTGAAAAAGCAATTATGGATAGTGATTTGATTGCTTCATCTGTACTATCAGGTAACCGTAACTTTGAAGGTCGTATTCACCCATTAGTAAAAGCTAACTACCTCGCATCTCCGCCATTAGTTGTTGCATATGCACTGGCTGGTACGGTTGATATTGATTTAACGAAAGAACCGCTTGGAAAAGATCAGGATGGCAATGCGGTCTATATGAATGATATCTGGCCTACATCGGAAGAAATCAAAAAGGAAGTTGCAAGTGTTGTAACACCAGAAATCTTCCGTAAAGAGTATGAAAATGTATTTGATTCCAATAAAAAATGGAATGAGATTGAAACAACCGATGAACCGTTATTTGAATGGGATAGCGAATCAACATATATTCAAAATCCACCATTCTTTGAAGGTTTAACACCAGAAGCAGGAACAGTTGAACCATTAAACAACTTGCGTGCCGTTGGTCTATTCGGTGATTCTGTAACAACTGACCATATTTCACCAGCCGGCGCAATCGCAAAAGACATGCCTGCAGGTAAACACTTACAGGAAAAAGGGGTATCACCGAGAAACTTTAACTCTTATGGATCTCGTCGTGGTAACCATGAAATTATGATGCGTGGTACGTTTGCCAATATCCGTATTCGTAACCTGTTAGCACCTGGTACAGAGGGTGGTTATACTACTTACTGGCCTACAGGTGAAGTTATGCCAATCTATGACGCAGCCATGAAATATCAGCAAGATGGAACTGGCCTTGTTGTCATGGGTGGAAAAGATTATGGTATGGGATCCTCCCGTGACTGGGCTGCAAAAGGTACGAATCTGTTAGGCATTAAAACGGTTATTGCTGAAAGTTTTGAGCGTATTCACCGCTCCAATCTGGTCATGATGGGTGTACTACCATTACAGTTTGAAAAAGGGAAAAGCGCTAAAAAACTTGGCTTAACTGGAAAAGAAACATTTAATGTGGAAATTGATGAGACTGTTCGTCCGCAAGATGTAGTGAAGGTCACTGCAACGGATGAAAAAGGAAAAGTAACCAAATTCAATGCAGTTGCCCGCTTTGACAGTGACGTGGAAATCGACTACTACCGTCATGGTGGTATTCTTCGCATGGTATTGCGTGATAAATTGAAAGTCTAGAAGTAATTTAGAAAATACTCCGTGCATATCGCCGGAGTATTTTTTATGCTGTGAAAAAAGCCTACCCAGCTATACAAACTCATTCTTAATTACTCAATTTTCGCAGAGTGAAATGGATAAATAAGCCTTGGTAGAATTAGGAGGACTGGAGCTACACTAATCAAGTTAACTTTGGATTAACAATTAGCGCTGAGCAGTCTGAATACATCTATACTCAAGGACCTTTTCGTTAATTTCTCTGTTTTTACCATCGCATTTTATATAAAATGCGAAGTAACTGCTGTTTTCTATCAGTATGCAGAAACTTTGGCGACCGCTTTGGGAAATACACTTCGCTTTCCACGGGCGGCTGGTGAGCCCCTTCATGCTGGCGCATTTCAGTGTCTCACCTATGCCTCTCTTCCCGTAGGAGTCTCCGTGTATTTCCCAGAGCTGGTTAGAAGGTTGCAAATAATTACTATACTTGCAGAGCTAAAATAACAACATATAACTTCACTAGTCCGGGTGAGCGGCGGGCGGTGACTCCTGCGGGAAAAGCACGTGTCCGAAGACCCCGCAGAGTGGTTTTCTCGAGGAGGCTGAGGCCGTGCTCGCGGAAAGCATCCGCCCAGAGCGATCCCGGACGGCGGGAAAAGTAGTTAGTTCGCATTTTATCTCAACTCTGCGATGATTAAGAGGCTATAAACAGTGCAAAACCAGCCTTTTTTATCAAAGTTAGCAAAGATTAGAGACATTCTAAATTTAACCCGGCTAACTGTTCGAACTTATTTTATTGGTGCGAAAGTTGAGTTAATTATTAATGACTATTTTAAGAACAATAAGCTGACTCTCTTTACAAATGCTGAATAAATACATACGATAAGTAAGATAGACAAACTTTTTGTAATTAAATGCCAGTAATGGGGGAAGAACATATTGTTTAAAAAGATGTTTGGTATAACTATGTTACTCGTTTTAGCAGGAATTGTAATCGGTAACTTTATAGAACAGCAATTTGAGAAGAAAACCGAACCTAATATATATGATGTTACAGGAGATACCAATGTAGAAGGCGGAGCAATTGCCCCAGTTGAAAGTATTGGTATAGAGCCTGGAGAAGCAGCTCCTGATTTTGAATTAGAAACTCTAAATGTGGAGCAATTCAAACTCTCCGATCTAAAAGGAAAGAAAGTAATTTTAAATTTCTGGTATACCTGGTGCCCGCCATGTCGTGAAGAAATGCCGGAAATGCAAAAATTCTATGAGGAATTTGGGGATGAAGTAGAAATCGTTGCAGTGAATTTAACATATATGGAAAAAAGTGAACAAGATGTCCATGACTTTATAGATGAATTTTCATTTACTTATTCTGTACCCTTGGATCGTGAAGAGACTGTTGCAGAACAATACAAAATTCATGCTGCTCCGACTTCCTATTTTATCGGAACAGATGGAATCGTTCAACAGACGAGAAGGATTGGTCCAATGGAATATGAGTTCATGGAAGAAATGGTTCATAAACTAAACTAAATTAATTTAATCTATTATAAAATTCTTAAGTTTTGGTAATACTCTTTATAAAAAGGGTGGATTGCCATGTCTCTTAAGAAAAAGCTTAGTTTTGACGAATTAGTTGCCGAGAACCGAAAACAGATTTTGCAGGATCGCATGCTAATGGAGAAAATCGAACATAATTTGGACATGCGAATGCATCAAACCGTTAAAAAAACAAATGAAAATTAGGGAAGAATGCTGTATTCCAATATTTTGGAATGCAGCATTCTTTTGTATAGGAATAGGATTTAATGAAAAAATAAGCGTATCTTATTGTAGAAAGGAGTTCTTAAAATGACAGATAAACAGTATCAACCCAAACCTGATGATCGTAGTGATAATGTAGAGAAGTTGCAGGATATGGTACAGGACACCATTCAAAATATCGAAAAAGCCCATGAAACTATGGAATTTTCAAGTGGTCAGGAGAAAGAACAAATCATAGCGAAAAATAAGCGTAGAGAAGAAGCAATTGAAGGGTTTCGCAGCGAAATAAAAGATGAATATCATAACCAAAATGATTAAATACAGAGATCAGCCTCAAATCATTACGATTTGAGGTATTTTATTTCATGAGGTTACAGACCATTAATATTCCGATAGTTACTTATTTTATGATACGATTAAATAAACTTGGAAACTAGGGGGAAGCGTTATTGTTAAAATCAAGAACACCAATAGAAGTAAGATATCAGGAAACGGACCAAATGGGTGTTGTTTATCATGCAAACTATTTGGTATGGTTTGAAATAGGAAGAACCAAATATGTAGAAGAACTTGGATTGAGTTATGCAAAGATGGAAGAAAATAATGTCGTTTCTCCTGTACTTGATGCTCAGATTACATTTAAAAAGCCCATTCGATATGGTGAAGATGCCTATGTAGAAACATGGTTGGAAGAATATGATGGAATTAGGACTGTATATGGGTATCAGGTTCTCAATGCTGAAGGTGATATTGCGGTGAGTGGATTTTCCAAACATGCTGTTGTCAAAAAAGATTCATTTCGACCAATCTCATTAAGAAGATCATTTCCTGAATGGCATGAAGCATATATAACTCAAATCGAAGGAGAATAGGGATGGCATTTGGATTAAAAAGAAGTGAGTTAATTTCGTGGAAGAAAAATGTCGAAAATGGAGAGATAGACTTTTTAACTCATTTTTGGATTGATGATCGATTTCCAGGTTGTAACACAGTGACAAAAGTAGGTTGCAGTGATATAGATAAACTCAAAAACTGGGGTAAATCCTATGGTCTTCATGAACAATGGATTCACAGAGATGAAAAATATCCCCATTTTGATTTGTTTGGTGATTATCAAAAGGAAGTATTACAAAAGGAAAATAAATGGGATCAAATAGAAAAATTTAAATTATAAAAGGCGTCCATAAGACGCCTTTTATAATGAATATCCATTATACATATTTCATTAGTGGTTCCTTGCGCTGTTCATCAAATTCTATATTCAAATCACTCTCTTCAAAATACCAAACATCAGCGTCTTCTACATAGAACGTTATGTTTTCCACATTTTTAGAGGTATGAACCGATTGCGGATGATCCTTTTTCACACCGAGCGAAAAACCTGGTATTTTACCACCTACGCCACCATATCTGACGAAAAAGCGAATCTCTTCTGTACCGTCAATATCCAGTTCTTCCTTATACCAAATCGCAGCTTCATTACTAATATCAAGTTTCATTTTCAGCAACTCCCTCTTATGTTTGAATGCGCATGCTACTTGTTACGTTTAGCCATTTTCTCAGGAACGAGATCAACGCCACCAGGATGAAGGGGATGACATTTGCTAATTCTTTTCACGGTCAGATAGGATCCTTTTATTGCACCAAAACGCTTGAAAGCTTCTAACCCATATTCCGAACACGATGGATAAAATCTGCAAGTGGAAGGAGTAAAAGGACTAATTGCTACCCGGTAAAATTTAATAAGGCCAATAAATAAATATTTCATAACCTAGTGCTCATGCAGTGATGCTAATTTATCAAATTTTATTGATGCGATTGCATCATGCATATGAATGGATTCTTCGTTTTTGCAGGAAATGTTAAACTTTGTTATAAAGGGTATTTCGTATAAATCAGCAGCAACAAGGCGCACAATATCTTCTACGAACCTAGGATTTTCATATGCCTGTTCCGTAACCATTTTTTCATCCGGCCGTTTCAGTACGGGATGAAGTCTTGCGCTTGCATTACTTTCTGCAGCTTCCAGAAGCATTTCTTTCCAATCGGTTTTTTTCTCATCAAAATCATCGGAAAGTGTAGCTTCCATGTTTACTTCTCCACGCTGATTATGCGCGCTGTATTCACTTATTTCTTTGGAACAAGGGCACAAAGTAGTGATTAGTGCAGATAAGGATACATCTGCTGAATATCCTTTTGTTTGATCATAGGTAACACGTATCATCGCATCTGCGTGATTTAGACCGGTTAAACCGGAATCGGGACCTCTTCTCTCAAAAAACCATGGAAAAGACACTTCGATCGTCGCATCTTTCTGATCAAGACGTTTTGCTAATCCTTTCGTAAATTTGTTCAAGTTTGCAATTGTTATAGAAAAACCCTGTTCATAATAATCATTCAGTTGTTCCATAAACCGGCTCATATTAGTGCCTTTACTCGTATTGGTTAGGCTAGAAGAAAATTTAAAAGTCCCAATACTGGACTGGAAATTCGGATTTAAATTACTGTCAATGGTAATGGGATATTTTACATTTGATATACCGACCACATCGAGGTTAAATAGAAAATCCTTTTTTGTATTTTGTAAGTCTGCCATCTTACTTTTTTCAACCGGTTTTGTCTTCTCAGTTGGTTGGACAGAACCGAATAATCTATGTCGTTGTTCTTTTGTCGGTAATTGTTTTAATGGGATTATTTTTGTTTGCTGCATAGCATAGTCCCCTTTCTAGCGATGAATTGCTAACCTTAGCATATCTATTGGTTAAGTGACTAGTCTTTAGTATACTGAATAGCCCATTATTATTCAATTTATTGGTTTTTATTTAACTAGAAAAATTACATCCACTTTATCTTTGGTTCGGTACCATTCTTAATACGTTTAATATTTTCTGTATGTCGATAGAATACAAAAGCTGTCAACAATGAAATAATTATAACGAGTCCAATATCTTTAAAAAACAAGGATAGGATCACCGATACTACCCCCGTGATCATCGAGGAAAGAGATACGTATTTGGAAAAGTACAAAGTAATTAGAAATGTGGTAATCATAATGACAAAGAGCAAAGGATACATCCCTAAGATAATGCCCGCTGACGTTGCAACTGCTTTACCTCCTTTAAATTTAGCGAAGATAGGATAGGTATGACCGATAACTGCAAAAATACCGATTGCTAATATGTAAATATCAGCACCCGAGAAGAGCGGTAACAGGGTTGCGACGGTACCTTTTAGAATATCGGAAAAGGTAACGATTATACCTGCCTTAAAACCGAGTACCCGAAACGTATTTGTAGCCCCTAGGTTTCCACTACCATGCTCGCGAATATCAATCTTGTAACCAATCTTACCAACAATCAATGCTGACGGTATAGATCCTAAAAAATATGCAAGAATAGCAAATAAAATATATTCCATAATCTTCCTACTTTCGTCTTTAAATAATTGGATACTTAACATTGCTGTGCCATGATAAGCTCTATCGTTATTTTAGCACGAACTACTAAGATAAAGAACCTAAAATTTTGCTGTGCTAATGCAAAAAGTGATACTATTTAAAGATGATTTGAAACAGTCATTTTATGGGTAATCTAGCAGTTATTGGTTTAATATAGTTGTTACCGGGTATTTTTAATGGCAAGGAGGAAAGATATGATTGAATTTAAAAATGTATCTAAAGTATATGAAGATGGAACAGAGGCAGTTAAGGATTTTACGCTTAAAGTAAGAAGAGGGGAAACGTTGACATTAATTGGTCCTAGTGGTTGTGGGAAAACAACGACGATGAAATTGATTAATCGGCTGATTGAGCCTACGTCAGGAACTATATACATAAACGATAAAAATATCAAAGACTATAATATACATCAATTGAGGTGGAATATTGGTTATGTACTTCAGCAAATTGCCTTATTCCCTCATTTGACGATTGAAGAGAATATCTCCATCGTCCCTGAAATGAAAAAGTGGAATAAAAAGGAAATCCTGAAACGAAATGATGAATTACTGGAAATGGTTGGTCTGGATCCTTCAATATACAAGAATAGAATGCCAAATGAGCTTTCCGGTGGACAGCAACAGCGTATCGGAGTTATTCGTGCGCTGGCCGCTGATCCCGATATTATTTTGATGGATGAACCTTTTAGTGCACTTGATCCAATAAGCCGGGAGCAATTGCAAAATGACATTCAAAAATTACAAAAGGAAATAAAAAAGACAATCGTCTTTGTAACCCATGACATGGATGAGGCACTAAAATTAGGAGATCGTGTCTGTTTGATGAAGGAAGGTAGAATCGTCCAGCTTGATCAACCAAAACAATTAATTATGAACCCAGGTAATGAATTTGTTAAAGACTTTATAGGAAATAGAAAGTCACCATGGCAATCGACGGTAGGAAACATCTCCTTTTCCCCTGAGGATTACATGATTACAATGGTTAGTTATAAAGCGGATAACTTTCCAAAACAGGGAATGTTTATCCTTGTAGATGAGAGAAATACTTTTGTAGATATACTTGTGAACGGAAACGTAGTAAAGGGATTGACCATCGAACAAGATATGTCATTGTATGATGCAGCAGAGCTTTTAGATGGTAGTGACCAAGCCTTATTCCCTGTATTGAAAGATCAAACGTTGGTAGGAATATTAACATATAAAAATATTGTGGAGCATTTGAAAAGTACAACATTTAGTGAAAACGGGGTGATTCAGACATGAATGAATTTATTACCGTTTTTCAAAATAGACAAGATATGCTGCTAGAGACGGTTCTCGAACATTTGCAGATTTCTATGGTCTCGCTTATTATCGCCATTTTATTTGCAGTTCCTTTAGGATTGATCCTAACAAGGTATCCGAAGGCGGCTGAACCGGTTATTGCCACATCTGCTGTCATGCAAACGATACCGAGTCTTGCTGTGTTAGCATTTCTAATTCCATTCTTTGGTATTGGTACGACACCCGCGATTATAGCATTGGTTTTGTATGGTCTTCTGCCTATCTTGAGAAATACATATACTGGTATAAATGAAGTTGATCCTGCTCTTAAGGAAGCAGCAACCGGAATGGGTATGAATTCCTTTAAACGATTGACCAAAGTCGAGCTTCCAATAGCAATGCCGGTAATCATGGCGGGGATTCGTACTTCCATGGTGCTTATTGTAGGTACGACAACCATCGCTGCCCTGATTGGTGCTGGGGGATTAGGTGAAATCATCTTGTTGGGGTTGGACCGTGGAGCTGATATTAATTTAATTTTGCTTGGTGCAATTCCTGCAGCATTACTCGCCATTCTTTTGGATTTAATATTAAAAGTGCTTGAGAGATTTTCTAAGAAAGCAGGGATGAAGTCTTTTGTTGCAATGCTTCTTATTGCTGTCTTTATCGTTGTAACTCCTTTTATGTTTAATGGGACAAAACAGGCGGAACTTGTTATCGGTGGAAAGATGGGTTCTGAACCCGAAATATTAATTAATATGTATAAGTTGTTGATTGAAGAAGAAACTGAATTGACGGTTAGTCTGGAACCCAACCTTGGAAAAACAGCATTTGTATTCAGTGCGCTTCAAGAAGGAAGTATTGATATTTTTCCGGAATTTACAGGGACTGCCATTGTTACTCATATGGAAGAACAAGCACAAAGCAATGATGCACACGTTGTATATGAGCAGGCTAAGCAAGGAATGAAGTATAAATATGATATGGAGTTTCTTGAGCCGATGGAATTTAACAATACGTATGCTGTAGCAACTACACGCGAAATGGCTGATCAATACGGTCTTCAGGAAATTGGTGATCTAAAGCAAATTGAAAACGAGATTACAGCAGGATTTACACTGGAATTCAATGATCGTTATGATGGTTATGTAGGAATGCAGGAGGTTTATAATCTGGATATTGCTGATATTAAAACGATGGAACCAGGAATCAGGCAGAGTGCTCTTACAAATAGGGAAGTAGATATTATCGACGCATATGCAACAGATAGTTATATGGTAGAATTAGACTTAGTAACGCTTGAAGATCCGGAGAATCTATTCCCACCCTATCAGGGAGCGCCTTTAATGCGGGAAGATACACTGGAAGCATATCCGGAATTGGAAGCAATCTTAAATCAACTAAGTGGAAAAATAACCGATGATGAAATGCGGCAAATGAACTACCAGGTGGACTATGAAGATAAGTCTCCAAATGAAGTGGCAAGAGCATATTTAGCAAATGAAGGTTTACTCGATAATTAAAGAGGATGTACACAATTAAAGGAGGAATTTACATGGCTTGGAAAAATCCCGCTGATGAAGAACTAAAAAGTATTCTAGAATCTGCTAAGACAATTGCAGTTGTTGGTCTATCGAATAACCAAGAGAAAACCGTTTACCAGATCTCCAAGATTATGCAGCAGGAAGGGTACCGGATTATACCAGTAAATCCGACAGTTGATGAGGTGCTGGGTGAAAAAGCGTATCCTTCACTGAAAGATGTTCCCGATAAGATTGATATAATTAATGTTTTCAGAAGGCCTGAATATTTACCTGAAGTAGCTAAAGATGCAGCAGAAACAGATTGTCGCGTATTTTGGGCACAACTAGGAATAGCAAATGAAGAGGCCTACCAATATTTGAAAGAAAGAGATTTTACGGTTATTATGGACCTCTGTATTAAGGTAGTCCACGCAGTACTTGTCAAATAAACAGATATAAAACAGCAATTTAACTTGAAAAGAATGCCAAATTTATGGCATTCTTTTTATTGCCGTATGAAATTCATGTAACGTTAATCAGTGAAGGAAAAAGCAAGCAAAATCGTAACACATAGGAATGTTTTCAGCATAAAATCGGCAGTTATAGTATACTTAGTAACATATTCTGCGTTATTATAATTTTGATAAAGCGCATATGAAACGTAAACTATCAATTTACAACAACGAACAATTGTTCTAATATATTAGATAGCTCATGTTTTTTGTAAGGAAGGAGTAGATAATTGAATGGCTAATGAATATCAATATTCGGATGACTCCATTCAGGTACTGGAAGGTCTCGATGCTGTAAGGAAAAGACCTGGTATGTATATAGGGAGTACAGATACCCGTGGATTACACCATCTTGTTTTTGAAATTGTAGATAATGCAGTGGATGAAGCTTTGGCTGGCTACGGGAATGAAATAAAGGTCACGATACATAAAGACAACAGTATTTCTGTACAGGATAGCGGCCGTGGGATTCCTACAGGTATGCACAGTACGGGAAAGCCAACTACGGAGGTTATTTTTACAGTATTGCATGCCGGTGGTAAATTTGGACAAGGTGGCTACAAGACGAGTGGAGGACTTCACGGGGTAGGGTCTTCTGTCGTAAATGCTTTATCTGAGTGGTTGGAAGTGACTATTTATCGGGAGGGCAATACATACTTCCAACGATTTGAAAATGGAGGTAAACCAGCTACAACTCTTGAAAAACGAGGAGCAACAAGGAAAAAAGGAACGTTAATTCATTTTAAACCCGATCCTTCCATTTTTTCGGCAACCGTCTATAATTTTGAGACGATTTCCGAGCGGTTGCGCGAATCAGCGTTTTTATTAAAAGGATTGAAAATAGAGATCACGGATGCACGGAATGACGAGAAAGAAAGTTATGAATTCCCTGATGGATTGGAATCATTTGTTGCCTATTTAAATGAAGAGAAAGATACCTTGCATTCGGTTGTTTCTTTGGAAGGGCAAGTGCAGGGATTGGAAGTGGATTTTGCTTTCCAATTTAATGATGGTTATGCAGAGAGTATGCTCTCCTTTGTAAACCATGTTCGTACCAGAGACGGAGGCACACATGAATCGGGTGCACGAACGGCAATCACAAGAACGTTTAATGATTATGCAAGAAGAATCGGATTGCTGAAAGACAAAGATAAGAATCTAGAAGGTACGGACATTCGTGAAGGATTAACAGCTATTATTTCTGTCAGAATTCCTGAGGATAAGTTGCAATTCGAAGGTCAGACGAAAGGAAAGTTGGGTACTACAGAAGCCCGTTCCGTCGTCGATTCTGTTGTTTCTGAACATCTAAATTACTTTTTGGAAGAGAATCCAGATGTATCAGGAATGCTCGTCAAGAAATCAATCAAAGCCAAAGAAGCACGTGAAGCAGCCCGGAAGGCACGGGAAGATGCAAGAACGGGTAAAAAACGAAAAAGAAAAGATATACTAAGCGGAAAGTTGACTCCGGCGCAATCGAAAAACCCGAAAAGAAATGAGCTTTACCTTGTGGAGGGAGATTCCGCAGGTGGATCTGCAAAACAAGGAAGAGATCGTAAATTTCAGGCGGTACTGCCATTACGAGGCAAAGTAGTAAACACAGAGAAGGCAAAGTTGCAAGATGTATTTAAAAATGAAGAGATTTCTACTATTATCCATACAATCGGTGCTGGAGTAGGGGGAGACTTTGATCTTGAAGACGTGCAATACGACAAGATTATCATTATGACAGATGCAGATACAGATGGTGCCCATATTCAGGTACTACTTTTAACCTTCTTTTATCGTTATATGCGTTCGCTTGTAGAAGCTGGAAAAGTCTTCATTGCTTTACCACCACTTTTCAAAATATCCAAAGGAAAAGGAAAAAGCGAAAAAATCGTTTACGCTTGGGATGAGGAAGAGATGCAAACCGCTTTAAAGCAATTTAAAAACGGATATACGATTCAACGTTACAAAGGACTTGGTGAAATGAATGCCGATCAATTATGGGATACGACAATGAATCCGGAATCCCGTACATTGATAAGAGTAACGATTGATGATATTGCACGAGCTGAACGTAGAGTTACCACCTTAATGGGTGACAAAGTTGCTCCAAGAAGAAAATGGATTGAAAGCAATGTAAAGTTTGGCCTTGAGGAAGATTCCAATATTTTGGAAAACGAAAAAATCCAAACCGAGGAATAGACCTCATTTTCTATTAACATAATGATAAAGTAGAAACGACTCCAAAAAGGATAACGATTGAGATAAGTAAGGGGGGGTAGATTTGTCACAAACAGAAAAGTTTTTAGATCTTCCATTGGAAGAAGTAATAGGTGACAGATTTGGGAGATACAGTAAATATATTATTCAGGATAGGGCACTTCCGGATGCTAGAGATGGCCTGAAGCCTGTGCAACGAAGAATTTTATATGCAATGCATGTAGAAAAAAATATGCATGATAAACATTTCCGTAAGTCAGCGAAAACAGTTGGTACAGTTATTGGTAATTACCATCCACATGGTGATTCATCCGTATACGAAGCAATGGTACGTCTAAGTCAAGACTGGAAACTGCGAGATGTGTTAGTTGAGATGCATGGAAACAACGGTAGTATGGACGGTGATCCACCAGCAGCGATGCGTTATACAGAGGCAAGGCTATCCAAGATTTCATCCGAACTATTGCGTGATATTGATAAGGAAACAGTGGACTTTATTCCCAATTTTGATGAGACTACTTCTGAACCGGTTGTTCTTCCTGCTAAATTTCCGAACTTGCTTGTAAATGGTTCAACAGGAATTTCCGCGGGTTATGCAACGGATATACCACCACATAACTTGGATGAGGTAATAGATGCAGTTATTATGAAAATTGATAAACCGGAAGTCAGTGTTCAGGAGTTAATGAAAGTGATAAAAGGCCCCGATTTTCCTACAGGGGGTATCATTCAAGGTGTAGAAGGAATTACGAAGGCATACGAAACAGGTCGTGGCAAAGTAATTGTACGCGGAAAAGCGAGCGTAGAAACGATGCGGAATACCCGTGAGCAAATTGTCATTACTGAAATTCCTTATGAGATCAACAAAGCCAGCATGGTTAAGAAGATGGATGAGCTTCGCCTTGATCGTAAAGTGGAAGGCATCGTTGAAGTAAGAGATGAAAGTGACCGTACGGGTTTGCGTATTGTTGTTGAACTGAAGAAAGATGCCAATAGTGAAGGTGTACTAAATTTCTTATACAAAAATACAGACTTGCAAATAACCTACCATTTCAACATGGTAGCTATACAGGATAAGACGCCTAAATTACTTTCACTTCCAAAAATGCTTGAAGCTTATATTTCACATCAAAAAGATGTTGTGACAAGACAGACAAAATTTGATTTGAAGAAAGCAAAAGATCGTGCACATATTGTAGAAGGACTTATAAAAGCAATTTCGATATTGGATGAATTGATTGCTACTATTCGAGCATCAAAAGATAAACCAGATGCCAAACATAGAATTATTGAAGCTTACGATTTTTCCGAGGCTCAGGCTGAAGCGATTGTTATGCTCCAACTTTATCGTTTAACAAATACCGATATTACACAATTGCAAAAGGAAGCGGATGAACTGAGAAAAAGTATCAGTGATTTGGAAGCAATCCTTTCCAGTGAAAAAAAGCTGTACCAAACAATTAAAAAAGATCTGAGGCATATCAAAAAAACGTTTGCGGAGAGTAGACGTACGATTATTGTAGATGAAATTGAAGAATTGAAAATAAATATTGAGGTTACTGTAGCGAGTGAGGATGTACTCGTTTCTGTTACAAGAGAAGGTTACATTAAGCGAACCAGTCTCAGGTCCTATGGTGCTTCAAATGGTGAAGGTCTGGCATTAAAAGATAATGACTACCCAATTGGCTTGATCGAAGTAAATACGACGGATAAGCTACTGCTTTTCACCAATAAAGGCAAATATATTATGACCTCCGTCCATGAACTTCCGGATATACGCTGGAAAGATATTGGACAGCATGTATCCAACATTGTGCAGCTCGACAAAAATGAGCATTTAATTCAATGCATTCCAGTCCGTGACTTTAAAGATACGACAGATTATTTAGTGTTTTTCACGAAAAACGGGATGGTCAAACGGAGTGAATTTAAACTGTATGATGCACAACGCCGTTCGAAAGCTTTAATCGCATTGAATTTAAAGAATGATGATGAAGTTGTAAATGTTTGCCAGACCAATGGAAATTCTGATGTATTCATAGCATCGAATAAAGGTTATGGATTATGGTATCACGAATCAGAAATAACGGTAGTAGGTCAACGTGCTGCAGGTGTGAAAGCTATTTTGCTGAAAGATGAGGAATATGTTGTAAATGGACAAGTATTTGATGATTTGTCTGATCCTTCACTTGCTATCGTGACACAGCGTGGATCGTGCAAGCGAATGAAATTGAAGGAGTTTGAAAAAACCACTCGAGCCAAGCGTGGACTCCTCATGTTACGAGAATTGAAGAAAAAAACACATCGAATAAAAGGATTCTTTGTTCTCAACGAAAATGATACGATCTGTTTCCAAACTGCAAACGGTGAGACACATCATGTATTTCCTTTGGAACTAACTGCCAGTGACAGATACAGTAATGGATCATTTATCATAGACAGTGATCACCAGGGTGAAGTCGTTGAAGTATGGAAAGAAGCGACCTACAATAAACCATTTGATGTTTTTTAACATGAATAAGGGGTAGTTCTCACATAGAACTGCCTCTTTTTTATTCGATAAAACATAAAAAATACTTTATATTTTCAGATTATTATGTTAAAGTAATAGTGAATTTTATAAAGGAGGGTTTATAACGGATTTACGTCAAAAAATTATTCAGTCTTCTTTACTTCTATTCGAAAAACATGGTTTTCACGGAGTTTCTGTTAATCAAATTATTAAAGATGTAGGTACTTCCAAAGGCGGTTTTTATCATCACTTTACGTCAAAAAATGAATTATTATTTGTTATTCATGATACATTCATAACGTATGTGTTGGATAAAGCAACAGATGCAAATAAGATGTACGATTCACCGATAAAAAGGCTGCAAGCAATTGTAAAAGATTTTGTTAACGTATTTGATCGTTATAAACCGCATCTTTCTGTTTTTTATCAGGAGAGTATTTACCTAAAACCACAGTATGAAAATCTGGTTAAAGAAAAGAGACATCAATTTAAGCAAATTATTAAACAGGCTATTAACGATGGGAAAAAATGTGGGGAATTTCGTGAAGATCTTCAAGTCGAAATAACTACAATGGCGATTTTAGGCATGGTTAACTGGATGTATAAGTGGTACCAAACATCAGGGACCAATACAATCGAAGAGGTTGGGGATGTTTTTATAGATTTAATTATGCATGCCGTTTTACAGCCCGAAATGATTGCCATTAACAATTACGAGGAAATTCTTTTAGAAAAACCTTTCTTTTCCAGATAAGGAAAATTAGTTAACGATGAATAGAACAGACCAACTAGTCGGTCTTACGTATCGTGTGGGAGGGATAAAATGAATTTTGAATTAACAAAAGAACAGACAATGATAAAAAAAATGGTCCGTGATTTCGCGGAAGAAGTAATTAGGCCAAGAGCAATTGAAATTGATACTAAAGCAGTTTTTCCTAAAGATATTTTTGATCAGATGGGAAAACTGGGGATACTGGGGATACCATTTCCAGAAGAGTACGGTGGATCTGGCGGGGATACGATGTCATATGCGTTAGCTGTTGAAGAAATTGGTCGTGTATGTGGCAGCACTGGATTAAGCTATGCAGCTGCAGTTTCACTTGGGGCAAGTCCACTTTATTATTTTGGAACCGATGAACAAAAAGAATTATTTTTGAGACCACTTGCAAAAGGAGAGGCACTTGGTTCTTTTGGTTTAACCGAACCGAATGCAGGTTCAGACTCAGGAGGAACAAAAACGACTGCGATTGTGGATGGCAATGATTATGTAATTAATGGAGAAAAGTGTTTTATAACAAATGCGAGTTTTGCTAAGATTATAATTGTAACCGCTGTCACAGGGAAGAACGACAAGGGAAAGAATATGATTTCTTCTATCATTGTGCCAACTGATGCGGATGGTGTCAAAATTACGAGTAACTATGACAAGATGGGTGTACGTGGTTCCGATACTGCAGAAATCATACTTGAACATGTCCGTGTCCCAAGAAAAAACGTGTTGGGTGAGGAACATAAAGGACACAAGCAGTTTCTTTATACATTGGATGGAGGAAGAATCTCTATTGCGGCTCTAGGGTTGGGAATTGCTCAAGCTTCACTGGAAAAAGCATTGGCATATGCGAAAGGGCGTAAACAGTTTGGAAAATCCATTTCGAGTTTTCAAGCGATTCAATTCAAACTGGCAGATATGGCAATGGAGGTTGAACTCGCCAGAAATATGGTACATAAGGCAGCATGGCTGAAAGATGAAGGAAAAGCTTTTGGGAAAGAAGCGGCCTATGCAAAATTATTTGCTACTGAAACAGCATTCAGATCAGCGAATCAAGCGATACAAATACACGGGGGTTATGGTTACATGCGTGAATATGAAGTGGAAAGATATTTACGGGATGCAAAACTATTGGAAATCGGAGAAGGTACATCTGAAATTCAGAGACTTGTCATTGCTAGAGAACTAGGCTGTTAGTAAAAATTGACAAGGGGAAATTGATTTCTGTTGGAATTTTTAAAGCTACATTAACTTAAATCGCGTTTACAGTTAAAGAACTTCATTTATAGGGAGGAAGTTTATGATTAAAAAAATATTAATTGCAAACAGGGGAGAAATAGCTGCTCGAATAATACGGACATGTAAAAAGATGGGAATTGAAACGGTTGCAGTCTATTCAGAAGCCGATCAGCAAGCTCCTTATGTTTCCATTGCAGATGAGAGCTTCCTGATTGGTCCGCCAAAGGTAAATGAAAGTTATTTGAATGTATATAGGATTTTAGAGGTCGCAAAGATAACCAAAGCGAATGCCATTCATCCTGGATATGGTTTTCTTAGTGAAAACGAACAATTTGCAGAATTCTGTGCTACAGAAGGTATCGTTTTTATAGGACCAAACAGTAATGTAATCAAACAGATGGGGAGTAAAATAGCTGCTAGAAATTCTATGAAGCAAGCAGGAGTTCGAGTAATACCTGGAACAGATGGAGTTGTTTCAACTGTAGAGGAAGCTATAGAGACTGCAAAAGAAATTGGCTACCCAATCATGCTAAAGGCGTCAGCTGGTGGTGGCGGTATCGGTATGCAAGTTGTACATTCCGACAAAGAGTTAGCGAAAGCTTTTGACAGTAATTCAAAGAGAGCTATCACTTTTTTTGGTGATGGATCCATGTTTATGGAGAAGAAAATTGAAAATGCCCGCCATATTGAAATACAAATTTTGGCTGATCATCATGGCAATGCTATTCATTTGTTTGAACGAGAGTGTTCCATTCAACGTCGTAATCAGAAAGTGATTGAAGAAGCGCCTTCCAAGTTTATAACGGATAAAACTCGTAATCTGATGGGGGTTGCTGCAATTAAAGCAGTCAACATGCTAAATTATACAAATGCAGGTACGATAGAGTTTTTAGTTGATGAACAGGAGAATTTTTATTTTCTCGAAATGAATACAAGAATACAAGTAGAACATCCGATAACAGAAGAAATTACCGGAATCGATATCATCGAACAGCAAATTAATATTGCCAGTGGTAAGGAATTAACAGTCAAACAGGAAGATTTGTTTATTGATGGGCATGCCATCGAGGCACGAATATATGCAGAAGATCCAGTAACATTTTTACCATCACCCGGGCATATTTCTATTTTTGAATTACCTGAAGGTCAGGGTATTCGTAATGAAACTGCGGTAACTGCAGATTATAATGTTACCCCTTTCTATGATCCTATGATCGGAAAATTGATTGTTAAAGAAAATACGAGAGGTGAGGCTATTCGATTATTGAAGCAAGCGTTATCACGATATAAAGTGGAAGGTATTAAAACAAATATACCTATGTTATTAAACATCATAGACAATGAACAATTTTTAGCGGGCAATACATCGACTGCATTTGTGGACAATTATTATTTAACTCAAATGAATAAATAGTGTGGAGGAATGATTATGCAGGAAGTGAAAGCAAGTATGGCGGGTAGTGTCTGGAAAATAGTATTAAATATAGGAGATTCAGTGGAAGAGGGTCAGGACATCGTCATTCTTGAATCGATGAAAATGGAAATACCAATAGCTGCTGAAGCTGCTGGTACAGTAAAAGAATTAAAAGTGGCTGAAGGTGATTTTGTCAACGAAGGCGACATTATTGCAATCGTAGAATAATTAATTCCGTACAATAAGTCGCTTTAGGTAAACTAGAGACTAGCCAAAGCGACTTTATTTCATGCCGTTTTAGGTGAAATTTTTGCAAATAGTAGAGGAGGTTATCATGGCTGACTTACTACAGTTAGATATCAAAGAAGAGCATATTGCTGTCATCACACTCAATCGGCCAGAAGCAGCAAATGCTTTATCAAAAGCAATGTTAGTAGAGTTGAATGAGGCAATTCAACAAATTGATCAGAATCATCATGTTTTCTGCACCATCCTAACAGGTTCTGGCAAGAAGGCATTTTGTGCAGGTGCGGATTTAAAAGAACGACGCGGAATGTTAGAACAGCAGGTCATTGAAGCGGTGCGCTACATAGGAGAAACAACCACAGCAATAGAAAAGATGAAAATGCCAGTCATAGCGGCAATTAATGGTGCGGCCTATGGGGGTGGATTGGAATTGGCACTAGCATGTGATCTACGAATTGCTGCTCGGGGTGTGAAGCTAGGTTTAACTGAAACATCATTGGCGATTATCCCTGGGGCCGGTGGAACGCAGCGTTTGCCCAGATTAGTTGGACTAGGACATGCAAAGCGGTTAATCTATACAGCAAAACCGATTGATGCAAATGAAGCATTATCGATTGGTTTAGTAGAACAAACGGTAGATGAAAATTGTTTACAGTCTGAGGCATTATTTTTAGCAAAAACAATTGCAGGCAATGGACCAATAGCTTTGAAACAAGCTAAAACGGCGATCAATACCGGAATGCAAACAAATATCTCAGAGGGTCTGGAGATTGAACATGTAAGTTACCTGGAAACAATACCAACTGCAGACAGAATGGAAGGATTACAGGCATTTAAGGAAAAAAGAAAACCCATGTATGAAGGAAGATAGACAAGGAGGGAAAAATATGTCGTATTTGGAAGAGTTACAGGAGAGGATCAATAAAATAGAAAAAGGAGGAAAAGAAAAATATCATAAAAGTAATGAAGAAAAAGGAAAACTATTTGTACGTAAAAGACTTGAACTTTTATTTGATGAAGGCTTGAAGTTAGAAGATGCTTTTTTTGCTAATAGTATGGATGATAACTTGCCATCTGATGGTGTAGTAACTGGTATTGGTAAGATTAATGGGCAAGATGTCTGTGTAATGGCCAATGATTCTACTGTTAAAGCTGGCTCCTGGGGGAAACGAACGGTAGAGAAGATCTTACGAATTCAGGAAACAGCAGAAAAAATGGAATTGCCAATGATTTATCTCGTTGATTCGGCTGGGGCAAGAATTACCGATCAAATTGAAATGTTTCCTGGAAGACGAGGAGCAGGGCGTATTTTTCATAATCAAATAAAACTTTCTGGTCGTGTACCACAGGTATGTCTATTATTTGGTCCATCTGCTGCTGGTGGAGCTTATATTCCAGCATTCTGTGATGTGGTTATTATGGTTGATGGGAATGCTTCCATGTATTTGGGTTCCCCACGAATGGCAGAAAAAGTAATCGGAGAAAAAGTCACGCTTGAAGAGATGGGTGGTGCTAATATGCACTGTACGGTCTCGGGAGTTGGTGATGTATTAGTAAAATCAGAAGAAGAAGCTATCCGTTATGCTCAAAATTACCTGGGCTATTTTCCCGCCAATTTCCGTAACAAGCCGAAAGTATTTGAAACAAGGGACGTTAAATCCTTCGAGAAATCAATTACGGATATTGTTCCAGAAAACCAGAATGCACCATTTAATATGTATGATTTAATTGATCGAATCATTGATGAAGACAGTTTTTGTGAGATTAAAAAGAAATTTGCACCTGAATTAATTACAGGGCTAGCAAGGATTGAAGGGAATTCAGTCGGAATCATTGCTAATCAACCTCGCGTTAAAGGAGGTGTGCTGTTTACGGATTCTGCGGATAAAGCAGCCAAGTTTATTCAATTATGTGATGCATTCAATATTCCGCTACTATTCTTGACAGATGTTCCTGGGTTTATGATTGGAACAAAAGTGGAACGACAAGGGATTATTAGGCATGGTGCAAAGATGCTATTCGCTATGAGTGAAGTAACGGTGCCAAAAATTTCGGTGATCGTACGTAAAGCATATGGCGCAGGTCTTTATGCTATGTCTGGTCCAGCTTTTGATCCGGACTGCTGTCTTGCTTTTCCAAATGCGCAAATTGCCGTTATGGGACCAGAAGCAGCAGTTAATGCAGTCGAAGCAAATAAAATTGCCCAATTGCCTGAAATAGAACGTGCTGCTTATATTAAACAAAAACAGGACGAATACAAGGAAAACATTGATGTTTATCGACTAGCATCTGAAATGGTGATAGATGCAGTTATTGATCCAAATACATTAAGAGCAGAACTAACGAAACGTTTTTCGGTATATGCCGCTAAAAATATTACATTCACGAAAAGAAAACATGGCGTATATCCAGTATAATAAAAAGATTGGTAGATGTAGTATTAAAGGGTTCCGTTTTGAGGTGCATTTTCAATAAATACACCTCAAATGACAATAAAATTGACTGTTAAAATGGCAAATTAAAGTCGTCTAAATCAGACGGCTTTTAATATTATAATGACAGGGTTAATGTTAAGTTTTTTAGAGATTACTAATATATGGTAAAATAACTTTGTGAAATATTGTTCTTAAACTAAATGGGCAGTTTAGTTAGTGGAAGAGTGAAAAATGATTTACTTATCGAGAATGGGTTATTTAGGAATTAGAAGAGAGATGTTTATTTGCTGGAAATTTCATTTCGGTGTTTCATTTTATTTAATTTTTTCTGTCAATCTCTACTATCCTGATTATGAACTAACCAATCTCCCAAAATACGATTAAATTGGTAGGATTTTTGCACAGCCCAAACATGCTGAGCACCAGGAATTAATCTCCCCTCGGCATTGGTTATAAATTTCGGAGCTGTCTCAATGGATTCAATAATACCTCTAGATTCTTTATCTCCAGGTTGTATCCGCTAAACTAATCCAAGGAGTAGCTACACTTTTCCCATGTCCTGGTAAATCTACCATGATAACTTGATAATCTGAAAAAGCTGCCTCTTGTTGCCACCACATCCAACGACTCGCACCAAGTCCATGGATAAAGAAAATTGATCCGTTACCGCTGTACTCAGTCTCCTTATAAACGATCATGTACGAAAACTCCTTACATCACATTTTGTCATTTTTCCTCTATCCATTTATAAAATGTTCAGACTTAATTTATCACATAACAACTTAACTTTCGGTTTTTATTGTTAATAACTTTTAAAATTCCATTTCTTATTTGCGAGGGTTCTTCTTTATATTGTTTCCTTCAAGGTATTTTCCGCTATCAAGATAGATTTGTGAATTAAAGAACAAGGTAAAGTTCTTTTCAACTATCAGGTGCTAGAGTTGAAGAAACTTAAATTTCATTAGATTTATTTGTTTACAATTAGAGGAGGGACAACAATGGGGTTTATAATAGCTTCTTTAGTATTTGGTTATGTAGCTTTTTAATTGCTAGGTAATTTAGCTTATTTGGTGGTAAATGGAGTCCCTTTGGTAAAACATATTGGAAAAATGATTTAGTTATTTGTTTTGCCCAAGCCCTGGTTATTACTCTTATATTTGTATTTTACTTTTATATTTAATTTCTGAAATTTACAATTGAAATAGTAAGCATTATGTTATTATTTGTTTATAGATACTGAACTATCTGCACGGTTACTTAGTAGTTATATAGAGGTGATATTAAATGAACGGTTGGTTATTTACTAATTATTATTGGCTTGTTTAATATATTTGTTTCAGTACAAGATTACTTTTTAAGTTAACGAGTGCATTAATCCAATAAGGAATTACTAAAAGGATTAGGGAGTTATACCCTAATCCTTTTAGTATAACTTCTTATTATGCCTTTTGATTATAAATTAGCATTTTAATTATATTGGTTTATATATTACAATAACATTGATAGAGTCTTAAGAAAATTTATAAAAAAGGTGTAGTTGATAATGGAAATAAAATCATTAACTCTTCAAACAAATAATATAAAAAAAATGAGAGAATTTTATGTAGACACTTTTGGGTTTCCTGTACTTATGGAGGATGATCATAGTTTTCGTATTGGAATTGGTTCAAGTGAATTGGAATTCACATCTGAAAATGTAAAAGGTCACCCTTATTACCATTTTGCTTTTAACATTTTTGCGAATAAATTTGATGAAGCTAAATCATGGGTAAAAGAAAGAGTACAATTAAACGTCAGGGATGGAGAGGATGAAGTATACTTTTCACATTTCCAAGCTCATGCTTTTTATTTCTACGACCCCGCTGGTAATATAGTGGAGTTCATTTCAAGACCTTTCACCTCTAAAAAAGGAGAGGAGCCTTTCTCTATAGAAGGTGTATTAAATATTAGTGAAATAGGACTTACAGTAGCTGATGCTATAAGTGCTGGGGAAAAATTAATTGAAATTGGAATAAACGAACGGGATAACGACCCTTTAAGTTCAACATCCCTTAATTTTATGGGAGAAAAATCAAAGGGAATTTTTATATTACTTAATCAGCCAGGAAGAGAATGGATATTTTCTGATAAAATATCCGCCATTTATCCGATGGAAATCACTACATCTACTAACAGTAAAATTATTGTAAACTCCGAACACATTTTAGAAGTTTACAAAGAAAAAACGAACTAAAATCTGTATTAAGCTAACGGGTGCAAGAGTTAAACAAGGCGATCATCGAAACGGTCGCCTTTTATCTTCAAACAATGTTTTTGAATATTATGGTAGAATTTAAGACGGTTTATTGAACTGAAGGGGCAGCTTAATGTGGTTTTATAATATACTTACTATCAGTGGGGTGGACGGTAATGACTGTAGGGAATGAGTATTTAAAAGTAGTCCAAGAAAAGTTTAGAAGTGTTAAAGAACTAGGAGATAAAACAATACAACAATTGTCGGAAGATGATATACATTGGGCTTTAAATAAATCCTCTAATAGTATTTCAATTATCGTTAAGCATTTAAGCGGAAATATGATTTCAAGATGGACTGATTTTTTAACTTCTGATGGTGAAAAAACCAATAGGAAACGTGACCAAGAATTTGAAGACACTATATCTTCAAAGCAAGAAATGATTTCTTATTGGGAAAGAGGTTGGAATACTCTTTTTAAAACAATTGATAATTTAAATGAAGAGGATTTATTAAAAAATATTAATATACGCGGCGAAAGCCATACGGTTATTGATGCGATTGAAAGGCAAATGGCTCATTACGCTTATCATATTGGACAAATTGTTTATGTCGGCAAACAAATTAAAAATGAGGAATGGCAAAACCTTAGTATCCCTAAAGGAAAATCAGAAGTATATTTGAAACAAATACTAAAAAATCATCGAAGACTAAAGTGAATGTGCGATATCACAATAAGAGTAATCGCTTATTGTGGTGCTTGGCAGAAGAGTTAAAGAGTATTGTTTGTTGTGTTCAACAATCGGTTCAGACTGTGGAGTAAATGTAATTTTGAGCGACAAGGAGTGAACTTATTGCTAAAAATACTTAGAATTGTATTACCCATAATTGTTTTTGTTTTAGCGGGATATAGCTTGTTATCTGGTAACCACGAAGTAATGCCATATATGATGTTTTTTATGGGTGCAATGTTATTGGTTATGGGTATAGCCGAAATCAAGGATGCCCGAAAGAAAATGGGTGTAATCTGTATTAATGTTTCCATTTTTGTTTTTTACGTTTCTGTGCAAGGTTTATTATTAAACTAAATGGTACAAGTGTTGAATAAGGCAATCAGAATTTGATTGTCTTTTTTTTCTAATAATGCTAGGAATATTATGTTAATGTTAAATAAGAGGCTGTTGATCTATCTGGCAGTTAGTAACAGAAGGATATTTACTGATTTATGAACAAAAATGCAGATAAAAAAACGCAAAGGGTGGTAAATAATGATTGATTGGGGTTGGCTTAATGTTGGTAGTCTCGTTCTTGGTCTTATTGCTTGGACACTTCCTGTTGTTAATCTTATGCGATATAAAAACCATAACCATAAGAATTGGAGCGGACTTTCCATTATGAGTATCAGTGCTTGTGCGATATCGTTATATTTCCAGATAGTCTATGGTCATTATCTGGTTAAGATTGAAGATTGGTCTGCTCTTATGGAAGTGGCTGTGGTGATTGTAAGTTCAGTTCTTCTTATCGTTACACTTCTATTAAATATAATTACTATGATTGTATATCGTGACACAACAGCAAAGTAGAATATCAAATTACTGTTTGTGGAAAGGGTGTACTTAAACAAACTGGTGCGATTATGGAACAAGGCAGTCGCTCTTTTGTTATAAAAGCAGGGTTATTGAACTATTTTTTAAGGGAGGGATAAAACGTGCCAAAAGTATTAAAAATTATGTTATTTTGGTCGCTTGTATTTCCCACAATAATTACGTTTCTTCGTGTCATAATAGATTTTATTTTGGGAAAAGAGATTGAGTTGTTCCCCTATACGGCTTTTTTCCTGGGTGTAGGTGCTGCTGGGTTAATTTTTGCTGGACCACTAATGTATCTTATATCAAAATCTAATGAAGAGAAATATTGACTTTTATCTTGTGTTAATTAGTGCTATTACTTGAACAAAGGTATGACGGTTACAGGGCAGGTTCCTTTCAGATGGAGAATTTAAGATTTATAAAGGCGGGGATTAAAAAATGGCAATTGTCGTGGGGTATGCAATAGCAGTTCTTGGAGCAGTTTTGGCTTATCAGTTTGGTGAAGGAAAGTCGAAAAAAAGAAAATATAGGATATGGGGCTTCGCTCTTATGGTGTCAATTTCCCCAGCCTTATCTTTCGCGATTGGGCTAACATACGCAGCTATCGTTGGAAGTGGTTGGGCGTCAATGATTATGTGGATCCTATTTCCCATAGGTTTCATCGTAGGACTTGTTATGTTATTTGTTGGGATATTTAAAAAAGAAGCAACAGAAGAAGATTTGTAACTTCTTCCGTTATTTGGTGCTTTATTTAAATAAGAAAATTGATCAGGATTTCTTAACAGAGGTCCTTTTTGTGTTAGCTAACTAACGTTATACTATCTAAAATGAAAGTGCAATTGACATCAGCATTAATATGTACAAAATCTATTGTCCCATAAAAAAGAAATGAGATATTCGGATGCCAAAAAACCATATTTAACTTTAATCGTTGATATAACAACAAAACTGACGTATGCCAATTCATACGTCAGTTGGTCTGTCTAATCAGTATGCACCTCAAAAACGGAATCCTTTAATGTAGTATCTGCCAATCTTTTAAAATTAACCATAATCTTATTATGTAAACTTAATGGTTTGTATTAAGTGAAAACCTACATGAAATCGCTTTAAAATGGGTGGTATTCCACACTTTAATTCCGTATAATAGATTTTAAATTGGGATGTGGAAGAAAGGAACTGAATGTCATGATTGTACAAGAAAGGATAAAAACCGTAAACTCGGACCAGATTGCTGCGGTCTATCATCAAATGAAAAATAACGGTGACAGGGCAAACACCGTTAAGATGCTAGATATATATGAAAAATTTCAGAAACAGGAATTAGTCATTAGTTTTGCAGGTCATTTTTCTGCAGGTAAATCATCCATGATTAATACATTGTTAGGGAAAGAAATTTTACCGAAAAGTCCAATACCTACAAGTGCAAATGTGGTAAAGATTAATTCTGGGGAAGGGGTTGCACGCGTATATTTTACGAATGATCACCCAGTGGAATATAAAGAACCATATGACATCGATATGATAAAGGAATATTCGAAAGATAAAGAAGCCATTAAAAAGATAGAGATCAGTACAGGAGAACAGATCATTCCTTCAGGATCTGCAATTATCGATACTCCCGGTATTGATGCAGCGGATGATGCAGATCGCATTATGACGGAAGCATCATTGCACCTGGCTGATGTACTCCTTTATATTATGGATTATAATCATGTACAGTCCGAGGTTAACCTCCAGTTCCTGAAATCTGTTCAGGAAAAAAGCTTGCCATATTATGTGGTAATCAATCAAATTGATAAACATGATGAGCAGGAATTGACCTTTTATACGTTCGATAAAAATATTAAACAAACGTTTGATCAATGGAACCTAAAGCCAGAGAATATATACTATACTTCGTTAGTGGACCTTACTACAGCGCATAACCAAATTGAAGATATTAAGCAAAAGTTGTCTTCTATTATGGCCAACCAAAGTGAACATTTAAATATCGCACAATCTGTAAGGCAGGTAATGAAAGACCATAAACGCTATTTAAAAAACCATTATGGAACCCTGATAAATGACCTCACCGGCAATGATGACAAATCTATTGATTTCGCAGATCCTGAAGAATTGGGAAAAACGGAGGAAAATCTCTTCCGATTGGAAAATGAACCCATACAGTTTGAAAAGGATTATCTGGCTGAATTGCAGCAAACTTTAAATAATGCCTATTTAATGCCTGCCAGCCTTAGAGATAAAGCACAATTGTACTTGGAGTCCCAACAATCGGAGTTTAAGATTGGGTTATTTGCCTCTAAGAAAAAAACAGCAGAAGAGAAAAACAGAAGAGAGTTAGAGTTCTTATCTGCATTGAACGAAAATAGGAATACATCGATTCAGTGGCGACTGCGTGACAAATTCAGTGCATTACTAAGAAAGTATGATTTAAATGATGCAGAACTTCAAAGCAAAGTAAATGAATTGGAAGTCGCATACAGCAGTGAACATGCCAGAAATTTAATCAAATCGGGTGCGAAAGTAAATGGCGATTATGTATTGAATTATACCAATGATGTAGCTGCTGATATTAAAAATAAATATAAGCAGGCAGCAAGAATTATTTTAAAACCCATTCTTGCTTCCATTAAAAATAAAAATGAAGACCATAAAGCGAAATATGTGCGGAACCTTACTGAATTGGAAAAAGAAAAAAATGTAAAAGAGGAACTGCTTCGATTACAACGTGAAGAAAAGCAGGTATGTGATCAATTGGATAGTCAATTAATCAATCCGAATGTTGATGATTCTGTTTGGGCGCTAATAGAAAAAGAACTGAATACTAAACCAAAGCCGATCAGAAAGGAAAGTATATCACCAAATAAGCCCCAACTCTTTCCTCGGAAAGAGCAGTTAACGAAGGAGACCGAGATAAAATCTGTCATTAGAAAATCATCGACAGAAAATGTGTTAAGTAGTATAGATAAAACAATGGATGTGATTAAGGAATTACCTGGGTTTGAATCCTTATTAAATGATTTAAAAGAAAAAGAATATCGTTTAAAACATCGATCCTATACGATTGCATTATTCGGGGCTTTTAGTGCCGGTAAATCATCATTTGCCAACGCGTTAATGGGTGAGAAAGTTTTACCGGTTTCACCAAATCCAACTACGGCAACGGTAAACCGCATTCGACCTGTAGACGAAGGAAATAAGCATGGATCGGTTGTCGTAACTCTTAAAAGCAGGGATGTACTTACGAATGATTTACGTATGATTACAAAAAAATTAGCACCTCATGCAACCGAATTTAATGAGATGATGGAATGGCTGAGATCCAATCAGATTGATAAGAGTGACCAACTTAATAAAATGTATCAGTCTTATTTGCGGGCGATGATTGCTGGATATGAAAGTATAAAGAGTTACATAGGAAATAGTATTACAATAACTATAGAAGAATTTGAAAACTATGTGACGGATGAAACAAAGGCATGCTATATCGAATCCATTGATCTTTATTATGATTGTGAATTAACGAGACAGGGGATTACCTTGGTGGATACCCCTGGTGCTGATTCTGTTAATGCTAGACATACGAATGTTGCCTTTGATTATATTAAACATGCGGATGCAATTCTTTATGTGACCTACTACAATCATGCGTTATCCCGTGCAGATAGAGATTTTCTGATGCAGCTTGGTCGAGTTAAAGAAGCTTTTCAATTGGATAAAATGTTTTTTATCGTCAATGCAGCTGATCTGGCTACAGATGAAACGGAATTGAAATTGGTAATTGATTATGTACAGGACCAATTACAGCAATTAGGGATTAGACTTCCTAGACTTTATCCAGTGTCCAGTAAAAACTCCCTGGAAGAAAAAATCCAGAAACGAACTGTAAATAGTCAAATGCAACGAATGGAAAGTGATTTTAACCAATTTATCTATCAGGATTTAGCAGAATTAACGATTGATTCGGCAATTTGGGATATGAACAGAACAAGTCATGCAGTGGACAACTATGTCAATTCGTTAACGCTGGATAAACAAGAAAAACAAAAAAGAAAGCAAGAGTTAACTGCAAAGAAAGAGAGACTTTCCGAAGACATTCGCACATTGTCTACAAACAGCTACAAAGAACAAATGGAACAGAAAATGGAAAAACAACTTTTCTATGTAATAGAAAGATTAGCGATTCGTTTCCATGATATGTTTAAGGAAATGTTTAACCCAACAACCATTACGGAGTCTGGTAAGAAAGCGCAAATACAATTAAGAAATTGTTTGGATAATCTGATTGAATATATAGCATTTGAGCTTCATCAGGAAATGCAGGCTGTTTCATTAAGGATGGAGTCGTATATTCACGTACAATTAAAAGAAGTTCATAAAACATTGGCAGTTATTAGCATACAGACTGATAAACTATTCGAACTTCCGGAAATGAACATACTTGAAATGATAACTCCTGAGTACGAACAGGGATTTAAAGATTTGGATACTAGTAAATTTGATCGGATACTTTCAAAATTCAAAGGTACGAAAGCATTTTTTGAGAAAAATGAAAAGGAATTTATGAAAGAAGAGATTTATGCTATAATAAAACCTTATGCTAACCAGTATGTGGAAGATAGCAATTCTCGTATGTTGGAGGCGTATTTGAGACAATGGAACGAGTTTGTCGATGGGATGAAAGAGCAAGTCGAGCAGGATATTAGTTTACAACTGAATAATTATCTTGAGATGCTTATCTCAACAGTGGATGTGTCAGTATTATTGCAAAAACAGGAACAAATTAGTTCGATTATTAAGCAGCATAATATAGGGGAAGTGTCTTAAATGGAAAAAAATAATGTTTTATTGGTGGATGGAATGGCATTGCTTTTCAGAGGTTTTTTTGCAACATCATTTCGTGGAAATTTCATGATTACAAGTAAAGGAGTACCAACAAATGGTGTCTATCAATTTATGAGATACTTTTTGGATGCGGTGGACACTTTTGAACCTACGCATGTAGTTTGCTGCTGGGATATGGGAAGTAAAACATTTCGTTCGGATCTCTATGATGGATATAAGGCCAACAGAGATTCCCCACCAATTGAGTTAATTCCTCAATTTGATTTAATAAAAGAAGTCGTGGATGCATTTAATATGCCAAATATCGGTTTGGAAAACTTCGAAGCGGATGATTGCATTGGTACACTCGCTAAACTCTATAGTGTAGATAACGAAGTAACGATTCTTACTGGGGACCAGGATATATTGCAGCTTGTTGATAATCGTATCCGCGTTGCGATTATGAGAAAAGGACAAGGAAATTACGAGGTCTTCGATCATGCAAACTTTTATGAAAAGAAAGGGATACAGCCAAAACAAGTCATTGATCTAAAAGGACTTATGGGTGACTCTTCCGACAACTATCCTGGAGTAAAGGGGATAGGTGAGAAAACTGCGTTAAAACTTCTACAGGAGTATGAAACGATCGATAATCTACTGGAAAATCTAGATCAATTACCAAAGGGTGTCCAAGCGAAAATCAACAATAATATGGATATGTTGCATTTATCGAGATCGTTAGCGCAAATTAAATGCGATGTACCAATTACTTGTGCATTAGATCAAGCGTTATGGGAGTATGATAAAGATAGAGTAACAATGAAATTTGAGGAATTGGAATTTAAAAATTTGGCGAAGTTATTATAATTACGTATCGTAAATCCTCTGTATTCATTTACAGGGGATTTTTATTTTCAACGCCGAAATGTAATAATAAGGGGTACGGGTATAAACCCCCAAGGGTATTTTATATCGATAAATAGTAAGTAGGGCAACGGAACAGGTAGAGTAGTAGCTTTATAATGCAAGTTGTATAGCTTTTGTATAGGAGGAATAACTTATAAAGAACGCTATTCTCAATTAGGAGGAATTTGTTATGAACAAAGTGTTTGTATATGGAACCTTACGTATAAATGAAAATAATCATAACTATCTGCAGGGATCTACACGCTTGCAGAATCAAGTGTGGATATATGGTAAATTGTTTGATACAAAGTTTGGTTATCCGGTTATGAAAGAACATAATAATGAAAAGGTATATGGTGAATTATATGAAGTGAATGAAGAACAGCTTGTAGCAATTAATCAATTGGAGGGCTATGAGGGGCAACCCGACAATTTATTTGAAAGAAAAATGGTTACTGTTTATGATGAAACTGGAAAGGTAACGGAAGCGTTGACTTATATTACGGGAAGATCACTCGCTGATTCAACGGATGTTATTCCATTTGGTGATTGGAAAGTTTACCAATATGTTCGGAAAGGGCCGATGTATTATTTTGCTTATGGTTCTTGTATGGACGATAGAAGATTTAAACTGGCAAAAGTAGATCGATATTTTAGTAATGTTATAGGATGCGGGATATTACAGGATTATGGTTTTCGTTTCAGTAGAAGTTCGAAAGACGGCGGAAAGGCTGATTTAATCCGATCACCTGGTGAATTGGTGGAAGGAGCTATTTATCAAGTACCTATGGAGGCTGTTGATTACTTGTATGAACGCGAGGGAGTATATATCGAAGCATACCGGCCTGCAATTGTCACCCTGGAAACTTCCGGCGGGCGTAATGTAGAAGCATTGACTTTTATCGGGATTGATAAAAGCGAAGAAACGAAACCTACACAACTATACGCGGATGAAATTTTGACTGGTGCAGGTAAGTTACTAAGTTCTTCTTATATAGAAGGTTTGCGACAACGAATTGGTCTTTTATTGGGATAAAACCTTCTGCGATTTGGGTTTAGACGTAAATCATGGTAAAGGACTTAAAAAATGTCTATAATAATTTCTATAGATAGTTGGCTGATTGCTGTACGGAGAAAGATAAATGATTAGAAAGTAGGGACTAATTGTGAAAGTGGTAAATGATATTACAGAACTAATCGGTAATACGCCGTTAGTCAAATTAAATAAGGTTGTTCCTGAAGGAGCGGCAGATGTATACATTAAAATGGAAATGTTTAACCCGAGCAAAAGTGTGAAGGATCGTGCCGCGTTCAATATGATTAAAGTAGCTGAAGAAAAAGGGTTAATAAAACCCGGAGATACGATTATTGAACCGACGAGCGGAAACACTGGTATTGGTCTTGCAATGACTGCTGCCGCAAAAGGTTATAAAGCTATTCTGGTTATGCCGGATAATAGTACGATGGAAAGAAGAAATATCTTAAAAGCCTATGGAGCGAAAGTTGTATTGACTCCAAGTGGGGAGAAAATGCCTGGTTCCATTAAAAAGGCTTTGGAAATTCAAAAGGAAATCCCTGGTAGTTTCATTCCACAACAATTTGAGAATTTTGCCAATCCGGATATTCACCGGACTACAACTGCTCTAGAAATACTCGAGCAGACAGAAGGTAAACTGGATGCATTTGTATGTACGGCGGGAACTGGTGGAACTGTAACTGGGACTGGTGAAACATTAAAAGAAAAAATTAAGGGAATCCATGTGGCGGTTGTAGAGCCGGAGGGTTCGCCTGTATTATCTGGTGGTCAACCAGGGAAACATAAACTTGTTGGAACAAGTCCTGGATTCGTGCCGGATATCTTGAATACATCTGTATATGATGAAATTATCCAAATTAGTGATGAAGATGCAATAGGGTTATTGCAGAGATTGGCGCGTGAAGAAGGTATTTTTCTTGGACCATCGGGAGCAGCAGCGGTATATGCTGCAATAGATGTCGCTATAAAGCTTGGAATAGGTAAAAAAGTAGTATGTATAGCTCCGGATACGGGTGAGCGATATCTAAGCATGAATCTGTTTGATGAATAATAATAGGTAAGGGAACAACAAGTTAAATCAAGAAATTATTATTTTACAAAAAGGAGTCAGAACATATTTGTTCTGACTCCTTTTTAAATGTATTTATTCATGATTATAGAAAGGTTTGAATAAAATGAGAAAGTAGTTGTCCATTCCCCAGATAGAAGATTAGGGCTTAGGAGGAACAACGTGAAACATTTTATTGCAAAGTTTGGGCTAGTAGCTGCAGGAGGAGCTATTCAAGGACTAGGTATGGGTCTATTTTTATTTCCTAATTATATTCCATCAGGTGGAGCTGGAGGTATTGCTGTATTAATAAACTACTGGTTCAATATAAATATTGGACTAGCACTATGGCTGGTTAATGTATCCATGCTGTTTTTTGGTGTAAAGGTTCTCGGAAAGCGATTTGCAGTCTGGACAGTGATGGGAATTACGATTACATCTATTTCGCTTCATTTTTTTGAGCAAGGTTTCACACCGGATAGAAATTTATTCTTTGATATAGTAGCTGGATCCGTATTCCTTGGTACAGGTATAGGAATTCTGATGAGGCAAGGAGTCTCCAACGGGGGAATTGGGGTAGTTGCCCTTATTATCTCTACTAAAAGAAATATTCTTCCAGGAAGACCTTTGTTTGTGATAAATATATGTATTTTTCTAGTTACTGGAATTATAATTGATTGGAAAATAATTCTCCTCGCTCTGATTAGCCAATGGATTTCGACAAAGATGGTTGATCAAGTGTGTCAAATGACCTTTCTTCAAACCTATACACTTAACTGGAGGAAAAAATAATATATATAACAGTCTACATATAGTTGTATCGTACTGCTGTGTGTTTGTTTTCTTTCCCGTCTTTGCCTTTTACATGAAGCAAGAGTAGTACGAGTAAACCAACGATAAAAGTGAATGCTGCGATAGACAAAAACATACCTGTTCTTGATAGATCCATCAGACGAGAAAAAATTGGTGGACCTAATGCAACGCCAAGAAATCTTACCGATCCGTATAAAGAAGTCACAAAACCTCTTCGTTCTTTGCCAACTGCCCCTGTTATAATGCTGTTTACACAAGGTAGGATTAGACCAGCTCCTACACTGCTTAAAGCGAGTACGGCAAGAAAGGGAATAAGCTTTTCAATAAATACAAGTGACCCGTAAGAAATTGTCTTTAATAGAAAACCAAGCAATACTAATCTTTTCATCTTCACCAGATTCTTTCCAATATTACTTCCGGTGAAATAGGAAACGGTTACCATCACCAACAATGGTAGTGCTAGAATTAATCCTTTCATAACACCTTCGATGTTATAATCTGTTTCCAAATTATCCGATAGATAAAATAAAATACCAAATAAGGCAAATAAACATGTTCCACCAGCTAGATACGTTGTAAATAACCATCTTCCCTCGTGCTTAAAAACACTTAAAAGGCCTCTAACATATTTACGAAAAGGAGGAGGAGCCTGACGGTTGCTCTTTTCTTTAATAAAAATCCATACGAGTAAAGCTGAGACAACGCTAATCAAAGGGAAAGTAAAAAATACGGAATACCAAACGATTAAAGCTAGGATAGACCCAAGTATTGGAGACAAAACCTTACCCAAGCCATTGGATGCTTCATAAATTCCAAGTACTCGGCTTTGTTCTCCACCTTTAAACAAATCACCAGTCAATGCCATCGCAATAGGGGACGTCCCTGCAGCACCGACTCCTTGTATAATTCTGCCAATCATAATCCATAAAAAAGCATTTGAAAAAAACGCAGCACCTAACCCTGCGATTAACCCTCCTAAACCAAACAGTAGTAAAGACGGTATAATTACAATCTTACGGGAAAATCGGTCCGAAAGGTAACCAACAAAAGGAATAAAGATTGCAGCTGCAATGGAGAATACGGTTATTGTTAAACTTACCTGCATCTGAGAAAGCTCTAAAGAAGTTTTCATTTCAGGTAATATTGGAATCAACATGGAATTTCCAAGTGTCATAATAAGAGGAATAGATCCAATAGTGGTTATAGTCATACCCTTATTTTTCTTCTTCACGTACTATCTACTCCCCTTTAGTATATTGATGTTAATTTCTGAAGTACACGTTATTTTATGTTTATTGGAGGAGAAACCAACCACCCTTTTTCCTTCATTACTTTTAATAATTTAAGCTCGTATTCTTCTTTTTGAGTGCTGAACTCACTGAACATGGTACGTAAATCTTCCCGAATAGCTATACCTATTATATAACTGCATAATAGTCTCCCTGTCATTAATTCTTTTTGCATGAGTACAGCAATCTCCGAATCGTTAAACCGTGCACCTGCAGGGATATCCTGAACTTCCACGTTTGGGCGATCAGGAGGAGCCGGTGGTAAACGAATGCCTGATTCCTTTAGAAGAGTCTCAACTTGTTGTTCTTCTTGTGTAAAGACATTTTCCAGGAGGTCTTCTAAAAAAACTTTTAGATCCTGTTCACCAGTATGATTAATCAAAACTTGGAGTGTAACGAGTGTTCCTTTCATGCTATACAAATAGGACCACAGATTGAAAACTTCCCCAGAGTGTAATGGTTCTTCCCTTGCTTTATTATTTATTACTCCCATTCGGATCCCTCCTAGTTTATTCATTTATATAAGTTTTCCTGAAATGAGATAAATTATCCTATTAAGAACCCATTCAGCTGCATATCGCTCAAGTGAGATTTTATTACTTTAGGTATTTTACCCAAGACAGGAACCTACTTATGATTTATACATAATCTAAACACAGATATAAATTCCATTTTGGTAAGGATGGTTGCAAATATGATAAAAAAAATTTCATTGTATATGATGATTATGCTATGTATTGTTGTTGCGGGTTGCAGTATGAATGATTCCTCATCTAGTTCAAAAGAAGATGTTGTTCGAATTGGGTATCAGAAAAATGGTCCACTGATTATCTTAAAGTCACTTGGTACATTGGAAGAAAGACTTAAAGAAAATGGATACAAGGTAGAATGGAATGAGTTCCAGGCAGGTCCAGCATTAGTAGAAGCTCTTAATGCAGGGAGTATAGACTTTGGAAGAACCGGAAATTCACCACCTATTTTTGCTCAAGCTGCAGACGCACCATTCGTAACCATAGCGGCAGGGAAATCCAAATTTGAAGGAAGCGGTATATTAGTGCCAGAGGATTCAGAAATAACATCTATAAAAGATTTAAAAGGGAAGCAGGTAAGCTTTGCTAAAGGATCGAGCTCCCATTATTTGATTGTGAAAGCGCTGGAAAGTGAAGGATTAAATTATACAGATATTACTCCTGTATTTTTGTCACCTGGTGATGCCAGAGTAGCATTTGAACAAGGGAAAACAGACGCAATGGTAGTTTGGGATCCTTTTACTTCATCAACGGAAGTTAATATGAATGCAACACTTTTAGTCAATGGTGAAGGGTTTACAACAGATAGGGATTTTTTTATAGCGAATGAAGTGTTCGCAGAGAAACACGAAGATTTGATTGCCGTTATTTTGGAAGAGATTGAGAACTCCTCTGTCTGGGCTAACAATCATCATGAAGCGTTAATCGATATGCTAGCACCGATTTTAAAAATTGATGAAGAATCCATTAAGATGGCTATCGAACGAAGAGTCTATGGTGTTGATTCATTAAATGAAACGATAATAAAAGAACAGCAGGAGATTGCAGATACATTTTTTCGACTGGACATTATTCCAAAGAAAATAGATGTTAAAGATGTCATGGATAGGCAATAATGACAGAAAGGAGGGCTGGGCAAATGAAACTTTTACTAAAGGGTTATATTAAAAAGTTCATTCCCTGGTTTTTACCCCTCTTATTACTTGTTGGATGGCAACTATTATCATGGGTAGGGGCAATTCCCGAAAGAATTATGCCAGCACCCACAAAGGTTTTACAAGCTGGTATGGAACTTTTATCAACGGGGGAATTATTTAGCCATATTTCTATTAGTCTTGGCAGAGCATTAGCAGGATTCCTCATAGGGGGAGTAATTGGATTTGTATTTGGGTTACTTAACGGTATATTTCGTTTTGCTGATCTTTTTTTCGATACATCTATTCAAATGCTGCGGAATATTCCACACCTCGCATTAATTCCACTTGTTATTTTATGGTTTGGGATTGGGGAAACATCCAAAATCTTTTTAGTGGCGTTAGGGGTTCTTTTTCCAATCTATATCAATACGTATCATGGCATTAAATCGGTTGATAAAGGATTAGTAGAGATGGGACGCGCGTACGGATTAAAAGGAACATCGCTATTCTTTTCTGTTATTCTTCCGGGTGCAATGTCGTCTATTCTTGTAGGTATTCGATTTTCTTTAGGAGTAATGTGGTTAACGTTGATTGTATCGGAGACGATCTCTGCCCATAGTGGTATTGGATATATGGCAATGAATGCTAGGGAATTTATGCAAATGGATGTAATTGTTTTAAGTATCTTGCTTTATGCGTTATTCGGAAAGTTATCCGATGTTATAGCAAGGTATTTGGAAGGAAAGTTACTTCGCTGGAACACCTAATTTACCAAGGAGGTAACCGAAATTGGAACAATCTACAAAAGAAAAGTATATTATGATTACTAATTTACAGCAATCGTATGGAGAGCGGGCGGTTCTGAAAGGATTGGACCTTAGTATAGAAAAAGGAGAGTTTGTAGCAATCGTTGGGAAGAGTGGTTGTGGGAAGAGTACCTTACTTCGATTAATTGCAGGACTGGAAAACTTCAATAAGGGTTCCATTTATATAAATGATGAACCATTGAACCATTTAAATGAATATGCACGTATCATGTTTCAGGATGGGAGGCTTCTTCCATGGAAGCGGGTGATTGATAATGTGTGTATTGGACTTCCTAGCGATTTCAAAGTAAAAGCGGTTGAAGCTTTACATCAGGTTGGATTGGAAGATCGTATGAACGACTGGCCGTCCAAACTATCCGGTGGTCAGAAGCAACGGGTGGCGTTAGCCAGGGCTTTAGTTCATAATCCTTCACTACTACTATTGGATGAGCCACTCGGAGCACTTGATGCACTTACTCGAATTGAGATGCAGGATCTCATCGAGTCACTTTGGAAACAAAAGAAGTTTACATCTATTCTCGTTACACATGATGTGGAAGAGGCGGTTGCTATCGCTGATCGAGTCATATTAATTGAAAATGGAAGTATAAGCTTGAATCGGACTATTCGTTTGCCTAGGCCGAGACAACGTACACATCCTGCTTTTTCGATGTATGTAGAAGAAATACTGGAGAAAATTCTTGATCGTAATAAGGGTAAAATCGCTTTAGTAAGGAATTCAAAGGAATCCCACATTTAAAACTAGTTCCATTTCACTCCATAAATGATAAAAGCTACACCAATTATCAAAATCATCTTACCGAAAGAGTTTTTATCAGCTTCTTCCCTGAAACGATTTCTCTCATTAAATGCAGCACTTGTACACATAAGGACAGTTAAAATTGCGAGGGGGTCCCGTTTAGGTTGTTTTATTTTGTTAGGATAAAAAATGAACCTCTATAAAAAGTAGGTTCATTTTCGGTTACTATTCTAAATCTTCATCATCGAGTCTTCTGAAGCCTTCTTGCTGAAGATAATCAGCAGCGGCATTGTAGGTTGCATATGTACCATCCAATAAGTCTCCTGCATAGATATTCCATAAGTCAAAATCATGAATTATTTTAAGGATTTGTAGTTCGTTATTAATCCAGCTCTCTTCAAAAGGTTCTGATTCAGCGAGGGATTTAATGGATTGCTTTATGATTTTACGCAGTTCATCAGGGGTAAAATCACGGATATTTACCATTCCTTTAGAATCAACCGTATAGTTTTCATCTATTTGTTCAGCATAAACAAATCCATTGCCATTTGGATGAAGATGATAGACGACAATCTTCTTTTCCATGACACTTTCTTCAAAATGAAAATTGACACGGCCTAATGATACATCATGACGCTCTAATTCTGTAAAGTCTTCAATAATTGCTAGTTTTTTTTCAAATGTAAGCATGTTACCTCCAGATAGATGTTATTTAAGAATCAATTTTTATTATACCACTTGAATATTGTAAAATACGAAGGAACTGCATTAAATCTTTATAGGAAAAAATGGATAATGCTTGTTTATTCTAAGATACTTTTGTTATAATACAAGTAACAATCAAATACTTTCTTATTTTAGATTTTTTTAAGGTAAGGATAGAGGTGCAGAAACCATTAGTACTTATGTTTAGGAGAATGAGATCCGGGGATACATAAGGAAAGGGGAATTTGCCGAAGCGGAAGGAGACTCATCATCCTGAAGTTGGTTCTGTTATTTAATAGATGCAGAACTGTCATATAGGGAACTATATGGAGGGCTATCAAGCGTAGAACTAACACAAGTTCTAAGCAGCAGCGGGCTCTCGTTGGTGCTTTTTATTTTGGTCCTCCACACCTATCCAAAAAATTAAAGAAAAGGTGTGAACAGTTATGAATTTCGGTAACGTATTAACAGCAATGGTAACTCCGTTTGATCCATATGGAGAAGTAGATTTTGAAGCTACTAGAGGATTGGTTAATTACTTGATAGCAAATGGCTCAGATGGGTTAGTGGTTGCGGGAACAACAGGTGAATCGCCTACATTAACGCATGATGAGAAATTAAAATTATTTAAAGTTGTTGTGGAGGCAGTGGATGGGAGAGTTCCAGTCATTGCAGGCACAGGATCAAATAATACAAGAGCCTCTATTGAACTTACAATAGAAGCGGAGAAAACAGGTGTGGATGCAATTATGCTTGTTACTCCGTACTACAATAAACCGTCACAGGAAGGTATGTATCAGCACTTCCGCACGATCGCAGAAAGCACTGCATTGCCTGTCATGCTGTATAATATACCAGGAAGAAGTGTTGTTTCCTTAGATTTGGATACGATTATACGTTTATCTCAAATTAAAAACATTGTCTCTGTAAAAGAAGCAAGTGGAGTTTTAGATCGTACAGCAGAACTTATCAGTCATACGTCTGATGACTTTAGTGTGTACAGTGGAGAAGACAGTCTAACACTGCCTACGCTCGCTATCGGTGGTACGGGGATCGTATCTGTTTCTTCCCATATCATCGGGAACGAAATGCAGGAGATGATTGAGCATTTCAATAGAGGTGAAGTTACGAAAGCAGGCGACATCCATCGTCGTATATTGCCGGTGATGAATGCAATGTTTCAAGCTCCAAGCCCAACGCCAGTAAAAGAAGCATTAAATCGAATCGGTGTGCCTGTTGGAAGTGTACGCTTGCCACTCATACCGTTAAATGATTTGGAACGTGAATCTTTATCAAAAGTAATTGCAATCTACGAGGAAAAAAGAGTAGCAGGATATTGATCACTTAGGGGAATAAGCGCATATGCTTATTCCCTTTTTCTCATTAGGATATGTTAAACTAACTTGTAAGAATACTTTAATCATGGTTTCAAGAATAAAGGGGTAGCAACATGATACGAATAAGTGGCATCACTAATGACCAACAGTTGAAAAGAAATGTTTCCATAAATGAACTAAATTTATCTGAGTATAAAATGTGTTGGATTGATTTTAATAGCCCAAATGAAGCAGAAATCAATCATTTAGAACAGACTTTTCATTTTCACCCACTTGCAATTGAAGACTGTGTATACAGACTACAACGACCAAAATTGGACTATTACGATGATTACACCTTTTATGTGACACAAACGGTGAGAGAAGGAAGCAAGGATGTTTCAAAAGATGAGCTGAATTTTTTTATAGGAGATAACTATATCGTCTCATATCATCAAGAACATACAAAAGAAGTTGAAGATGTGTGGGACCTTTTTTTAACACAGAAAAGTAGTTTTCAGTGGGCACCTTATTATGTGCTATATAGAATCTTGGATAAGATTGTTGATAATTATTTTCCGCTTATTTATAAAATTGAAGATGAATTAGACAAAATAGAAGACAATACGCAAAATAAATCAATGGATCTTTTAATGAATGAGCTTTTTGATATCAGACACACGCTACTGAACTTAAGACATACATTTAATCCTATGCGTGATTTACTTTATCGCATGCTGAATTCTCAACACTTAGATGGGGTTAAAGAAAGAAAAGAGTATTTTTCCGATATTTATGACCACCTATTAAAATTATCGGAAATGGTCATGTCTAATCGAGAAGTAACAGCTGACATTCGTGACAGCTATTTGTCTTTAAATTCACATCAAACAAACAATGTTATGAAAGTACTTACAATCATCACCTCGATTTTCGCACCTTTAACGTTTATAGCTGGTATATATGGAATGAACTTTGAGAATATGCCTGAATTAGCATGGGAGTATGGTTATTTTATTTCCCTTGGATTAATGGCAATAATTAGCATGTCGATGATCCTTTGGTTTAAAAAGAAAAAGTGGTTTTAAATACTGGAACATTAAAGTTAATAATTACGTTTTAAAAGGAGACACTTAATGGCTGATAAAAGGAGAACAGAAGCGGTTGATCAGTTTATTGAAGATTTACCAGAGGAAATTCAAATCATTACAGCAGATTTAAGGAAACTAATCCTTAATTCTTCTCCGAAGCTTGTAGAAGAGCTTAAATGGTCTATGCCGAACTATTCCTACAACGGGTTGGTTTGTTATCTGCAAACTGCTAAGAAGCATGTGAACCTTGGTTTTCATAAAGGTAATGAACTTCAAGAAATAGATGCGTTTAAACTATTACAGGGTACAGGGAAAACAATGAGACATATTCGAATAAAAAATAGTGAAGATATTAAACCTACATTCTTTACCTCACTTATTCAGGAAGCAGTAGCATTGAATGAGCATGAAAACGAATAAGGACTTTCTTGCCAAAAAGCGCAATTCTTAAATGAGAATTGCGCTTTTTTCTCTTCAGTCAATAAGCTGGAATTTTAATTAGTTCTTTAGACTTATTTTATTGTTAAATTATGACTTAAAAGATGAATTCGCGTACAGTGGTTGTACAACAACAAAAAACAGTTACTGGTACATTGGTATCAATTGTCGATGTAGTGAAAAAAGCGGAAATAAAAAAACCTGCTATAATCGTTGTTGGGGAAGTAGTACGCTTCAAAGATAGAATCGATCAATTGAAAAAGATGAATCAAAACAATGAACGAGAAGTACTGCAATTATTTAACTGATGACGGAGGGATTATTATTCATATGAAAGGCTTGAACGGCAAAATAATTGGTGTTGCAGCAGCCCGTAAAGCGGACGTAATTTCAACACTTATACAGAAAAATGGGGGAACACCAAAACTATTTCCCATTCAGGGAGAACAACAATTAAACGAGAGTATCTGTGAAGAAAATGTAAGGGAGTTATTGGTTACTCACTTTGATATGGTGGTGTTAACAACAGGTGTTGGCGCTGAAACATTGGAAAATACAGCACATCGCCTTAATCAACATTCCAATTTCATCCAGAAACTGGAGCGTTCAACCTTGGCCATTCGCGGAAGTAAAACATTGAAATGGATAAAAAATAATTCGTTGTCCGCAAAATTTATTGCGGAAGATGGGACCATGGATAGTCTATTGGCAGCAATGGCTACGGAACAAGCATACACAGGTAAACACTTATTTCTGCAGGCGTATAATCAGGACGACGTTAACTTAAAAAAATCCCTTGAAAATCTTGGATATCATGTCTATTTGTCAAAACCATACCAATTTATGCCACCAGACGATAAAACATTGAAGGATCTGAAGCAGGCTATCTTAGATCAAAGCTTGGACGCAGTTATTTTCACAAGTAAAACACAGGTGCAGAACCTTTTTCAAACTTCTGCAGAGCAAATCGTTAAAGCATTAAATAAAAAGGTCTTAGCCGTAGCGGTTGGAAAAGTAACTGCAGCTGAACTTGGTAAAAAAGGAGTTATTAATGTTTTTCAACCAGAAAAGCAAAAAATGGGTGCCTTGGTCGTTGAACTTAGCGATTATTATATAAAAACACCACCAACAGATGAATTTTAACGAATACCTTATTAGAGAAGATCCTTTTTGCTTTGCCATTTTCAAAACCTCCGTTCGGCAGTAACTAAAGCTTATTTCCTTATGGCTTGCCAATGGCTAATGTAAACCTTATCGGGGTATAAAAAGGGAAGATTTATCGAAGGTGTGGACGAATCTTAACATGTCCCTTCATTCTTTAAACGATTTTATTTTACAATTATTACTTGCTAATTTACAATTACCACTTAGGTTGGCTTGATTAATAATTAGGATATGAACCGAGTTGTTTACCATAATTAAAATTGGTGTAAATAAATTATAATAAGACTCAGCCTTATCTTTTTAAGGAGGATATTACATCATGACAAAAACGATATTTGAAATTGAAGAGCTTATTACGAATCGGATAAAGGAAATTCAAAATATGGTAGCTGATGATCCGTATCGACTGCATTACCATCTGATGCCACAAATCGGACTCTTGAACGATCCAAATGGCTTTGCCTATTTCAATGGTTGTTACCATATTTTTTATCAATGGAATCCGTTTGAAACAAAACACGGTATCAAATACTGGGGACATTATATTTCTGAAGACCTTGTTCATTGGAAAGAGGCACCAATAGCCTTGGCTCCGGATCAATGGTATGACATGAATGGTTGTTACTCTGGAAGTGCTGTCGTACACCAGGGGAAATTATATCTATTTTATACAGGAAATGTAATGGATGACGAAGAGAACAGAGAATCCTATCAATGTATGGCTGTTTCCGAAGATGGTATAGATTTTCATAAAAAAGGACCGATCATTCATGTTCCTGAGGGTTACACAGCACATTTTCGAGATCCGAAAGTATTCTATAAAGAAAATCAATGGTACATGGTAGTTGGAGCGCAAACAACAGAAGAAAAGGGAGAAGTTGTATTATACACTTCTCCAGATTTGGAAAATTGGACTTTTCATGGTGCTCTCGCAGGAAGTGGACATAATGGCCTTGGAGATTTCGGGTATATGTGGGAATGTCCGGATTTATTTAAATTAGATAATCAGGATATTTTAATCATTTGCCCACAGGGACTTGTACCAAGAGGCTATGAACTTAATAATATCTTCCACGCCGGATATCTTGCAGGGAAAGTAGACTATGATAATGTATCCTTTCAACATGGCCCATTCACTGAGTTAGACAGAGGATTTGACTTTTATGCACCGCAAACCATGATCGATTCAAAAGGGCGAAGACTATTGGTCGGTTGGATGGGGAATGCAGAAGAAGGGGAGTCAATCCATCCAACAACGAGATATGAATGGATTCATACCCTTACCTTGCCGCGGCAGCTTGAGTGGGAAGAGGGCAAATTAATGCAATATCCAGTAGAGGAACTTCAAGGATTACGTGAAAATAAAATAGAATATGCAGACGTGCCATTAAACGGAGATAAAATATCACTTCCAAACATTCAAGGGAATGTATTGGAACTGGAGATTACCATTAAATCCGGTGATTGGAAGTCTTTTACTACTACAATCGGGGAAAATAAGGAAATTTCATATGATAAATCGACCCAAACATTTTCCTTCCAACGATTGAACCTTGCAGACAATCATACGTTTGAAAAAAGATATTGTGTACTTGACGAATTAAGAAGTATTCGATTATATAAGGACACTTCTTCAATCGAAATATTTATAAACGGTGGGGAAGAAGTATTTTCTGCAAGAGTTTTCGATTACACGGACGATCAGGAAATCCACTTTTACGCAGATCGCAATTTAACAATGAATGTAAAAAAATGGGACTTGAAAAAGTTGAATGCATTTAATTCTAACAGCATTAATCAGACATTGGGAATTTGAAAAAGGTATTATCCTGGTATTTGTGAAATAATAAAGATAACGGAGATTCAGTTAGTACCTGGATTAAACGTTATCTTTTTAAATTAAGGTTATTATCGGGTAAAAAGTCATAAATACCTTAGATGTTACGAATTGATTATAGAGTGGTATAAACATTATAAATACATATGGAGATATACTTATCGATTTAATGAATATATTATTTAAAAAGACTGCGGAGGTTCATGATGACATTTGAGAAGCAACTAATCAATAAAACCTATTATAAAACATTTATAGAAGGCAATGAAAGTATGCACCCTATTCAGGTTTTAGGTGAGATGTATATGACTGAACAAAAGAAAGAAGTAACGGATTTATCGTCTATTCGCTTCTCTCAAGGAGAGGTATATTTTTTAAACAAAGATTTTGAATCAGCTATTTTTAAATGGGAGAATATTTCAGATAATTTAAAGCCATGGGCTCAGAAAAATATAGCGGATGCTCATTATGAACTGGATTTGCTTGCAATTGCTGAGGAATATTATAAAGCTGTCCAAACTGATTCGGATGTTTTAAAATCGGAATTACTTCTACAGCTGTTTTCACTATACATAGAGCGAGGGAAAATTGAACAGGCGGCTAATTCCATTACAAATGCAATTGACTTCAATCCAGATTATCCTAATGTAACTGATTTAGCGCGGGCATTTTTTGAGGAACAACAGGATTTTCCCAATGCGGTTAGACTTGCTGTCAAGGAAGCGATTCGAACGGAATCCCTGTCATGGTATGAAGTTTTAGAAACGTATGTAGAACGGGGCTATACAGCGAAAATCACACCTAACTATTTTAGTGAGGCATTAATAACTTTATACACGATTGATCAAGTTCGTTTTGAGAGTCTCGTCGTAGCATTATGGAATAGTTACAAACAAAATGATTTGTATTTTCCGTGGCTTCATGAAATCAACGATCTTTTACTGAATATAGAGCTGGGACGTTCCCATATATGGCAAAAACTGTCGATCCTCTATAGAGAAAACTACTTTGAATTAATTAACGGAGATTATTTAATAAGGGACTTATCGGACGTCATACCGAAATATTTAACAAATTGGATGAAAATATCTACCGTTTCAGATGGTCTCATTTCTTCAACGGCTGTACTTGCATGGAATGATATTTTCCCGTCCCAGATAGACGCTTCTATTGTTACTGTAGCGGAAAGCATTGTGAGTGAATCTTCCCATGATCATAATGGGATGGAAAACGGATTGAGGCTATTCGATGCTATACAAAAATGGGCAACAAATAATGGCGTTTTATTGAGTGAACAATTTGGATGGTGGATTCGTGAGCAAACAGATTTGGAAAATCACCACCTTCTGATTGCCGGGACTTCAGCGAGTGTGAAAGCGGACTTTGTGAACACGTTGGTTGGCGATGAACTTGAAGGAGATTATACTTCAGCCATTCTTTTTAAAGATGGTGACGAAGCGGAGATGCATGCTATTTCAGATAATGAGATTAGAAATATATCCCACCTTGGTGAGGTTCATACAAATATACAAAATCCATTCATTGTATGGAAAAAACCGATATCGTATTTGCATAAAAACAAACTTACCCTGATTGATACTCCGGTACTTTCAAATCAAACCGAAAGCAGGAGTGCAGCATTTCCTTATTTACATGTAGCAGACAGTGTGCTATATGTCCTTAATGCTGATTTGCCACTGACAGGTAAAGAACTTGATATGGCTGTTAGAATGAACGAGCAGCAACCCGAGATGTCAATTCATTTTATATTAGGAAATATGGAGCAAATCGATAATAACGATGAAGCAATGGAACTTATTGAGAGTACGAAAGCAAAAATCAAGACGTATTTTCCATATGCTAAAGTCTTTGCTTTTTCCAAATATTATGAACATGAAAGTCAGTTAGATGAGTTGTCAGCGTTCATTGGTTCGATGAAAGACAAAGATGAGCGAGACATGGAAGTGCGCCGTGCAAATACAATCCTTTATTATATTAAGGAATCGATTAAGTATCTGTTCGATAGACGAACGGAAATAGAAAATTCCTTAATTGATAATATAAAATGGAATGAAGAGATGGTAACAAAGCTCGAAGGTGCGGTAAATCAGGTAAGTGATATGGAAGAAGAGAAAGTTCGAATTATTCATCGTTCCTATAATAAGATTAAAGCTGAAATGAGCGAACAATTGACAGCGGAAATACCTAAACTGCTTCGGGAATGCTCTAGAATGGTAAATGAAGACAGTAATTTTGAAAAAATTCATGTACAGCTTAATGAAGAAATGAATAAGCAAGTATTTAATTATATTGAAGGAACGATCTTACCGGAATTTCGCATAGCAATCCAAGGATGGATTATAGAAAGCGAAGAAGAATTTAAAGAAAGTCAGGCAAATTTAAATGAATTGAGTGAGAGTTTTAATTATCTGTACGGTGAAGAAAAAATTGTATTGGATTGCGACTTTAAAGTACTGGATGACTGGCGCCGAGATGCAGATCGTATGACAAGGGGAAACATCCAACTGGCAAATGCCAATATACTGTTGCGTTCCACCCCGTCACAGTTATTATTTAAAAGTGCTGGAAAGCTATTTGGATCCTTATCGCAAAATAAAGGGATACTTCAAAATAAATACAAGCAATTCATTGAAGGTAAAGATTATAGTGAAACTGCAAAATCGATTACAGGCACGTTTATGCAGCAGTTTGAGATATTCGAACAATCATTGGCACGGGATATGAGCATGTTTTTCGCCAAACCTCATGAAGTGCTTCACGAAAGCTTAGAAAATACACATAAGGAGATTAAAGAAGATAAAGATACTTTAAGCAATATGCGGGAAAATCCTGAAATTTACCGCGACCCACTCACACAATTTGACCTAAAGCTTCGTCAATTTGAATGGATGGCTACTGCAGGTGAACAAATCAAGGTATAATCAAAACTTTCTGAAGGAAGATACGTTACGTATCTTCCTTTTTCGGCAAGTAAGAGAGTAAAAACTTTCTTACTTGCATAAGGGCAACTAAGGCTTGGCGGATGCCGAGTTTTCTAATATTCTTGGAAGTTGCTGTATAAATTTCATTAAAGAACTCATGTTAAGAATAGGAGGTGTTAATCATGGGAAGAGATCGTCAAGAAAAAAAGTTAAAAGAGAGTGGACGAGTAGAATCAGATCGAGATGTCGGTCTACGCTATAAAGGATCAACCAAAATGTCAAGTCCTGAAGAAGCCAGAAGATTGAACGACGGTAAAAAGTAGAATCTAAAATACAGGAGACCTACTTAACTATTGTTAATCATTGAACTGAAAAATCACTCAATAATAGGACGCATTTCCTGAAAGGGATTTGCATCCTAATTTTTTTATGTCACAATGGCAATATATGAACAAACAGCCTTACAAAGGTTTTTAATGCGATTACTCATTCTACAATACAATCTTGTTATAATATAGAAAAAAGGGGGATTTAAGATGGATTATTGGATGCTTGGTTTAATTAGCGCTGCTGTCATCATTGTATCATTAGTGTTAACCGTCCGTGTTTTGAAAGAAGAAGATAAAAAAATAAAAAAATACGAGGGAGAAGAGGACAGCGCTGCGAACGAATTAAAGCGATCGAACGATTATGAAAAAGAGTCACTTACCAAAAATGTTAAAAATCTATCTTTTATTTATGTGATTGTAACAGCTATTTCTATTATTGTGTTGGCATTTTATATTTTTTCATTGTAATAAAACAAACGTAATTACTGATAATAGTATTCAAATCACTTAATCCTCCTTCCTCCTTTTCAAAAATGGCGACAGTTGAACTGCTAAAGGATTTATGAGATTTTCCTTATCTTTTAATGTTCAATAATTTATCTCTTTATCTATGTTCAGTTAATAGGCAAAAGATAAGATTTGTTACAACTATAACAAAGCCTTAGCCTATAGAAAACATGGTACAAAAGCGGTTATGCATCCATTATACGAGCTAACTTCCAATAATTCCGCCATAAAAGAGAAAATGGTTCCAAGGTGGTGGTATATGTTTAGCACTAAAGTTGGTTCCCGGATAAGGCGTTCAGTAGCTCTTGGTTATTTGAACAGTATCCTTAGCGTATGTTTTCCGCTTTTTGCTGGTAGTACCCCAATAGGGAATTATTTTTTAATAAGGTCAGTTAATTGAAAAAAGTTCAATACCTATTGTCTGATTATCTTAGATAATGTTATAATCTAATTAGAACAAGTGTTCCGGTTAGGAGAGATAGAAGTGGATGAGGGTAAAAATAAAGTTCGGAAAAGAACATTGAGTACAGATGAAATTATTCGTCTGTATATAGAGGGATATAGTACAGTTGATATTGGAAAGCGGGCAAATGTGTCTTCCAGATATATTAATTTGTTATTAAAGGAAAATAATATTGAGAGAAGACCAAGAGGTAGCTGGAAACGTATATATCAATTAAACGAACATTATTTTAAGACTTGGACAAATAATATGGCTTATATTTTAGGTTTTTTCATTGCAGATGGAACTGTTGCACGAGAAAGTCAATTTATAAGTTTTGCTCAGAAGGAAAAGTACATTTTAGAAAGTATTAGAAAAGAAATTGGCTCGGAACAGCCTTTATATCTAAATAAAAAAACTGATGTATATATATTGACCTTGAATAGTAAGATCATGAAAGAAGATATAATGACTATTCATGGAATAATGCCGAATAAATCTTATGATGTTAAGTTTCCAGAAGTACCTGAGAAATACTTAAGCCATTTTGTTAGAGGATATTTTGATGGGGATGGATTTGTGAAGTATCATAAATACTTTGTTAGTTTTGTTGGTGGATCTGAATCATTCATGACAACACTTAAGAAAGAGATTGAAAAGTTAGGTTTTGAAACTAACTTTACTAGACACGGTACTTATTTTCGGGTTTATGTTAGTGGTAGAAAAACTATCAAACTTTTCTCTGACTGGATGTATAAAGATAAAGGATTATATTTAGTTAGGAAATATAATGAATTTCAACTAGAAACTTCACCGATTGAGCAGTTAAAAGATAGAGGTATTAAGACGCATAAAAATGCAATTAAAAAAAGAAAACTTGAAATAAAAGAATAAACCAGAGAGAGAAGAGTTTATTTATCAATTTTGAGATGATAAGTAAACTCATTTATTTTATTTTTTTCGAGTAGACATAATATTTATTATAGGAAGTAAAATAAAAAATAATAATATTTCATCTCATTACCAAGTATACTTCAGATATTGAGATAAAATTAAAATTTTGAGTCTGATTTTAGTATTCTATTCATTTTTAATTCTATTTTTAAAGAACAATTTAGTTCTCAGTAATTTAAATATGATTTACTACATAAATCTTTTTGATATATGAAACTATAACTAAACCTGGTAGCAATTAATTTGCAACCAGGTTTTTTGTATTGTTGTGTATATCAATTGTTTGATAATAATAATCCAATAATTGTTGAGATGCTTTTTCCCATGCATATTTTTCAGCTTCCAGACGTACATTTTGCTTCATTTCTAGTAGTAAATCATTATTGTCCAATTTGTTAACTGCATCAATCATGCTGCTAACATTTTCATTTTCAAATAATAGTCCTGTTTCTTCGTCTTTTACCTGTTCCATTGTTGGTCCACTCTTAGCAGCAACTACAGGCAATCCGGATGCCATTGCTTCGAGTATGACTAATCCGAGTGTTTCAGTAACAGATGGAAAAATAAAAGCATCAGCTGACGCATATGCCTGTGAAAGCTCTTCTCCGTGTAGGAAACCTGTAAATATAGTATTTGTTCCTTTAAACGTATTTTCCAGTTCATTTCGTAGTGGTCCATCACCAATGATAGCTAAAGCTATATCCTCTCTGGCATCCAATAAAGGTTTGATTTTATGAATTTCTTTTTCAATTGCTAGTCTACCAATAAAAATAAGTAATTTTTTGGAATCGTCCCCGTTTGTTAATCGATTTCGCATATGGTTATCAAAGTATTTAGGATGACGATGATAAATATCAACACCGCGTTGCAGTACATGAAGGTTATGAAATTCTTTCTCTATAAGCTCTTCTTTAATAGCTTTTGATGTACAGAGATTCAAATCTGCAGTATTATGCAGTTTTTTAATATGATGCCAGAGAAGTGGTTTTGCTGGCTTGTACATCCAGTAATAATCCAAATACTTTGGTACATGCGTATGATATGTAGCGATTAATGGATAATCTAACTTTTTAGCATATTGTACTGCAGATGCTGCTAGTAAAATGGGGTTAGCAGCATGTACGATATCTGGTTGGAAGTTCTCCAATATAGCTTTCACTTTCTTAGATGGTAATGTAAACGGTCTATAACGATAAAATGGTAGGGTTATAGGTTTGATACCAACTACTTCTGCCCCTTCATATTCATTTACTCCTAGATCAGGAGCGATAACGAGTACTTCATGCCCCTTAGAACGGAAATATTTGATTGCTTGTGTAAGTCTCGTTACTACGCCGTCAGTAGATGGTAGAAAGGTTTCTGTTACGATTGCTATTTTCAAGGCTGAACTGCTCCTTTATTTCCATGTCATCAGAGGTAAGACATCTTTTATTCGTGCTTACATAAAATGATACGAGTTCTATTATAATATAATTTAACATTTTTAATAAAAGATAAACCAATAGATAAATCAATTTTACAATAAAGAAACAAATAAGCAGTAGAACTGCTTATTTGTTACTATGAATTTTGCTTAAGGCTTTCTTTGCTGGACCTTCTATTACTTCGCCAGTATAATCGAACCTTGATCCATGACAAGGACAATCCCATGTACGATCACCAGAGTTCCACTTTACTTCACATCCCATATGTGTGCAAGTCGTATCCACCATATGAATGGAATCTTCTTTATCTTTATAAACACCAACTCGTTTGCCATCGATTCTTGTAACAGTAGCGTCATCCGTTGCGAGATCTGCAACGTTATTTTGAGTGAATTCAAGTTTTCCTTTAATCATATGTTTTGCAACGTCTGCATTAATTTCCATAAACTTCTTAACAGCGGGATCAGCCTGGAATCTTGATGGTGTAAACAAATCTGCATAGGCATTGTCTTTTTCTAAGATATGATCTGCCAATAGTTTACCTGCTATCGTTCCACTGGTCATTCCCCACTTCCGAAACCCAGTAGCAGTAAGTATAGTTGGTTCACCTTTGGTAATCGGGCCAATGTAAGGAACTTTATCCAACGTTGTTAAGTCTTGAGCCGACCATCTGTAAGCTATTCTTTCCATCTGAAAATGTTCCAGGGCAAAGGTTTGTAAAGCTTCATAATGGTCCATCGTTGATTTACCTTGACCAGTCTTATGATTTTCGCCGCCTATCAACAGCATTTCTTCTCCCTCTATTTTTGCCGACCTAATCGAACGTGTCGGGGATTCCGCATTAATGTACATTCCCCCTGCAAATTTCTCGGGAGATTTTCCTGCTAATAAATAAGACCTTTCTGGATACATTCGAGCAAAGTAAAAGCCTTGGCTATCATAGAATGGAAAGTGAGATGCTGCTATAACATAATTGCATGTAATTCGATGTCCATCTTTTGTTATGATACTCGTGTGTTTATTGTGTTCGATATCTGTAGCTGTCGTATTTTCAAAGACACGTAACTGATCTTTAAGTCCGTCTGTTAGAAGCGCTTTTAAATATTCTAAAGGATGAAATTGAGCCTGATTGTGCATGACTAAGGAACTCTTAACAGGAAAATTGAGAGGTATTTTGTCAGTTAACTTACTGTCAATCTTTAATTTATCATATGCTGCCTTCTCTTTTTCAAGTTTGTTTACATATGAATAATCGTTTGTATAAATGTATGCATCCTCTTTGCTGAAATCACATTTTATTTTCTTTTCCCTTACTGTATCTTCAATAAATTTTTTCGCCTCTTCAGCTGCTTCATAATAAAGAGAAGCTTTTTCCAATCCGAAATGGTTAATTAATTCATCATAAATAATGCCATGTTGTGCAGTTATTTTTGCAGTCGTATGACCAGTAGTTCCATTCAAAACAGGACCAGCATCAATTAAAACAACGTTAAAATTCTGTTTAGCAAGTACATATGCTGCTGTTATCCCGGTTATTCCTCCACCAACGATTCCTACATCTGCTTTAATCGATTCATTTAAAGCAGGGAAACTTGGCAAAGATAAATGATCCCGCCATATCGGCTCGGGAAATTGCGGTAATTGGGGGTTTACCAATTGATCTCTCTCCTATCTTCCATTTAGATAGGATTATTATTCCCTTCACAGGATTCTTTATGTATGTAACTGTGCATGGTCAGTGTCGATGAATGAATGAATTTTCAAATAAAAGCCGCCTCCCTATTATATGGAAGCGGCTTTTTCCTTTGGTTATCTGTTTTCAAAAAATACCCGGTTCAAAGAAACATATTCTGATTCTTTTTCAGGAACTTCATCTTCCATATAAATAGCCTCAACAGGACAAACTGCTTCACATGCTCCGCAATCTATACAAATGTCAGGGTCAATGTAGAACATATCTTTTCCTTCTTCTATACAATCAACAGGACAAACCTCAACACATTCTCCTGCTTTTTCCGTTTTACATGGTGATGTAATAACAAATGCCAAACTACTCTCCTCCTTCGTGCCAATGATGAATAAATATTAGTATTCAATTATTATAACTCATTATCGTCAAAAAATAAAAGATTCATCATTCCTAGTATTTATCATATGATGTAATATTCGTCACAGAAAGGAGAAAGAGGATGGAAATTAAGGTAAGGTCAGGTGATACAATTTGGTATTACAGTCAGCTTTTTAGTGTTCCACTTATTCTTATAGAAACATCTAACCCGGGAATGGACGCCTCCCGATTGCAGATTGGTCAGGTAATACAAATACCTGGTTATGTGAATGAAAGCTATACTATAGTAGCAAATGATTCTTTTTGGAGCATTGCGCGGGTAAATAATATTCCATTAGACATTTTGGAACTGACAAATCAAGGTATAGATCCTGCACGCTTGCAAATTGGCCAAATAATTGTTTTGCCGAGAAGAGTTACCAGAATGGTAGTCAATGATATAACTAATTATACATTTGAAAAAATGATGGAAGATATGATCGAACTCCAATCGATTTATCCTTTTCTGATGAAGCGTACAGTAGGATATTCTGTAATGGGTAAAGAAATTGCAGAGTTGCAGATTGGTGCAGGTTCTAAAGAAGTTCATCTAAACGGTTCTTTTCATGCAAATGAATGGATTACAACTCCAATTATGATGCGTTTTATTAATCAATATGCTTTATCTATCACGAATCGATTGCCAATGAGAGGTCTCCCTCTCTTGCCTCTTTATAACACAACACAGTTGTCTGTTGTCCCAATGGTAAATCCAGATGGAGTAAATCTTGTAATAGAAGGCCTATCTGCTGCAGGGCAATATAGCGAGTCTGTTTTAGCTATTAATCAGGAGAGTGATGATTTTTCTGGATGGAAAGCCAATATAAATGGGGTTGATTTGAATAACCAATATCCAGCTTTATGGGAAGTAGAAGCTGAAAGAAAACCGATGACTCCACAACCAAGAGATTACCCAGGTACTGCACCACTAACAGAACCTGAGGCGATTGCAATGGCAAACCTGGCAGAAGATAGGAATTTTTTAAGAATGAATGCATTTCATACACAAGGTAAGGTGATTTATTGGGGGTTTGAAGGTCTTGAGCCCCCTCAATCGATAGATATTGTTAGCGAGTATGAAAGGGTCAGTGGTTATAACCCGATTCAATATATCGATAGTTATGCAGGATACAAAGATTGGTTTATACAGGAGATTAAACAACCGGGCTTTACGGTGGAACTAGGGTCGGGAGTAAATCCTCTTCCTACTGAACAATTTGATGAAATCTATGAAGAAAGCTTAGGAATTATGCTGGCAAATCTTTACTTATAGTTATCTGGGTTTCCACACACATTCTATGTTATAGAATTTACTATTGTGATCAAGCTGCAATAAATAAATATCTGGGTTTCTTAATTCCTTCGATTGTTCGAAACCAAACTTTTCGTCAAATTGATTGAATAGATGTGACAAAAGATTTCCATGACTTACTACGATGGCATTTTTTATTGAGGCATCTTTATAGATTTGCTGAAGTACTTCAATGGAACGAGCAACTACATCCTGTGCGGACTCTCCGCCAGATAATTTGTAGCTATCATCCAAGAAGGAATTATTCAGTGCCTCCACCCAGTCTTCAACAGGATCTTCACTAAGAATGCGTTCTTTTAGACGTTCGTCTTTTATAATTGTTTTCCCAATCATTTCCGCATACGGTTTAATGCTCTCTACTGCTCTTAAATAAGGACTGGAAAGGATTATATCAACGGGGATTTTTCTCTCATTGAAAAAATTTGCCAGTTCTCCTGCTTGTCTGATACCAGCCCTTGTTAAAGGAGAATCTTTATGTTGACCATCTGCAGAACAATGTCGGACAAAATATATTCTTCTCATGTTTGATCAATCCCTTTTTAATTGGTATGTTTGCTAAATTATAGCACTTTAAATGGAAATAGAAAACAATATAATTTAATTTTAAAAATATTTAATAATTTATGTAAAAAATAACTGGAAGTTGGAGCTGTACGTGCTGTTTAAGTGAACGAATGAAGTTGTCAAAATCTTATCCTTTCTTATAACAAAAAAATAACAGGAGTTATCCTGTTATTTTTTATTTACTTCTTTAAAATAATCTTTCCTAAATCCAGCAATCCGTTCGCTGTTATCGATAATAAAGTAAAATTCGTCGGTTTCATTTTTTACATCATACTTTTTCCCTGGAGTCAGTTTATGATCAACTATAAATTTGTTGGCGTTTGCGTGTACACATTCTATTTGTTTCATGGTTTCTCTATTTTCCCAGTCTAAATGAATCATTATTAATTTCCTCACTTTAGTTAGTTTACATAATATTGTTATGGTTAATACCGTTTATTTAAATAGATATAAATAGTTTTCATACCCTTTTTCTTCCATCTCTTCTTTGGGTATAAAACGCATTGCAGCAGAATTCATACAATATCTTAACCCGCCAGCTTCTGTCGGTCCATCTTCAAAAACGTGTCCTAGATGTGAGTCTGAACTATTACTCCTGATTTCAGTACGAACCATCCCATGAGTCTTGTCTGTTTGATTTTCAACCTGATAAGGGTCGACGGGCTTGGTGAAGCTTGGCCACCCACATCCCGCATCATATTGATCCTTAGAAGAAAATAAAACTTCACCAGAAACAATATCAACGTAGATTCCTTCTTTATCATTATTCCAATATTCGTTTTGAAAAGGTCTCTCAGTTCCATTTTCCTGGGTCACATGATATTGAATTGGAGTGAGTTTTTTCTTTAATTCGGACTTATCTACTTTGCCTTGCCACGTATTTTTAATGAAGTCTTCTCTACCTGAACCCTTTTTATACAATCGATAATGAAATGATTGTTTCTTATAATAATCCTGATGATTTTCCTCTGCTGGATAGAAAGTCTTTGCTGGCAAGATTTGGGTTGCAATCGGCTTAGAAAACTTTCCGCTTGCCCCCAATTCCTGTTTTGCGTTTTCTGCAATCTGTTTTTGTTGTTCCGTATGATAGAAGATTGCAGTTTGATAGGATTCTCCCCTATCATTAAACTGGCCACCAGGATCAGTTGGATCGATTTGCTGCCAGAACGTATTTAACAATTGCTCATAGGACATGATGCTTGAATCAAAGGTAATTTTTACTGCTTCCACATGTCCAGTTGTGTTGGAGCAAACTTCTTCATATGTTGGATTTTCAACATGCCCCCCAGTATAACCAGAAATCACGCTTTCAATTCCTGGACGCTGATCAAAAGGTTCCACCATACACCAAAAGCATCCTCCGGCAAATGTCGCTGTTTCAATATTTTGAGACATGAAAAATTCCTCCAGTCCTATTCATTTTATTATCAGTGAACAATAGAATGCTTATTCTTTCCATTATATTACAGAAGAGAATACAATTCACCAAATGAATAGTTCATTTTCTACTCTCTATTTTTCCTTTTTTGCTGGTAAAAATCAAGTAGACCGACTTAACTCATGGAAAATTATATAAATAGCTTCGGTTTAGACTCCCCTATTGCTACTGTTTTTTTCTGTTTTTTTCCACTTACTACAGTATCTGATTTATTTTCCTCTTCCTCTTCCTTATATGATGCTTCACTATGATTACCCTCATCACTGCTTTCAATTTCTTTAAAAGCTTTCATCATTCTGTACATAGCCGGAAGATTTTTTATCATTGGTCCATATTCCTGAATATAAGGGGTGCTTGACTGCACGATGTTTAAAACTTGCTGAACACTATCCAATGTTTTAGTAATTCCGCTTACACTTTTGGCCCCGAGAGATTTAGTGGCCAATCGGGATGGTTGCATGTCATTTCTGGCATTCCTAATATTCCTCGAATTTCTTTCCATTGGGTATGGGTGCTGACTTTGTTGTCGCGGTGAAAATACCATACATATCCCCCTCTACATTTTATAATTCATCTAACATTAGTTTACGCTTCGAATGGATTTACGTGTAGGCAAATAAAATACATAAGAGGATATATTTCCCGGGCAACCGCAGGAATCAACAAAATCCTTATCTTCCCTTCCTAATTTATCGAGAATTATGTCGCTTTATGTAAACCATGCAGATTAGATACAATAATAACATTTTAATTTATTAAATATACGATATTATAATTATCAGTTAATTGATCAAACGTTTGTTTGAATTTATTTTATCTCTATTAATCGATTAATTCAGCTCCCTTACAGACCAATCGATTGGGGGAATTTGAATCATTTAAAAAACAGCCATGGAATATTTCTCCATGGCTGTTTTAATATTACTCAGTCGTTTGATAAGTTTCCCAAATCGCATCAAATACGTTTAATGCATTTGGAAAAGGACTATTCCACTCTAAATAATTACTGATTTCATCATAGTTAGTAGCTTGCTTTGGAAAATTATGATCCTGAAATGCCCAGTCTGCAAGTAATGATTCTTCATCAGGCTTTATCTTCCCACGATAAGTCATTAAAAAAAGATAGAAGGAACGCATTATTACACCTCATTTTTAACCTTCATTTTCCAGAAATTCTTCATGCTTTTTTAATTTTTTTCGGTAGACAACCTTAGACAACTGAATACTGATTTCAAATAGAATAATGAGAGGTACGGCTACAACAATTTGCAAAACGAAGTCTGGCGGTGTAATTAGAACACCAACAACAATTAGTATAAAGTACGCATATTTTCTATTTTTAATCATGAAATCAGGAGTTATGATTCCTAAACTTGTCAGGAACATAGCGATAATTGGTAATTCAAACAACACTGCAAATGGCAATGTTACCCGGAGTAGAAATTTGAAATATCGATCTACTGTAAACATAATGTTAAACATACCATCATTTAACGAGAGTAGAAAAGGCATAATTAAGTATATAAATACGACATAGCCAAAAACTAACCCTAAAATGAATAATAGAAACAATGCTGGTATGTAAGATAAGGATGATTTTCTTTCATGTGGAGTTAAGCCCGGTTTTATAAAAGCCCATATCTGATAAGCTAAAATGGGAATTGTGCCTACAATAGCTACAAGACCAGCCATGGTAAAATAAATCCATATAATTTCAGTTGGGCTAATGGCTGTTAATTCCAGATCAATGTCATTAACGAAAAACCAATAAATATCTTTGACATAGATAAAACCTACAATAAAAAATAAAACAAAGAAAATAGCAGTAACAATCAGCCGATTTCTTAGTTCAGATAAATGACCAACCAGATTCATATCCTTTTCACTTTCAATTTGTTGCTGATCTTCTGACATTCTTGAACACTCCCCTGTGAATAGCACAAAAGAAGATGTAAGGAATAACCCTACACCTCCATTTTTAATCAAAATATTTTTACGTTTTTATTACTTTTTATTTTTATCGTCCACATCACTAACAATATCTCGTGTTGCATTTTTAAATTCACGTAGTGAACTTCCAAGGGCTTTGCCAATTTCAGGCAATTTTGACGGCCCAAATACAATTAAGGCAACGATAAGAATAAGTATTAATCCAGGAATTCCAATGTTGCTGAACATACCGTATCACTCCGAAAGGTTATTTAGCTTCTTCTTTTTTATTATCACCTTGAACGATAGTCTTCACATCGTTTATCTCGGCAGTTGCATCGTCGGTCAAGCTACGTGTGGAATCTTTAAATTCTCTTAATGTTTGTCCTGCTGCTTTACCAATCTCCGGCAGTTTTTTCGGTCCGAATATAATTAATGCGAGCAATACGACTAATATTAATCCTGGTACTCCAATATTTGCCAACATACGTACACCTTCTTCATAAATAGTCTAATTAATTTATTGTATCACTTTATTTTGCATTATATCGTATCGTACAACTATATAATACCATGTTTATCTTTTACTAAACAAGTTAATTTATTATATTAAGAATTCTATTTACGGTCATATTGCAAAAAATAATAGTCATAGGGATTTGTATCGTTCCTCTCCCCTTTTACTTTCGAAGTTAAATGCCACTCATCTTTGGAAAAAGTCGGAAAATACGTGTCTCCATCAAACGACTCATCAATCCAAGTAATATACATTCGATCGGCTATATCTATCACTTGATTAAATATATTTCCTCCACCGATAATAAAATATTCCTTTTCGGGATGGTTTGTATTCCACTCTGTAATGATTTGAAGTTGGTCAATGACTTTAACATTCTCTGGAATCTCCAATTTGCTTCTAGTCAACACAACATTTTCACGATTAGGTAGTGCTCCACCCATAGAGTTGTATGTTTTTCTTCCCATGATTATTGTATTTCCTGTAGTCTTTTCTTTAAAAAAGCGTAAATCTTTTGGTAAATGCCACGGCATGCCATTATTTAATCCTATAACATGATTCTTATCCATCGCAACCAATAATGAAATCATTGTTTTCCCCTCCTATCGGTACTTAAATAGTTATACTGCGATTGGTGCTTTAATACTTGGATGAGGATGATAATCAACTATTTCAAAATCAGTAAGTTCAAAATCAAATATAGATGATTTTTTCTTATTGATGTTTAACTTTGGTAATGGTCGTATATCCCTTTTTAACTGTGTTCCTACTTGTTCGATATGATTAGAATAAATATGCGCATCCCCGAACGTATGCACAAATTCCCCAACTTCCAAATTGCATTCATGTGCAACGAGATGGGTTAACAATGCGTAACTTGCAATATTGAAAGGTACTCCAAGAAAGACATCAGCACTACGCTGGTAGAGTTGACAGGATAATTTTCCATCCGCTACATAGAATTGAAATAATGTGTGACATGGAGGAAGAGCCATGTTTGGAACATCTTCCGGATTCCATGCAGAAACAATATGTCTGCGTGAGTCAGGGTTCGTTTGAATGGATTCAATCACTTCTTTTAGCTGATCTATCGTATCGTTTTGTGAGGTTTTCCAGTTTCGCCATTGTTTTCCATAAACAGATCCAAGATCCCCAAATTCCTCAGCAAAGGTGTTATCCTGCAATATGTTTTCTTTAAATTTTTGCATCTGTTCCTGATATATTTCGTTAAATTCTGGATCCCGCTGACTTCTGATTCCAAAATCCTTCATGTCAGGTCCGGTATATCTTTCACTCTTTATCCATTTTTCAAAAGCCCATTCATTCCAAATATTATTATTGTTCTCGAGTAAATAACGAATATTTGTATCTCCCTTTATAAACCATAGAAGTTCGCTGGCAACTAGTCGAAAAGGAACCTTCTTTGTGGTCAGTAACGGGAAGCCTTCTGATAGATCAAAGCGTATTTGATGTCCAAAGACAGAGTGTGTTCCGGTATTTGTGCGATCTCCCTTTTTAAAGCCATTATTTAAGATATGCTGGCATAAATCCAGATAAGCTTGTTCACTTTTTAGCATCGTATCTCTCCTAACTTATTTATGTACGCTCTGTGAGTTCAAATAGGAATGTGTTTATTATAAAGTTTTCTTACGTCTTAATCCAGTATTGCGTTAATTCCATTCTTTATTAAATTGTTCTAAAAATTTTTCCATAAATTGATGTCGCTCCGCTGCAATATTCTTCGCTGTCTCGGTATGCATCAGATCTTTCAATTTTAATAACTTATCGTAGAAATGCTGGATGGATGTGAAGGTGACCCCGGGTTGATGAATCATTTGATGATTGGCCCCACCATATGCAAACGTCCTGGCAATTCCAATTGCACCAATTGCATCCAATCGATCAGCATCCTGAACTACTTTTCCTTCCAGTGTTTCCGGAATTCTTCCTTTACTATAAGAGATGCTATTAATGATTGTATCAATAACGGTAATGTGGGCTTCTTCCATGGAAATGGAATCTAAAAATAAATGCATATTTTCTGTTGCTTGCGCTGGATTCTTAAATAGTTTTTTATCCCCTACATCATGTAGCCAAGCAGCTGCTTCACAAATAAAACGGTCAGCATTTTCTTCCCTTGCAATCTGCTCTACTAAATTTACTACACGCTCCATATGAAAAAAGTCATGTCCAGTAACATCGGCATTGAAAAGTTGAAATGCATAATCCCTAATCGCTGCCAACTGTTTATCCTTCTTCATAGAATTTCTCCCTCTTTTGTTTCTCTAAACAGTATAACCTCCATTCCATTTTTTTTCAGTTTAAATAGTGTAATTATTTATTCAAAACAAGTTCCTTTTCTTGACTGTACATTTTGAATAATATAATATTAATACTAAGCAAAGAAGATGTACGGAATCATTAATGACATGGGCGGCTTCTATAGAAGTGGATGCAATAGTGATCCTACACTTCTAATAGACGCCGCCCTTTTTAATATATTCTGTGCTAACTTTGTATTAACACGCCTTTTACGTGGAATTATTTAGGAGGAAGAATTACATGGAAAATGGAGTAGTAAAATGGTTTAATGCAGAAAAAGGTTACGGATTTATTCAAATGGACGAAGGAAATGATGTATTTGTACATTATTCCGCTATCCAGGAAGAAGGTTTCAAGTCATTGGAAGAAGGCCAAGAAGTTTCTTTTGAAGTTGTGGATGGAGAACGTGGTCCACAAGCTGCAAATGTTGTAAAAAGATAAGGATAACATATATAAGCAGAAGCGGAAATCCAGATGGATTTCCGCTTTTTTTGGCAGTAAAGAAAGTATAAACTACTTCCTTTACTGCATAAGTGCAACTAAGGCTGTCACCCAAAAGCTTGGTGACAACCAAGTTTTCTAATGAATCAATCGCTCTCTGCCTTGTTGAAATAATTAATAACGATTTGTCAATAAAATACCTAAATTGTTCACAAATTGTTCACATACTTTTTATACTAAAAAGTTAGTAAAACACTGATAGGAGCTTGCATGCACATAATTGAACAAAATGTGAAACGTTTGCAAATTTACTAAATTCTATTCGTACTTTGTGTATGATAAAAACAGAAGGTATCCGATTCTTTTAAGAAAGGGTGGTACGAATGGATGGCAATGGGAAAAAGCATGCAGGATCAGACGATGAAACGAATTTAAAAGGAACATTTATTTCAGTCGGAATTTTGGGTTTTATAATTGTTGTTAGTTGGTTTGCCATTTTTGCATTATTTATTTCAAGATAATAAAAGAAATTTTAAAGGAGTGACAATCCATGCATTTACACAAGTATGAAAGAATATGGCTGATATCTGGGATTTCTGCATTAATCTTATTTTTAACTATTCTTGGGTTTGGAGCATTTTATCTCGGAACTCACCCACAAAGCCATGGTGTCATAATTGACCCAGGAAATATTGAAGCAAATGAAGCCTTTCAGACTGAAAATCTTGGACTTACCAAAGTAGATGATGATAAGTATATTGTCAACATTGTCGCAACTGCATTTAATTATGACCTTGGTGTTGATGACGAAGGAAAACCAGTTAAAAATATTAAAATACCAAAAGGTGCTACTGTCCTTTTCCAAGTAGTAACACCTGACGTGGTACATGGCTTCAATATAGCCGGAACCAATGTAAATATGATGGTAGAACCTGGATTTATAAGCAGTATAGAAACGGAAATGAATCAGGCTGGAGAGTTTACACTATTATGTAATGAATATTGTGGTGTTGGACATCACATGATGTTTGCAACTGTGGAGGTGTATGAATAATGGCTATTCCAAAATTAGATGTATTTCAAGAGAATTCCAGATTACCACTTTCAATTAGTAAAAAAGAAGCCAATCTGTATATGTCATTTATTTATGTCGCATTTATTTCATTGTTTATTGGCGGATTAATGGGACTTCTTCAAGTATTAGTTAGATCGGGAAGTTTTACATTACCTTGGGGAATTGGCTATTATCAAATCTTAACTTTACATGGTGTTGTTCTTGCTCTCGTTCTAACAACGTTTTTTATTCTTGGTTTTCAATATGCTTTAATGGGGAAAACGGTTGGCATTTCAGATAAACAGCGTAAAGTATCCTGGCTTGCTTTTTGGATCATGACTGTTGGAACTACGATTACTGCAGCGACCATTCTCGTAGGTAAGGCAAGTGTTCTCTATACGTTCTATGCGCCTTTAAAAGCTCATCCATTATTTTATATTGGTTTGACTCTTGTAATTGTTGGTAGCTGGGTTGCTGGTTTTGTTAATTGGCGCCAATTATATGTTTGGAAAAAAGCACATCCTGGCGAAAAGTCACCTTTATTGGCTTTCATGGTAACGATCAATATGTTAATGTGGTTTATCGCATCTTTAGGAGTTGCAATCGCGGTACTTGTACAATTTATTCCATGGTCTCTTGGTTATGCGGAGACGATTAATGTATTGGTAAGCAGAACATTATTCTGGTATTTTGGCCATCCGTTGGTATATTTCTGGTTGTTACCTGCTTATATGGCATGGTATGCAATCATTCCAAAGATTATTGGTGGAAAAATATTCAGTGATTCGCTGGCAAGATTATCATTTGTTTTGTTTCTATTCTTCTCCATTCCGGTTGGTTTCCACCATCAACTGACAGAACCAGGAATTGATCCTACCTGGAAATTTATCCAAGTTGTTCTTACATTTATGGTTGTTATACCTAGTTTGATGACCGCATTCTCGATGTTTGCTACTTTTGAAATAACCGGACGCCGAAAAGGATATGGAGGTTTATTTGGCTGGTTGAAACATTTACCATGGAAGGATGTTCGTTTCCTTGCTCCGTTTATCGGTATGTTAGCATTTATACCTGGTGGAGCTGGCGGAATTATTAATGCATCCCATCAAATGAACGCGGTTGTTCATAATACTATTTGGGTAACAGGGCATTTTCATTTAACCGTAGCTACAACAGTAATTTTAACCTTCTTCGGTATTACCTATTGGCTTATACCGCATTTAACAGGTAGAACGCTCACAAAAGAAATTAATCGCTTGGGAATAATTCAAACGTTTATTTGGACAATTGGTATGACAATTATGTCAGGCGCAATGCATATTCAAGGGCTACTCGGAGCACCAAGACGATCTTCCTACTCTGATTATGGTGGTACGGAACAAGCTGCTGAATGGGGTGCATATCAAATGGCACAGGCAATTGGTGGCACCATCTTATTCGTCGGCATCGTCTTAATGGTTTATATTTTCATTAAGCTAACATTTTTCTCTCCTAAGGGCGAAGAGGAATTCCCTATCGCAGAGGAAGAAGAAGATGCACCAGCGACACCTATGTGGCTGGAGAACTGGAAATTGTGGATAGCAATTACAATTGCATTGATTTTATTTGCATACACGATTCCGTTTGTAGATATTATACAAAACTCACCACCAGGGTCACCGCCATTTGATTGGCCAATAGGAAATTCCTAATAAAAAAGGGAAGAATCAGGTTATTTACCTGTCTCTTCCCTTTTTGTATTTAAAAGGACTTCAGTTAATGCTCGTTCTTCTGCTGGAATTCGTACACTAAGTAATAAAATATGAAACAGTGGAAATAGGACTGCTGTAATTATTGCTTCAAAAAGAAGAGGGATAACAAATAGTTCAATTCCTACGATGACATAGTTAGGGTGTTTCACATATTTATAAGGCCCCTTGCTTACCAAATGTGCACCAGGAAGAATAATTATTTTCGTATTCCAAAACCTTCCAAGCGAAGATATACACCAAATTCTTACAAGTTGCGTTAAAATGAAAATCACAAGCAAAGTAAAATTTAATGACCCGTTTGCAGTATCTTTTAAATAGCTCTCCATCAAAATAGAAATAAAAAAGAGTACATGTAAGATTATAAACCATTTGTAATGATCTGCTTCCTTTTCAATAGCACCTCTATCTTTCATCCATTTTTCATTGCTCTTGGCTATCACCATTTCGAAAAGTCGCTGCAATACAATAATTATTAACAATACCCACAAATAGACCGACATCAGCTACTCCACTCCAGTAATAATAATTCAGAACTGAATCCTGGACCCAAAGCAGATAAAATACTTTTCTCATCTGGAGCAATATTTCGTTTTATCCATTCGCGCAAAACATAGAATACCGTTGCAGAAGACATATTTCCATGGTCAGCCAAAACTTGATAAGAGTATCTCAATTTATCCTTTGAACATTGAATAACTTCTTCCATGGCCTCCATTACTTTTCTGCCACCTGGATGTGATATAAAGGAATGAATATCTTCCTCCATCAGAGCTGTGTCTTGCAAGAATTTCATCACATGTTCTCGCCAAAAGGAATTCACCAATGCTGGGATACTTTTTTTAAAGACAACTTCAAAACCGGAATCGTTAATTTCCCATCCCATCACACCCTCACTATCACGCTTTAAATAGGAACTTGTTGTCATTACTTGTGGGGTACATTTTTTTCTTAGGGAAAGATAAGGTGATTCACTTCCCACTGCTAATGCCGCACTGACACCATCTCCAAAAAGAGCTGTTCCCACCATATTACTTTTCTTGCTGTCCCCTTTCTGGAATGTCAGACTACAAAGCTCACAACATACAATAAGTACTGTCTTGTCGGGGTGGGCTGTTAACCAATCATGTGCCCGCGATACTCCAATTGCGCCACCTGCACACCCTAACCCCCATAAAGGCATTCTATTCATATCCTGTCTAAATGGCCTGGCGTTCATTAGATGAACATCCATCGATGGAGTTGCAATACCTGTACTTGATACGAATATGATCATATCAATTGCTTCATAAGGCATTTCACTATTCAAGAAATCCGAATTTTTCAGGCAGTCATCAATAGCAGCCAATGAATACCTCTTGGCAGCTTCCTGGTAGAGATCATTTTTTTCTTTAAATGTATGTTCTTTCAGAAACCAGGATTGGTCAACAACAAACTGGCGATTATTTACTGCCGCATTATCAAAGACAGGTAATAATCGATTAATTTGTTTATCCGAATAGGAAAAGATTTTTTGAACGATTTGTTTTATTTGTTGCTGTTCAATAGCGAATTCTGGAATACCTAATCCAATGGAACAGATATTGGTCAATGTAATCACCTTTATGTAAAATTATTTTCCCCCTGGCTTGTGAATTTCAACACCTATTATAAATTATATATATCTGTATATTTAGTTGTTAGATAATCAATAAGATATTTTTGATTGAGTGGTTCATTTGTAACATTTTTAATAATCTCCAACGGTTTTTTCGTTTTTCCGTATTGATGGATATTATCGGTCATCCATTGACCTATCTTTGTGAAGTTACCCTCAGCTATCAACTCTCCCACATTCATTTCTCTAGATAGAAAATGATTAAACTGTGCAGCATACATATATCCTAATGCATAAGAAGGAAAATAACCAAAATCTCCTCCTGCCCAATGGATATCCTGTAAGACGCCTTCTCGGTCTGTTGGTGGTTCAATCCCTAAATAATCGACCATTTTTTCATTCCATAAACGAGGCAGATCTTTTACTTTTATTTCTCCATTAATTAATGCCTTCTCCAATTCATATCGAATCATAATATGAAGCGAATAAGTTAATTCGTCCGCTTCAATCCGGATTAGTGAAGGTTTGACCTCATTTATAGCACGATAAAAGTCATTCCTGTCTATAGTTTGTAAGTGCTTTGGAGCATATGACTTAAACAGTTCAAAATGATTAGCCCAAAAATCTTTGCTCCTCCCTACAAAGTTTTCCCAAAATAAGGATTGTGATTCATGTATACCCATTGATGTTCCAGTTGCAAGCGGTGTATTAGCAAGTTTTTTACTGATATTTTGTTCATATAATGCATGTCCGCCTTCATGAATGGTACCGAATACAGCCATGCGGAAGTCTTCTTCATCGTATCGTGTTGTTATACGTACATCATTTAAATTCAAACTGATAGCAAAAGGATGAATAGTATCATCAAGTCGACCAGATTCAAAATCGTATCCCATCTGCCTTAATATCTCGATGGTAAAAGATTTTTGATTTTCTTTAGGAAAGTGGCCTTTTAATATAGTTGCATCTGGTTTGTCTGTACTTCTTTGAATTCGGTCGACAAGTTTACTTAATGAATCCCTTAACTTAGGGAATACATTGTCAAGTGTCTTGGTAGTCATACCTGGTTCATAAGTATGTAATAATGCATCGTATACATTATCTTCATAACCCCAATAGTCAGCAAACCTTTTATTATAATCTACGAGCTCCTCGAGATAGGGCTGAAACAAGGAAAAATCGTCTTTCTCTCTTGCTTCTTGCCAAATTGCCTCGGATTTGGACTGAAGCATGACATAATCTTTGTATTCATTATTTGGTATTTTACGGTTTCTCTCGTAATTCTCTTCGCATTCTTCAACAATTTTCTGGATGATAGGATCTTCTGTTTTATCTTTTAATACATCAATAAAGAACTTCATTTTTTCTGAGGTTTCCAATTGATGCTGTTTGTCTGCAAGAAATCCAACTACCTCTGTTCTCTGTGCAACAGCTTTTCTCGGAATTTTTGTACGCATATCCCATTGCGCTAATGTAAGTGTTTCACGATAAGCATTAAGTTCATTTAGTAAAAGTTTAAAATCTTTCTCGTTAAGATATGTGTTTTCCAAGTTTATCCCTCCCTAATTTTTTTCCCGAAATACTGATAGTAATTCGTTTCTATAAAACCATTAAATAATTTGCGCTTTTTTGTTGCCTGTTGGCCATAGTGTTTCTCAAAAGCATCAAAGGCTGTAATGATATAAACACTCCATGAAGGATGGTCATTCATCACACTTCCCAGTTCACTGTACAATTTTGCTACTGCATCTTTATCACCTATACGCTGACCATAAGGAGGATTACTTACCAAATAACCGTTGTCCCGGCGGATAAATAAATCACTTACTTGCATTTGTTTCCACGAAATAAGATCGCCAAGCCCGGCTTCCGTTGCATTATCAGTAGCTATTTCTATCATTTTATGGTCGATGTCTGAACCAGTTATATCCAGTTTCTGATCATAATTTGCATTGTCTTCTGCTTCCTGAAATGCATCGTCCCATAACTTTCGTTTAATAAATGTCCAATCCTCTGATGCAAATTCACGATTGAAGCCTGGCGCAATATTTTGACCGATTAATGCTGCTTCAATGGCTAATGTTCCTGACCCACAGAATGGGTCCACAAATGGGTATTCCGGCTTCCAGTTTGTAAGCATTACAAGAGCGGCAGCTAATGTTTCTTTTAATGGAGCCTCCCCTTGTCCAACACGGTATCCCCGTTTATGAAGTCCAGCACCGGACGTATCCAGCGTCATAGTCACGACATCTTTAAGCAAAGCAACTTCTGTTTTGTATAGTGCTCCTGTTTCAGGCATCTTAGTGGCAAGGCCATATTTTAGCTTTAATCTTTCTGCAATTGCTTTCTTCACGATTGCCTGACAATCCGAAACACTGAACAGCTTGGATTTTATAGATTTTCCGGAGACAGGGAATTGTCCATCTTCAGAAATGTATTCTTCCCATGGTAATGCTTTTGTCGCTTCAAAAAGCTCATCAAATGTTAAAGCCTTAAACTGACCTACAACGACTTTAATTCGATCTGCCGTTCGAAGCCAAAGATTACATCTGGGGATTGCTGATACTGGTGCTTCAAAAATAACCTTTCCATTGTCTACTGTTACTTCATACCCTAATGATTTAACTTCCTGTGCAACTACTGATTCCAAACCCATAGCAGCAGTTGCGATTAATGTTACTTTCCGCATTGAATTATTCCCTTCGAATTAAAATTAGTTTTAGTTTACCATATTAAATTGCGCAAACAAAAGCGGAAGTGCCGACAAACGGTGTGGATTGATCCTAATAGATCTGTAGTATTCATTAAAATGATATACATAAGCAAATAAAAAAAACCTTTTCTTTGTCAATATTGACAAAGAAAAGGTTTTTAGTTTCATATTAAAGACCATTAAATGCTCGATAAGCCATGTTCTGTGCCTTTGTACTGCAAACGGTGGTCGGCCTCGTACTCCGGCTGTAATCATCTATCTACAAGTAATAACTTGTCCCTTTTTCGGTTGAATTCCCTACTAAAGGATGCCCCTACCATTATTTGGGTTGCTCACTCGTGGGGTTTACCCGTTCCACCTGAAATGTTTCCATTCAGCTACGTCACTGTGGCACTTTCAAGAATCGTTCCTTATCAAAGAGACTTAGGAATTCTTCTGCCGTTAGCTTATAAGCTACCTTGACTTATGAATTCATCAAGCACGAACACTACAAACATCTCAGTTTGTGCGAGCATGGACTTTCCTCTGCAAATATATGCAGCGATTACTTGAGCATTTAAGTAATGTTTTATAATCATATCATAATTTTAACGTGTTATCAATCGATGTTAAAAATTGGCAGAACAAGTGTATCTATTCTGCTGAATCAGCGAATTTCTTACCGAAAACAGCTTTTTCCAAATTGGACAGACGTTTTAACACATCATAGTTGACCTGTGTATTTGGTTGTGGGGCTCTTGTTCTTGGTTGTTCTACAGGGTTTTTTTTCAGTTTTTCATTTTCTGCCTGTAGTCTTTCTATTTCCTGCTTAAATATGTCATAATCCTGTATGACAGCATCCAGAAATTCATCAACCTCTTCCTGATTGTAACCTCTCATAGCTGTTTTAAAATCTTTCTCTAAAATATCTTTTCCACTTAATTGAACGCGGTTTAAACTCATCTCTTCACCTCATCATTTTCACTTATACTATTTTTAAATTTTACTCATGGTCAATTTTTAGTTTATTATTTAAGATTAATTTTTAGTACCAATTACGCTTTATTATATCATAAAAAAGGAAACTGAATATCAGTCTCCTTGTTAATATTAAAGATTCTTAATAATAAAGGAAAGTTTTTACGCCTAACAAGAAGAAATAAGTCTTTTGTAATAGAATCCTTTCTGATTCATTCAGCTGCCTAATAAATCTTCCGTATCAAATGAAAACGGAAGCAGTTCTTCCATTGTTAAAGATTTCGTTTCTTTAGTAAGGTTGGTCAAATGTATATTCATTGTCTTAGGGAAGAACTCACTCATTACTTGACGACAAGAACCACACGGAGGTACGGGTCTTGAAGTATCTGCCGCAACTGCAAGCTCCTGAAATTCTGTTTCCCCTTCAGATATTGCTTTAAATATAGCAACACGTTCTGCACAGCAAGAAACAGGATATGCAGCATTTTCAATATTGCACCCTGTATAAACCTTACCTGACTTAGTCAGTAATGCAGCTCCGACTTGAAACTTTGAGTATGGAGCATATGCATTATTCATAATTTTAATTGCTTCTTCAATTAAATGATCTGTTTTCATCGTTCATTTCACCCTTTTAAGTTTGTGCAGGTAATTATAAGAGAAATAAGAATTATTGTAAAGCTCTGTATCAGTACTTAAGGTCTAATGTCTTCTAAAAGCAAATCAAATACATACAGGATAGAATTGTGCAATTCCATATAGCGCTTTCTTCGTGCATCCACATAATAACTGTGCATTAAGACTAATTCCATATTTTCCTTTGTAGAGGTTATTTGTTGTGGATGTACGTTAGCCTTTCTTTCCTTAACGACTTTCAGTGCTGTTTCTTCCCATTTTTCCAAAAGTTCATAAACAGGCATCGTTTCATCTTTTACTTTTAGAAAGAAATTCTTATCTTTTGTGCTTTCAGGGGGTTCATTTTTCTCGAAAATGGCTTTTAATCGAATTAGATGTCTTTTTAATAATTCTGTTTGACTGCTTAGTTCCATATATGTTATCCGCCTTTGTATAGTAGTAAATCGATATATACTACTTTATCATTATTATAATCAAAAGGCATCTGATTAGCGTGTCATTTTATCAATAGTATTTTTAGTGTGATCGATTTGATGAATTTCATTTTGAAAATGTAACCATACTTCCCTATCGACGTTTATTTTTAACTTCTGGTCGATAAGGAGTAGTTGATCCGTCATTTCCTGTATGCTCAATTTTGCCTCATCGATGCTAATACCGTTCTTTTCCATTTCCATTTTGTCCAGGATTGCTGACATGTTATCACCCCTATTATTTATTTGTTATATAAATAATTCGCCGGATTCTTAAGACTCTCCTTCCCATTCGACAAAACTAGAAGTAATTGTACAAAACTAGTGTAATTACTTATCTTTTGTCCGAAATTAGGCAAACTAAAAAAAAGGAGGTGTTTCGATTGAAACAGTCAAAAAAAGAAAGACAACAAAGCAGCACAACAGACCGTAAAGCAAAATCCTTAAGAACTGGTGATAAAAAACTTAATGGTCCAAACCGTCCATCCACATAAATTTCCCGAAGTAAAAGGATTTGTACTGATTACTGGTACAAATCCTTTTTGCAAATTTTTTTAATATGATAATAAGCAAATAATAACTTTCTTTTAACATAAAAGGATTTCCCTATTTCCAACTTAGAAGATAGGTTGGATTTTTTAAGCCATTTTGTTTTCATACCCCCCCTTTTGTACCAATCATTTCGAATTATATCTTGATGGGTAACAACTGGATAGACATCTCTTAACTTCGAACTTCTTCTTAGATTTAGATTTAAAAATTGTTCATATTCATGACGAGAGCCGGTCGGTTCAACAGAATTTATAAAGTCAAGCAATTCATAGCGAATGGAGGGTATATCAATTAGTGCAGCTAATTTTTTTCCCACTTCTATTCTGTTGTCCACGTTTGTGAAACCATGTACATATAATCCGTAAATATTCCCTATAAGATTCGGTATCAAAACAGCGTTCATAAATAATATGTTTTGCAATTTATAGGGAATGGCTTTGAATACATGCGTTTTAAAGAAAGGTTGGTCAATAACAGGTAATTGTATGAGATTTTGTTCATTGATAATTAAAGAATTTACTAATCTATTCAAGTCACGTGATTTCCAGAAGTAATACCATTCATTAATCATAAAGGTGGAAACATTGAATTTAGAAAGCAAATGGAACAACGGTTGATTGAAGTCTTTAGAAAAACGATAAATCAGCAGCTGAGGATAGGCATCTGAAAAAATTAACCAATTAGCCCTCTCATAAGTCATGAATAAACGGTCTCTTTCTTTTTTGCTTAATATCCCCTGGAATGGGGGTAAACATAAATCAGTCATGTTCCAGCCTGCATTTCTAGACACGATACTGGCAATCAATGCCCATTTAATCTCAGGGTATTTCAAATAAAACTCTTGATAAGCTTTTGTTCTCGCGATATTGTCAGTATTATGTGTTGTGGTCAGATTTGTTATATAATGTAAGAGATGTTGGTGGTTATTAGTAATCATTGATCTGACACGTTCTTTCTTTTTGGAATAATAGAACATACGCATGCAGTACAGTTAAAAGTTATCATTTACCTTTTTTTCTGATATCATACTGTATTATGCTGGGAGGGAAAATCTTTTGAACTATCCAAATGGACAAAGAAAAACTTTGCCAGTCAGGAAGACACCGTCAGAAAAGGAATCTAAGAGTTTCAGTAATCGGGGAATGACTTTAGAGGATGACATAAATATAACGAATCAATTTTATTTGGATACAAATAAAGCTGTAATTCATAAAAAGCCAACCCCGGTACAAATCGTAAACGTGAACTATCCAAAACGTAGTGCTGCAGTAATTACAGAAGCATATTTCAAACAAGCTTCAACAACGGATTACAATGGCTTGTATCGTGGTAAATATATTGATTTTGAAGCTAAAGAAACAAAGAATAAGACGCTATTTCCTCTAGCTAATATTCATGATCATCAGATCAGTCATATGGAATCTATTATTGGGCATGGCGGAGTCAGTTTTTTAATCATTCGTTTTGCTGCCTATGATGAAACATATTTCATGGAAACAGAGAAACTTTTTTCATTTTGGAACGACAAATTGAAGGGTGGAAAAAAGTCCATTTCTTATGAGCAGGTAAAACAGAACAGTTTTCTTATTCCCTTTCAATATCAGACAAGAGTCGATTATTTATCAATCATAGATAAGCTTTATTTTTAGAGACGGAGGTATACAACGATGGCAGAAAACAGCCAGAGTCGATCAGCTAGACGAAAACAGAAAAAAACCAAAAAGAACAAACCGATTTGGAAGAAAATTTTATTAACAACTCTTATTATGATAGTCGCATTAGGAATCGGAGCAATCGTTACGAGTGCGTATTGGATAGCGACAGCACCAGAACTTGATGAATCACAGCTTTCCGTTCCCTTCTCCTCCACTTTGTACGATAAAAATGGTGAAGAATTCGCGAACCTAAGCGAAGAGGCACAACGTGAGAAGATTACCTATGAAGATATGCCACAGGTTTTAATAGATGCCGTAATTGCTACAGAGGATGCAAGGTTTTTTGAACATCCCGGTATTGATGTACGTCGAATAGGCGGTGCTGTACTCGCAAATATTACCGACGGATTTGGGTCGCAGGGAGCGAGTACCATAACCCAGCAAGTTGTTGAAAGAGCTTTTCTTACCCCGGATAAAAAAATTAGTTTAAAGGTTCAAGAAATGTGGCTTGCATTACAGTTGGAAAGAGAATATTCCAAAGAAGAGATCCTGGAAATGTACTTAAATGGTATCTTTTACGGAAGTAATTCATCAGGCGTTGCCAAGGCTGCAGAGAACTATTTTGGGAAAGAGGATTTAAATGATTTAACATTGCCAGAGGCCGCTATTCTTGCAGGTTTGCCACAGCGACCTACGGCATATAATCCATTTCAAAATCCTGACTTAACGAAAGATAGAATGAATACCGTATTAACATTAATGGTAAGACATGACAAAATTACACAAGCTGAGGCTGATGAAGCAAGAGAAGTAGACATCCCTTCCCTTCTTGTTGAATCACGGCCGGACTCATCAGCATATGAGGCATTCATTCAACAAGTTGAAAAAGAAGTAAGCGAAAAAATGGATGGAACGGATATCAATACAGATGGATTAAAGATTTACACCACATTGGATCCAAATGTACAGGAACATGTGGAATTCTTACTTACAGACAGTGAAGAAAACCCAATTAAATATCCGGATAATACCCAAGCTGCCATGACCGTTTTGGATACAAAAACGGGAGCAATTCAAGCAATAGGCGGCAGTCGCAATAATGAAGGTGATTATGGCTTTAACTATGCCATTGAAGGTGGTTCACAGTTAGGTTCAACAGCAAAACCAATTATGTCTTATGGACCTGCCATCGAATATAATCAAGTTTCCACGTATCACCAAATTAATGATGATGCACCAATTCCGATTCCGGGAACAGACCACTCGATTCGTAACTGGAATCGTACAAATGGAGGGTGGATGAGCGCAAGACATGCCTTAAGTCAATCACTTAATGTGCCGACTGTTAAGTTAATGGAGGAAGTTGGTATCGGAAAAGCCCAAGAGTTTGCGGAAAACCTTGGAATAAACTTTGCCAATGATCAAATGGCGCTTACGGATGTCATCGGTGGAGCAGGAACCAATGTTACACCACTTCAATTGTCTGGAGCCTTTCGCGCATTCGGTAATGAGGGGATCTATAATGAGCCATATGCTGTTACAAAAGTGGAATTCCCTGATGGTGAAGTTGTTGATTTAACACCAAAATCCGAAGCAGTTATGTCTGATTACACAGCATATATGGTAACAGACATGCTAAAAACGGTTGTTACAGAAGGTACTGGTACGGGTGCCAATGTCCCAGGTATACCAATTGCCGGTAAAACAGGTACAACCAATTTGGAGAATATAGAAGGAAGTCCGGATGCTTGGTTTGGCGGATATTCTACTAACTATACGATAGCCGCTTGGACAGGTGGTTATATTGTGGATGAAGAAGGTAAACCAAAGCGTGTTCCTCTTGAAGATACGAATATTTCGAAGGCATTATTCAAGAACACAATGGAAACCATTTCTGAAGGAAAAGATACAGCAGATTTCAAAAAACCAAGTTCTGTTGTGGAAGTACAAGTGGAAAAAGGCTCGAATCCACCTGCACTGCCAAGTGAATACACACCATCTTCACAAATTGTTACAGAGCTATTTGTAAAAGGAACAGAACCAACGAAAAGATCTGAAAAGTTTGATGAACTCGATCCTGTCTCAGGATTAAATGCGTCATACGACGAAGAGGCCAATTCGGTTCAAATTGAATGGGATTATGATACGGACGAAAATGTATCGTTTGAAGTTAGTGCCAGCGTTGATGGCGGGCAAATACAAAGCCTCTCATCTACAGAAGAAACTCAGATGGATATATCAGAAGTAGAACCAGGAGCAGCTTATGAGATACAGGTAGTCGTAACGAGTGGAACGATGACCAGTGAGCCTGCTACAACATCAGTAACAGTGCCTGGTGATGAAGAGGAAGAAACGATTCCTCCAGTAAGTGACTTGACTGCACAGTATATTGCTGACGATTCTTTAATTGATGTTTCGTGGAGCTATGAAGGTCCGTCTGCTTCTTTTGAAGTATCAGTCAATGGCCAAACTCAGAATGTACAGTCACAAGGGATTGAAATTAGTGGTGCTGCACCTGGGGAAACCTACACCATTGAGGTTACTCCGATTGGTCGAGATGGGGATAACGAAGGACAAAGAGGTCAGACACAAAGTACTAGTGTAGATGTCCCACCTGATGAAGAAGAAGATAGTGGGAATAATGAAAATAACGGTAATGGAAACAATGGGAATGGTAATAACGGTAATAACGGTAATAACGGCAATAATGGAAACGGAAACGGTGAAGATCAACAAGATGCAGATGAAACTGAAGAACCGGACCAAGAACCAGAACCAGAACCGGAGCCAGAACCAGAACCAGAACCAGAACCAGAACCAGAAGAACCGGATGAAACTGAAAACGAGTAGGTGTAGGTGAATAACAAAAAGAGGTAAACTCATGATGAGTTTACCTCTTTTATTGTGCATTTTGCTTTTTCATTCGTTTCTGTCCTTCTCTGCAAAGTTCCAGCAATGGACACTCCGGGCAATTAGGATTACGAGCTTTACAATGATATCTGCCAAAGAATATCATTCGGTGGTGTGTAACACTCCATTCATCACGCGGCACCTTTCGCATTAGAGTTTCCTCTACCTCTATGACAGAGTCTTTCCATCTGCAGATACCTAAACGTTTCGAAACACGCTCAACATGTGTATCCACTGCAATGGCAGGCTCATTAAACGCGATAGAGGCTACAACGTTTGCAGTTTTTCTGCCAACGCCGGCAAGCTTTATTAAATCTTCTTTAGTTCGGGGTACTTTCCCGTTATAATCATCCAGTAACATTTGGCATAATTTTTTAATGTTTTTTGCTTTTGTACGGTATAGACCAATGGATTTAATATCATTCTCCAGTTCCTCAAGTGAGACTTCTAAGTAGTCTTCCGGTTTTTTATACTTCTTGAAAAGGTTAGCAGTTACTTTATTAACAAGTTTGTCCGTACATTGTGCGGAAAGTAAAACGGCGATCACAAGTTCAAATGGATTGGAATGTACCAACTCACCCTTCGCATCTGGAAACATTTCCGCCATCTCATCAAGGCAATATCTAATCTGCTTTCTGTTAAGCATTATTTTAGTCTTCTCCTTCCAACCAGTTGTAATAAAAGGATGTATCTCTTTTTATTGTTTTTTCTTCTTTTGTGCTTTTTCTATTATGAAAGTTTTTGGTTGCTTGACGGGCTTGGTCTACAGTATGGATACCTTTTTTCTTCCACTCCCGAAGAATACGATCAATATATTTGAAATTCAGTTTACCCATTAGTACAGATTCTCTTAAGCCAGCTTTAATTAGCGAAGGTTCGATTTCATCTTCATCCATCCAGGCATTAATTGTTTCAATTTCAAACGGAGATAATGGCCGTCCAAATTCCTGCTCAAACAGAATAAAAATAGTACCAACTGTTTGATCTTCATCGGGTTTATCCTCTTCCTGTGTAAACATCTTTTCCCACAATGGGTTTAGACTATAAGCTTCACTTAATTGATGCTTTTCATTTTCTTTTTGTTCTATCGAAAGCAGGTTTTTCTGAATTAATGTGCGAAGCATATTCGCACATTCTTTTTCATTCATCGTGACATATTGAGAAAGGTCGTATGGCGTTGGAAAGTCATTATTATCCTCTAAATAGCGTAATAATTGAAGAATAATCATTACCTCTTTTTCATCTAGACCTATTGATTTATACTTTGAAAGCAAAATACTTGGTATGTTCAATTGATTGGAAAGGATTTGTTGAATAGAAATTTTTTTTGTCATAATTCTAGCACCTCTATATTAGTATAGCATGAACGAGAAGTCATTCTAAGAAATTAAAAACCCTTGCTACGTATTTGCAAGGGATTTTAATATAATTATATTTCTTATGGATATAGCCGATTTAGTAATCTTGGGAATGGAATGGTCTCCCTGACATGGTCAACACCTGATAGCCATGCAACTGTTCTTTCAAGTCCCAATCCAAAGCCAGAATGTGGAACACTTCCATATTGTCTTAATTCCATATACCACTTATAAGCAGGTCCATTCAATCCGTGCTGATCGTATCTTTCTTTCATCAATTCCAGATCATCGATACGTTGTGAGCCACCTATAATTTCTCCATAACCTTCTGGGGCAATTAAATCTGCACAGAGTACGACATCTGAGCGTTCCGGATCAGGTTTCATATAAAATGCTTTGATTTCGGCTGGATAATTTGTAATGAAAACTGGTTTTTCAAAGTGTTCAGCAATTGCTGTTTCATGTGGAGACCCAAAATCTTCTCCCCATTCGATATCATCGAACCCTTTTTTCTTTAATAATTCAATAGCATCATCATAGGAAATCCTAGGGAAAGGAGCTTTGATTAGTTCTAATTTAGACGTATCACGTTCTAAAACATCTAGTTCAAGCTTACAATTATCAAGTACAGATTGTGCAATATAACTCACATAATTCTCTTGGATCTGCAAGCTTTCCTCATGATTAACAAATGCCATTTCAGGTTCAATCATCCAGAATTCAATTAAATGTCTGCGTGTTTTTGATTTTTCAGCGCGGAAAGTAGGCCCGAAAGAAAATACTTTTCCAAATGCCATCGCTGCAGCTTCCATATATAATTGTCCGCTTTGTGATAAATATGCTTCTTCATCAAAGTACTTTGTATGGAATAATTCAGTTGTCCCTTCTGCTGATGACCCTGTAAGGATTGGCGGATCAATTTTAACAAAATCATTTTCATTGAAGAACTTATACGTCGAGCGAATAATTTCATTTCTGATTTTCATAACAGCATGCTGTTTTTTGGAACGTAGCCACAAATGGCGATGATCCATTAAAAATTCAGTACCATGTTCTTTTGGTGTAATTGGATAATCAGCCGCTTCATGGATGACTTCAATTTCACTAACCTGTATCTCATAACCGAATGCAGAGCGCGTGTCTTCAACAATTTTTCCGGTTATATACATGGATGTTTCTTGTGTTAAATTTTTAGCCAGATTAAATGTTTCTTCGGATACTTCGCTTTTTACGACAACACCTTGCATGAATCCTGTCCCGTCACGTAACTGGAGAAAAGCAATCTTTCCACTGGATCTTTTATTTGCAAGCCATGCACCAATCGTAACAGTTTGTTCCTTATGCTTTGACGCTTGTGATATGGTTATTTTCATAAATAGTTGACCTCCATCTTACTTAGACTGATTATTTACGACAAATCGTTTTATTCTTTTGGCAGCTTCTGTTAATTCTTCTAAAGATAATGCATAGGATAGACGTGCATTATCTGGTGACCCAAATCCAGATCCTGGTACAAGTGCGACTTTTTCTTCCTCAAGTAATGCTGTAACCCATTCATCTACACTTGTAAATCCATTCTTGGTAGCTGCTTCTTTTACATTTGGAAATAGATAGAAGGCTCCTTCTGGTTTCACACAGCTTATACCAGGAATATCATTTATTAAATCGTAAAAAACATCAAGTCTGTCTGCAAAGACCTGTTTTAATTCTAGTGTTGTGTCTTCTTCCGTGCTGTATGCAGCAAGTGCAGCATATTGAGCAATCGAAGTAGGATTTGAAGTAGAATGCGAAGCTAGGTTAGTCATCGCTTTGATGATTTCTTTTGACCCTGCTGCATAACCAATTCTCCAACCAGTCATTGCATGTGATTTAGAAACACCATTAATAATAACAGTTTGTTCCTTTAATTCGTTTGAAAGAGATGCGATTGAAGTATGTGGCTTTTCTGTGTAAATAAGTTTTTCATATATTTCATCTGAAATGATCAAGATATTATGTTTCAGGCAGACTTCACCAATTTTTTCCAGTTCATCCTTATTATACATCATCCCAGTAGGATTGGATGGTGAATTAATAACTACTGCTTTTGTTTTGTCTGTAATTGCCTCTTCCAATTCGTTTGGTGTAATTTTGAAATGATTTTTTTCAGAAGCTTGAACAAATACGGCACTTCCTTCAGCTAGTTTAATTTGCTCAGGATAGCTCACCCAGTATGGAGAAGGTACAATTACTTCATCCCCTTTGTTAAGAATTACTTGAAACAATGTATAAAGTGCGTGTTTTGCTCCTGTTGTAACAATAATTTGGTCATTCGCATAGGATAATTCATTGTCATCAGTGAACTTTGCAGCAATTGCTTTTTTAAGTTCAACAATTCCTCCTGCTGGTGTATATTTAGTCATGCCATCATCCATTGCTTTTTTTGCAGCTTCCAGTATGTAGTCTGGTGTATTGAAGTCAGGTTCCCCTGCTCCCAGGCCAATGACGTCATGGCCTTGTTGTTTTAATTCTTTTGCTTTTGCAGTAATTGCCAAAGTGGATGAAGGTGATAATGTTTTTACTCGATGTGCTAATTCCATTTTTTAGTTCCCCTCTCTAATTAAACATCTTTTTAAATACGTAGCTTTCAACTGGTGAGCCATCATAAATGGAAAGATAATCCATGACATAACGATTATTATTGTCATGATACGTTATTTCCCATAGAGGCTCATCATTTTCCAATGCAGGATTAATTTTTACGAATTCGCATTCGTTGCATTGTGTTCTCCAAAGATTTACAGTTTCTTCTTCTGACAGTACCTTGGACCTGTCAATCGTTGTAAGTTCTTTTTCATTACCTTCGAGTGGATAGAAAATGAGCTTTTCCTCATTCTCATCATTTACACCAAATATGACATGGTAAGACGTTGAACCATTGTATCGTTCAATTTTTTTTACTTCTGTTATGGATGTTTGGTTCAGGATTTGCTTTGAGGTTTCATGAAATCCTTCTGTCTTGCTATCATATAAATCATTGTACAAGTATACCGCATATATGATACAAGCTAAAATAATAACCAATAACAGTAACGAACTCCATAGTAGCCAACCGGACCTCGAACTACGCATATATCTCATCCAGTGGATTCAATTTTAGTCTATTCATAGATGAAAATTGGAGTGTACGTAGCGAAATCCCTCCATTATACCTATTCATCTGTATTCCTCCAATTTTATTCCTTCATGTTTTATCAATTTTTACTATACATAGCTCGTAACAGTAAGTAAACACTATGTATAAGTTAAATTGATGTACAAAGTATGATTACAGTCAATTAGCCCAAGAAGGTAATTTACTTTTTATATTCAATTTGACAAAAAATATTCCTAACCCACACAACATATCTAACTTCCCTACTGATACAATACGGTTGTATCAGTAGTTTTTTTACTCGAAGTTAAAACCATTCTTCTGCTTTAGTCAGTAGGTTTTTGGTCGAATCAAATGTTAAAGGAACATCTGGGATGGACTCCGTAAAAAATTTTCCATACCTCGTTTTAATAATTCGTGCATCACAGACAAAGACAATCCCTCTGTCGCTTGAAGAGCGAATTAAACGTCCAAAACCTTGCTTGAATTTAATCACAGCGTTTGGTAATGATAATTCCATAAATCCATTTTTCCCATTTTCTTTCAGCATTTTTGATTTTGCTTCAAATACTGGATGATTCGGGGGCTGGAACGGAAGTCTGACGATCATGAGACAGGATAAATCTTCACCTGGTATATCCACCCCTTCCCAAAAGGAACTTGTACCGAGAAGAATTGCCTGATCAAACGTCTGAAAGTTTTTTTTAAGCCTTGATCTGCTTCCACTTGTAATCCCTTGGCCAATAAGTATATATTCATTATCCGTAATAATTTCCTTTAATAATGAATATGACTTTTTCAACATATCATAAGAAGTAAATAAAACAAGCATTCTTCCTTTTGTTATTTCGGCCAAAGAGATAATTGCTTCACATGTTGCATAGATAAAATCATCCATATTTCCGTACTTTATATCAGGGAAATCATTAGGAATAAGTAATTGAACCTGGTCCTTGTATGAAAATGGTGATTCTATTTTTTTTGTTATTAGTCGATCCGGTTTTAAACCGAGTCTTTTCTGTATAAAGTCAAAGGAATTCTTCATGGTAAGTGTGGCGCTTGTCAAGATAACGCTTTTTTTACTCTCGAAAAATTCATCTGCCAGCAATTCAGAGATATCGGAAGGTTCACTGTATAAGTAAACAGCATTCTTACTTCCCTTTGTATCAATCTCAATCCATTTTATTTGAGGGACAGTACCTTCTGTAAAAAATAACAGCTCCAAACCATCGATAAAGTCTTGAAGAATTGCTGTCATTGATAATAAATCTTCCCTGTCGTATTTATCCAATACTTCCCGCTCGGACAAATGCTGTTCAATTATAGATAAAATGTGAATCGCGTCCCTCATATAAAATGTTACTCTTGATACCATTTCTTTAATAATCGACCAAGTTGTTTGTTCTTCCTTTTCTTCCTTGAATCGATACTGCAGTCGCCCAATATCACTTAAGGATTTACTGTTTTTATGTTGTGAGACAACATATTGATAAAGCGTTTGAAATAAGTCATCTATTTCGTATTTTGTTTTATCAAGAATTTCATCCCAACTTTCAATTGGAATATGTTCCTCTGTTAATGAATAATTTTTCAGAACCTTACCAAACATTTTCCCATCATTGGAACGACCAATTTGATTAAACGTAAACTGCATATTGATGTAATCCAGTTTCATCCCATAATGACGAGAGGCAGTATCTTCAAAATGGTGGGCCTCATCGATAATTACTTTCTCATAACCTGGTAAAAATTGATAATCATTAAACATATCTGTGCAAAGTAGTGCATGATTTGTAATGATTATATCAGCTTTTTGGGCCTTTCTTCTAGCCTTCTGATAATAAGACCTCGAAAACCAAGGTGACTGGGGATCTACATTACTTTCAGCATCTGTAGAAATCTTTTTATAAAAAAAGTATCCGCTTGTTGGTAACTGTACTTCATCAATATCTCCAGTCTCCGTCTCTGTCAACCATACAAGCAGCATTGCTTTTGTTAATGCTGTGTCATAGTTATCTGTTTGCGTGTTATCCAATTCATGTGTAAATTTCTCCAAACTTATGTAATGACTTTTTCCTTTTAACAATGCAACTTTGAAAGGAATCTCTATGAAATCTCTTATGGATGGGATCTCCTCATCAAGTAACTGGCTCTGCAGTTGAGTTGTATAGGTGCTAATAATAATTTTATGTTTCGTTTTTACTGCCTCATAGACTGCAGGAATTAAATAGCCAAGAGACTTACCTGTTCCAGTTTCTGCTTCAATTAACGCATGACTTGATGAATGAAATGAATCATATATGATTTCTGACATTTCTCTTTGGCCAGCACGCTTTTCGTATTTAGTAAACTGCCTTTGCATCGAGCCATTCTCTTCATATATTTCATCCAAGTATTCTCCAAATGAGGTTTCCACGACATATGTTTCTTTTATGATGTCATCGATATGTTTAAACGCTAAACCTTTAAAAGATGTAATATCTTTTTGATCAGCTATCGAAAACGCTAATTCCTCTAATCTTTCTGATAATAGTTCCTTCACGTCAGAGATAAACATTTTTTCAAGCTTAAATAAATGATCAATTGTCTCATATGGCAGAGATTCTAATTTTTCTTTTAGCTTTATGAATAATTTAGCAGTTACATATGCATCTGAAAGTGCACGATGTGGATCTTCGTGGCGGATATCCAAATAACTGGCAAGCTGGCCCAACTTATAACTTGGTGCTTTTGGAAATAAAATTCTTGATAATTCCACAGTATCCAATACGGGATTCATTAGTCTTTCTCTTCCATTTGCTGCAAGTTCTGCATTAAGAAATCCAAGATCAAACGTGACATTATGTGCAATTAAATAACTGTCTTTAAATATATCAATAATTTTGTCCGCTTTTTCATAAAATAATGGTGCTTCTACGACGTCCTCATCTGATATCCCGGTTAAATTTGAAATAAACGGTGGAATGGATTTGCTTGGATTCAATAAGGTCGTACGGGTATCAGTGATTACATTATTTTCAATAACAACGATACCGACTTCAATTATTTTATCATTTTTGGACGGAGAGTGTCCTGTAGTTTCGAGATCGACTACTACAAATTTATCCATCTTTCCCACCTTGCTTTCTAATCGAGCTGGTTAATAGTAAAACTCTTATCAATGAAGTCGATAAGAGTTCTTAAATCTTGCATGTAAGCCTACATGATTGTTAGAGGCGGCTCTTGTTCAATGAGTTGTTCAACTTGATTATATTTATTCATAATAGCAACTTTTGGACGATGAGATTCTAATTCTTCCTCTGAAACAACTGCATAGGAAACGATAATAACGATGTCTCCTTCTTGTACAAGCCTCGCTGCTGCTCCATTAAGGCATATTACCCCTGTCCCTCTTTCACCGGGAATTACATATGTTTCAAGGCGTTCTCCGTTATTATTATTGACTATTTGGACCTTTTCATGTGGTAATATGTCCACTTGTTCTAATATGGATTCATCGATCGTAACACTTCCAACGTAATTCAGGTTAGCTTCAGTAACCCTTGCACGATGAATTTTACTTTTCATCATAGTGCGGAACATTTCAATTCCTCCTACTCAAATTGGCTCTTTATCTGTCCCTTTGCATTTAAAATAATATTGTCGATTATTCTTGCTTCTTCAAAGTAAATGGCGGCAGCCAAAATTATATTTTGATTTGTATCTAAGACAGGCAAAAGATCCGGGTAGCTCAACATTTCAATATAATCAACTTTGCCGGAAACATGTTCTCTTAATAATTCGTGGACCTCTTTAACAATGATATCAGGATTTTTAACTCCGTCAACTACTAATTGCTGGCCATGCAACAGGCTTTTGTATAGCCAGACTGCTTCTTTCCGTTCCTGTTCGTTTAAGAAAACATTTCTACTGCTTTTAGCTAGCCCATCCGCTTCTCTTGTGGTTGGAACACCTATCAATTTAATTGGGAAATTATGATCTCTTATCAGGGCTTCTACCACTGCAACCTGCTGAGCATCCTTTAAACCGAAGTACGTTTTGTCCGGTAAAACAATATGAAATAATTTTGTTAAAACAGTCAGAACGCCATCAAAGTGACCAGGTCTTGAGTTTCCACATAAAACGTTAACTCGTCTTTCCATGTGCATCTTAATCAGCTGCTTATCCGGATACATTTCGTCTACACTTGGAAGGAAAAGATAGTCGATTCCTGCTTCTTCTGCTTCCCTCGTATCTTTCTCTTTATTTCTTGGATATTTCTCAAAATCCTCATTCGGACCGAACTGCAATGGATTTACAAAAATACTTGTTATAACAATATCATTCTCTTTTCTTGCTTGCTTCATCAAATTAAGATGACCTTCATGAAAATAGCCCATTGTTGCAACATAACCTATTTGCTTTTGCTCATTTTTTAATTGGATACTGATAAGCTGCATTTCCTTTACAGTTCTAATGATTTGCATCGTTATCCCCACTTTGGAGTAATAATTTTCAATTCGGAAAGATTGATGACTACCTAATCTTGTTCTGTAAACCAATCAATTTCAGCTGAATAAAGTTTCACAGGAGTTCCATCCTTGGATTCAGTCAACAAGGCACCTTCGTCTGATATGCCGAGAAATTTCCCTTGCCATTTGTCATTGAATGTTTTAATAGCGATGTTCTCCCCAATTTTAAATCCATAGTTTTCCCATTTCTTTTTAGTCGGGGCAAAGCCATCTTCCATGTATGCATCATAGGCAGTTTCGAAGGCAATAAGTAATTTTTGAATGATATCCTTAACGGACCATTCTTTTTCTGTTTCGATTCGTAGTGATGTAGCTTTTGATTGTATATCCTCATTCAAATCATGAATAGAATGATTAACATTTAAACCAATACCAATCAATATATATTGAATTTGATCCTGTTCGGACTGCATTTCTGTCAGAATTCCTGCTGTCTTTTTCCTGTTTAATAATATATCATTCGGCCATTTAATAAGTGGTTCAACATTTTCGATTTTGCTTAAAACTTCGGCTAGGACAGTTGCTGTTACTAATGTTAATTGAGAAGCATGATTAGGCGGTATTTCCGGTCTTAATAGGATGCTGAGCCATATACCCTTCTCTTTAGAAGAATGCCAGGAACGGTTCATTCTCCCTCTCCCCATTGTTTGTTCGTCAGCAACAACAATTGTACCATGCGGTGAATTTTCCCTTGCAGCCTGATGAGCAATGGTCTGCGTGGATTCGACAGTTTCCAAATGTATTACTTTCTTAGCAATCCATTTGGAATCCAATCCCCATTTAATTGTATTACTACTCAACTTCTCAGGATATTTCTTGATTCTGTATCCTTTTCTCGGTTTAGCCTCAATTTGATAACCATCTTTTTCAAGCTCTTTCATATGTTTCCAGACAGCGTTTCTTGATATATTCAGAGAATCGGATAATACTTGTCCTGAAATAAAGCTATCCTTATTCTCAGCCAATAGATTGATTAATCGATCGCGGGTGGATTCCATTTTACCCAATCCTTTATAACGTTTTTATTATTCATTAATTTACCTGTAACAACCTCTTGTTCAATTTGATTGATGACATGGTTTAACCAAGGTCCCTTTTTCCTCTCGGGAAATAATTCGATTAAATCATGTCCATTGATTGCCAAATCACTTTTTTGATAAATCTCCAGTTTGTTTTCAATCATTACCATTTGTTGCATGCTGACACTCGTATCCTCCAATATATGAACTAAACGGACAAAGCCAGCATAGAACTCAGGTCTTAATCGGTATACGAGCATATTATCCAACCCATTTACGGTGTAATGTTTATATGCTTCCAACAATTGACTTGCCTCAAATTTCGTCTTGTTCGAGCACTTCCATTTGGTGACCCAATGGTTTATGGTTACTTCTGGTTTCAAGAGGTGTAATAGAGTAATTACCTCACCAAAAGATTTTAATGGCTTCATGGTTGAAGGAATTAGATTAATTATATCAGGAAAATCAGAGAAAACAGGAAGAAATTTCCCTATTTCCAGATTTTTTACGTATTGAATACCAGTTGTAATATAGGTTCCAGCAAATAGCTTTGTAAATTCATTTGTTATACGTTCCATTGCAAGACTTTTTATTTCATGCCGCACCAATTTTATATCATCCAGAGTTTCTGGATGGATCGTGAATCCCAGCTGACTGGAGAAGCGAAGCGCTCGAATGATACGTAAAGGGTCTTCGGTAAATCGTTCATACCCATTTCCGACCGTACGAATGATTTCTTTCTGTATATCTTCTTTACCACCAAATAAATCAATCATGTCCCCTCTTAAATTCATTGCGAGTGCATTAATAGTAAAATCGCGTCTTTCTAAGTCTTTATCAATCTTGTCAATAAATTGAACGGTATCAGGATGACGTTTATCTGAGTAGTTTCCATCCATTCGAAAGGTAGTAACTTCATAGGATTCTTTTTCGTACCTTACGATGACTGTACCGTGTTCAATGCCGACTGGAATTACTTTAGGGAAAATTTCTTGGATATACTCCGGTGATGCAGAGGTGGCAATGTCGATATCGCCCAGTGGTCGATTTAACAAAAGATCGCGTACACACCCACCTACAAAATATGCTTGGTGATTGTGTTTCTCAATATGCTCCAGTACTGGTTTCGCCATTAAAAATGCCTTCGGTAACATTCTATTCACCATTTTCTCCTGTTTACTTTTTCATAATTGTGTCATAAAGTTCTATATACGTATTCACGATTTTACTTGATTTAAAATTTTCCTTACTGTGCTCGGTGGCGTTTTCTGCGAATTGATTTAATAAATGCTCATTATTCAACAAATCGATCGCATATTGAGCAGTAGTTTCAATATCACCTAATTCAACAATATAACCGGTCTCATTATGCTTAATTACTTCTGGTATCCCGCCTACATTTGTTCCGATACATGGGACCCCACAGGCCATTGCTTCAAGAAGGACAAGTCCGAAGCTCTCCTTCTCTGATAGCAGCAGCTTTAAGTCTGCAATGGAGAGCAGTTCACTAATATTATTTTGTTTTCCAAGGAAAAGTACATGTTCTTTTAACTCGAGTTTTTCTACAAGTTGCATCATATGTGAATATTCTGGCCCATCTCCAATGAGAAGTAGCTTACTCTTAACTTGTTCTCTAATTGAATTAAATGAATAGATAATATCCTGGACACGTTTTACTTTTCGAAAATTGGAAATGTGTATAAGAACCTTTTCATCAGGTTCAATTCCATACTGCTCCTTAAGTGTAGGAACACTTTTCTTATGGTATTCTTCTTCATTAACAAAATTATAAATAACAGATATATCTTTAGTTAGATCGAGCATTTGGATCGTTTGATTAACTAGACTACCGGAAACTGCTGTTACTGCATCAGATTTTTCAATACCATGTTTAATTATTTTCTTAAATGTATGGTCAATCCCAAGAACAGTAATATCCGTTCCATGAAGTGTCGTGACAATTTTAACATCATGTTGTGCTATATCTTTCGCCAATATGGCACAAATAGCATGTGGCATTGCGTAGTGAACATGAAGAATATCCAATTTTTCTTGATCAATTACTTCTGCCATCTTTGCTGCAAGTGCAAAGTCATATGGTGGATATTGGAAAACAGGATAATGGTTCATTTCTACTTCATGGTAGAATATCTTTGGGTGAATTTTATTAAGCCTAAAAGGTACACTGGATGTGATAAAGTGAATCTCGTTTCCTTCTTCAGCGAGAAGCTTTCCCAACTCTGTAGCGATTACTCCGGAGCCCCCAACGGTTGGATAGCATGTTATTCCTATCTTTCTCAATTGTTACCTTCTTTCTGCTGGCGTTCCTTTAAAATTTCTCTCCATTCTAAGTCTCCGCGTTCTAAACCATGTAGGAAAATTTCGGAGGCAGCGATATTTGTTGCCAGTGGTATTTGATAGACATCACATAATCGCATTAGAGCACTTACATCGGGCTCATGTGGTTGTGCAGTAAGTGGATCCCTGAAAAATATCACCATATCCATTTTATTATTGGCAATCATAGCCCCTATTTGCTGATCGCCACCAAGTGGTCCAGATTGAAATTTGTGGATATTTAGTCCTGTTGCTTTTGAAATTAACTTTCCTGTTGTTCCAGTCGCAAACAGCTGGTGACTATTTAGTATATGGGAGTATGCAATACTGAAATTTATCATGTCATCCTTCTTTTTATCATGTGCAATAAGAGCAATATTCATATAAACCTTCCTTTTTCACTCACTAATCGAACTTCTATGCCTAGCAACATTTATAGAATATTTTCAAGTCCGTATGTAAGTTCATCCATTTCCATTACTTTGTATACAGATAATTTAATGCCTTCCATAAAGGATTCACGATTTAATGAATCATGCTTGATGGACAGTGTTTGCCCAGAGCTGCCAAATAAAACCTCCTGATGAGCTACTAATCCGGGGAGGCGTACACTGTGAATTCGCATTCCATCCAGCTCAGCACCACGGGCCCCTCGTATTGTTTCTGTTTCATCTGGGTGACCTTGTTTTTTAGCTTCCCTCGTATTCCTGATTAACTCTGCTGTTTTTTTAGCTGTCCCAGATGGAGCATCTAATTTTCTGTCATGATGTTTTTCAATAATCTCAACATCGGAAAAGTATTTCGCTGCCATTTCTGAAAACTTCATCATTAATACAGCTCCTACTGCAAAATTAGGAGCTATGATACAACCCGTTTTTTTCGTTTGAGCTAACTGTGAAAGTTCAACGATCTGCTCATCTGTAAATCCAGTAGTGCCAACAACTGGTCTAATATTATTTTCCATGGCTGTTTTTGTATGATAATATCCTACCTCAGGTATCGTAAGATCAATAAAAACATCTGCATTCACCTGCTGGAAGCATTCTTCAATTTCCTTGAAAATAGGAACGTCTTTATTAGGTAATCCCTGGATGTCTGTTAACTGTTCTCCATCATGCTTTCTGTCAATGCATGCAACCAATTTAAAGTCAGGTTCATTTAAAACCATATTTACTGCTTCTGAACCCATTCTTCCTCTAGGTCCAGCTAAGATAATGTTTATTGCCATGGTCTCCATCTCCTTCATAGAATGTTCAAAAAGTAATCTCTTTTTTAATCTATACGATATTGTTAATCTTTATGGGTCCAGCGATCTTTGTCCCTTGTTTCGATTTTATTAATTGCAATCTGAAACGATTCTGAGAGATCGATATCAAGTGAATTGGCAAAACAGGTTAAAACAAAGATGATATCCCCCAATTCCGCTTCTATCGTATTTTCTTTTTCAGACGCCTTTTTAGGTTTTTCACCATGATAATGATTTACTTCCCTGGCCAACTCTCCAACTTCCTCCGTTAATCTTGCCATTAATGCTAATGGCGAAAAGTAGCCTTCCTTATATTGAGAAATATAGTTGTCCACTCTCTGTTGAATTTCCTTTGTATCGTAGATTGGTGTGTCGATGGTAATTCACCTCTTCTTCACTTTACTCCTTTCATGTTAGCGAAAGTGAACTATTTTGACAAATTTTTGATACATATAAATTTTAATTTGTTCTTATGAAACGAATTGTCTATACTAAGAAAGACTTTGCTTTGGAATAAAGGGTATAGATTAATGTTAGGAGGGACTTTGAAATGAGGTTTGGAATAAAAACAAAAAACACCTTATTTATCTTGCTCGGATCAGCAATTTTTTCTTTTGGTATCGTCCATTTTAATATGCAAAACAATTTAGGAGAAGGCGGTTTTACCGGTATTACATTATTGCTCTACTTTCTTTGGGGTTGGGATCCGGCGATTACAAATATTTTATTGAACATACCAGTGTTCCTTGTAGGTTGGAAATTCCTGGGGAGAAGCACATTTCTTTATACGATCATTGGAACGGTTGCTGTTTCTGTATTTTTAAGTATATTTCAGACCTATCAATTTTCCATTCAATTGCAAAATGATATGACTTTGGTTGCACTTTTTGCCGGAGTGTTTATCGGTGTTGGTTTGGGGATTATTTTCCGCTATGGAGGTACAACTGGTGGTGTTGATATTATAGCAAGGCTTGTTAATAAATATGTAGGCTGGAGTATGGGACGGACCATGTTTTTGTTTGATTTAATTGTTATTGCCACATCTGTTTTTGTTATTCTCGATTTGGTACAAGGTATGTATACATTAGTTGCTGTCTATGTAGCTGCAAGGGTGATTGATTTTCTTCAGGAAGGTGCTTATTCTGCAAAAGGGGCAACGATCATATCCAGTAAGAGTGATGAAATAGCTGAGAAAATACTCGCTTCCATGGATCGTGGAGTAACTGTACTTGATGGAAGAGGAAGTTTTTCAGGAGAAAAAAGAGATGTCCTTTATTGTGTTGTTGCAAGAAATGAAATTGTTCGGCTGAAGGGTATTATCAATGGAATTGATCCCCATGCATTTGTAGCCGTAACGACTGCACATGATGTAATGGGTGAAGGATTTACATTGGACGAGAATAAGAATCCGATACGTGACTAAATGAACATTTGAATAGTGAATGAATCAAAAATAAAGGGACAACAAGTTTACTTGTTGTCCCTTTTAATTATTAATCTCTCTGTGAAAGGTAAATTAATACGAATCTTAACAATTCAGCAACAGCTACCAAAGCAGCTGCTACATATGTTAGTGCCGCAGCATTAAGAACTTTTTTCGTTTCACGTTCTTCATTATTGTTTATCACGCCAGCTGAAACCAATTGAGTCATTGCACGGTTAGATGCATCAAACTCTACAGGAAGGGTTACTAACTGGAACAGTACAGCTGCCGACATGAAGATGATACCTAACAGGAGCATATTTGTCATGCTGAAGAAAATACCTGCTAAAATAAAGAAGAAAGAAATATTGGAACCAAAGTTAGCAATTGGAACTAAGGCGCTTCTCATTTTTAAAAATGCGTACTCTTGCTCATCTTGAATAGCATGTCCCACTTCATGTGCTGCAACAGCAGAAGAAGCCATGGAACGACCATGAAAAATACCTTCAGAAAGTTTGATTACTTTTTTTCTTGGATCATAATGATCCGATAATGTACCTTTAACTTGTCCAATCTGTACATCATATAAGCCATTTTCATCCAAAATTTTACGGGCAACCTCTGCACCGGTCATTGAGGATGAAGTTGGTTTTTTTGAATATTTTGTATAGGTGCTTTTTACTTTTGATTGTGCCCACATGGGGATTATCATTAATAAAGCAATATAAATAAGGTAACTACCTAAGCCCATTTGCATTCCTCCATTTGAAGTTGGAAATATCTATCTAAGGTCAATTTTAGTCAAATTCCTTGATTTAGTCAACTGATTTGTCCTTCCTTGCTTCCTTTTTTAATTTTACTTCTGCATTATATTTTTTCCAGCTTACGTAAGATAATGTACCAATTATACATCCTCCTACTATTAAAGCAGACCAAATAAGGAGTGTGATATCCACATGTTTTTCTATTGTATTTCCTTTATTGACTGTACTAGCTTCAACCCATAATGTACTGAATTGAATATAGAATAAAATCCCTATGAGCAATGCGGTTGTGATCCGAACAAGTAGTTTCCTTCTGTTAACCATAGAGATCACCTCTCACCTCATAAACTTGTTATTATTCAAGTGTATGATGGAGATACGAACGATATAACAATTACTACTCAATTTTCGTAAGGTTCAAACAGTTAAATTGGTCAAACTTAGAATGTCTCTACTAATCCCCTTGCTAAACTTGGTAAAAATAAGGCCCATATTATCTTAATGTTTATTGCTTTTTAATCATCGCAGAGTTGAGAAAAACTATGAACTAGGATAAGTAACTTCGGCGACCGCTTTGGGAAATACACTGCGCGCATCCTAAGGCGGCTGGTGAGCCCCTTCATGCTAACGCATTTCAGTGCCTCACCTATGCCTCTCTTCCCGTAGGAGTCTCCGTGTATTTCCCAAAGCTAGTTAGAAGGTTGCTGACAATTACTTCACTTGCGAAAAGCTAAAATAGCATCATACTATCATACAGCTTCACCAGTCCGGGTGAGCGGCGGGCGGTGACTCCTGCGGGAACAGCACGTGTCCGAAGACCCGAAGAGCGGTTTTCTCTTCGGGGCTGAGGCCGTGCCCGCGGAAAGCATCCGCCCAGAGCGATCTCGGCCGGCAGCAACAGCGCATATTTTTAAAAACGACCAACAGTTACTTCACATTTTATACAAAATCCGATGATAAAAAGCAACAAATTTATCGAAAAGGACCTTGGAATCTCGCTGTATCAAGACAGATTAGTGCTAACATGTTCATCCAAAATCAACTTAAGCAGTGTATCACGAGCCCTCCTATTCTATCAAGGCTTATTTGTCCATTTCATTCTGTAAAAGTTGAGTTACTTACAATTCCTTTTTGTGTATCGTTAACCAATAAGCGATAACTATAGACAGAATACTAAGCCAGAATGTAAAGTAACCAATCTCATTCATATATTGATTTAAAGAAGAGTAAGTAGGCATCATTCCAAATAAATAGTCAATAACATCATTATGAAGTGTCCAAATTGCAGCAATGACAATATGTCTTAATTTAATTTTATAAAATGGTGCATATAGAAGGCCCTGGATTGCCATTCCAGCGTGAGATGCCATAAGCATATAACCTTGCCAGCCTAAGGAACCCTCAACAATTAACGTTAGAAAATTCATGACAACAGCCCACGTTCCGTATTTAAACAACGTTATAATCGCGAGTGCTTCAATATAAGGAACATTTCTTCCGAACAGGAAGAACAATAAAAAGAAGGTGAAAAACAAACTGGCTGTTGGACTATCTGGAACAAAAATTAGAAATAAATCGGGTGTATTGGCGAGTTGGCTTTTATACCAATAATAACCGTATAACGTTCCGAAGAAATTGATGAGAAATAGCAAAAGAATAAACTTTTTGTCCTGCAGTATGTATTTAATCATTGTTTTATCCTTTCCGTGGTTACTAATTAAAAAACACCTTCACCAATTTAATATGGCAAAGGTGTTTTATGATACTATCAGTTATTCTGCTGATTCATTTACGGTAACGATAAAGTCTGCTAATTGCTCCAATTCTTCATCCGTTCCCTGAAATTGATCAGCTGGCATCGAGCCAATACCTTCTACTGCGATTGTAGCAATCTCTTCCGCAGATAAATCACTACCTACCAATGCAGGTCCTGCTCCGCCTTCCAATTCAGCCCCGTGACACGCCACACAACTGTTTTCATAAGAAGCATAACCAGGATGCTCAGTATCGATCGTAACTTCAGATGCAGGAATTGGTTTATTTGCTTCAGCTCGGCTTTCCCAATCCACATGGGACGCGGAAGTATAAGTTAACCATACAACTGAAACTAAGCCTAATAACATCATTCCTACTGCAACCGGACGTTGATGTGGTCTACGTCCTGGTCCATTATCCAAAAATGGTGCAAGTAAAAGTGCACCAAATGCTAGTCCTGGTAGCACGAGCATGCCAAGTAGAATAAAGTCTCCACTTGCAAATTCATATTTCAATAGCTCATACAGGAATAAGAAGTACCAATCTGGCAGTGGTATATATGCTGCATCTGTTGGATCTGCCATCCCCTCCAATGGTGATGGATGTGCTAATGTCAAACATAAAAATCCAACTAAAAATACTGATCCAGCCAACCATTCTTTTAATAAAAAGTTGGGCCAAAAAGCTTCTGTTCTTCCAGGATACTCAGAATAATCTTTCGGTATATTTGGTTTCCTTTCAGCGGAGATTCTTGAATCCCCGACAAATTTCATACCTTTACCCTTATGCATCACTTGCCCTCCTTCTTATAGTGGTCCGGAAATACCTTGTCTACGTATTAAAATAAAATGTGCTGCTAATAAACCAAATAGTGCTGCAGGCAAGAAGAATACATGGATCGCAAAGAATCTTGTCAATGTTTGGGCACCAACAATCGTTGCGTCTCCCGCCAATAATACTTTCAGCTGTGTACCGATAAACGGTACCTGTTCTGCCATTTCAAGTCCAACTTGTGTTGCGAAATATGCTTTATTATCCCAAGGCAATAAATAACCAGTAAAACCTAAGCCAAGCATGACAAAGAAGATCAATACACCGACCATCCAGTTAAGTTCACGTGGTTTCTTGTAAGCACCTTGGAAAAACACACGAAGAGTATGTAATAATAGCATTACAATGACAACACTGGCGCCCCAATGGTGCATACCTCTTACAATTTGCCCATGAGCAACTTCCGTTTGTAAGTAATACACGGATTTCCATGCGTTTTCAATGTCAGGAACATAATACATCGTAAGGAACATTCCAGAAAGAATCTGAATGACTACAACGAAAAATGTCAGCCCTCCGAAACAATAAACAAATGCAGAAAAATGGTGGGCAGGGTTAACATGTTCCGGAACTTCATGATCTGCGATATCTCGCCATATTGGCGTAATATCTATACGATCATCAATCCAATCATAAATCTTCTGTAACATAAGTCATTACGCCTCCCCTTGTGGTATTGCATTGCCTAGGAATAACATGCCATCCCTGACTTCCTGTTCATAAACATCCAGTGGAGCTAGCGGTGGTGTACCTGGAACGTTGGTACCATCCTTGTAGTAGCGTCCATCGTGGCATGGACAGAAGTATTCGTCCGGATGCTGTTCACTGCCTTCCCATGAAACAATACAACCTAAGTGTTTACAAACCGGGGAAAAGGCTACAATTTCGTCATTTTCATTTTTATAAACCCATGCAGAGCGATTTACTTCAGATTCATACCAGCCATCTACTTGGTCAACGCTCCAATCGATTCGCTGAGGATCTGATGTAATATCATCAACAGATAAGCCTACATTTGCCAAGTCACCTGCTGAGGATTCTTTTAATACGGGATCAACCGCCATTCTTATTGGAGAAATAAGTAGTCCGGCTGCCATAAAGCCACCTACCCCAGTAAGCGTATAGTTAAGAAACTGTCTACGGGATACTTGCTGTTTTTCATCACTCATGATTTTCCCCCCTCTTTACAATATTCACGGACATATAAGTTTACTTCAGATTACTAGGACAATACCATGATAGCGCAATCTATTTATTCGGTCAATATAAAACAATATTCACAATCAAATGACTTACTTTTTTTGAGTAATTATGACAATTTACTACCAAAAAGATCGTATCAAATCCACAGTCTGACTAACTTGATCACGTATTATACGTTGCATTTCTTTGGAATTTATCTCTCCTGATTGTACAGCCGGCATCCACAATAAATTTTCAGTTAAAGCTTTTTCCTGCTTTTTCCACGTAGAATCAAAAGTTATGTATATAATATGAGAAAATGGCTGTTCTTTCATATCTGCTGCCCAGTTATTAAGACGCTGAACTTCTGTCGTCTTGTCGGCAGATTTTAAATAATGGTAGTTAGGTACAAGCATTGTCCGGCCTGTGAGCTCTTTTTCAATACCATTTGCTAGGCTCGCTATAACTTCAGCTTGAGAGGAATATTTATCTGCCTCTTCATCGTTTGAAAGCTGTATTGGAACTAATGGTAAGAGAATCGTATCTATGTATTCTTTAGCTTGTACATATTGTTGTAAATCCGTTTTCCTCCATCTCATTATTGATTTCTCCTTTCTGTTTATTTTAGTCTTCCCTTTATATTGTAACACTTAAAATCTTATCTTATAAGGAAAAAAAAAAATCAACCTATTCCTCCTTGGAGTCAGGTTGATGGGAAAAGGTTGCTTTTAATTTCTTAAATTCCTCAGATAGCTGCTGGAATTTCTCAACATTCATTTCGTCCAGTGCACGATCAATTTCATCCATGAGTTTATTTTTCTTATATTCATATAATGAATGGCTAAGTAACTGATTGGTCAAATCCTTATCATCATTGGTTATATAATAATCTACAGGAATAAAAGGGTTCTCTTCCAATACAGATGCGTAATAGGAATGTTGATTGGATTTTTTGAAATTTAACTGTAAGTATAAGGGTTCATTTTGGTTTAGGCGAATTTCATGAAATGATTTCTCAGCATCTGTCGTAACAAGGTGGTTCTTGTAAAATCGGAAAGGTACTTCTTCTGAACAGTGACTGGTCATCATGATTCCTCTAGGACAATATTTTACATCTCTGACAAAGTGCACGTTATCAAGAAGGTCATTGTGATTAACTAGATAATTAAGAATCCACACACTCTCACGTTTCTTCAGCCGGTAATGATTAAGGAACCATTGAATGAAACTTTTTTTATCCTGGGCAGTAACAGGAGTTATCATCATTTTCCCCCTTTAGATTTACAATATACGTTTAATCCAATTCAGATGTTTGTTTTAATCTGTTCAGATACGCTTCAGCATCCTCATCAAGTGGTTGAAGCGAAACATAGGATTCAAAGATGGGTATAGCGTCTTTAATCCTACCCTCCTCAGTTAGAAAGTACCCGTACTCTTTAAGAAAGTCACTATCTTGATTTAAACTATTATATGCTTCACGATAGCATTTTAATGCATCCTCAAACAATTCAATTTCGTTAAATGCACGTGCAAGTTCCCAATCATATAAGGGATCATCTGCGCCAGTATTTTTTATTTCTCCAACTAGCTCTGTTATCTCTTCATAGTTATCATTCTGTTTGAAAAGTTCAATTAAAAACAGCACGGCTTCTTTATAATCGGGGTCAAGCGCAATAGACTCGCGAACGAAATTTTCACTTTCTTCATTCTGGCCCAGCTGATGGGCAATAGATCCGGCTATAAAGTATAGTTCTTTATTGTACGCATCTCTTTCAATGCCCTTTTTTGCTGTTTTAAAGGCTTCTTCAATCATTCCTTCACCTTCATAAGCCTTAGCAAGTTGGTAATACACCGTGTGATAATCATCATCAACTTCTAGAACATGCTCCCAGGCCTTGATTGCAATATCATTCCTTTCTGCTTGAAATGCTGTTACACCATGTTTAAACAGCTTATCTGCATTTTCATTCCCATCTTCCTTAAAGTAACTTAATGCTTTTTCATATTCACCAGCTGCTGCAAACGATTCACCAAGTCTGTCATCGATTGAAATATGAGCTACTTCATTTTGTTTGGTTTTCACCCTTTCGTAATAATTGATTGCCTTAAGGTATTCCCCTATCGAGAAGTATAGTTCTCCTAGTGCAAAATCGATAATAATTTCGCTAGGAGCCAACTGTTTGGCGTTCAATAATTTCTGTTCAGATACTTCGAATAGCCCTTGTGCCTGATATAAATCTGCCAGTTGAATCAATGCTTGTATATAAGCAGGGTCACCTTCATCTATCTCATTAAGCAGTGTTATTGCGGGTTCATCTTCTTCCATTTCTATAAAAATATCGGCAAGTGAAATTTTTATATCATTTTCATCAGGATATTGATGAAGTAATTCCTCCAATAGTTGTCGTGCCTCTTGTAAAAAACCCCATTGTAGGTACAGTTCTGCAATCGTATATTTTTCATCATCAGTTGCTTTTTGTAAATAATTACTCAGCATCTTAATTGCTTTTTCGGTTTGATTATTCTCTACTAATTGTACCGCTTCCATAATGGTGTCCATGACGAACATCCTCTCTGCATACCATACTTAAATTATACCATCTTTTATCATACCGAAAATAGTTTATAGGTTCAAACTTGTGAATTAAAAAGAATCTGCAATTGGCAGATTCTTTTCTTTGTTCATGTTTAGTATAGTGATTTCAAATCTTTAAAGAAGTCAGGATACGAGATTGAAATACAGGAAATGTCATCAATAATTACTTCATCCTTTGTTATCAATGAAGCTATCGCACCCATCATGGCGATACGATGATCATCATAGGAGGCTACTTTTCCACCGTTCAATGGTGTTTTTCCTTTTATAATCATCCCATCTTCGGTAGGTGTAATGGAAGCTCCTAATGTCGTCAAAACATCTGTAACAGCATCGATCCTATCTGTTTCTTTCACTCGGAGTTCTTCGGCGTCTTTAATAACCGTAGTCCCTTCTGCTTGTGTTGCCAATAATGCTATGATGGGAATTTCATCAATAAGTCTTGGAATGATATTTCCCTCAATGGTTATCCCTTTTAGAGTACCAAAAGAGATTTGTATATCGCCAATGACTTCCCCGCCAATCGTATTTTCATTATCAATAATCAAATCGGCACCCATGCTCTGAAGTACTTCAATAACACCGGTCCGACTTTTGTTTAAGCCAACATTTTTCAGTTTAAGTCTGCTGCCAGGAACAATCGCTCCAGCAACGAGAAAGAAAGCGGCTGAAGAGATATCCCCCGGTACATATACGTCTGTCGCAGTTAGTTCATTTCTTCCGCTAATCGAAGTAGTGTGTCCGTCGGTTATAATGTCTGCTCCAAAAGCTTTGAGCATATTTTCTGTGTGATCTCTGGTAGGGATTTTCTCCGTTACAGATGTTCTTCCTTTTGCCAAAAGACCTGCTAATAGGATTGCAGACTTAACTTGAGCACTCTTCACCGGAAGGGTGTAATCAATGCTATTTAGTTTACTTCCACGTATCGATAAAGGAAGCAAATTCCCATTATTTCTTCCATCAATGTTTGCGCCCATTTGGCGTAACGGGTTTACAACTCGATCCATTGGGCGTTTTGACAATGAGGCATCGCCGTATGCAGTCGTAAAAAATGGCAATCCTGCCAGTATGCCAAGCATCAGCCTGGTTGTTGTACCCGAGTTCCCCAAATTAAGTGGCTGTGAGGGTTCCATTAAATTTTTAAAACCTTTACTTTCTATAGTCAGGTTTGTTCCATCTACTTGGATGGTGACACCCATTTCACGAAAGACGTTTACGGTTCTAAAACAGTCTTCTCCATCGAGGAAATTAGCAACTTTCGTAATTCCACGAGCTAGAGAACCGAATATAACCGAACGGTGTGAAACAGATTTGTCTCCAGGAATAATAATTTCTCCTGATAAATTAGTATTAAGAGGTTTCAGTATTTTTTCGCTCACAGATTTTCTTCCTTCCCAAGTCATTTTTGGATCATTGTCTCATAACCATTATTTTCCAGGAATCTGGAACTGTATAATTGTGCGTCCTTTGTGTAAAAGCTTAATCTCAAAACACCTGTAATATCTTCACGAACTTCAAGTATTTCGATATTTTTTATACTAATATTTTCATTTGCAAGTAATTGAACAACAGTGGCAAGTGCACCAGTTTGATCACGGATATCCACATATAAATCGTAAAAAGATGGAATAGCCCCTTTTTCTGATTCGGCAAGACCGTCACGATATAGCTTGGCCTTATCAAGGTAAGTAATCATCTTTTCCTTGTCGTCTTTATCCAGAAGCATTTTTAGTTCTTTCATTTCTTGAATCCAATCTTCAAGCAATACGGACATTTTGCTGCTATTATGGGAAAAAATATCTTGCCACATTTTCGGATTGCTAGAGGCGATTCTTGTTATATCTCTGAATCCACCTGCAGCAAGTTTAGGCAAAAATTCATGCATCTTTTCCCATTTCTTGGCCTGATGCACTAAGGAAGATGCTATTAAATGAGGAAAATGAGAAACTACTCCTGTCATTTCATCATGCTCATCTGGATTCAGTATAACAAATTTACTTTTTGCACTACTTAAAATGGTCTGTAATTTCTTTAACTCATTTTCACTGTCTTCCTGTGTAGGTGAAAGTACATAAATAGCATTTTCGAATAAATGCGATTTTGCTGCTTGAATCCCTTTTTTATGAGAGCCAGCCATTGGGTGACCCCCAATAAACGTAACTTTTTCATTGGTTAAAAGTTTAGCTGCCGCCATAATTGGGCTTTTTACGGAAGCGGTATCTGAAATAATGACTTCTTTTTTAAAAGCGATTGTGTTTATTTCTCTCATTAATGAGATTGTTTCAGAAATTGGAGCTGCCAGTATAATAAAATCTGCCAGTAATGCAGACTGCGTAAAGTTATGACTCGTTTCATGGACAATTCCATTTAAAAGAGCAAATTTCAGTGAATCTTCATTTAGATCGTATCCGATAATGTGATTTTCATCTGATGCTGCCATACTTTTAGCAAGAGATCCTCCAATTAGACCTAAGCCGGCAACTAATATGTTTTTCTTATTCATCATTGCACCTTCGTTAGTCCTTTATGAAAATTTAATAGCAATTGCTGAAGTTCCTTCATCTCATCTTCTTTGCCAATGGTCACTCGTATCGTATTAGGGACCCCAAGTAATTCTCCAGGTCTTATAATAAAACCGTTTTCTATGAGGTATTGAAATACTTCCATACCACTTACAGGAGTTTCGATAAGCAAAAAGTTTGTTTCTGAATCATAATACTTCCATCTGATATCATCCAAAAACTTTTCAAAAGAAGTTCTAACCGTTTTGTTTAAAGCATATGTACTTTCAATAAATGTCTGATCTTCAAGTGCGGTAATCGCTGCTTTTTGAGCAATTGATGTTGTATTAAACGGTCCTCTAACTTTATCAAGGGTAGTTATAATATCGCTATTCGCAATCCCATAACCGATTCGAAGTCCAGCTAATCCGTATGCTTTTGAAAATGTGCGCATTGTAATTAGGTTGTCATAACGATCAATATAGGACAACGCGTGAACATTTGCATCTTTATCCATGTATTCATAATAAGCTTCATCAAAAGCTACCATTACATCTGTCGGACACTTACTCATAAAAATCTCAAAGTCTTCTTTGGAGATAACTGTGCCTGTCGGGTTATTCGGTGAACATAGAAATACAATCTTAGTAGTTTCATCAATTGCTTTCAATATCCCGTCTAAATCATGATAACCAAAATTATCTGTTGGTATTTCTTTTACGGAAGCTCCTTCGATAAGTGCATAATGTTTGTATTGCGGAAATGTTGGTGTTGCCATAACTACACTGGAACCAGGAAGCAGGAAAGAACGGCAAAGTAATTGAATAATTTCCTCGGACCCACTGCCGAATACGATTTGATCTTGATCAATGTTCCATCTATTTGTTAAGGCTAATCGCAACTCACTCGTATAACCATCTGGATAAATATTAAATTCAGGCAAATTGTTCGATAGTTTATTCTTTACTTGTTCTGAATAACCATTTGGATTCTCGTTTGAAGCCAATTTGACGATATGTGTCAATCCAAACTCTTCCTGTATTTCCTTCGTTTGTTTCCCCTGTTTGTATGGGCTAAGTTGGTTTAAAACCGGTTTCCCTTCCATTATTAGCTACTCTCCTTTCTTTTTTATTAGATCTGGACGTAATTTTACCGCTTCATTATGAAAAACATGTTGAATATTTAGTTGTGATTCATCTGTATTAACTACCATCATCACCCGGATACATTTTGGGAGGCTTCCCGGTACCTCTATTTCAGCCATACACATAACTGGTACAAAAGTCCATCCTTCCAATTCTCGTAGTCCCTTGGCAGGAAATCCTGCATTAAGATCCTTCGTAACGGAAATAAATACGTGAGAAATATCGCTTGGTTTTATATGATTCTTTTTCACCATATCTTCGATGAGGATTTTTGTATTTTCAATCATTTGTTTTTCTTCATTTTCAGATACAGTTGTTGCTCCTCGTATTCCTCTTGTCATTTTCAAACCATCCTTACTATAAATGAGTTTAAATATTTTTCTATATCATCATCTTTTAGTTCTTCTACAACAGGAAAGGCAAGTTCCTTTAAAAGAACCATTTGTATTTTACTCTTTACCGATTTTTTATCGGATTTCATTTTATTTATTAAGCGATCTGTTTGGTAGTCTATGTCACTAAGAGGGTAGCGATTATTTTTTAACCATAGAGCTAGTTCCTCAAAAGGCTGTTCTACAGCAAATACCTGTTCACTAACATGCAGTGAAAAAAGTAAGCCAATTGCCACTGCTTCTCCGTGGGTTAACTTACCATAGCCCAAATCGGATTCGAGAGCATGTCCCAATGTATGACCTAAATTTAAGTGCTTGCGAATACCGGATTCTTTTTCATCCACTTCCACAATATGAGCTTTTATTTTAATTCCTCGCTGCAGATGATCCTGTAATTCGCTGTTGGAAAGATTATAAATATCGGTTTCAAGCAGTGTGTGGTAAAAATCAGTATCCGCAATTAGTGCCTCTTTTATTAACTCGGCATATCCAGATCGCACTTCCCTTTCATTTAGAGATTTCAACGTCTCCACATCATAAACGACGGCCTGTGGTGGATAGAAATTACCAATCAGATTTTTACCCAGTTCATGGTTGATCGCCACTTTTCCTCCCACACTGCTATCGTGAGCAAGTATGGTTGTTGGCATTTGTATATAATCTATTCCGCGCATATAGGTGGCTGCAGCAAAACCTGCCAGATCCCCGACTACTCCGCCACCAAGTGCAATAATTAGCGACTCACGGTCTAAAGCGTAATTAATGGCATCTGTTTGCAATTGGTAAAATGTTTGCATATTTTTAGATTGTTCACCAGCAGGAACAACCGATTGGAAAATGGGTTTATCGGAAAAATTTTTCAGGATATCATCCAAATACAAAGCTGCTACATTTTCATCAGAAACAATAAGAATGGAAGAGTAATCTTTCTTTAAATAGTCTTCCAGTTGAAATCGTATCGATTCTCCAACAGTTATATGATACGAATTTGTATTTGATTGAACGAAAATATCTTTCACTAAAAACACCTGATTTCTTCACGGTAGTCATCAATTGCCTTCTTAAGCTGCTTAAATTGATCACTTGGAAATTGCTCCATGATTGCTTTTGCAATTTCAAAAGCTACAACATGTTCCATGACTACGGATGCTGCAGGCACTGCACAGGCGTCGGAACGTTCAACAGTTGCTTTAAAAGGTTCCTTTGTTTCAATATCAACACTTTGAAGTGGCTTTTTCATTAATGTTGGGATAGGTTTCATTACTCCTTTTACAACGATAGGCATACCAGATGTCATACCGCCTTCAAGACCACCAAGTCTATTGGAAGTTCTGTAATATCCTTTTTCTTTATCCCAAGCAATCTCGTCATGAACCTGACTGCCATTTAATTCTGCAGCTTTGAAGCCTATACCGAATTCTACACCTTTAAATGCATTAATACTCATCACACTTCCAGCTATTCGGCTGTCCAGTTTACGGTCGTAATGTACATAGGAACCGACACCAGCGGGCAATCCTTCGACATAAACTTCACAAACTCCACCAATCGAATCGCCATCACTTTTGGCTTTATCGATTGCGTCCATCATTTCCTGTTCCACGTTTTGATCCAATACCATGACAGGCGATTCCTGTGATATTTTAATCCGTTCCTTTATGCTTAATGTTTCTTTCTCTTCTGCACGAATACCAGCTATTTCTTTAACATATCCGCAAACCTCTATATCGAGTTGTTTTAAGAGCGTTTTGGCAACTGCTCCTGCTGCTACTCTTGCTGCTGTTTCTCTTGCAGATGATCTTTCCAAGATATTTCTCATATCACGATGGCCATATTTTAGAGCACCATTCAAATCTGCATGACCAGGACGTGGTTTAGTTACTACACGCCTCATTTTGGAATCGTCATCCATCGGATCTTCTCCCATAATATCTGTCCAATGTTTAAAATCATCATTATGTATAACGAGAGAAATTGGAGAGCCTAATGTATATCCATGTCTGATACCACTTGTGATTTCAACAAGATCCTTTTCAATTTGCATCCTTTTTCCTCGACCGTATCCTCCTTGTCTTCTTATAAGAGACTCATTTATGTCTTCTTTTAATAAAGGCATTTGAGAAGGTAGTCCCTCTATAATTGTAGTAAGTTGTTTACCATGAGATTCCCCTGATGTTAAGTAGCGCAATGTACATTCTCCTTTACCGTAATTATTATAATATGGATAAGTATAAAGTTTTCTAATTACTATATCATATCTGCTTTTAATTATGTTGTATATATTTGAAAAAATATTTTTGGTAAATGCAAGCAAAGAACACTTATATCTTTTGATAGAAAAATGTTTCTGCAAGGTTAAACTCGTATTTATTCGGATTAAATATCTGTTCTGTACTTCCAACAAACAAAATACCATCCGATTTAAGCGCACCACTGAAATTACGATAGATTTCTTCTTTTGCTTGGTCCGTAAAATAGATTAAAACATTCCGGCAAATAATCAAATCCATATTTTTAGGATAGGAATCTGCAAGAAGATTATGTTTCTTAAATGTTATGTTTTTCCGTATTGATTCATCTATCTTATAGAGACTACCTGTTTTTTCAAAGTATTTCTTCTTGAGCGTTTCTGGTAATTCCTTTAAAGCTTGCTCTGTATATATCCCTTGTTTAGCTTTGGACAGAACAGTATCATCGATATCAGTTGCCATTAATTGAATCGTTGCTGTTGAAAAATGTTCCTTTATCATCAAAGCTAAACTGTATGGTTCTTCCCCTGTCGAACAGGCAGCACTCCAAATGGATATTCGATTATTTTTCTTTAATAACTTGGGAATGATTCTGTCTTTTAAAACGTCCCATCTTTTTGGATTCCTATAGAATTCGGATACATTAATCGTCAACCTATCGGTGAATTCATTCAGCATCTCTTTATCTTTGCCCAATGCTTCAAAGTAAGAAACAAAGCTTGGATAACCTCGTTTATTCCTTAACGTTGTTATCCTTCGCTTCATTTGGGTCTCTTTATATAAAGAAAGATCAATCCCCAGTTTTCGCTTAACATATTGTATAAATTCTATGTAATCATCTTTCACTATGCAGCGCCTCTTCCATTCATACGTAATTGTTAAAAAACCTCCGTTATTATAAACGGAGGTTGAATTTAAATTAATAGATCCATTCACTATCCTGTTTTGTATAGGATATGATTTCTTTTTCATCAAAGAATAATGAGATTTCTCTTTCAGCGCTTTCTGGAGAATCTGAACCATGAATAATGTTTTTGCCAACAGATACACCGAAGTCCCCACGGATAGTACTTGGTGAAGCTTCCAGAGGATTTGTTTTACCCATCATCGTACGCGCTGTCGAAATAACATTTTCCCCTTCCCAAACCATTGCAAACACTGGTCCGGAAGTAATGAAATCTACTAACTCTCCAAAGAATGGTCTTTCTTTATGTTCGCCATAATGTTGCTCGGCAAGATCATTTGGAATTACCATTAATTTGGCACCTGCAAGTTTAAAACCTTTTGCTTCAAAGCGATTAACAATTTCTCCAACTAAATTTCGTTGAACCCCGTCTGGTTTGACCATTAAAAACGACTTCTCCATTTTTTCCACCCCATCAATATGTATTAAAATACCAATCTTTAAAATTCTATCAAATTTTTGCAAAAATAACAATCTTATTAGGAACGTCTTTTTCCGATATATTTTGCTATATCCTGCAACGTCTGCTTTGCTCTTGAATGTGGTAAAGGGTCAAGGGACCTCAATGCCTTATCCAGATACAAATCACTAACCTTGTAAGACATGTTAATTGCATCGGTACTTTTAAGCTTTGATAGAATCATCTTCATGGTGTTTTCATCGATATCTGTATGATCTGGATGAATGAAGGTCTCTTCTATCATTTGTTTAAATTCCTTGTTCTCCATCGCATAGAGCACCGGCAGTGTAATATTTCCTTGCAGCAAATCATTTCCAGCAGGTTTCCCAAGTTCCTTTGCAGATGAAGTGAAATCCAGAATATCGTCTATAATTTGGTAAGACATTCCGATATTATATCCGTATTGATATAGTCTATCCGTATCTCTTTCATCCAGACCACTTACAATAGCTCCTAGTTTACAACTGCTGGCAATCAGGAGAGCAGTTTTCCGCTTAATCCTTCTCAAATAATCCCGTAATGTTTGATCCCATACAAATTTGTCTTTGATCTGCTCAATTTCCCCAATAGAGACTTCTACAAGTGTCTTGGATAGTAAGCGGTGAACGTTTGCATCACGAATCGTTGTGGCTTCTTCCAGTGCCCGGGCCAATATGTAGTCACCGGTATACATTGCAACACGATTTCCGTATAAAGATTTTGTGGTCGGTTTACCCCTACGCAGTTCAGCTTCGTCAATTACATCATCATGGACGAGCGTCGCCATATGGATCAATTCAAGAGAAACGGCCACCTTTTTTATATTGTTTATGTCATAATCGCGCAATTGTCCTGCCAACAAAACAAAAACAGGGCGAATACGTTTTCCCCCTGCTTCCAATAATTCCATGGATGCTTTGCGCAATACAGGATGTGTTGCTTGAATACTTTCGTGTAACGCGGATTCAATTATATCTAGATCCTTTTTTAAGAATCCATAGATTTTTGGTAGTCTCATTTATGTCACCTTATTTTACCTTGAAAAATATGAGTCGTGTTTTGATTTACGACTATTATGTGAAATTAATTTTTAAAGCCCATATGCATTGCGGCAACTCCGCCAGTATAGCTTTTTACATCGACGCTGGAAAAACCGGCATCCAAAAACATTTGTTTTAATTCTTTTTTGCCAGGGAAGTCTTTTGCAGATTCCTGAAGCCACGAATATTCTTTATAGCTTTTCGCGAATAACCTGCCAAGAACGGGCATGATAAACCGAAAATAAAGATAATAAGCTTGTCTGAAACCGATTAGTGTAGGTTGCGATGTTTCGAGACAAACGACTTTACCACCTGGTTTAACAACTCTGTGCATTTCTTTTAATACCGTCATATAATCTGGTACATTTCTCAACCCAAATCCAATGGTAACATAATCAAAGGAATCGTCTTCGAAGGGAAGTTCCATTGCATTCCCATGGATCAGTTCAAGCTGATCTAGTTTGAGTTCCTCTTTTTTCTTTTCTGCAACGGAGAGCATATTCTTGCTGAAGTCAAGTCCAGTTACCGAGCCTTCTATGCCAACAACACTAGCAAGTGCAACAGACCAATCACCAGTACCACAGCATACATCAAGTGCACGAGAGCCTTGTTCTACACTCATGCGTTTCATGATGTCTTTTCTCCATGCCTTGTGTCGCTGAAAAGAAATAATGGAATTCAGTGTGTCGTATTTTGGATATATTTTCTCAAAAACGTTGTGTACACGCTCTTCTTTCGTTTCTTCCTGCATAATTTAACCTTCTTCCGCAGTTGGAGAATCATGATGTTTCGTTTCATTGATTCGGCTTAGTAAGTGATTCTTAATGAATAAGTATTGATCAGGGAGATTCGAAGTCTGATCAGCAATTTTTAATCTATTCTTATGAATGATTCCATTAATTTTATTAGTAAAAGAAAAATGATTGCTGTATTGATCAATTGCCTGCCATGCCTCATATAAAGGGAATTGGCCACTTATGTGAGCTTCTCTAATCTCACGAGACATTCTCTCTGTGAATAGCCAATCCGCAATCACTTGATCGAGTGAGCTACCATAAAGAAATTGAGCAACTTGCAAAATAACTGCAGAGTCGATCTTCTTCGTTAATTCAATAAAATCATCGAATGATTCTACTTCTTTATAGTATAGCTTTATCTTATATTCATTAATTTTCTTAATCGCGCTTGCTAGTGTATGTATAAAATCAAAATCTTCTATTTCAGATAATAGTAAGTAATATAAACCACTGTAATAATCACCAGCAAGAACTCTAAGTTGTTTTGTGAGTTTTTCTTCGTTTGTTTCGTTGCTGTCATTTTGTACGGGTACGAGTTCATGTGTATCCAGGGCAACTTGTACCATCATTGCCGTGATAATATATTGATCTTTTTGTGTTGGACTTAGCGATAACCTATTATTTACTAAAGAAATTAATATGCTCAGCTTTTCATCATCAATTACGGGCTTTTGTATGTATTTTTCCAGATATTCGTGTTGCAGTTTATCTTCAAGAAGTTCCCTTAAATTCTGGATTTCTATGATAGAAGTGTTCAAAGATATCACCTGGGCCCTTTCATCCTTTCGCGTGCTCTAGTTATTATAGCATATTTCATCTGTGATAAAAATGATTGAATGCAAACAGATGAAAGGGTAATAATTTGTTTGTTTATTTAATCGTTCACCAATTCGCCATGACTGGTTTGAATGAATGCTTTTCCTCTAACTTTAACCGCTGAAGTGTGTTCGGTAAATTGGGCAATCATTACTTCTCCCTTGTCCAGTTTTTCGGAATGGTGAAATTTGGTGTCATTACCTCGAGTCAAACCAATAACATTTACACCATCCTCCATCGCTTTAATAACAAAGAAATCAGTATTAACAGTTGAATCACTCATGTAAATTACCTACCCTTTTTATAACTAATATGTCCTAATAACGTTTTAAAGTCAATCAATTCACCTTATTTATGGCATAGAAAAAGGGCACGCATATGTACGTACCCTTTAGGCGCCCTTATGTAAATTATTTTACACTATCTTTAAGGGCTTTTCCTGGTTTAAAAGCAGGAACTTTACTTGCTGGAATTTCGATTTCTTCACCAGTTTGTGGATTACGACCTTTACGTGCTGAACGCTCACGTACTTCGAAGTTACCAAAACCGATCAACTGTACTTTTTCACCATCTTTAAGTGAATCCATGACAGATTCGAATACTGCATCTACAGCTTTTGTTGCGTCCTTTTTAGAAAGCTCGCTCTTCTCAGCTACTGCATTCACTAAGTCTGTTTTGTTCATGACATTCACCTCCTCCCAAAGTGTTTAATTCGACATGGGAACAAATAAATCATCGAAGTGAAAATTTGTTCACTTGTTTTGTCTGTTTTAAACGCAAATGTCATCCGCTTCAAGTGATGACAAGGCTTATATTAACTGAGTTTCCAATAAAATTCAACAATAAGTATTGATTTAATCAATATTTATTTGCTGAAAAGCCCAGAATGCCTTCATAAACACAGAATAAATACCAAATCCTGGTAATGTGAATCAAACCGCCAGTAGTAAAGTCTAAAGTCGGTTTATTACACATATACGTCATAATTCCCATATTTCTAGCTGTTGAAACAGTTATTTTTGAAAAACAAAAAAGCAGCTTATAAAAAGCTGCTATAATATGATCGCTATTAGTCCCCCGGAACCCTCGTTGATAATTCTCTCGAGTGTATCCCTGAGTTTATATCTTGCGTTTTCAGGCATTAAGGATATTTTTGCCTGAATTCCCTCTCTAACGATAGAACTTAAAGATCTGCCAAAGATATCAGATTCCCAGATTGACAATGGATCTTCTTCAAAATCTTGCATTAGATAACGAACAAGTTCTTCACTTTGTTTTTCTGTCCCAATAATTGGAGCAAACTCAGATTCTACTTCTACTCTTATCATATGAATGGATGGCGCTACCGCTTTCAAACGAACACCAAATCTGGACCCTTGGCGAATGATTTCGGGTTCATCCAGTTGCATATCTTCCAATGTTGGAGCTGCAATACCATAGCCGGTCTGCTTCACCATTTGCAATGCACCGGAAACTTGATCATATTCCCTTTTAGCAAATGCAAAATCCTGCATTAACTCCAGTAAGTGGTCCTTGCCGCGTATTTCTTCACCAACAATTTCTTTCAAAATTTGGTCGTATAAGTAATCAGGTGCATGCAAATCAATTTCTGCTACACCATCTCCCATTTCCATGCCAGCGAGGTTTGCTTTATCAATATATTCATATTCGGTAAAGTTACCAACGATTTGGTCAACATCTCTCAGTCTTTTTATGTCTTTGACAGTTGTTTGAATTGCTTCTTGATAGTTTTCTCTTAGCCAATGATTTTCTTTTAGCACCATTACCCAACTTGGAAGATTTACATTAACTTCAAGAACAGGAAATTCATAAAGCGCTTCTCTTAGAACATTATACACATCATGTTCAGTCATTGATTCAATGCTCATTGAAAGGACTGGAATATCGTATTTTTCGGTTAAATCCTGACGCAATAACTCGGTTTCCTGACTCGTTGGCTTCGTTGAGTTAATAACAATGATAAATGGTTTGCCTACTTCTTTGAGTTCTTCAACAACTCTCATTTCTGCATCTTCGTAATCGTTACGTGGTATTTCTCCTATACTGCCGTCTGTTGTAACGACAACTCCAATAGTAGAATGCTCCTGAATTACTTTTCTAGTACCGATCTCAGCAGCATCATGAAAAGGTATTGGATCTTCATACCACGGCGTATTTATCATCCGTGGCCCATTTTCGTCTTCGAAACCTTTAGCACCCTCAACAGCATATCCTACACAGTCAACAAGTCTGACATTTACATCTAAACCTTCATCCACAGTAAGTTTCACAGCCTGGTTCGGGATAAACTTTGGTTCTGTTGTCATTATCGTTCTTCCAGCTGCACTTTGAGGCAATTCATCATGGGCTCTAGCTCTTTCACTTTCGTCTTCAATGTTAGGCAATACAACGAGTTCCATGAATTTCTTAATAAACGTCGATTTTCCTGTACGGACTGCACCAACTATTCCTAGATAAATATCTCCATTCGTCCGTTTCGAAATATCTTTAAAGATATCGATTTTTTCCAAAAGATCCCCTCCCGATCTCCGTACTTTAATATGGACCACCCGCAATTTATTGACATTATGAGTCTATGATGTTGTCCTATTAAAATATGACTTGTTTAAGTCCTTTTAATAAAATAAACTATAAGTCCCTTCAGGATGTAATAAATGCCGGAAATAAAAAAATCCCTTGCAACAATATATGTTACAAGGGAACGAATATGTTATATTTATTTTCTTACTTACTTTCCATTAAAAAAACTGGTTCATCGTTCTTGATGGTATACGGTAGAGAATATGCCGGTACAAAAGGGGTATTATCGGCAAGCAGATAACGAATATCCTCTCCTTCGGCAAATTCATGGTCATATTCATTTAAAGCATGATTTAAATCAATTCTGTAATCAACATACAGGTTTCCATCTACATCCATGATAATAGGCAGGTTTTCATGGGAATAAGGACTAACTACAGTTGGAGATTTTTCCAAGCCTAATTTTTCATGATCCACTGTATAGACACCTTCGGCAATTTTGTCTCCATATGCTGGATAAATATTTTCATTGCGATAAAAGTCTAATTGCACATTGACACTTCTAATCGCTTCTGTAATACGTAAATCAATTAATTTCACCCTTGGATCATCATCCGGTGTTATTAAAGTATACTGATAAACCCCGCCCTTTTCATAGGCATTTGCTGGAATTTCAGATATGTAGTTCTTCTCTTTTAGTATGCTGAAGTCAATTAAGTATTTTTGAAAAATAGGTGTTTCATTAGCTTTTGTTTTGATTGGTACCAGGCCCTGTTGCTCTTCTTTGTAATTATCCACTGCCTGCTGAACCGTTTGTAATTGTTCTTCGTTAGGTACTTGATTTTGCTCCATTTCGCTCTGAGGGTATAAACATCCACTTAATAGTAATGATAAAAGTAACACCCCAAATATACGCAAATATGTATGCTTCACTTTAATAGCCTCCTTGTCAGCTACCGTGTTGGCCCACTCAATACTACATAAAGAATAATTAAACCACCAGTTATTAAGCATATGTAAGCAAGAAATGATACCATTCCTGCTAACCAACCTTTTAATTTACTTCTGCTTAACACTATTAAACCAATTGCCAGAATTAATAAAATCATCCCAACAAAAGAAATATACATCATAAGCATTGATACTGACAACGAATTCACCCCTGTTTATTCACAGTTTTTCTTTGCACAAAGTATTATAACATATGGTAGATTATGCAAGTATTAAAATGATGTTGTCGAAATAGTAAGTATAATGATTTCAAAACAAGTTACAAATAAAAACCCGAAATGAAGGGGGCTTCTTCATTCCAGGTTGACTAAATAAAATCCTTTGCAACTCTATCCATGAATGCTTGTGCGATTTATCTTATGCAGGGATTTGCTATTACGTATCCGCAGGTTGCCTATGAATGGCTATTTTTTAAATAAATGATTCAGAGATTGCAAGTCCCCAGGCATTTTGTTGTTAACAATGGATTGAACGATTTTTTCTTCTTTTTCTTTTGATAATGGTTTGTCTGCCATTCTTGATAAATGGCGAACTAAATTTCGGACTGTCTTTTCGTCAGAAAAATCCGCATTTTTTACGGAATCCGCAACTTTCATTATCTCGTCAGGATTGATATTTGAGTTTTTCTGTATTTTGTCGAACATTCCTTTTTGAAAATTGTTCACACATTCTCCTCCTTGCTGTGTTCTTTCAACGTATTATATGCAAGGAGCGTAATTACGTGTTATTAAGAATACCTTTCATTCAGCAAGCTTGCGATGTCATCCATTTCCTCCCGCTTATCGCGTGTCATCAGTTGCTCTACGACTTTTCTCGGGTCTTTATCTTCAAATAATATTTGGTAAATGCCGGTAGTGATAGGCATCTCCACTACCTGTTCTTTGGCAAACTGATATGCAGCCTGAACGGTTCTGACACCTTCTACAACCATTCCCATTTCGTCCAATACATCATCCAGTTTATTTCCTTTACCGAGCAAATTACCAGCTCTCCAGTTTCGGCTATGGACGCTTGTACAGGTTACAATGAGATCCCCGACTCCAGATAAGCCTAAAAAGCTAAGTGGATTAGCACCGAGTGACGTGCCTAATCTGGCAATTTCAGCAAGTCCTCTAGTGATTAGAGCAGCTTTTGCGTTATCGCCATAGCCAAGGCCATCTGAAATACCAGCGCCTAGTGCAATAATATTTTTTAATGCTCCACCTAATTCGATACCAAGTAAGTCCGAACTAGTATAAACTCGAAATGTATCACTATTAAATAAATTCTGAGCAATTTTAGCTTTTTCTAAATTCACAGAGGCTACAGTCACGGTTGTGGGATGTCTCAGAGCTACCTCTTCCGCATGGCTTGGCCCTGATAACACGACAATATCTTCGTAGTCATAGCCAGGCATTTCCTCGTCAATCATTTCGGAAACTCTTTTCAGTGAATCAGGCTCAATTCCTTTTGTAGCATGAATAACGGTAACCTTGTTGGTTAGTATCTGGTTTAATTGCTGACATACTTCGCGTATTGCTTTGGTTGGAACAACTACAATAACTGCATTTACATCGTTGAGTGCCTGTTCGAGCTCATAAAATGCTGTTATTTGTTCAGGAATGGCTACATCCAAATATTTCTCATTTTTGTGAGTACGGTTTATATCCTCAGCCTGTTCTTTTCGATGTGACCATAGGCGGACATCATGTCCATTATCTGCAAGAACGATGCTTAATGCAGTCCCCCAACTACCTGCTCCCAACACTGCGATTTTATTCATTTTATTCACTCCCTCTTTATCTCGAAGGGCCTTTAAATCGTACCCTTGAGGTGCAAAAGATCCGTGGGTAAGTAAGAAATTCGCCACGGATGTTTCACTTTATCCTACTGTCTTCTTCTTGCAAATAATTTAATTGGCGTACCAACAAATCCAAATGCATCTCTGATTTTATTTTCCAGGAACCGTTCATAGGAGAAATGCATAAGTTCTGGATCGTTTACAAATACAACAAAACTTGGCGGCTTAACAGCAACCTGTGTCGCATACAATACTTTAAGACGCTTCCCCTTAACTGTAGGAGTTGGATTCATTGCCAATGCGTCCATAATGACATCATTTAATACATTGGTGGAAATTCGTTTCGCATGACTATCGCTGGCCAGTTTAATGGCCGGAATTAATGTATGCATTCTTTTTTTCGTTTTTGCAGATAGGAAGACGATTGGTGCATAGTCCAAATATAAGAAATGAGCTCTAATTTTGGCTTCGAATTCCTTTATTGCCTTCTCGTCCGATTCTATTGTATCCCATTTATTAACCACGATAACGATGGCTCTACCAGCATCATGCGCATAGCCGGCAATCTTTTTATCCTGTTCTCTGATCCCAGTTTCAGCATCAATTAATACGAGAACAACATCAGAGCGCTCAATAGCTTTAAGAGCTCTTAAAACACTATATTTCTCAGTTGTTTCATATACTTTTCCTCTTTTACGCATACCAGCAGTATCTATAATAATGAAATCCTGGTCGTCTTTGTGAAGATGCGTGTCAATAGCGTCTCTTGTCGTACCCTCAATCTCACTTACTATAACCCTTTCCTCATTCAGAAGGGCATTAACAAGGGAGGACTTTCCGACATTTGGTCTCCCAATCAGACTGAAATATATCGTATCTTCATTAACTTCTTCCTCTGATATTTCAGGAAAATGATTGACGACTTCATCCAGAAGATCACCAAGGCCTAATCCGTGTGAGCCAGAGATGGGAAAAGGTTCGCCAAAGCCGAGTGAATAGTACTCATAAATCATTTCACGCATTTCGGGATTATCCATTTTATTGATTGCAAGTACGATGGGTTTATTTGATTTAAACAATAATTTCGCTACTTCTTCATCAGCACCGGTTATTCCTTCTTTTCCATTTAAAATGAAAATGATCACATCAGCTTCATCGATTGCGACCTCAGCTTGCTGACGCATTTGAACAAGTAAAGGTTCGTCCCCTATTTCAATACCGCCCGTGTCGATTAAATTAAATTCTTGATTTAGCCAATCAGCTGATGCATATATTCGATCACGCGTAACACCTGGTATATCTTCAACAATTGAAATTCTTTCTCCAACTAATCTATTGAATATGGTAGATTTACCAACGTTAGGTCTTCCTACAATTGCAACTACAGATTTCCTCATAGTAAGGACATCCTCTCTCTTTATGTCTATTTGCCTTAACTTTAATACATTCTAGCAAAATAAGGTAATATAAACAATCGTTATTAGTGTTTCACAATAATAAATAGTTCTTCACTTAAGGCATGTGAGATTCCATCGGTGATTGCTTCTAGGTTTGCTGCTACATATTCCAATTCCTTTTTACTGTCACAAAAAAAGATCGGTGCTCCACCAGCAATTTTTTGTCTGTTCGTCGTAATTACCGCCAATATAGCTTTTTCAATCATCATTTATACCTTATCCCCTTTTTTTAAAGATTTGGATTCGGAAGGCATTCTAACAGCACTTTCCAGTACAGGAACAGACCCAATTACTGCTGCTGCTTTATTCACATCCCGAATCTGCGGTAGGATAAAAACGCCCAAGCGCCCGTCGTCTAGATCACGTTTAATTATTGGCGTAAGTGCAGGTGTGCCGGAATCCCTGAAAACCCCTAAAGAAACCGAGACATCATGAAGTATGGCCTGTCGTTGTCCGAGATTACCAATCGTAGTAATAGTATTTATATCCTTTGGTTTTAGAATAAAGCCCATCCCATACTTTAGTATTTCTTCCTGACGTTCAGGTAATCCAATATTCATGATGTAAATATTATCTACATAAAGGCCTGCTCCATCAAAACTAATTTTGGAATGTTCTACATCTACAATATCAGCGATTTTTGAACCACTCATTAGTTTGTGTCCAAGAATCAAACTAATTACTGCGACGATGATTGCAATATAAATATTCCATAAAATAAGAGAAAGGGTACCTAAAAATCCAGTAAACATTACTAAATAATTTCTGCTTTCAAAGGAAATAGCGATACCTTCTATATATGTTTTCCCTCTGGAAACAAGTTCATAACTATCAACTTCCGTTAATGTATTTCTCTCCATGTTTCGTACATCTCTAAATTGAGTCGCTGCTACTGTTAAAAGGGTGACAGCAGTAAATTCCTTTTCCATAATGGCTGGTACTGCTAGAGCACCTAATGATGCAGCAATAAACCCCAATGAAAGGTGTATGATCTTTCCGTGTAGATAGGTTGGGTACTGTCTATAGTCCGTTTTAAGCAATAAGATTCTTGCTATTGTTCCAATAACAACACCGAAGACAATAGGAAGTGTATATTCAGTCATCTTTAATCCACCTCTTATTTTCATTTTAAAATAATATTTCCTTTTGTAGTATGGCTTAAAATCTTTATAATACTATTTTAAAATTAGAAGGGATGTATATATTTACCAATAAAAAGAGATCCCTTTTACTAAAGGGATCTCTGTTGTTCAATATTATTTATATTTATCTAATTTATCTCCAATGAAGTCACCAAGCTGGAATCCTGACTGGTCTTCATTTTTCTCATATTGTTTATATTCTTTTTCTGCTTGTTCCTGTTCAAGTTCTTTGATGCTTAATGAAATGCGCTCATCTGTCTCATTGACATCAAGAACTTTTACATTTACTTTCTGTCCAATTTCAAGAACTTCCTGTGGTGTACCGATATGTCGATTGGCAATTTGTGAAATATGAACCAAACCTTCGACACCTGGTAAAATTTCAACAAATGCTCCGAAATTAACTAGGCGTTTTACGGTACCTTCCACTGTAGACCCGGCAGATACACGGCTTTGGATATCGGTCCAAGGTCCGGGAAGTGTATTTTTGTGTGATAATGAGATACGTTCATTATCGCGATCAACAGATAAAATTTCTACTTTAATTTTGTCGCCTTCAGAGACAACATCAGAAGCTTTTGCAACATGCTCATGAGCCAATTGTGAAATGTGTACTAAACCATCAACACCACCAAGATCAACAAACGCACCGAAGGCGGTAATGCGCTGAACGGTACCTTCCAATACTTGACCTACATCAAGCGATTGTAGAATATCATTCTTCTTGGCGTTCGCTTCTTCTTCCGCTACTGCTCGATGTGAAAGAATGATGCGGTTTTGCTCTTTGTCAAGATCGGCAATTTTTACTGTTAATGGCTGATCCTTATATTCTGAAAAGTCTTCTACAAAATGAGTTTCCACTAAGGATGCGGGGATAAACCCTCGAAGACCTACATCAACGACAAGGCCGCCTTTCACAACTTCCTTAACAACAGTTTCGAAAACTTCCCCATTTCTGTATTTTTTCTCGAGATCTTCCCATGCCGCTTCAGCATCTACTGCTTTTTTGGAAAGAATTATTTCATCGTCTTCTATCTTTTTAACTTTAAGTGTTACTGTATCGCCTTCTTTTACTACATCTCCTGTTGCTTCCACGTGCATACTTGACAGTTCACCAATTGGTAAAATTCCTTCCGTTTTATAGCCAATATCAACAAGAACCTGCTTATCTTCCAATTTCACAATCGTTCCTGCTACGGTATCACCTACATTCAAATCCTGTAATTCTTTGCTTTCTTCACTCATATCCATAGCCCTCCTAAGTACACTCCAATATCCAATTAAAATGGAAATAGTAAGAATGATTAAAACTTATTCTTTCTATAACTTCTAATAATTACAATTATTTGTCAAGTAAAGTCAACTAATTTTGATATTTTTCTTGTAAAACTTTAATCTCCTGCATAATCGCATCTGCCATTTCCTGGGGAGATGATTTCGCTGTTCTAAATTGCTGTATATCCATTGGCTTACCATAGACCACTTTTAATCTCTTAAATGCCTTGTATGGACCAATAATAGCACAAGGAATAATAGTTGCTTCAGAACGTAAGGCAAAGAAACCTACACCTGCCAGCGGTTTTCCTAATTTACCGGATTTACTTCTTGTACCTTCCGGAAAGAGTCCTAATGTATTCCCATCCTTGAGAATACCTAAACCTTTTCTTAGAGCATTTCTATCCGAGAGACCTCTTTTTACAGGAAAAGCTCGAATCCCTAATAATAATTTCCCTAAAAATGGTTTTTCAAACAATTCCCCTTTAGCCATAAAGTAAATGTCCCGGGGAGATGTTATTCCAACAACAGGTGGATCGAAATTGGAGATATGATTGGAACAAATAATAACAGGTCCTGTTTTTGGAATATTTTCCTTTCCTATAATTTGAATACGGTATAACGGAAAAAGAATCAAGGCAACAATAGACCTTGCAAATCTATATAAACTCATTTCTTAACCCCCTTAAAAAGCTTTGTATTTATTTTAATTTAGGTCCTTTCACTTTAGCAACTTCATCCAAAATCCGTTCTGCAACTTGAATAATACTTAGCGAAGTCGTATCCACCTCAATTGCATCACTTGCTTTAATTAAGGGAGAAGCTTCACGATTGGAGTCGATTCTATCTCTCTCCTCAATTTCATTTTTAAGGATTTCTATATTTGATGCAATTCCTTTTTTTACATTCTCTTCATACCTGCGCTTGGCCCTTTCTACTACAGTGGCGACGAGGAAAATCTTTACTTCTGCATTTGGAAGAACATGTGTACCGATATCTCTACCATCCATAACGACTCCACGGTTTTTTGCCATTTCCTGTTGCCTCTTAACCATTTCGGTTCTAACGGGTGCATGTTTTGCAACATATGAAACCCTTGTAGTTACATCTTGGTATCGTATCTCTTTTGTAACATCCAAACCATCCAGTAAAACCATCTGTCCATCAAAAGATTGTTTTAAATTGATTTCTGTATTCATTAATAAGCCCACGATTGCATCTTTGTCTTCCATGTTAATACCTTCATTTAAAGCTTTCAATGTTAAGGCACGATACATGGCACCGGTGTCTATATAAATATAAGACAACTTTTCAGCTATTATTTTTGCTACTGTACTCTTTCCAGCAGCTGCCGGCCCATCGATCGCAATTGCAATGTTATTCTCTTTCATAATCAAAAGTCCTTCCTCCTATTAACCATTAAAAAACTTGGCTAAATGCCAAGTTTTTTATATGCTGACTTATAATCTATAATAACATATCCTAAAATCATAGGTCTATTTAAATAAGCTCTTTTTGACGTGCCTCACGTTGTTTTTCAAAACAGAATCTTACAATTCTTTGTCTATCCTGTTTACTGATAGATATAAACTTTAGTGATAGAAGATTTACTCGACTGTTCACATCTCTTATATATACAACTTCTGCTTGTCCATATATATAATAATATTCTGCATTTTGCATTTGTAAAGATAGCCATAAATCTGCTTTTAACCCGATTCCAAGCTCGATATTCTTATCAGTTATTAGCGCCAGCCCACCACCACTGATATCAGAAGTTACGGTCACAAAAGGAGGGAATTGGTTATCCGTACTGTGAACAGCTACATCGACAGTGGTTTCAATCCTAACGTATTCCCGCCTTTGAATACGTTTGATGTCCGTTTGATCCGGTATATGGATAGCCAAAGCCGGTATATTCATTTTTATTCTTGCGGCAATTTCAGATGAAAATTGATATACGGCTTGATCATTTCCAATAAAAGAAGCAGATAGTAACGTTCCAATTGGGAAAAATGCGGTCTTCTTGGTTTGTGCATGAATAGGATAATCAATCATTAGATAATTTTTATTTTTTTCTATAATTTTACAATAATATTCATGTACAATACCAGTTCTAGAGTCCCTGACTTCCAAGTTGAGCACTTTGCCTATTTTCACTAAAATCCCCCCTTACACAATACACGTATGATCCTTTATGCCTATTATTGCAGAAATTCAGAAAAAGGGAAAGGATTTTTCTCCTCTCCCTAAAAATTTGTTGCATAATTAATTTCAGTTCCATCAAGCTTTTCCACTTTTTCTTCCATTCCATTCATCGCATTTATAAAGATTCTATACGTATCATTGTCTAATGTGCCAAGAAATTCATAGGTTAATACTTCTTCGCCAAGATCATTATCGATGACTGCAAGAAATTCCTCCTGTATTTCCACACTTGGATTTACCATTTCTTTTGCTTCATCTTCAGAAATTTCTGGTTTCGGTATTTCCCGGTCAGAATGATTCATATAATAATTATTGGTTGTCAACCCAATAATATCACCATTATCCAGGGCTACTTTAACTTCTACAGCATCAGAGTAAACCCGGACATCATTCTCGTTATATAGAAAGGAATAAACACCGACATTATTATATTCACTGCTTTCAAAGAGTGACATATTTTCCAATTTAAAGGAATCCAGATAATCAAGCGCCTTATCCGCACCCTCATTTAAACTGATTTTATTATTGCCTATGTCTCTTGTTATCAGGAGAGAAAGCGGGTGACCTCCTTGTTTTGACATATCCATGTATGCTCTTTTTACGTCATTGTGATAAGAGATACTATATAAAGGAATATCTGACCCTTCCCCACTTTCAGCGATTGTTACGTTTTCTCCGTTTTCCACGTTAAATATTTCTTTACTTTTATTTATTGCTTCCTGCTCACTAATTTCATCGCCGGATAGAGACTTATACTTATGTTTCTTGTTGGAGGTTCCAATTATTGAAGATTGTGCGTTTCCCTCTGCAAATTCTTCTACAGATTTCTCCACGGTTTTAAAACCATCTATGATTGTGTTATCCATTTGCTCATCCTGATTGGACAGCGCCATTTGTACATCCATCCACCTGAGATTGTTTTCAAGAGCAATATGTTGAACTTGTCTTAATTCATCTTTAATATCCCCTGACTGGGTATATAATTTTTTTAATGTCTCGGACTCTTCTGCCGTAAGAGGTGAATTTTCAAGATTTCTTACAGCTGTCCGATACGTAAAGTCTCCAATATCAGAGAGAAATTCCTCTGTTTTATTAAACGGCAGGAGCCCTAAAGGTAGTTGCCCGACATTTGCTAAAGCTTCAGATGTTAATCTCCAAATCTCAACAAACTGTGGTGATAATCTTTCTGTTGAATTCATTGCTAATGTCGTACCGATTTGATCATTTAAAAGGTCCATGTGATAGGTAAGTTCGTGAAAAGACCGTTGATACGTATTTTCCGCCTGTATTAATATTGCATTTTTTTCCTGATGTTCCATGTAGCCCCAAACACCTGTACCAACTATTCCTAAAGACAGTACACCAATTAATATCCATCGAATCATAGATGATCCACACCTTTCTAATTACAGAATATATGTTTTCCAATTTTCTTGATTTGAGGTCTAGTCCATATCCAATCGGAAGTTGCAGTAACAGGGTTAAAATAATAAAGCGCATTACTTGATGGGTCCCACCCATTTATTGCATCAATCACTGCTTCTGTTGCCTTATCATTTGGTTCTAGCCAAATCTGTCCGTCCGCGACTGCTGTAAAAGCCCTCGGTTCAAATATGACACCAGAAGCTGTATTCGGAAATGTAGGACTTTCAATTCTGTTTAATATAACAGCAGCAACTGCAACTTGACCTTCATACGGTTCCCCCCGGGCTTCACCATATACTGCATTTGCCATTAATTGGATATCATTTTGAGAGTAACCTTGAGGCACATTTGCTGCAGGTACGTCTCCCCCGCCAGTTTCAGTTGTCTTATTCGCACTATCTCCTGATGGTGTCGATTTTCGTTCATCACCGCCGTAATGTGTAAAGTCTTTTCCTTGATTAATCTGTTCTTTTACATAACCTTCATCATAATTACTTGCTTTTACGAGCTTATCTTTCGTAGTTTGTCCAGCCAGGCCGTCAATCTCCATGCCAAATTCATATTGGAAGTTACGCAATGCCCAATAAGTTCCCCAGCCAAAAACGCCGTCAATTTTCCCATTGTAAAATCCTAAATATTGTAATCTTGACTGCAGCTCGATGACATCGTCACCAACTGCTCCTTGTTGAACTACCTGAGCACTAAATGCACTTGCGGTTTTAGTAGATGACTCTCCTTGCAGACCAATAATTGATAAACTAATAATCATGAGTAGAAAGGCAACTCTTCGATAGGCCATTCTTTTTCCTCCCGTTCTTTAGTAATGGATTGCAGTTCTATTTTCTGAGTAATTACCCTTTTTATTCATACTTACTGATATAAATGAAAAACTCCTGTAATTTTGGCAATTACAGGAGTTTCCTTTTGTCTTTATTTTCATAGGTATTAAAATAGGATTCATTCGCAGACTTCAATTGATGTAAAGCTCTTATCCAAAGCAGAATCATAAAGGGAATGAGCAAATAAAGCCACAAATTTGTAAAACTTTTAAGAATATAATTATAGATACCGTGTAATATAAACGGCAATAGAAATGCTAACATGATATTAAGTTTCCGATTGTGCTTGTTTATCTTTGCTTTACCGAAATAGAACCCCATAATAATACCGAATAATGCGTGGGAAGATACAGGAAAGAACGCTCTCCAAAAAGCATATTCAATACCATTAATTAATAAATAGAGAATATTTTCAACAGATGCAAAACCTAAACTGATTGAAACAGCATAGACTATTCCATCGTAATGATTGTCAAATTCTGAATGCTGGTAGATTAAAAACATAAAAATAAACCATTTGAAGAATTCCTCAATAAAAGCAATATGCAAAAAAGACTCAATAAAACTGTTATCACTTAAGTTCTCCGTAGTTATAGCATACTGTATAAACATAATTGGAAATACCAATAAAGCCCCTGCAAGAAATGTCCTTACAATCAGTGGAATCGGTTCTGTAATTCGGTCTTTAAGATAGATAAAAGACATTAAAGCAACTATAGGGGCTATACCAGCCGATAGAACAGCAATCATAATTTCATACCTCTTTCCAATTCCATTACTTTTATCGTATCATTAAGTAGGGATATTGGAAATATAAAAAAAGAGAGCGGGTGAACCTATGAAAAATATTTTAATCATACATACCGGGGGCACGATTTCCATGCTTGAAAATAAGGAAACCGGTGAAGTAAATTCAACGGGAACGCATCCGTTGACTGCGTTATCCGATCAGTTGAAGTCTTTTGCTAAAATAAATGAACAAATCATGTTTGATCTTCCATCCCCTCAGATAACTCCAAATCATATGCTTGAACTTTCGAAGGAAATAAAAAAAGTGATAGCTGATTATGATGGAATCATTGTCACACATGGAACAGATACACTTGAAGAAACAGCATATTTTCTTGATCTAGTACTGGGGACCGATAAACCGGTCATTTTGACAGGTGCGATGAGATCCAGTAATGAAATCGGTTCAGATGCACTGTATAATCTGATAAGTTCGCTTCGAGTTGCCATTGAAGATAAATCGAAAAACAAAGGTGTCCTCGTTGTAATGAACGATGAAATTCATACTGCTGAAAATGTTACAAAGACATCCACAAGTAATGTAGCAACATTTCAAAGTCCACAGTTTGGTCCACTCGGTTTGATTACGAAGGATTCTGTGATATTTCATCGAACCACACTTTTTCGACATGTACAAACGATTGATAAGATATCCAAAAATGTCTTTTTGCTAAAGGCTTACGCAGGAATGGACGAACAAATTTTAAATTCACTATCTGCAGCTAGGCCAGATGGACTTGTTATCGAAGGATTGGGTCAAGGTAATCTACCAAAGAATACGCTTGAACCAATAAGGAAATTAATTAAGGAAAACATACCCGTTATTCTTGTTTCTAGATGCTATCAGGGTGTTGTACAACCGACCTACAGCTATGATGGGGGAGGAAAACAATTGAAAGAGATGGGGGTAATATTTGCTAGGGGGATATCCGGTCCAAAAGCAAGAATCAGATTATTAATTGCTCTTGAAATAACACAAAATATGAATTTGCTCAGAGATACATTTGAAAAGTTTGATGGATAGTGCATGTTTAAAAGGATAGCAAAAATCTCTGCTATCCTTTATAGCTGTCTGGATACATCGAAATACCAAGCCTCTTTTTGTTACTATCGTTGCTTTGAATCAACATTTCTATAAACTGCTGCGAAGTAACTGCTTTTTCCGCCGTCCGGGATCGCTGCGGGCGGATGCTTTCCGCGGGCACGGCCTCAGCCTCCAAAGAGAAACCCACTCTTTGGTGTCTTCGGACACGTGCTTTTCCCGCAGGAGTCACCGCCCTCCGCTCACCCGGACTGGTGATGCTGTATACGCTGTTTTAGCTATGCAAGTATAGTAATTATTAGCAACCTTCTACCCAGACCGGTCGCCGAAGTTGATCTTACGTCGTAATTTATCTCAACTCTGCCATGCTTAAAAAGCAATCAACATTACGTCATTGATTTTGCGATTAACTCGCCATGAAAGCGGCCGTTTTCGATAAAAATTTCATTATTATTATAACCAGCGGCAATCACTCCAGCTATATATACACCGTCGACGTTGGTTTCGTAACTCTCAGGACTGAAAGATGGTTTGCCGTTTTGCCGATTAATCTCAATGCCAATCATTTCAAGAAGGGAATAATCAGGTTTGTATCCCGTCATGGCGAATACGAAGTCATTCTTTATAAAACCCTTTTCCCCATCTACTGTATATCGAATTTCATCATCCGTTATCTCTGTAACATGAGAATTAAAAAGCATTTTAACCATACCTTTTTTAACTAATGAGTCAAATTCCGGTAGAACCCAAGGTTTTATGCTTTTAGAATATTCGTTTCCACGATAAAATACCGTAACGTGTGCACCGGCTTTATGTAGCTCCAGTGTAGCATCAACGGCAGAGTTTTTCCCCCCAATTACAGCAACCTCTTTATCATAATACGGATGCGCTTCCTTAAAATAATGTGTTACTTTACTTTTATTTTCTCCAGGTATTCCTAAATAATTAGGTTGATCATAATAACCAGTTGCAATAACGAGCTTATCTGCAGTATATGTTCTTTTATCGCCATTATATAGCTTAGTTGAAACTAATATTTGTTCCATTGATTTGGTTATTTTTATCACCGACTCATATGTATTCATACGAAGGTTATTTCGCTCTGAAACTTCACGGTAATATGCAAGTGCCTGGTTGCGGACAGGTTTTTGTTTTTCAGTGATAAAGGGAATTCCACCTATTTCAAGCTTATTGCTAGAACTAAAAAATGTCTGGTGGGTGGGGTAATTATAAATGGTATTTACCACATTTCCCTTTTCAATGATTAATGGGTCAATCCCTAGTTCCTTCAGTTCCAGTGCGCAAGACATACCGCATGGACCACCACCGATGATAATAACTTTTTCATTTTGCAATTCATGCACTTCCTTTATGTGATAACGTTTCAATGGAAATTAAAAAACTCTTATAAGATAAGAGTTTTTTAATTTCCTTATAGATTAAACTTTTTTAATCTAATGCAACAGGAATTGATTAAACCCATCCACGGAATCTGGAGGCTTCAGCCATCTTTCTAACACCGACCATATAGGCGGCCAATCGCATATCAACTCGTCTTGTTTTTGCTGTATTATAAATATTATTAAATGATTTTATCATAATTTCATGTAACTTTGTATCAATTTCTTCTTCAGACCAATAGAATCCTTGGTTGTTTTGAACCCATTCGAAATAAGATACGGTAACACCACCAGCGGATGCCAAAACATCTGGAACAAGCAGTATGTCACGATCAGTAAGAATTTTGGTTGCTTCCATTGTTGTTGGGCCATTGGCAGCTTCAACGACGATGCTCGCTTTAATATTGTGTGCATTTTGTCGGGTTATTTGGTTCTCTACTGCAGCAGGAACAAGGATATCACAGTCCAGTTCAAATAACTCTTTGTTTGATATTGTATTATTGAAAAGTTTAGTCACGGTGCCAAAACTATCTCTCCGATCCAGGAGGTAATCGATGTCCAAACCATTTGGGTCATGTAATGCTCCATATGCATCTGATATTCCGACAACTTTTGCACCTGCGTCATGAAGGAACTTTGACAGGAAACTACCAGCATTACCGAAACCTTGGATAACTACTCTAGCACCTTTTAATTGAAGACCCTTCTTTTTGGCAGCTTCGTTTAAAACAATCGTAACACCTTTTGCTGTCGCGGATTCTCTACCATGAGATCCTCCGAGTACAATTGGTTTACCAGTAATAAATCCAGGACTGTTGAATTCATCTATTTTACTATATTCATCCATCATCCAAGCCATAATTTGTGAGTTCGTAAAGACATCAGGAGCAGGAATATCCTTCGTTGGCCCTACGATTTGACTTACGGACCGAACATAACCACGACTCAATGCTTCTAATTCACGAAAAGACATTTCGCGAGGATCACAGACAATTCCGCCCTTAGCGCCTCCATACGGGAGGTCAACAATACCAGCTTTTAAGCTCATCCAAATAGATAACGCCTTAACTTCTGTTTCTGTCACATCTGGATGGAAGCGGATCCCGCCCTTTGTCGGTCCTACCGAATCGTTATGTTGTGCGCGATACCCAGTAAATACTTTTACGACCCCGTCATCCATACGTACCGGAATACGAACTGTCATCATTCGTAAAGGTTCTTTTAATAATTCAAATACCTCATCCGGGTAACCAAGTTTTTCCAATGCGGTCTTAACAACAGTTCGTGTTGAACTTAATACATCCGTATTTTCTTGACTTTCTTTGGTAGAATCTGCTGCTTTTTCGGCTACCATGCACTTACCTCCTACAATATACATAAAAGTTTTATATAGCCCACTCAGAGATTAGTATACACGCTCATAATAATTATGCAATGAAAAAAGGTTCGCTTTCTTCGTTTATGAAAATGTCTACTTTATTTGTTGCATTGTTAATGAAACGAATTTTTCTATCATATCATCGTACTTAATTCCGATTGAATTTGCTGCATCTGGAAACAGGCTTGTAGGTGTCATACCAGGCAATGTGTTGACCTCTAATATTACTGGAAGATTGTCTTCGCTGAGAATAAAATCTACTCTTGAATAAGTTTCACACCCGAGTGACTGATGTGCAAGGATTGCGTAAGATTGTATCTTTCTTGTCGTTTCCTCGTCAATTACTGCAGGAACAATATGTTCACTGCCACCAGGTGCATATTTGGATTCATAGTCATAAAAACCATTTTTCGGTATAATTTCAATGATTGGTAAAGCCTCTTCTTCCCCTTTTCCTCCCATTACCGCAACAGTTAATTCTCTGCCTTTAATAAAATCCTCGACCAATATTGTGTCATCACTTGCAGCTGCATTATTTAGTGCCTCTCCCACTTGATCGGTGTCTGTTACTATGGTTAGGCCCAATGTAGATCCTTCTTTATTCGGCTTGATAACAAATGGAGGTTTAAATTCATTGTTTATTTCATTTACTATGTCCTCTGTACTAGTTGCAGAAGAGATTCCAAATACTTCACTCTTTGCCAGAGGGATGTTATTCATCCTAAAAACCTGCTTGGCTTTTGCTTTATCCATAGCAAGTGCAGAAGCAAGAACACCAGAGCCAACATATGGTATATGGAGCATATCCAATAAACCTTGAATTCTGCCATCCTCACCATATTTACCATGAAGCCCTATAAAAACAAGATCAGCATTTAAATTAATAATTTCTTCTAGATGATCGGGATTAAAATCAATACCAATAACTTCATGTCCTTTATCTGTTAGTGCATTTATTATTCCTTTGCCTGATGAGAGAGAAACCTCACGTTCCCCTGAAACTCCCCCATATAATACTGCTATTTTCATCTTACGCACTCCTTTTAACAACTTATATATAATAAACGATCAATAAAATATCTCTATTATTTTTTTGACTGCATTGGTTTGGAAAATTGCTTTCCCATACTCCTGCAAACGATGTGATGTTACAATGCTTGGGTTAGAATACTCGGACATAATTCCTATTATATCCTCTTTATTTATTTCTGTATGGTCAACTTCATCCAGGATCATATAATAGCGTTCATCCATATAGAATACTTTGCCACCCACAATAGCTAAGGAAGATAAATAGGATGCTACCTGAATAACGTACTCAAATTCATCAAAGGAAAATATTAATTCATTGCTTTCATCAAGTGTTACTTTCATTTCTATATAATCGTCATCCCAATTTAGATCTTCATACTGTTGTGTCACAAATATATGCATCCCCTGTGCCTGCATAAGATGAACTTGAACAAGTAGCATTCCATCAAGTTCGATGCCCAATTCACTGCTGGCTTCATACATCATATCACTAAAAAGATTCCGGACACTTGATGCATCATGCCATAAATCGTCTTTCGTAAACCCACGTTCAATTAAATCATCAAACGTTAAAAATATTTTAAATTGGTCATTAGACAAACGTTCAATACGCATACTGCATCCCCCTTATATAGGTGCCTTTTGGTAAAAAATTTCTATTCTCATAATACCAAGTAATGATAATAGTAAGCACTTTATACACTATATGCATATCATCAATATGTTGAACAGTGCCAAGTATTTATATTTGTTTATTTTGAAAAGTTACTACGTGGCATTCAGCATTTGTTACTAGTCTGAAAGGGAGCAAACGATAACCATATCCTTCACTCACCAGCTTATGTGTAGTATGGAACAATTCATACCCACCTTTTTTATATGGCCCATAGCCGAGGAAGCGTATTTGTCCACCATGGGTATGTCCTGCCAAAAAAGTATGTATCTTATATTGCTCTTCTTCCGATAGTTCCTCAATTGCAGTTGGAGAATGCGCAATTAAGATCTTATAATCTCCTCTTGCATCACTCAGTGCTGTTCCTACTTGGTCCCTTTTATCTTCATAATAATCAAAGCCGATAAGGCTGAGAATTTGATTATTTTTATAGATGTTTTGTATGGATTCCTGCAAAATTGTTACATTTTCTTCCTGTAACAATTTTGCGATTTTTTCCTTACCAGCATCATAATCATTGTTACCCCAAACAAAATATATTGGCACATTCCATTTTTTTAAAGCTCTTATATTTTTTCTTGATCTCTCAAGAGGTACCCATTTTTCTGTTAAATCCCCACCGATTATTACAGCATCCACTTTTAGTGATATGGAGCTAAGTGTCGATTTTCTTATATTTCTTCGATGTATATCAGAAATGAAAAATATTCGAAAGCCATCTAATCCTTCAGGTAATCTTTCATCCACAATAGTCTGTTCTTGCAGCACATCATGATGCGCTTTGTAAATCATGAAAATGAAAGGAAGTGGAGCAATTAAAAGTGGTTTCAACAGCTGTTTAAACAATTATATCGTCTCCAATTAAATTTGTAACCCGTAATATTATCATATTTCGATCAAAGTCATTAATTCGTCCCCAAAAAAATAGGATGCAACAATGAAAATTATAATTAGTAATAAGATTACAAGCAGGAGTCTGAATAATGGTTTGCTGATCTTAAAACGAGTTCTTTGATTCACAGAATGTATTTCTTTTCTGGGGGGAAGATTTAAAATATCCACCTCGCGTTTTTCCACGGTATGTTTATTGCTTACTAAGGATTCATCAGGCTTCTTTTCATGTTCATTCTCCACCTCTTGAATCAGACTTCGTAAATCATTAGCTTGATCTTTTGATTCATCCGAATTTATCTTCACTTCAAAGCACCTCACTTCTTAAAGCGGATCACTAACCCTAATAGGAAATCTACACAAAAATGAGCGGTTATGGTAACGAGCAAGTTATTGGTTAGTTCATACATATAGCCGATAAAAAAACTGACCAGGATAATAGAAATTAATAAAACCGGTTTTCTTAAATAACGAATATGTACAAAAGCAAATAGTAAACTTGCAAATAAATACCCGAATTCGTTTTGAATAACTCCTCTGAATAATAATTCTTCAGATACAGCAACGAATAAAGAAATAGTGAAAATATAGAATAGAGGTTGGTCACCAAAGATTCTTTTATTAATACCATTATCATCGTAATACTTTTCTGGAAGGAAGTACATCATTCCTAAGTCGATGAAAACAATAATCAAACCGGGTATAAGACCATAAAGTAAAATTTCCCCCATATTCCAATCGAAAAAAAGAAGCCAGTCCGTCATTTTTTCAAATAGAATAACGCTTAATATAATACTAATTAGGATTAATAATGATTGAGACAGAAAAAGTTGCTTTCTTATCTCTTCATCGGAAAGCTGTTTTATTAATTCACTTTGCTTCATCTGTATTACCAACTAATAATAAGTCTTTGAGTTTAGCTTGCCAACTTTCTGAACGCAATTTTTCCGGTTGCGTCTCGTCGGGTTTCCATTCGTTCCATGAAAACCCGCAATTACTGCAACACTGATAGTTAGCTCTATTGTATGTTGCTTGAAAGGACCTGTACAAGTTTTTACGCAAACAATTTTTTTCGTGAATCCAGTTTAATACATCATGTAATTTCTCTTCTTTATACTGAGTTCTTTGTTTTATTAAAGATTGGATGGTAAATTGAGCATCCTGCCAATTTCCTTCCTCATAATAAATTCGATTATTTTTTATAATACCATGATTTTCTAACTGATAACGAAAAAACCTCCATTGTGTTTCGTTTATCTGTAAACGATTTTCCATTTGCTCATTGGATGTTGGTATTTCTAACTTTTGTTGAGCCATTACATATAACTGATAGAACAAATTCGTTAAATGAGCTTCGTCAGGAAGCTCTTTTTTAATTATATTATTTGGTATGAAAGCATCCTTTGGTGAAAACAGTAATAAACCCACACTTGATTTACCATCCCTGCCAGCTCTACCTACTTCCTGTATATAGGATTCTAACTGTAGTGGCAAATGAAAATGTATAATTAGTCTGATATTGCTTTTATTAATTCCCATGCCAAAAGCGCTTGTGCAGCATATGATATCCAGTTGGTCATTCATAAATTGTTGCTGAATGCTGACGCGATCCAATTGTTCCATTCCACCATGGTAGAAAGCTATATTTTTATCTTTCAACTGATTAGAGAGAATACTCGCTGTATTCTCTGCTGCTGCCCTGCTTGTGAAATAAATTAACGAAGGAATATGGTACTTGCGGAATAACCGCGTGATTAATTCCGTTTTTTCAGCATCATCAGCGACTTGCTCTATACAAAATGCTATATTCTCCCGATCCATAGGATAAACGCGTTTGTTCATATCCGGTCGTTTCAATGAAGAAATGATATCTGACTGGACTTCCGGAGTAGCAGTTGCACTCAGTGCCATTACCGTTGGGTTGTTTAATGTTTCAATGGCCTCACTTAATTTCAAATAGTCAGGCCTGAATTCATGACCCCATTGTGATATACAGTGGGCTTCATCTATAACAAATAATTGTACATCGAGATGTTTTAACCGGTCCATTACTTCTTTCTGCTGAAGCAACTCTGGAGAAAGATAGATTAATTTGTAACTGCTAAGATTATTATAAACGGATCTTCTTTCAGAAGGATTCATGAAACTGTTAATGGCAATAACTTCCTTAAAGTTATTTGCCTTTAATTCTTTTACTTGATCTATCATTAAGGATATTAATGGAGATACAACGATCGTCATGCCAACTTGTATTCTAGCAGGAAGTTGATAACAGATTGACTTACCTGACCCCGTTGGTAGAATCCCAAGCACATCCTTTCCTGCAAGTACGTCCTGGATAATTTCTTTTTGACCTGTTCGAAACGAAGTATAGTGAAATTGTTTTTTTAACGTATTTTCCAGTGTAGTTGTATTCTGCAAGTTAATCACCTATTCTTAATAATTTCTTATTTACTGCCAGAACAAGCCGTATTTGAAAATAACTGATATTTACGTTCACTGAATTTTTAATATCCTTTAATTTAAATGATTTTTCTTTATTCAGTACGTTGATTACTTCATTCTGATCATTTATAGATATGTAATTATTTAATGGGAACTCTGAATTGTACAGGGCAATTTCCACAATATGATCATGAATCGTATTTGTTTTTAGATTCCTCATTGCAGCAATCTGATCAATCGAATAACCTTTTTCTAATAATTGATTTGTCTTATTTGCTGATTGTGTAATTTGATTCGATTTGTATAAATCTTTTAACATATAAACATGTAGCGGGAAATGTTCTTTTTCTTTATAAATCAGAGTTATCATTCTGTGGACAATGCCTTTTAGTAGTAGGTGAACATCTTCTTCAGTCAGGTTAAATTTTTGAGATAACTGGTTTGTGCTCAATCCAATGTTTTTATACCCTGTCAATCGATCAACAAATAGAGTAGCATCTTGGTCCGGTAAATACTTTAAGATCGTTAGGAGTTCATCATAAAGCGCTACGGTAACATTCTTTTCTGAGTTCTTCATTGTTCTATACATTTGTTTGACCCATCTCTCAGCAGCATGGTTATCAGTGACTGGGATGAAGTTGAAGGAACGCATCTTTATATTTGTTAAAGTTTGTACGAGTAATAAAAGTCTGAGGTAGAAAATGTCTGCTGTTTCATTATATTTCAATCCGTTAAAATATTCGATTTTTAACTGGTCTTTGTGTTCCTCAAGCCAATTCACCCCACGATTAGATAATTGGAATATACTGTTCTGATTTTCAACCGGATTTAATAAACCACTTTCAGTTAGCTTCTTTATTTTCCTGTTAAATTTCTCTTTGGTTAGGATACTATAGATACAATAAAACTTATCCAACCGATAGATATGCGCATCCTGAACTGTTTGGATTGATTTTTTACCTTTTAATAAATGATATATACTTGATACGGTTCTTTCTCCCTGTATTTTAGCTACGCATGTAAGGATGATACCATTAAAAATCAAATGAAAATCCCTCCCCCTAAAAAGAAAATTGTATAGAATAACAGATGTTATTGAAATCATAGGTAATCAGATTTAGAATAGATAAAGTGGGTTTAAATTATAGGAGGAAAATGAATGTCGAAATACACGATTGTTGATAAAGAAACATGTATAGCCTGTGGAGCTTGCGGTGCTTGTGCACCACAAATATTTACTTATGATGACGAGGGGCTTTCCTATGTTTCCATCGACGAAAATGCTGGAATATCAGTTATTCCTGATAAACTGGTAGATGACTTACTTGATGCCTATGAAGGTTGCCCAACAAACTCCATAAAGATTTCTGAAATGGCTTTTAATGGAGACCCATTAAAATTTGGGGAATAATATAATATTCCTAGTACATAGTATACATTTAAAAAGTGTTTTTGAAAAATATTTTTCAAAAACACTTTTTACTAGTCTCAATTTCTTATATCAATTGGATTTGCAGCAATAGGTACAGGAATCGGTGCAGAAATATTGTATCTACCGATTTGATCAAATGGAAAATTATTAAATTGAACAGATTGATACCCATAGCTTTTAGCGGTCATTAGTATAGCTTCAATCATGGTCATTACTTGTTGCTCATCTTGGGAAACGGACCCATCATCTAGTGTTAATTTGAGCAGGTTCTTAGATGAATCGACTGTAAACTGGACCTCTTCTGGTATTGTCCGATCGATATTAAATTCCTTCTGTTCTATTTTCATTTCGGTAAGTGCATCCTGAATGGACAGGTTTAAATTTGGTATGGGAACTAAAAATTGATTATTATAACGTTTGTATATTAAATTCTCTTCTTTATTTAATAAAAGTTCCTCAATAACACCATATGGACCAAGCTCCACGCCATTGGTATCCGATTGAAAAACTGCCTTATTAATACCATACGGCGTGAACATAGCGGAAAGCATCTTTTCAAAAAGATAGGCGTTTGTTGAGCCTTCCCCGATCGAAAATTTATCTCCAAGTTCAATCAACACTTCGGATTCATTTAGCACAATAGAGGCATTCTTTAGCATATATTCATTTGTAGCCCATTCTTCATTGTTTATATAAAATTTTAGTTCATTATAATATTCATCCAGATTGGCGTTGCCACTTACGATAAACGAAATAGGTATGATATATTGCTGTTGAAGGTCTGATAATGCACCATAGACAATTTTCATTGGTTCATTGGACTCCTGAATGACATAGCTCTCCAATGAATCATCATTAGGAACTTTTAATTCATCCATTAGTTCAGAGTTTTGTACAACAGATTCTTCACTTCCCATTTCCACCTGGTCCTCATCTGAGGATTCCATTCGTCTGGAGTCCTCAGATTTTTCAATATTTGTCGCTATTTCGACATCAGAAAACTGCTCAGAATTTTGATACACCTGATTGTCGTTATTCAACATAACTGGAATAATAAGAATGAAGGTAACGGCCATCATGGTTGCCAGAACGGGAATCAGTTTTTGCCTCTTTTGTCTCTTTTTTGTTGGTGAGGGGTCAGTAAGGCTTGAGGAGATGCGGTGGTATAATACATTTTTTTCTGTATCATCTTTTATTTCAGGCATTTCCTGTAACCGATCAATGATTTCCTGTTGTTCTTTATCTATTTGCCTCATTGAGCATCTCCTTCTTTCTCGATTTGTTCAAGCAAGAGCTTTTTTAATGTTTTTAGACCTCTATGCTGTGTTGTTTTAACTTTGCTCACACTAAAATTAAGTACTTCAGCTGTTTCCTGAATAGAGAAGGATTGCAGGTATCTTAGAATTAACACACTTTTTTGATCGATTGTGCATTTGTCAAGATATTTATAGATTTGCTTCATCTGCTCATTTTTAATAGCTATTTCCTCAGGTAAATCATCTTCATCGGGAATGGATTCACCTTTTTCGGCCCAGTCAAAAAGGTCGATAATTCTGTTTCTTTTTCTCTTCAAAGAACGGAAATAGTCATATGTAACATGTCTTGCAATAGAAAAGAGCCATGTTTTTTCACTGCTCTCCCCTTTAAAGTTTGGATAAGCCTTTAATACTTTAATATATACCTCCTGAATCAGATCTTCAGTCGTTTCTTTATTTTTCACCATGTAAAAAATGTACTGGAACAGATCCTGATGATAGTTATCATATAACTTATCGAAAATGGCCTTCATAGAGACCCTCCGTTCAACTATATAGTCGTTATTAATACAAAAAGGTTACAATCATACTATATCGTTTAAAATAAAAGCGCAACCTACTGTAAGTGTATGTAAGCCATGATACATTGATCTATATTATAAAGGGTAACTCAACTTTTGCAGAGTAAAATTGAAAAGATGCTTGGTAGAATTAGGTGGCCTGGAGATACACTGCTCAAGTTGACGTTGGATTAACTGTTTGCACTGAGCAGTCTGGATACATCGAGATTCCAAGGATCTTTTCGTTCATCTTGTTGTTTTTAACACCGCATTTTATATAGACTACGAAGTAACTGCTAGTTGATTCTAACAGTATGCAGAAGCTTCGGCGACCGCTCTGGGAATTATACTTCGCTTTCCGTGGGCGGCTGGTGAGCCCTCCTCGTGCTGCGCACTCCGGGGTCTCACCGATGCCTTTCCTCCCACTGGAGTCTTCGTATATTTCCCAGAGCTGGTTTTAAGCTTACAAACAATTAACTGCATTAGTGATTGTTATAAAAATCTTATCACACAGCTTCACCAGTCCGGGTGAGCGGTGACTCCTGCGGGAAAAGCACGTGTCCGAAGACCCCGCAGAGTGGGTTTCTCGAGGAGGCTGAGGCCGTGCCCTAAGGATGCGCATCCGCCCAGAGCGATCCCGGACGGCAGCAATAGCACATATGTTAGAATACCAACCAGAAGTTAGTTCGCATTTTATCTCTACTCTGCGATGCTTATAAAGCAATTTACATTAAAAAATAGCCTTTAGAAAACAGCCTTATTTTACCAAGGTTATCAAGGAGATTATTAGAGATATTATAAGTTTATTGTTTGAAATTATTTTATTGGCGTGAAAGTTAGTAGATAACTAAAGAAAAAAAATACCAACTGCAAATCAGTTGGTATTCTTGATTGTAAATCTCTTAACAGCATAGTTACTAAATAAATGAGACATAATCGGGTACAAGAGAATAATAAACACCGCATTGCCAATAGCATGACTTGTATCAAATGGAAGACCTGCTATGTAATACGGCCAAAATTGTCCAGTTATTTGATAATTTGTCAGTGATATGACAAAACCATACAGATATCCACTGAATACCGCAAAAAGCACCGTGATAAATAGAGGTACACGTTTAAATATTTTACTCAATAAACCGCTCAAAACACCAATGATACACCATGAAATAATTTGCCATAATGTCCATATTCCCATCCCCATAAGCATGTTGGAAAGAAAGGTTGTCACAATCGCTAAGAGTATTGCTGATAGAGGGCCGAGTATAATGCCGCATATAATAATCAGTGCAGTTACTGGTTGAACATTTGGAATAAACTGGAACACATATCTTCCTGCAATTGCCATAGCAGCCAATAAGGCTATGATTGTAATCTTATATGTGTTCATCGTCTATTCCCAGGATTGTAAATCAAATACAACTATATCACCAGGAGAAAGTTCGTATTCGTTAGCCCCTACAGTTGGCATCTCATCGTTAACGAAGAACATCCAAGCGGTTTGTTCCTCATCACTTGCTTCGACTCTTTCAATTGATGTAATAAATGCACCATCAAAGTCTGTTTCAATGTAGAAATTTTCTTCCATAACATCCATCAGTATATCGCCTTCTTCAATCGGGATCTCCTGCTCATTTACGAATTCCTCCCCTTCATTTATAGAAATTGTAACTCGAACAGAATCTTCAGCCACCTCTTCGGAATCAGAAGTTTCATTTGTACTTACTGAAGTATTTTGTTCGGTGTTATCTTCAGATGAACATCCAATCAATAAACCTACTGTCATCAAGATTACTGCTACTTGCAAAATCCATTTTTTCATTGTTTCCCCATCCTTTTTGCATTAATGTTACTGGAAATTAATCTGTATTCTATAAAAGTATAAAAAAAGTCCGCCTTTAGTAGTTCAGGCGGATTAAAGACAAACAAATAATAGCTGCTAGCATGCATGCATATGTATTTGTAAGTCTCAATCGCTTATACCCTCGAAGCATTGAAACAAATTGTCAATTGGCAGGTCTACTGACTTATGATTCAAACCTACTTTAAGCCCTTCCCATATGGATTACCATACAGTGGATCGCTTATTTCGTAATCATTTACAGTTGCGAGGACAGTTCCAGACTTCCACTGGATTCCCTTTTAATAAAACACCAATTACAATATTCAATTATACGATACAATTCCAATACAAAGTTATCATAGCATAAGAAAATTAAATAGAAAAGCTTTAAAACTTTAACTATTTTCATGATTCTGTGGTAATTTGAAACTGAAAGTAGTCCCTTGATTTAGTTTACTTTTTACTTGAATAGTCCCTTTATGTGCATCAATTATATTCTTAGCAATGGCAAGTCCAAGTCCAGTGCCTTTTTTCTCTTTACTCCGTACTCTGGATTTATCAGCCTTATAGAATCGCTCAAAAATAAACGGTAAATCTTCTTCAGGGATACCACTCCCGCTATCGTTCACTTCCACATAAAATTCCTTAGGTTTGTTTGTGACTGCAACACGGACAGTTCCGCCTTTCGAAGTGTGCCTAATCGCATTGTCAATTAGATTTGTAAACACTTGTTCAATTCTGTCAGGGTCAAAACTGGTATTTGAAAAGTCAGTGTTCATTGTTAGTGTAAGATCAATCTCGTTATCAGAAGCGAGACCTTTAAATTTATTTACAATTCGTTTGATATAGGATTCAATACCAAACGTTTCCACGTTTAAGTGAATTTGGCCTGATTCCATACGTGCAAGGTCAAGTAGTTCATTAACGAGTCGACCCATTCGTAACGATTCTTCATGTATAATTTTGGCCAGCTCATTTTTTTCCTCTTTTGTATCGGCAATATCATCGACAATCGCTTCACTGTAACCTTGAAGCATGGATATTGGAGTGCGTAATTCATGTGAAACATTGGCTATAAAATCTTTTCGTAATTTATCCAACCGTCTTTCTTCTGTCATATCACGAATGACAGCTACAGCACCCCTTACATAGGACTGGTCGTATAAAGGTGTCATCAGCATTACGAAATTTCTACCTTGAAGACTGATCTCTCTTAAAACTGCTTGTTCCCCATCGATTACTTCTTTTAAAGCTTCTTGTAGTTCTGTTGGAAGTTTTCGACTCTCATTCATTACAACATCATTCTCAAAATACCATCCATCAATATATTTCTGGGCAGGTGGATTTATGACCAGAATGTCTCCATTCCGATTGAGAGTAACTACTCCATCTGCCATTGAACTAACGATACTTGATAATTGTTCCTTCTCCTGACGTAAAGCATTAATATGAAACTTTAGCTGTCTTCCCATTCGATTGAACTCTACAGCAAGTTCTCCGATTTCATCATGCGTCAATACTGGAACCTTTGTATTAAATTCACCTCTTGTAAGATCGTAGGCTGCTTCTCGCATCTTAATTAATGGTGATGTTATTCTAGTGGATAGAAATACTGCAAAAAAAGCAGTAAGCATAATAGCAATACCTGCACTGAGTAAAATTAGTTTCGTCGTTTCTGCTTTGGTTTGATTAATGATATCAAGCGATTGAAATACAAAAATTGCCCCACCATTTTCGGTAGGAGATCCAACGATAATAATCTCTTTATCTTGTTCAGGAAGATTAATTTGCTTTTGAAGTTTGCTTTGATTTTCGATTACTTCATTTACTTCTTCCCTGGATTCAAGCCATTCATCACCCTCGGAAACTAAATCATTATCGCTGCTGGTAGAAAGCCAAGTATCCTCTTCACTATAAATAATTGCGATGCGGCTAGTCGGATCTTTTAGCATCTCTGTCATTTCCTCAATGAAATTTCTATCCTGCCCCCTTTCGACCAATGAAGAAATTTTTGTAGCCGTTTGCATCATTTCATTTTCTGCTTCTTGTATGTGGAAATTTTCAAAGAATTGCATTAGAAATATAGACAAAATAGATAATACAAAAGCAACCAGCAATAAAATAGTTAATGAAAGTTTACCTACTACACTTTTCCAAAACATTATGCATCATCAACTTCGAATTTATAACCAACTCCCCAAACAGTAACAATCATTTTAGCTGCCGATTTGGAAACGGTACTCAATTTTTCCCGCAGTCGTTTAACATGTGTGTCCACTGTGCGAAGATCACCAAAAAATTCATATTGCCAAACTTCCTTTAATAAGTGCTCCCTGTTAAATACTTTATCGGGAGATTTGGCAAGAAAACAAAGCAATTCATACTCTTTAGGAGTTAGACTAACTTCTTCTCCATCTGCAGTAACTCGATGCGCATCATCATCAATCGTAATATGTGGGAAGACCAAGATGTTTTTTGAAGAAGTGTCCACTTCGTTAAAAGAGGATGCAGATACTCTTCTTAATAAGGCCTTCACCCGTAATACTGCTTCCCTTGGACTGAATGGTTTTACGATATAATCATCTGCCCCAACTTCAAAACCCTGCACGCGGTTTCCTTCTTCGCCTTTTGCAGTCAGCATAATCACAGGAGTGTCTTTTACCTTCCTTAGTTCCTGACAAGTTTCTATCCCGTCCATTTCAGGCATCATAATATCCAACATAATCACACTATAATCAGTATTTAAAGCCTTTTCCAAGGCATCCTTTCCATTTTCTGCTTCTTCTACGATATAATCCTCACGTTCAAGATACATGCGAATAAGTCTACGAATTCTTTCTTCATCATCTACAACCAAAATCTTAGCATTCGAATCCATGTTAGCTCCCCCTATAATAATCTCTAAAGTAAATTATAAACCATATTGTGTTAAATGTATAAAAAACGAGGCATCATTAGGATACCCCGTTCTGTAATGAAAAGTCTAAGCATATGAATGAAGACCCGCAAGCACTAGGTTAACAACAATCAGGTTGAACATGATAATGCCGAATCCTGCTACCGCTAGCCAAGCTGATCTTTCACCGTGCCATCCCCTTGATAAGCGCAAGTGTAGGAAAGCAGCGTAAAAGAGCCAAGTAACCAGTGCCCAAACCTCTTTCGGATCCCAACCCCAGAAACGACCCCAAGCAATTTGGGCCCAGATGGAAGCAAAAATTAAACCACCTAATGTAAATATTGGGAAACCAATCGTAACCGAACGGTACATTATTTCGTCCAAAAGATCCGGTTTTATATTTTTAAGCAATGGTTGGATTTTTGCCGCAATCCGTTTACGCGTAAATAATCTTACAAGACCATATAGAATAGAACCAGAAAGAATGGACCAGATTACGGTATTAAACTTGCTTCCAGCGTCTGCTCCCTGCATCCAGGATGGTGTATCAAACCAAGGTTCCATGACTCCTTCTGTCATAAGTGTCCCATTAATTGGACCTGCAATGGCAGGTAAACGATAATCTGTTGTAACCATGCTATTTCCTTGTTGATACTCAAAAGTGGCATTGTAATTCATGATATTAAAAGCGGAAGTAATGACGATATAACCGATGAACAAGAACATTGTATAGATTACAATTTCAAGCCAAACATTTTTTTTATTTCTAGATGTTTGATCGATTTGTCTGATTAAATACATAATCCCTGCCGCAAAACTGATGAAAAGGATCCCTTGGCCCAAGGCTACGGTTGTTACATGAATATACAACCAGTGACTTTGCAATGAAGGTACCAATGGTGAAATTTCGGTTGGGAACATACTTCCATAAGCGATGATAATCATTGCAATAGGAAGTGCAAATAGACCAAGAAAAGTTAACTTGTAATAGAAATAAAGAATTATGAATCCAAGGACCATACACATTCCGAGGAATGTCACAAATTCGAACATATTACTTACTGGTGCATGTCCGCTAGCAATCCATCTTGTAATAAGGTATACAAGTTGTGCGATAAAACCGATTATGGTTATTGTTATCCCAATTGTACCTGCTTTGGTTTTCTTTCTTCTTTCAGATTTATTCTGTCTGATTGTTGCCCCAAAGAAAAATGTTGCAACCAGATAGAGAATAAATGCCGAATAAAGCATTGTACTGCTTATATTAAGCAAATCCATATAATCTCCTCCTTATCTGGAATAAATCTGCTGTAGATGATATTTGCAGATTTATTCCAATTCCTGCTGATCTTCAACCATGTTAATTGATGTATTCTCTATTGATTTTTCAATATCTTTACTGAGGCCAAACCAATTTTTATTGGCATGGGCTGCGATTAAGAGCCAATTATCTTTCGGATGGATCCAGATTCGGCGATGCTGCCAATACATTCCTTGGATAACACCAATCATAAATATGGCTGCACCAATACTAAAGAACCATAATGTATTATCTACTCTTAGTGTAAGACCACTGACATCACGCATTTCAAAATCTTCAATTGCGAGTTTAAATTCATTCTCTCCAGTTGCATCTATATTTTTTCCAATACCAAGAAAGCTAACTTCAGGATTATCACTATCTGGAGGATAAACCATTAATACAAATGCTGGATTCCTTGGATAATTAGTTTCTGATGCTGGAATTCCATTGTCATCCATAAAATAATCCGGATAATATTGATCTATCATGACACGAAATCCATTATCGAGTTCATAGACAGACTCTGGATTCGTTAAATCAATCGTAAATGAGCCCAATGATGTTTCATCTGTATCATCTGTCTCATGAATTTTAAAGGTCATATTATGAAATTCATTCACTTGATATCCGGATTGGTATAGTGTATATCTATCGAATTTTGCTGGTTTATTCATTTGAATGGAATCTTCAAGTATTGGTTGGAGTTCAGGTTCAGCTCCTGCAACTGCAGTTTCACCAGCTTGATAGATAATGACATCAGTCTGAAAGTTACTTGGTACTACTCCTTCTTCTTGAATCGCCTGCGTAAACCGTTCATCATCTTCATCATGTGTTTCCATAATAAAGTCTTTATTCTCGATGTAGTATTTACTATTGGTACCAGGAATAACAATTTGTTCTCCTTCCCTGACCCAGACGTACTCATCTGTATACATCAGAGGGGTAGAGCGTAAAATAGCCGCAATTAGGATAATGATTAAACCAATATGGTTCACATATGGACCCCATCTGGAAAATCTTCCTTTTTCAGCAAGAATATGGCCATTTTCATTTCTGACTTTATATCCTGCCTTTTTTAGGTTATCTTGAACTGTTTCGATATCCTGTTTGGATACGTTTTCCGTTTCGCTGTATAAGCGCTGTCTGTTTAGAAACGTTTCATGACGTTGTGCTTTTTGCCTTTTTAACGCTTTATATAATGGAACAAATCTATCTAAACTACAGATAACAAGCGAAATACCGATTAAAGCAATTAAGAGGATGTACCACCAAGAACTGTATAAATTATGAAATCCCAGTTGATAATAGATAAGCCCTGTTATGCCGTAACGATCTTCATAAAAAATTGCAGGATCTCGTGATACTGCATCTGAAGGTATGTATATTTGTTGCGGAAAAATGGTTCCAACCATGGAAGCAATTAACGCAATAACAATTAACCAGACACCAACTTTAACCGAAGAGAAGAAACTCCAAGTTCTGTCGATGATCGATTTATTGTAGGTTTGTGAACGGCGTGCAGTGCCATCATATCGCATGTTGAGCAGTTTGTTACCTTCGTTTCCATCAATATGCTGATTCCCTTCTATAGGCTTTCCGCATGCTTCACATAAAACGGTGCCTTCGGGATTAATATGTCCACATTCACATTTTATTTTATTCATTTAAATCCCCCACCATTTATGATGCTTCTTCCACACTTGGCTGTATTGCTTGCAAATATCCCTCGAGTCGTTCCAATGTTAGCGCACCATTAACAACATCCTCTATTTCTCCTTCAGGATTAATAAAAAAAGTGCTTGGTATCGGACCAACTTTATATAAATCTCTGATTTCTCCCAATTTATCATGAGGGATAGCAAACGTCAGATTATATTTATCAATAAAGCGGTCAACGACTAGCTCTGTACCGTCGAGACTTACAGCAACAATTTCGACTCCTTTTTCTTTGTACTCTGGATATAATTCCTGCATGTAAGGCATCTCTGCCTCGCATGGTTTGCACCAGGTTGCCCAGAAATTCAACATTACACCTTTTCCTTCTAGATCACTCAGTTGAACGGTTTCTGCATCGTAATTATTACTGATTTGTTTAAGTTGAAAATCAGGTGCTTTATCACCAACTTGATATATCGTGTTATCCTTTTGCAAATTGGAAACAAGCGCAAAAACAACTGCAGCCACTAAGACCGCTAGGATTGCGGTTCTAAATATTAGCCGATTTCTTTTTTTCTTCTGCTTGGCCATTTTTTTCTGTTCCAGACTCAAAATTAATCACTCCCCTCGCCATTATACCATCTGAGTAAAGGGTAAATTTTGACTAATTTTTTACAATTTTAGTGCAGAGTTACGAATTTGTTTGATTTCTTTCGGCGAAAGAGGACGATATTTACCTGGCTTAAGTCCATCTAATGTTAGTGTGCCGTATCTTTCCCTTTTCAATTTCATTACAGGGTAGCCTAATTGTTCCATCATTCTTCTAACATGTCTGTTCTTACCTTCCTGTAAAGTCAATTCAATAATCATTGTATTTTTCTTTTTGTCTGTTGAAAGAACATTATAGTTTGCAGCCTTAAGCAAATCTTTTTCATCTTTAACGCCACGCTTAAGTCGTCCAAGTTCTCTCTTATCAGGTATACCTTTAATTTTAGCTACATATACTTTTTCTACGCCGTGTTTGGGATGCATTAACAGATTCGCGAAATCTCCGTCATTTGTCAAAAGTATAATTCCCGACGTATCATAATCCAGCCTGCCTACAGGAAATACTCTTTCGCTTACACCCTCCATTAAGTCAATAACAACTTTCCTACCCTTGTCATCCTTAACGCTTGAGATTACTCCCCTGGGCTTATACAACATATAATATACAGATGCTTCTTTTTCCAATGGAAATCCGTTAACTTCAACATTGTCATCTCCTGTAACCTTTGTTCCTAACTCAGTTACAACTTTACCATTTACTTTAACGTTTCCATCTATAATCAGTTGTTCTGCTTTTCTTCTGGAAGTTATTCCACTTTGAGCAATTACCTTCTGAAGTCTTTCTCCACTTGTTGTCATTATATCACCATACTTTACTTATTATTTTCTACATAATAATAGCGTTAACTTTATATTAACGCTAGTTTTATTCCCTATCCGAATACCATTTTAACAATAATGATGGATGAAAGTATAGCAATTAGGTCTGCTAAAAGGCCGACTTTCAATGCATATCTCATTTTTTTAATCCCAACTGCTCCGAAATAGACCGTTAAAACATACAAGGTGGTGTCAGTACTTCCCTGCATTGTGGATGCCAGCCTACCGATAAATGAATCCGGTCCGAATGTAGCTATTAATTCAGTAGTCATTCCCAAAGCTGCAGTTCCTGATATTGGTCTGATAAGTGCAAGTGGAATAATATCCGGTGGTATTCCAATGAAATGGAGAAATGGTGATATTAAATTAATAAACGCTTCCATTGCGCCAGAACTGCGAAGGATCGATATTGCTACAATCATGCCAACTAAAAAAGGAAGCAAAGAAAATGCCAGTTTGACACCTTCCTTTCCTCCTTCTACGAATAATTCATATGCAGGTACCTTTTTAACAAGAGCGACAGATAATACGATTAATAGAAAACAAGGGATAATCCACGTACTAATTGATGTAACCATTCCCATAATTATTTCCCCCAAGTACTTTTGTAATAGTAAAAACGATCAATTAAAATAGCACTTACTGTAGAAATACAGGTTGTCAATATGGTAGTTCCTACTATCTCTGTTGGCGAAACGGAATGATATTGCATTCGAATTGCGATTACAGTCGTTGGTACTAATGTGAGACCAGAAGTGTTTAATGCCAAAAATGTAATCATTGACCTAGAAGCAGTATCTGTTCCACTTAATTGCTTCATTTGTTCCATTGCTTTAATTCCAATGGGTGTCGCTGCATTACCTAATCCAAATAAATTAGCAGTAATATTGGATAATATGTAGCCAATTGCTGGATGGTCTTTTGGGATTTCTGGAAACAGTCGTACGATAAGTGGTCTGAATAATTTTGTGAGAGCCAGTAAAATACCTGCGCTCTCTGCAATTTTCATGATTCCGAGCCAGAATACTAAAATACTGATTAAACCAATGGAAAGTGTAACAGCTTCACCAGCACTATCAAATACTGCCTGATTCACTTCTTCCATTTTTCCGTTGAACATGGCGAATACAATTCCTACGATTGCCATACAAGCCCAAATAATATTAATCATTCTATCTTAATCCTAGTGTTTTTAGGAAAACAGATTTTAGTTGCTTACCAAAGTGACCTTCTTTTTTTATGGGCGGTTCTTTGAAAATAGTTGTCTCTAAAATTTGCTTATTGTCCAAGAAGAAAACGGTTTTTCCAATTTTCTCGTGATCTTCTATGTTTTGATCCGTCAATAGATAATTTTTAACAGACAGCAATGTACTTTCTTTAGTGGTTAAAGGATATAGAATGTGGTTCCGTAAATAACCATTTACCGTTTGGTTATTTTCATCTATTCGGTATTTAACGGACCCTTCCTCAGAAATTGATTCCATGTTGTAATTGTCAAATCCCCATTCAAACATTGAAGTATGATCCCTCCAATCATCAGGTGCATCAAGTGTCACGGCTATCAATTCCATACCATCTTTCTCAGCTGAACTTACCAATGTTCGTCCAGTCATCTTGGTATAACCGGTTTTGCCTCCTGTACAATATTCATAGAATTGAGTGAGTAATTTATTCTTATTTTGCCAAGCGTAAGACCTATTATCAGATTTGAAGCTTTCGGTAGCAGTAATTTTTTTAAACATATTGTTTTCCATCGCGTAACGCATAAGTATAGCCATATCATATGCGCTGGAAAAATGTGTATCCGAGTCAAGGCCATGTGGGTTATCAAAATGGGAATTTGTCATTCCAAGCCATTGTGCTTTTTCATTCATTAAGAAAACAAATCCTTCTTCACTTCCTCCAACATGTTCAGCAATTGCAATAGCTGCATCGTTTCCAGACCTGAGCATTAAACCGTATACAAGATCCTCTAATTTCATCTTTTCCCCTTGTTCCAGGTAAATGGAAGAACCTTCCGTATAAATCGCCTTTCTAGAAGTTTTTGCCATGTCATCCATTTTTCCGGATTCAATAGCAATAATTGCCGTCATTATTTTTGTAATGCTAGCTATATTCGCTTGCTCATTTGAATTTTTTTCAAATAGTACCCTACCAGTAGATTGTTCAATTAAAATGGCATTGTTTGCTGAGACTCCAGGCATAGCTTGTCCCACCAAGGGAAAACCGAGGTTGATTAACAACAATAGTACGAATAAGATTAAAAAACGCATTTTGTAAGCCTCCCGGAAAAGATGTCTTTATATATTATGCACGGGACTTGTTGTTATGAATAAATTTATTTACGAACAAACTTACGAAGAATGAAATGAGAAATTAGCCTTAGTAGAATTAGGGACTCTGATATACTGCTCAAGTTGACTTTGGATGAACTGTTTGTACTTAGCATTCCGATTACATCTGGACTCCAAGACTCTTTTCATTAACTTAATTTTTATCATCGTAGTTTCTATAAACTCCGAAGTAACTGCTGGTTGTTTAGTTTCTTAAAGTAACTGCTTTTCCCGCCGTCCGGGATCGCTCTAGGCGGATGCGCATCCTTAGGCACGGCCTCAGCCCCGAAGAGAAAACCGCTCTTCTGGTCTTCGGACACGTGCTATTCCCGCAGGAGTCACCGCCCACAGCGATGCCGGACTGGTGAAGCTCGGTGATATGAATTTTATAAATCACTAATGCAGTTAATATTTTGTAAGCTTAAAATCAGCTCTGGGGAAATATACGAAGACTCCAGCGGGAGGAAAGGCATCGGTGAGACCCGGAGTGCGTTAGCACGAGGGGGCTCACCAGCCGCCCGCGGAAAGCGAAGTATATTTCTCCAGAGCGGTCGCCGAAGTTACTTATTCTGTTCGCATTTTATCTCAACTGCGTAGGGTTATAAAACAACAAACATTACGTAAATAGTCTTATTGTTACCACGTTTAGCAAGGTGATTAGTAGAAACATTCTAAGTTTCTCAACTAAAAAATCCTTACAAAAAATGTAAGGATTGATTTTATTCATGGTTGCTACTCATTTCATCATTAACTCTTTCAAAAAATAAATCTGCCTCATTTGCTTCATCATCTTCTTCCGTAGATTCAGGCAATGGTGGCAGTTCTTCAAGTGAAGTTAGACCGAAATATGTAAGAAAATCTTTGCTTGTCCCAAAAAGAATAGGTCTTCCAACACTATCTTTTCGACCAATCTCTTCGATCAGTGATCTGGATAGAAGGGTTTGGACTGGTCTATCACTCTTTACTCCCCTGATTTCTTCTATTTCTGTTCTCGTTATTGGTTGCTGATAAGCTATAATAGCCAAAGATTCAAGTGCGGCCTGTGACATTCTGCTTGCTTGTGGAAGCTCCAGTAATCTTTTAAAATAATCACTGTGTTCTGGCTTCGTGGTTAAATGAAGGACTTCCTGAGATTGCATAATCATTAAACCGCGATCTTTTCGCTCATAATCATATTTCAATTCTTCAATAATATGTTGAACAGCAGAATCTGGAATATCCATTATTCTACATAGTTGTTTCATGGTAATGCCCTCATCACCGCTGGCAAAAAGAAGACCCTCAGCAATGGCTTTTAAATCATCAATTTCCACATTTATTCCTCCATACAATATATATACAATGCATCAAAATGCTTCGCTTGTTTACAGTATATTTCCTTGGATTTCATAAGCTCCAATATGGCAATAAAAGTCACTACTATATGTGTGCGTGTAGGGTAAGGAAATAATTGATCAAACTCAATTCCATTTGTTGCTTTCCGTACTTTACTTAATACATCCTGCATCCTTTCTCCTATGGGAATATCCATACGTTGGACTGTTGTATCATGTGGTTTATTCCATTTTTTTCGTTCATACATTTTTCCGAGGGCTCCAATCAAATCATAAATGGAAATATCACCTTGAACGACAGGGGATTTTTCCAGAGCTAAATCTTTGAAAACAACCGGTGGCCTCGTAAATATGCTTTTCGACTCATTTTCCATTTCTTTTAGTCTCTCCGCTGCTTCTTTAAATCTTCTGTACTCTATGAGTCGTTGCATCAATTCTTCTCTGGGGTCCTCCATATAATCCTCGTCCTGGTCTATGTCTATTTCCTGTTTAGGCAGCAGCATTTGGCTTTTAATAGCTACCAACGTCGACGCCATGACTAAGTACTCACTGGCAATATTAAGTTCCAGGCTTTGCATCGCGTGTATGTATTCCATGTATTGTTTCGTTATTTGAGCAACTGGGATATCATAAATATCAATTTCATAATGATTGATTAAATGGAGCAATAAATCAAGCGGCCCTTCAAATGCATCCAATTTCACCTGATATGCTTGATTCATTGATGTTTCATCCTTTCTTATGTTTTAAAGTAATTAAAGTTTAGTTAAGCGCCCATACAAGGAAGTAGATGATGACATAAGCTATAACGTAAGATAAATGTTACCACAAAACATTTATGTAATGAAGAAAAAGGAGGAAGTTTATAATGAGTAATAGTTATGGCGGAGGCTTTGCGTTAATTGTTGTTTTGTTCATTCTTTTGATCATCGTCGGTGCTGCTTGGTTCTAAAGTTGAACCCGTAAACTTATATAGATTGAAGTAGAGCACCAATAAACATGAAAACCAGCCCTAACAGGATAAGGGCTGGTTTTTTATTGGTTCTCACTAGTTGTGGTTTTATCTGCCACTTCTGTGCACTTGTTATAAAAATCCTCTATTTCATCTGTAGTACTGACTGCATATTTATTCTGATAATGACGTTTAACTTCATTAACCATTTTTTTGCCGATACCAGTATTCCGGTGGGAAGGGTTTACGGACACGTGCTGAATAACAGCGTTTAGACCATCTTCTATCCGCACGCCAACAGCTCCGAGTACATCTTCTTCTTTCCATAGATGAAGATGCCAATTTTCATTGGTTTCGTACTCTTTAATGGTTTGTTGCAATTTCTTAACGTCCTTTTTTTCTTCCGGCATAAAAGACAATAAACCCATTGCAATCTTTTCTAAATTTTTCTTATAACGAATTAACATAATTACCCCTCATTACTAAACACATTTGATTGGTTAAATAATCTGTATAACTCAAAAATGTCATTAACCTGTAAAAAAAGTATATATCTATTTATTGCACTATTGAGGTCTTTTGTCAAATATACATCTTTAATTACACCACATTTTACAATTGTTGACAATTTTTTAAGTAATCATACTACTTTTGAAATACCGCTTATTTTATCATCAATTTAAGAATGGTAAATCCATCGGTTTGTTTTTCATTGATTTTAAAAGGAATGATATTTACAATAGCCATCCAAATGTTAAACCAAAAGAGTAACTGTAGAAATTCACTTGGGTAAAATTCAAATGCAAAGTAACTTAACCAAGCGGTTATTGCATTGAATACCGGGCCTAGAATGGTAACCCAAACAATTTCCGAATTTTTGTATGGCTTATCCCGCTCACTCGTGGTAAAGCCACCTATAAAATAAAAAGGATAAAAGATAAATTTAATTTGGTTAAAGTTAAAAGTAAACGGTCTCTTTCCATAGCCCATAGTAAGTCGAATATAATCTGCCTTAACAATTAAGGACCCTGATACATGTCCAAGTTCATGTATCAGGGTGGTCAGTGGTGCAATGACAAATATAAGGTAGACAATTAAATACATATCCATCTAAGCTACCTTAGAATCAGCCATGATGAATGGGTTATTCTGAAACTACTTTAACTTCTTTCATCACATCGCCATTGTTCATGGATTTGGCATGCTCAATTCCGGAAGTAACCTGCCCAAAAACAGTGTGCACGCCATTTAGATGCGGCTGAGGTTCATGAACAACGAAAAATTGGCTACTGCCTGTATCTTTGCCTGCATGCGCCATAGATAAAGACCCTTCTTGATGTTTGTGAGGGTTCCCTTCTGTTTCACATTTAATCGTATAGCCTGCATTTCCTGTACCGTTACCTGTGGGACATCCACCCTGACTAACAAAACCTGGAATAACTCGGTGAAAAGTTAGGCCATCATAAAAGTTTTCATTTGCCAGTTTTTCAAAGTTAGCAACCGTATTTGGAGCTTCATTTGGATAAAGTTCAAATTCAATCTTATTTCCATTTTCCATTAAAATATATCCTGTTTTAGACATATGTACATCCCCTTGTTCATTTATTTAAGGCATCATTCATTTTATCATTAATTGTCTAGATTTGAAAGAAAGTCAGTGTAATCCTATTCATAGGATAGGTCATTTTTAACAACATCTTCAAATTTTTCCCTTTCAACGACTAACTTATCCACTCCGTCTTCCACAAAGACCACCGCAGCATTTGGCAATCGGTTATAATGGCTTGCCATCGAATAGCTGTATGCGCCAGTGGAAAAAACTGCAAGAATATCACCGTGATTAAGCTTTGGAACTGGTAGATCCCATATGAGCATATCACCGGATTCACATGCTTTTCCTGCAATCGACACTTCATTGGTCACTTTTGCATTGGGATTATTTGCAATTACTGCTTCAAACTTTGCCTGATACAGTGCAGGTCTTATATTATCAGTCATTCCCCCATCCACAGATACATATTCTCTAACACCCGGAATGTTTTTGATTGCACCAATTGTATAGAGCGTAATGCCAGCATTGCCTACGATAGATCTTCCGGGTTCGATCCAGATTTCTGGCATAGGGATTTGTAATGCTTCTGAATGTTTCTTAACTGCTTCAACACTAACTCTTACATAATCACTGTGCGGTAATGGGTCATCATCTTTTGTATAGCGAATCCCAAAACCTCCACCCAAATTAAGTACTTCGGGAACAAAATCATATTCAGAATACCAGTTAGAGAGTTCATCAAACAAAATATCTACTGCTACCCGAAAGCCTTCTGTTTCAAAAATCTGAGAACCTATATGGCAGTGTAGTCCTTTTAGGTTAATGGTATCGTGTTGGTTAAGCAGGTTAAATGCTTCTTTAGCTTGTCCGTTTTGCAGATTAAAGCCAAATTTGGAATCTTCATTTCCAGTCATAATATACTGATGTGTTTTTAGCTCAATACCGGGAGTAACGCGTAAAAGTACATCAATCGTTTTATTTTGCCTTGTTAACTCTTCTTCGATTAATTTAATATCAAGGAGATTATCTATAACGATACATCCAATATTATTTTCAATTGCCATCTTTATTTCTTGATGACTTTTGTTATTTCCATGCATATGGATTCGTTCTCTTGGAAAATCTGCTTTCAATGCTGTATATAATTCGCCCTCGGAAATGACATCTAGGCAGAGGTTTTCCTGTTTTGCAACTTGAAGCATGGCAATGGTGGAAAAGGCTTTGCTTGCATATGCCACTTTTGCTTTCACATTCATTTCTTTGAATGTATTAACAAACGCCCTGGCATTCTGGCGGATAATGGAAACGTCATAGACATAAAGCGGTGTTCCATATCTTTCAGCAAGTTCTAATGTATCCATTCCACCTATTTCAAGATGGCCGTTACGATTAACTTGAAATGGATGATGATCGATTATCATAATATTTTGTTCCCCCACTATGTTGTTTGAAATAATAAAAATACTTTACCATATTAAAGTTAAAAACGAAAGAGCTAACTATCGTTAGCTCATTTTGTCGGTTGTCTATAATTATTCCGAGGATGAACAATGCTAGGTCTACTATTTGTATATGGAACCGGTATTCTTAAGATAATATGAAGCATTGCTTTCGCATTAAAAGGTAAGAAAGGCCATAAGTATGGTGTTTTAAGTGATTTTATATTAACCAAAAATAAGATGCTTACTACCAATCCTATAACGAATCCAGTCAATTCAAATAATCCGACAAATAATACAAAAAAGATATTCATTAATTTATTTGCAACACTCAGTTCGTAGCTTGGGGTTACATAAGAACCTATTGCACTTATTGAAACATATAGAATGACCTCAGGTGAAAACAATCCAACATCAATAGCTATTTGGCCAATTAGTACTGCTGCAATTAATCCCATAGCTGTGGATAAAGGGGTAGGTGTGTGAATGGCAGCCATTCTTAAGAATTCGATACCAAAAATTGCAAGTATAATCTGAAAGGATATCGGTACATTTCCTTCCTCATTCGGCCCGATAAAACTGAGCTCTGATGGGAGCAAAGTTGGATCAAGTGCAAATAAAAGCCATAATGGCAGTAAGTACATGGAAGCGAAAACAGCCAAGTATCTAATAAAACGAATGAATGTTCCAATGGATGGCGCCTGTCTGTATTCTTCAGCATGCTGCAAATGATGGAAGAAAGTAGTTGGAAGAATAATGGCACTTGGTGAAGTATCCACAAAAATCAGCACATGTCCTTCTAGTAAATGACTAGCAGCTACATCTGGCCTTTCCGTATAACGAACAAGTGGATAGGCATTCCATTTACGATTAATGATATATTCTTCGATTGTTTTTTCTGCCATCGTAATCCCATCGACTTCGATAGCTTCTATTTGTTCTTTAATTAAATCAATCAGACCATCGTCAGCTATATCCTGTAAATAACTGATGCAAACGTCAGTCTTTGAACGTTCTCCTACTTTCATCATTTCATTGCGCAGCCTTTCATCACGTAATCTTCTGCGCGTTAAAGCAGTGTTTTCAATGATATTTTCAGTGAAACCATCTCTTGATCCTCGAATGACTTTTTCTGTATCAGGTTCCTCTGGGCTTCTTCCTGGATAGCTTCTGACATCCACGATTTGTGCATACTTTTCGCCATCGATAAAAACTCCGATTAAACCAGAAAGAATTTCATCTGCTGCTTCATCCATTGTTTTTACGGCCTTTACTTGCTGATGTACCAAACGGTTTTCGATTATTTCTGGGAGTTTTCGTGTATTGGTTTCCACATCGTTAATTTCAACTAGCTTTTTTAGCAATTCTTGTATTACAGAAGAATCACATAATCCGGTAACATAGTAAATCTGAACTTTTTGCTTCAGAATAATTAGTTCCCGGAAGCCAATATCAAAAGAACTTCCCATTCCAAGTTTTTCTTCCATATATGCATGATTATCCTGAATACTGGCGGAGATGATATGGTTACTTTTTGTTTTTGGCATTCTCTTACCCCCATCGTTTTACCTTACAAAATAAGTCCACTGAAATAAAGAACCGAAAATTTTTCCAAACACGATTGCCATTAATAAGAGTAATAAATAATTTTCCATATGGATTCTTCTGGATAAAATTGGAAATACATTCAGTACTTCAGTAAGAGCAGCTGCCAACATCCCATTGAAGATTCCATGCAATATTCCCCAGATCATTAATGCAAAAACAGGCTGCTTTAGAGAAACATCTGCAAAGGAGAAGTAAGTCCCAATCATTAGTCCCAGCATAACACTTGCACTGTATACCTTTATAAGTGGTTCTGTCTTACTTAATTGAATCAATCTTGGAATAATACCCAATACAGTAATAAACGCAACAAACCCTGCTCCAACAGCGAGACCTCCGCTAAAACCAATGAGAATCTGAACGAGGTTAATCAAAAGAGTTTGTATCATTTTAGCTTATTTTCATGTTGATTTAAGTAATTGTTAAGATCCTGCTGGTAATTGTATATTTCGACTTCTAGTGGACTGGGTTCTTCATTAAATCTTCTATTGAACCAATGGTTGAAAAACAGCAGAGTTCCGATGCCTAAACCAAAGGAGTATGGTATTTGAATCCATAATGGAAATTCATTTTCTTTACCAGTGAGTATAAAATGCAACTTTTGTTGTACCTCCTGCATACTAACATCGTAATGAAAATTCATAATCGTCATGGCTGTCCCAATGAAAAGCAATAACCATACAAAAGCTGCAATCCAAACATTGACCGGCTTTTTTTTCTCGATGATTTGAATAATCGTCTGTTCGGGCCCTAAAAGTTGAATATCTATACCCTGATTCAGAGCAGTTAAATGATCAATAATCAGGAAACTATCTATGATTACAATGTTTTTATCCTTCTTTGTAATCCGATAAATTGAAGTTTCCATAAGTTTCTTTTTATATTCCGGTGCAGCGGAAATATATGCAATATCTTTAAGATACACTTGCCTACGTATGCTTAATTCGATTCTTTTTTTCATGCGAAGATAAATAATTTCTGTCACGGAAAAAACTTCCTTTACAATCAGACTGTTAATAGTAGTATTTGCAGAAGGAGAAATTTTATCATTTAAAAGCAAAAAAAATCATCACAACTGTGATGATTCGTCATTTATTGGTATATTAAAAGGAAGAATAAAATATGGACTAGGTGGAGTCCATATTTTTCTTCATATCCTCTAATATTTTCTTTTCAAGACGGGAAACTTGTACTTGTGATATCCCCAATCTGTCAGCTACTTCTGTCTGCGTTTGATCTTTATAGTACCTTAAGTATACAATTAATCTCTCTCTTTCGGTTAAACTTCTAATCGCTTCCTGTAAAGTCAGCTTATCAAACCATTTAGAATCCTGATCAGCGATCTGGTCCAGTAATGTGATTGGGTCTCCATCATTTTCAAAAACCGTTTCATATATCGATTGTGGAGACTTTGCAGCTTCTTGTGCATGTACAACTTCTTCTGGTGATATTTCCAGTGCATTTGCTAATTCTGTAACTGTGGGAGATCTCCCGTACTCTTTTGTTAGTTCATCCCTTTTCCTACGTATCTTATTTCCGGTTTCTTTCAAAGAACGACTGACTTTAACACTGCCATCATCCCTAATAAAACGTTGTATTTCTCCGATAATCATCGGTACAGCATAGGTGGAAAAACGAACATCATAGGAAAGGTCAAATTTATCGATGGATTTAATTAAGCCGATACTTCCAATCTGAAATAAATCGTCTGGATCATATCCTCGATTAATAAATCGTTGAACAACAGACCAAACGAGTCGAATATTCTTTTCTACTAAAATATCTCGTGCTTCTTTATCTCCCTGTTGGCTTTTGAATATATAGTCCTTTACTTGTTCATCCGACAACTGTTCCTTCTGACGAGTTTTTTTAACGTTTACTTTCATGGCAGCATCCTCAGTTATAAACTGTTTTCGTTTTGGAAAGCTGCTTTGTCATATAAACGGTAGTCCCCTTGTCAGGGGATGAAATGACTTCAACAGAATCCATAAAATTTTCAATGATGGTAAATCCCATTCCTGATCTTTCCATTTCAGGTTTGGACGTGTATAAGGGTTGACGAGCTTCTGAGATATCTCTAATCCCGATACCGTGGTCTTTGATGGTTAACTCAATTTCCCCATCTTGCAGAATGCAGGTTATGAAAATTTTATGATTTGCTTCGTTGTTGTATCCATGAATGATGGAATTTGTCACTGCTTCAGAAACGACGGTTTTTATTTCCGTTAATTCATCCATCGTCGGATCAAGCTGTGTTATAAATGAAGCGACTGTTACTCTGGCGAAAGCTTCGTTTTCACTTACACTGGAAAATTCCAAAGACATTTCATTCTTCATGACGCCACCCCCAAAGTCGCTAAGGCAAATTCCTCATTCTCCTCCAACCTCACAATCTTAAATAGACCAGACATTTCGAATAATCGTTTCACTGGAGGAGAGATCGAACAAACAACCATCTCTCCTCCTAATTGAATAACTTCCTTATACCTTCCCAGTACGACTCCAAGCCCGGAACTGTCCATAAATGAAACGTCTTCTAAATTTAAAATAATATGTTTTACGGGATTGGAATAAAGCATATCTTTCCATTGATTTCGTAATGCCTCTGATTCGTGATGATCCAATTCACCGGAAAGTCTTACGATTAAGACATCCCCTTTTACATCGAACATTGAATGTAGTCCCATGTATCTTCCTCCTCTATAAGAACTGTCATACATCTATTTCTTCATTTGGAGGTCAAAATCCTGCTATACAACAAAAGAAGTGGTCAATCGGTAAAATTAGAAGTAATCAGCGGATTTTCGCCATTTCTTGCATGGTTCTTTTTAATAAAGTTAAATAGGAAGCCTTTTCCACGTCTTCCTCAACCGTCAGTGGAACTTCTGATAGGATTTTTTCACCATCTTTTACATAAAGTTTACCGACTTCTTCCCCTTTTTTAACTGGCAGATCCCATTCTTCCTCAAGTACAATCTCAGTCGTGATATCCTTTTCCGTTTCCCCTTTTTTGTGAAGCGTACTTACGGATTGATTGGATACAATGTCAATACTTCGCTTCTTCGATTTTAATAATTGTACTTCTGTTATTTTTTCATCTTTATCAAACAACTTATTGGTTTCAAATTGGTTAAATGCGTAATCCAGTAAACCAGATACAATTGCATTTCTTTCCTTAGGTGTCTCCGCACCCATAACAACAGCTATCACTCGCATGTCATTTCTTTTTGCAGTAGCGGTCAGACAATATTTTGCTTCATTCGTATAGCCTGTTTTCAATCCATCGACATCTGGATAGAAACGGACAAGTTTATTCGTGTTTACTAGCCAAAACTCATTGTCCTGCCCTTTTCTTAAATAATCCTCATATACAGAAGTATATTCCGTTATGGTTTCATATTTTAATAATTCATTTGCAATAATGGCCATATCATAGGCGGTACTGTAATGATCTTCAGCAGGCAGTCCGGTTGTATTCTGAAACTTCGTATTTTCTAAATTCAGTTCCTTTACTTTCTTGTTCATCTCTTCTACAAAGGACTCTTCACTTCCGGAAATTCTTTCTGCAAGTGCGACGCTGGCGTCATTTCCGGAAGCTATTGCAACCCCTTTAAGGAGATCATTTACTGACATTTCTTCTCCGGCCTCCAAGAATATTTGTGATCCACCCATAGATGCAGCACGGTCACTAACACGAATCATCTCTTCCTTGTTAAGCTTGCCTTCCTCCAATGCTTCCATGATTAGAAGTAAGGTCATTATTTTTGTCATGCTGGCTGGTGGAAGTTGCTCTTGATCATTTTTGTTAAAAAGTATTTCTCCGGTATCCTGTTCAAGTAAAATAGCTGATTTCGCCTCTTCGGCAAGTTTTAATGCATTATTATTTTCCTCTGCAAAGACAGAAAAAGGCACAGTAATAGCAATGACGAACATTAACGTAAAGAATGTTATATATTTTTTCATAGTTATACCTCCAGCAATCAATATAATGTAAGGATTGCCTGATATTGGTATTTTAATACCCGGAAAAGAAAGAAAAAGAGAAAAAAAGCACACGTATGTGTGCTTGTAGTATGAAAGTATAAAACTTTCTTATCTGCATAAGTGCAACTAAGGCACTCCCCCACTGGTTTGGCGAATGCCTTAGTTTTCTAAGTGATTGGTTATTCTGTTATTGTGTCATAAATTAAGGATGGCGCGTTAACATTGCCTTGTGTTATAGCGATACTTTGGTATAGTTTTTCTTTTACTTCTTCCACCGTCTCCCGATTGGAATGAATAGTCAGTAGTGCTTCACCTTCTGTTACAGAATCACCAATCTTTTTATGAAGAACGATTCCAACACTTAAATCGATTTCGGAATCTTTTGTAGCTCTCCCAGCTCCAAGCATCATTGCAGCAGTACCAAGTTCATCTGCAATAATAGTAGACACTTTCCCGGAAGTCTTTGCTGGCAATTCAATTTGGTAAGCGGCCTGGGGCAATAGTTCAGGATTGTCTGCTACGCTGGCATCGCCGCCTTGAGATTCCAAAAACTGTTTAAATTTATTGAAGGCCTCACCGTTTTTAAGATTTGCTTCTAATAATTCTTTTGCATCTTTAAGACTCTCCGCTTTTTTAGCTACTACAACCATTTGACTTCCTAAGGTAAGGCAAAGCTCTGTCAAGTCATCAGGACCTTTACCTTGAAGTGTGTCAATGGCTTCTTTAACCTCTAGTGCATTCCCAATTGCAAAACCTAATGGCTGACTCATATCCGAAATAACGGCCATCGTATTTCTTCCTACCTGATTTCCTATGGAAACCATTGCATGAGCCAGTTCTTTTGCATCAGTAAGATCTTTCATAAACGCACCAGCACCTGTTTTGACATCAAGTACAATCCCGTCAGCTCCAGATGCAATTTTTTTACTCATTATGGAGCTGGCTATGAGTGGTATGGAGTTAACTGTAGCAGTAACATCTCGTAAACTGTATAATTTTTTATCAGCTGGGGTTAAATTTCCTGATTGTCCAATGACAGCAACTTTATTCTTATTTACAAGTTTGATGAATTCATCATTGGATATTTCCACATGGAAACCAGGGACAGATTCTAACTTATCAATCGTTCCTCCAGTATGACCAAGCCCTCGGCCACTCATTTTAGCTAAAGGAACACCAACAGATGCAACAAGTGGAGCTAGGATTAATGTTGTCGTATCACCTACACCACCAGTGGAGTGCTTGTCCACTTTGATTCCCTCGATAGCTGAAAGGTCTATCTGGTCACCCGATTCCACCATTGCAGTTGTCAGGTTAGCCCGTTCATCATCAGTCATATCTTGAAAATAAATCGCCATTAATAATGCACTGATTTGATAATCAGGTATTGCGTCCTCCGTATAGCCGTCAATAAAGAATTTAATTTCTTCTTTTGTTAATTCTTTCCCATTTCTCTTTTTCTCGATGATGTCATACATTCTCATTTAAATCACCTCATTTAGGTTATTAAGTTTATCGTAATGTGCTAATGATTTCCTTTACAAATTTCAGGAAGTTTTCCCGTACTCTTTCGGTAGTTTCAATTACTTCGTGATGTGTAAGAGGCTGGTCTAGTATTCCTGCAGCCATATTTGAAATACACGATATTCCAAGGACACGGATTCCTGTATGTCTACTTACAATAACTTCAGGAACCGTAGACATCCCAACTGCGTCACCACCAAGTAACCTTAGCATTCTTACTTCAACAGGAGTTTCATAAGAAGGGCCTGTATTGCCTACATAAATGCCTTTTTGAACGGAAATACCAATCTTATTTGCACATTCCTCTGCATGTTGAATTAATTCTCTGTCATAGCTTTGGGACATATCCGGAAATCGCGATCCCAGTTCTTCATCATTTTTACCAATCAATGGATTATCTCCCATATTGTTAATATGATCGGTTATCAGCATTAAATCACCCGGGTTAAAGCTTTCATTAATGCCACCTGCTGCATTCGTAACTATAATGGATTCAATACCAAGATCTTTCATTACACGAATTGGAAACGTGACTTGCTCCATCGAATAGCCTTCATAATAATGAAAACGACCCTGCATTGCGATAACATGTTGACCTTCCAATGTTCCTATTACAAGCTGCCCTTTATGCCCAGATACCGTTGATTCTGGAAAATGTGGTATTTCTGAATACGGGATTATAACCGGATTCTCAATCTCATCCCCTAGGACCCCAAGTCCTGAACCTAAGATTAGGCCGATGGATGGAGTTTCCTTTAGTTGTTTTTTTACATAACTACTTGCTTCTGAAATTACTGATTGATTCATTCTATTTCCGTCCCCTCTACTTGATATCTTTCATAAAACTTTTTCCGTATTCAGGTAGTGCAATATTGAAATTATCAGCAATCGTTGCTCCAATATCTGCAAATGTATTTCTTACTGGAATCTCATTACCTTCAGTTACATTGACATGATGTATGATTAACGGTACGTATTCTCTCGTATGGTCTGTACCAGGATGAACTGGGTCGTTTCCATGGTCTGCTGTAATAATTAAGAGGTCGTCCTCCTTTAATTTTTGCAGTACTTCAGGGAGTCTAACATCAAATTCCTGCAGTGCATGACCATAGCCTATCGGATCTCTGCGGTGACCAAATTTTGCATCAAAATCAACAAGGTTCAAAAAACTGATCCCAGTAAAATCATCGTCCATTGATTGTGCAAGCTTTGTCATACCATCATTATTGTCGGTTGTACGAATAGCTCTTGTTACTCCTTCACCATCATAAATATCAGAGATCTTTCCAATTGCAATGACGTCATAATTATTATCTTCCAGTTCATTCATCACCGTTCTTCCAAATGGTTTTAGTGCATAATCGTGACGATTGGACGTACGTTCGAATTCCCCGGGATTACCAATAAATGGACGAGCAATGACACGACCTACCATGTATTTTTCATCTAGTGTAAGCTCTCTGGCAATTTCACAGATTCGGTACTGTTCTTCAATAGGTACAATCTCTTCGTGTGCAGCAATTTGCAGAACAGAATCTGCAGATGTATAAACGATCAATGCTCCAGTTTTCATATGCTCTTCGCCGAGTTCGTCCAATATTTCAGTTCCAGAAGCAGGTTTATTTCCGATTATTTTTCGTCCAGTTCTGTCTTCTAGTTCATTTAGTAATTCATCTGGAAACCCGTCCGGAAAAGTGCGGAATGGTTGACTAATATTTAGCCCCATAATTTCCCAGTGGCCTGTCATTGTATCCTTTCCGTTCGATGCTTCCTGCATTTTTGTGTAAAAGGCTTTTGGATTCACCGCTTTTTCAATGCCTTTTATTTCTCTTATATTACTTAAACCAAGTTGTGCCATGTTTGGCATGGTTAACCCATTCATATGTTCAGCAATATGTCCTAATGTATCAGCACCAATATCATTGAATACATCTGCATCGGGGGCTTCTCCAATTCCTACTGAATCCATGACAACCAAAAATATACGTTTGTATTTTTTCATTTTAAATCATCTCCTGTAAGTATATTCCCGCATCACGTCATATATATGTTTCAAATTTATGATGTAGGATGTCAGACAACTAATTTTAAATATAAATATAAAGCTAAGCTCTAGGATGATAAGCTTTATACATATCTTTCAGTCTCGTTTTGGTTACATGCGTATATATTTGAGTTGTAGAGATATCTGCATGTCCCAACATTTCTTGAACAACTCTTAAATCTGCTCCATTTTCCAGTAAATGTGTTGCAAATGAGTGTCTGAGTGTGTGTGGAGTAATCGTTTTATTGATTCCAGCATCTTGTACAAGGGATTTTAAAATCTTCCAAAAACCTTGCCTTGATAAAGGCCTTCCATGCTGATTAACAAACAATGCTGTTTCTTGTTTGTTATTCTTTACCAGCTTTTGCCTGGATGACTCCAGATAATTTTCCGTTGCACTTTTTGCTACATCTCCTAAGGGGACGATTCTTTCCTTTGAGCCTTTCCCTAAGCACTGAACAAAACCCATTGTTAGATGAAGATCACTAACTTTTAATGTAATTAATTCCGTGACACGAAGACCTGTTGCATATAATAATTCCAACATAGCTTTGTTACGGACTGCCAGTGCTGTGTTCTTCTGTATATCAAGTAATCTATCCACCTCATTTTGTGATAGAACATCTGGAAGCTTTCTTTCTTTTTTTGGTGTTTCAATATGTAAGCTTGCATCATGTGTAACAATCTGCTCTCGAATAAGAAACTGGTGAAAAGTTCGAATTGCTGAAACATGTCTTGATATTGTAGACGAGGATTTACCTTCATCCTTTAAAATATAAAGAAAATCCATAATATCATTTCTTGATACCGCTTCCCACGCTTGCTTTTGTCTTGATTTCTCAATACACTCCATATAATGCTTTAAGTCACGTCCATAGGATTGAAGTGTATTATCCGATAATCCTCTCTCGATTTGCAGAAAGTGAAAAAAATCTTCAATTGCGTGTTTAAGCATAACATTTACTCTCCCCGCTGAAAAATGATAGGAATTCGTTCAAATAATCTACTTTGTGATTGGTTTACCTTTATTGCGGGTCCTTCTGGAGGATCGAAACGATGCATTTGTTCATATTCACTGTGCAATAGTTGTAATCCATAATAGAATAAGAAAGTGCATAACGTGAATATGATAAAAACTTTTAGTGTATCCCATATTAATCTCTTCATACGCTAGTCTCCCTAAAATTAATTAGTCTTCTAATTTTAGGATATGCTTCGATAGAATCACAATATACTATTCAAATGTAACCTTTTTCACGGTTTTTGTAAATTAGAGTGCGTGAAAAATATATTTACTTCATGGCAATACATTTCATTCGGCTCTTTAACGTATGAAAGCCTTTCTCCGATTGGAAAAAGGCTTTCGTTATCTTTAAAGTAAGCTTTTAATCTTAAGTTGCTTTCACGGTTGCTTCCTGGCATTGTTTACAGATTCCGTGAAAGGTTAAACGATGATCCTTCACTTCGAAACCCCAGTCATTCTGTACAATTTTTTCTACGTCTTCCAATAAATCATTTACTATCTCTTCAACGGAACCACATTCAATACATACAAGATGATGATGAAAATGTTTGGCGCCTTCTTTTCGAAGATCATAACGAGAGACTCCATCACCAAAATTAATTTTATCAAGAATTTTTAATTCAGAAAGCAATTCCAAAGTCCGATATACGGTAGCCAAACCAATTTCAGGAGACTTTTCTTTTACAAGTAGATAGACATCTTCTGCACTAAGATGGTCTTCTTCTCTTTCCAATAAGACACGGACTGTCGCCTCTCGCTGAGGAGTTAGCTTATAGCTATGTGCATGCAGCTGCTTTTTTATATGTTCTATACGGTGTTCCATGGCAGGTCGCCTCCCTCATATCCCATCTTTATTATAGGCACCAAATACTTTCGTGTCAAAGTATATTCTCACCTTTTAATTATAATAAGTATAAAACAATTATTATTATTAATAAAATGATTTAATGAGTTCTTCCATAGCGTTATTGGCAATATAAGCTTCTATAAACGCTGCCAGTAATGATAATATCAATAATAAGATAAAGATAATACAATATCTAATGAATGGCTGAAGTAATTGTTGATTGTTTCTACGGGAAAAGAGTTTGTTAAGCAAGCCAAGCGAAAAAATCATTGATAATGAACCAGCCGTAATATATACAGGGATAATAATTATATTCTGAGGAGCTATGGAAAGAGAAGCTAGAAACAGCCCTTCCAGCAATCCAAGTTGATTTACAATAAAACCAACAGAAAAACCGACAACCATTCCCTTTACAAATAAGAGGATCCATACCAAAGGTAGTCCGATCACAGATAATCCTAATACAAATAATAAAATTAGGTATTTTGCATGAAAAATAAAACTTTGCCAAAAAATATCTTTCTTTTCTATAGATACTCCTTCAGTGATTTGGACAAAAAAGCGTTCCAGGTAGAAAAACAAATCCTGTTTCTGGATGAAATCCATACTATTAACAATCACTGCACCGAAAATAATTCCGGTTAAAAACAAAATAATCATAAAAAGATAGACCGTTGCATGCTGTTTAATGTGTTCCCATACCAGAAAAGTGTTTTTATACATTGGAATCCTCCCAACAAACGATAGTCATAAAGTAAGTGTTCAAAAAGGAGGATGAAAAGGACAAAAATTAATGCGACCTTTTCACCGGACTTCTTGAACAACCTCCATAATTAAAACTATGAGGATTCCGTAACAAAAATACCAATGAACTAAATTTAATAGACAATCAGGAAGGAGCAATACTCCCATATTTCCCTCCCCCACCTGCATTTATCTTAAGTTTTCCTTCGCGCATTTGAATAATAGAGTGTGCTAGTTTATCGGGTACTATTTCTACTAATTCTTCGATTGTTGCGTTGTGTATGACATTCATCTCTGTTCCAAATCTTTCAAGTAGTTTTTTAAATGTTTTAGGTCCAAGGGTTGGAATATACTCTAATGGGACCTGATGCAAGTATGGTGGTCGATTCGTCTTCGTGTTTTCCCCTGTTTTTAACTCTTGAATACGATTGAATACGCCTTTTATAATTTTGTGTGACCCACATTTAGGGCATTCCGTTACATCTGTAGCAAGTGAGGTCAGACAATTGCTGCAAACCGTTTTATGATATTTTCCTAATTGTGGATTCATACCAAAGTTTCGTAAAATTCTTCTATTTGCCACTTGATGTAAAGCCCAGTTAAACTCCTTGAAAGAAGGTTCTTTCAAAGCGATTTCTTGGTATTCCCTTGCTATTTTGGCCAAAGAATGCGCATCAGAATTCGTTACAAATGTAAAGTCATGTAATTCCTGTATTTGATCTGCCATGGGGGTATCAGAGCTTAAGCCGAGTTCAATACCATCAATCAAGTCGGGATCAAAAACTTCAACTAAAGATTTGGTTACCCCTTTCCCATATAAACTTTTAAAAGGAGTAAAAACATGAGCCGGTATAAATAATCCGTTAAGTTCTTTTACTTTATATTGGAGCTCTTTAGCTGTTCCGTAGTAACGTTGGGAGCTTAACGTTATATTTTTCATTCGCGCAGCCAACCATTCTGAAAAATGTTCCATAGCCGAAAGTGTTGGGAGATACAAGAGAACATGGATTGGTCCCTTACAATGTTCATCATAGATTTCTATTTCTGAACCGAGAATTAAAGTAACTTTTTCGAAGCGTATCCCACCGTCACTTAATTCGATGGCATCACCTTGACTGATCAATTGTTTTATTTCTTGCTGCACAGCCGGAGCATGACAATCAATGACACCAATCAAATCAATCCCTTTATTACGGCTGGACTCAAGAAGTATATTGGTTAACGTAAGATTTTTTGATGCTGTAATTTTTACAGGCTTATCGTAAATATCTCTACCGATATGAATATGCATATCAGCAAAATAGGTTTTACAATTTGATAAACGTTTATGACTTTCTATAAACCCCTTCTTTTCGGGATTTATCGCTTTCTTATTCAATGTCTTTCACCTCAATTAAGATATGAACTTATATTTTTAGTCATCAAAATATCATCACAATAATATCACAGATTATAAGAAAAAATGCCACAATATTATTGTTGTGACATTGTATCTATTTTATGCTGTTGTTTAAGATAAAAATCAAACAATACCTTTTATCTTTTCTAATCCAATCCTACAAACATATTAATGCTTTACTTCCTCATTATTGATTCGCTATCTAACAGCACAACGGTTTGGTCCAATTTCCATTTCTCTTTGTTTTTCTTCTTCCGGATTACTTTTACCCATATTTGTTTGTCGAATTTCCTGATAGGAATTTGGTTGTGGTGGAAGGTTTTCTGTAACTAATTTACGGAACTCTTCGTCACTTTCAATATTCAAACCATGGTTTTCAGAGAAAAGTGTTCCAAGTTCTTTAGCAACACTACCATCCTCATTTAACTCTTCCACAATCATAAAGTGGGCAGGTAATACAATGAGTTCTTCTGATAGTTCACGGTATCGATTATAAAGTGTCTCTCTTAAATCACTTACCCAATCTTGTGCAAGTCCTGCAAGATCTGGCCTTCCAATCGAGTCAATAAAGAGAATATCACCAGTCATTAAATATTTCTCATCCACTACGAAAGATGTTGAACCAATGGTATGGCCCGGAGAATATAAGGCATGGATGTTAATGGTAGTGTTTCCGATAGCAATATCTTCACCATCTTCTAAAGCTTTATATTCAAAGACTACTTCTTCCGCATCTTTTGGTGGTAACCAGTATGTTGCTCCAGTTTTTTCAGCTATTGCTCTTCCACCAGAAATATGGTCCGCGTGTAAATGTGTATCCAATGCATGCTTAATGGTTACCCCTTTTTCAGACGCAAAATTTGTGAAAATTTCTACCGTACGTGTTGCATCGATTACAGCTGCTTCTCCATTGGAAATGACCATATAAGACAAGCAACCTTTACCAAGACGGACAAATTGATACAATTCTCCGCCGTTGTTCAAATCGCCTACTTTAACTGGCTCCATATGTTCGCTCCATGCTTTCATTCCACCTTTGAGGTAGAACACTTCAAATCCAGCATCCGAAAGCATTTCCGATACCATGACAGATGATCCTTCTTTCGCACACACAACTAAAATTTCTTTGCTAGCAGGGATTTGCTCCTTAATTTCTTCGACACCATCTAACAATTCGAAATACGGTACATTTAAGTGTTTAATATTTTTCCCTTCGATTTTCCACTCACCGAATTCCTGTTCATTACGAACATCCAATATGAATAACTCTTCTTTATTAAAAATTTTCTCTGCAAGATCTTTTGACTCCATCGCTACAAATGACATAATAAATACCTCCACGATTTTAAAATTTGACTCTTTGGTTCTTCTCGGTACCTCAACATACCTAATGGGGTATTGTTGATTATAAAAAAATAGGAATACATCATACTTTGTGGAAACAGAGAATCAAAGCCTCTCTATTTCCCCAGTTACTCTCAAAAATGTTAAATACTTTTATCAATACATGTAATTAATCTATTTTCAATATCAGCTGCAAAGCCTTTCAACGATTCTTCATTTACCATTTCGATTAAAGCAGTTGGTTTTGGCAGGCCAATTTTGGTCTTATTGGTTTCCAAATCCTGATAAACAACAATCTTGCATGGCAGGAAATAACCTACGAGTTGATTTTCAGTTAATACGTTATTCGCTTCCTTTGGATTACAAACTTCCAATACTTCATAAGGCTGTTCAAAATCAAAACCTTTATTCTGTAATGTTTCTTTTATATCAAATTGCCAAAGTATCCCGAATTGTTCTTCTTTTAAGCTTTCTTCAAGTGATTGAATTGCTTCATCCATTGATTTTTCCGTTTCAACTGTATAATGGAACATACACTTAGGCTCCCTTCTTGATATAGAGTTTACATTTACAAATAAAATTATTTATCCAATTCACCATTCCAGTCGTTCATTCCACCAACCATATCTTCCACCTTATATCCAAGTGCTTCTAATATACCGCATGCAGCTTTGCTGCGATTACCGGATTGGCATACAACGACATAGGTTTCATTTTTATTCAATTCATCTTGACGTAAGGCGATATGACCAATTGGAATATGCTTAGCACCTGGAATTTTTCCATCTTCTACTTCATTGTTTTCCCGCACGTCTAGAATTAAAACATCTTCCCCATTTTGAAGTCGATGAGCAACTGTTTTTGGAGGTACTTGTTTTGCCATTTCATAAACAACCTTTCTTATACCCAGGCACCCATGCCGCCTTTAACATTGGTTACTTTCTCAAACCCTTTTTTCTTAAGGATTTTAGCAGCTTTTGCACTGCGCATACCACTTTGGCAAATGACGACTACTTCTTTATTTTTATCCAATTCACTGGTTCTTCCTGCTAAGCTGGATAATGGGATATTTTTAAACTTCTTCTGGTGATTTGCCTTATATTCGCCAGGTGTTCTTACATCTATAAATTGAACATCTTTTGCTTTAAATTTATCCTTTGCTTCTTTTGTAGTTATATCCGAGATCCCCTTCACCGGGAGGAAGAACTTTACCACAAAGACTACAGCAATAATCATGATAATCCATTGTAAAATATCCATCTATCAAACTCCTATTCTGTCAATTATTCAACCATCCTAGAAAAAATCCAACCATATTTTGATGGCTGTTCCTAAAATAAGTACTGCAAGGATTCCCTGCAATATTTTTGTATTTATCTTTTGACCGTATTTTGCGCCAAGAGGCGAAGCAATTAGACTTGCGATAATCATGATGACTGCAGGTACAAACAATACTTGACCGGTCATAAGTTTACCTGTAGTCGAACCAATGGAAGAGATAAATGTGATGGCAAGAGATGTAGCAATCGTCATTCTTGTTGGTATTTTTAATATAACCAGCATAATCGGTACTAAAATAAATGCTCCTGCAGCTCCCACGATTCCTGATCCAATCCCAACAATGAAAGCAAAGAAGGAAGCAATCCATCTATTAAAGGTAACTTGGTCCAAAGGGATGTCATCAATACCTTTTTTAGGAATGAACATCATCACTGCAGCAATTGTTGCTAGTATCCCGTAAACAAGATTAATTCCGTCTTCAGACATGGACTGGGAACCGAACCCTCCAATAAAACTACCTATCAGAATGGCAGCACCCATATAAATGATTAAGGTTTTGTTTAAATAGCCACTTTTCCTGTATGCCCATACACCACCAATCGTAGCAAATAATACTTGAATGGCGCTAATACCCGACACCTCATGTGCCGTGAATGTAGATAGTCCAAGCATCGCCGGAATATATAATAACATCGGATATTTGATGATTGATCCACCTATCCCAACCATTCCAGAGATGAAGGAACCAACAAAACCGATGAGAAATAGCGTTATGATAAATAAAATACTATATTCCATTTTCTAAAATTCCCTCCGCAATAAGAGGGGATCCAAAAATTGGATCCTCTTTTATACTATATTCATTTAGTTATTACCCTTTTTTTATCCAAAATTTCAGTACGTCATCTTCTTCTGTACTTTTTACGATTTCATGTCCACCAGATTTTGCCCATGCTGCCAGGTCACTTTTAGCACCCTTATCTGTTGCATGGACTTCTAGAATTTCATCACGGTTGATCTGATCCATTGCTTTTTTTGTTTTTACGATTGGCATCGGACATGCCAATCCTTTTGCGTCCAATACTTTTGCAGAATCCATCGTTTCTCCTCCTTGTTCGTTTATTTTATTAAAATGTTAGTGTAATATTAGCGTCCTTCGAAAATTCAATAAATGTTGCGGCTCCGCCAACTTCAATTCCTTCGATAAATTGATCCTTATCCAGGTTCATCACGTCCATTGTCATTTGACAACCAATCATTTTAACATCCATCTCTTGCGCCACCTGTACCAATTCCTCAATTGAAGGAACATTTGCTTGTTTGAACCCTTCTGCGAAATGTTCTTTTCCTTCTGGGAGTGCAAGGTTTTTGTGTGCCTCTTTATGAATCAAATTCAATCCTTCAAATGTGAAGAAGATTCCTACTTCTGCGTCTGATGCCGCAGCTGCTGTTGCGATATTGAATACTTTATATGCGTCGAAGAGTCCTCCGTTTGATGCGATAATTGCTACTTTTGTGTTAGCCATAATAAATTTCCTCCTAGTATTCTTTAATTTTTTTAGTTATTTTTTTCTGTTGGACCATTCCATTGAGACATACCTGGAACGACATTCTTTACATTTTTAAATCCTTTAGCTGTCAACTTTTGAGCTGCCAAGTCACTGCGACTGCCTGTACGACAGATGATAAATAGTTCTTTATCGCTCCCTAGTTCATTGATTCTGTCATCAATTTCCCCTAAGGGTATATTTTTGGCGTTGGCAATATGGCCAAATGCATATTCAGCTGGTTCTCGTACATCCAAGACCGCCACATCTTCATTTGCTTCCATCTTTTGTTGGAGTCCATCCAAATCAATTACATGTTCAAATTTCTTCTCTTCTTTTGTTTCGTGATCACTTGCCCGACGAATATAGTGTTTCAATACATCGTCTTCTTCTACAGTTCCCAGATACTGATGACCCGTTCCTTCAGACCAGGCTTTAAGATCTGCAGTAGATCCCTTATCGGTTGCTAGTACTTCTAATACATTTCCTGGATCAAGATTTGTGATCGCTTTTTTTGTCTTAACGATTGGCATCGGACATGCTAGACCTTTTGCATCGAGTATTTCATTTGCAGTGATATTCATGTATATCCTCCTTTACTCTATTTCGCCTTCCCAGCTCATCATTCCACCAGCCATATTGGTTACATCGTAGCCTTCCTCTTCCAAGAAAGCACATGCATTGTTGCTTCGTCCACCTGACCGGCAAACCATATAATAATGTTCCTCTTTGTTCAGTTCAGTATACTTTTCAGGTATCTGGCCCAGAGGAATATGACGTGCAGAAGGAATTTTTCCTAATGCTACTTCCTCGTTTTCGCGTACATCAATAATATTTACGTTCTCCCCGTTAATTATTTTTTGTTCTAATTCGATTGCAGTAATTTCTTTCATTAAGATGCCCTCCATTTTACTAGTGTATATCGTTACCCGTATAGGTATTAAATGAAACAAAAAATAAAAGTAACGACAATTGCTATATTATACCCCGTTAGGTATTTTGTCAACTAAAAAAATATTGATTGCCACTTGTGGATTTATCTACTTTTGACAAGTAAATTGACAGCTTCATTAATAACCGTTTCTGCACTTTCTCCATTCGACTGTTCTTCGCGTATACACTGCTCTAAGTTCTTGCTAACAATTAACGCTGAAGTACGATCTAAAGCAGTTTTTGCTGCAGATAACTGTGTAACAACATCTTTACAATCTTTATCTTCGTCCATCATTTTTAGTACGCCTCTTATTTGTCCTTCAATCCGTTTCAGACGGTTTTTCATTTTGTCATCATATTTCATAACTAAGTTTCTCCTTTTTTGTGATACCAATATAATATACCCCTACACGTATAAAGTCAACCCTTTTACTATATACAATAAATGGACCGATGGAATGTGCCGAAGTAGTTCACTTGTGACGAATGAGGAAAATTAAGCCTCTTAGGCCAGGTCACCGATCTGTGCTGCAAAACTTCCTAAGTTTCGCTGGTGAGGCCCGACCCTCTTCCAGCGATTACGAAGGAGTGTTCAACGGACTTCTTATCTAACTCCTTTTATAAGAAAAATGAAATCATGATTACATTCTCCCTAAGGCATGCAAATAGAGTATCGCATAGTTCGTTTTTGCATCATGGATCCGTTCCTCGATGACATATTGTTTTGCCTCTTCCAGCGTCAATTCATGGACTTCAACAAACTCATCATCATCCCCCTGTGGAGGATGATCCATTTTTACTAATTGATCCGAAATATATATATACATCAGCTCGTCAGCGAATCCTGGTGAGGTATAGAATGAGGTGACGAAGGATAAATCCTTTGTTGTATATCCTGTCTCTTCTTCCAATTCGCGAACCGCAGCTGCAAGAGGATTTTCATTTTTCTCCAGTTTGCCGGCAGGAATCTCAATCAAAGATTTTTCTAACGGTTTACGATATTGTTCTACTAGAATTATTTTATTATTTTTTGTTATCGGAATTACTGCTACAGCTCCAGGATGTTTAATAGTTTCTCTAGTTGACGTTTTACCATTGGGTAATGTGACTTCATCTACTTGTAGGTTAATTACTTTTCCGTTAAAGATTTTTTCACTTTTAATTGTTTTTTCTTCAAATTTCTTCATTTTACCACCCTTATTTGATTTATTTCTTTTTCTCATTTTAGCATAATGTGCTGACTTTCTATGTATAAAAAGTTGTAATCCATACTAGCTGTACTTACAATAAAAGACAAGGATTAAAAGGGAGTGTATTTATATTGAATAAAACCAAGTTGGGCAAATCGGACATTTTAATTTCGGAACTGACACTGGGCTGTATGTCTCTTGGTACAGAACAGTCAAAAGTTGACAGAATGATTGATTATGCTATCGATTCAGGAATTAACCATTTGGATACTGCAGATTTGTATGATTTCGGTGCAAATGAGGAAGTCATCGGAAAGGCAATGAAAGAAAAAAGAAATCAGATTATATTAACTACAAAGGTTGGAAATCATTTTAACCGTGCGACAAAGGACTGGTACTGGGATCCGTCGAAAAAGTATATTCTTCAAGCAGCAAAGGACAGTTTAAAAAGATTAAATACGGATTATATCGATTTCTACATGCTTCATGGAGGAACAATGGAAGACCCAATTAGTGAAACTATTGAAGCATTTGAACAACTGAAAAAGGAGGGACTGATCCGGGCTTATGGAATCTCCTCCATTCGACCTAATGTTATCCAGGAGTTTGTTAAGCAGTCCTCGATTGATGGTGTCATGACGCAATATAGTCTCTTAGACCGCAGACCTGAAGAAGAAGTGTTGGACTTATTGCGGTCCAATAATATCAGTGTACTAAGTCGTGGCCCACTTGCTAAAGGCATGCTGAGCAACCATGCTGAAAAACTTATTAACACGAAAGGGAAAGATGGTTACCTTGATTATTCGTATGATGAACTAAAGTCAATTAACACAGAATTATCCATATTAATAAAGGATAACGAGTCCATGAATGAACTTGCTTTGAAATATGTCCAAAAACATCCTGCTGTTACTTCAGCTGTATTTGGCGCAAGTTCGTTGGAACAGATTCGTGAAAACACTGATTTTGATCATTCTAAGTTATTGTCTGACCAAACATATGAACAAATGAAACGAATAACACATGCCAATCAGTATGACAAACATCGGCTACAATAGCATTTTATATTAAAGTAATCCTATTCAAGTGAAGGGGATATAAATTGAAATTTTTTCAATTTATATCCCTTTTTAGTATTCCATTTCGATTGTATATATGGAAACATCAAGCTTCATCGGTTTGTAACAGATTTTGAGAAGGGATAAATGGATTTAATATCCCTTCTTTGCTCGATAGTCTGAAAACCCCTTTATGGATACTCAGGTTCATTTCATCTGCAAAGAATACTGCTTGATCTTCATCGATTAATGTTACAAATTGTTCATTTTCCACAGGTGCATAGGAGTTTTTTTTGTTTTTTGTAAATCTTATAGTAGGTATTCCGTTTACACCGCATCCACAATCTGCTATGTCATACCAGAAGAGGAGATAACTATTCTTGTCGTTCTGCAGTTTTTTCAGCTGGTCTTCAGCTTCAGGAGTTATTGTTAACTTCATAAAAGATATTCTCTCCTTCATTAATTGTTCTGTTTATAAACTATAAATCCTAACCGTTAAGTTGTCTAAACATCTGCATTTACTTTTTGCTGAATTGACTTTTAAGCAGCCTTTCCATCAAGCGAGGGAATAATCTGTAAAAAATACTTCCAATCTCCATCCAAAAGGGCATATTGATTTCTCTTTTGTTTGAGAAAAGACTTTGGACAACATTTTTAGCCACCATGTCAGGATCTAGCATATAACGTTCAACGTTTTTCTGATAAGAACCCCCTGGATCGGCAATCGAAAAGAAATTGGTACGGACTGGCCCTAGGTTAACTGCTGTTACAAATATACGATCCCTCTTGATTTCCTGTCGCATGGTGTTTGTGAAGCCAAGTATTGCTTGTTTTGAAGCACCATATGCAGCAGATTTAGGCGTAGATATTTTGGCAGCTTGGGATACTATATTTACAATATGACCAGTATGATGTTCGCTAAAATGTGGAATGAGTAATTGGGAAATTTTCATAGATGCATATACATTAAGTGTAAACATCTGTGAAACGTCATTCCATTTCATATCTGTTATGTAGTCAAAAACCCCGATACCAGCATTATTAATTAGGCCATGAACTTGTTTGTGATTCAGTAGAATATGGTTGATGACTGAATCAATTTCATCTTGTTTTTGAAGGTCGATTTTATAAATAAAACTGTCAGTCCCAAACTCCTTCTTAAGATGAATTTGTAAATTAGTTAACTTGTCAATGGAACGTGCCAACATAATTGGCTTTCCACCGTTTTTTGCAATATGCCAGCAAATTCGTTCACCAATACCGCTTGAAGCGCCAGTAACAATTATTTTTTTGTTGTGGATTTTACTTTGCATAGTAATTCATAATCCCATCGTGCATCGAATAATCAATAAGCCCCTCGTCCAGTAAATAATCAAGTTGACCAATTGTTTCAGACATCGTTAAATTAATCTGCTTCTCATACTGTCTTGGAAAAAGCTGTATGCAAATTTCATATGGAGTTGAAGGATTCGATTTTAATAAATTGTATACTTTATTCGCTCGCTTTTCCTGGCTGAATAGCCGTTTGGTTATCATTTCATTTACACTGGAAAACTTTTCACCGTGACCTGGCAATACGGTTGCTATTTCCAACCGCTGGCATTTCTTTAGACTATTCCGGTACTGCAACATTGGCTTTGGCCTTTCATCCCCTTGATTAACAGGAGATTCAATTATAGGATTTGGAGAAACATGTTTTATTAGATGGTCACCACCAATAAACAATCCATCGCTTTCTCTTAAAAAAGATAGATGTGTCTGTGCATGTCCTTTTGTTTCAATAACTTTCCATTCTGGATGTCCGGGTAACAGATCCCCTTCTTCGATAGTTCCTGTTAATGTTCCCTCTCCAGCATATCGAAACGTGTCAGTTAGCTCAGAAAGAACATGGTGAAATTTTTCAGGAATTCCTGTTTGAAAGTAGAACAAATCGAAAAATTGTTCATTTTGTTGTTTAAATGTTGGATCCCTCGTTAACCATACATCTACCTTTTCATGTGCAACGATATGCTGTAGTCGTGGAAATTCTTCGATCAATCCGATATGGTCTGGGTGATGATGCGTTAAAATAAGTTGTTCGATATCATTAAGTTTATAGCCTAGTTCTTTTAATTGAAATTCTAATGCTGATTTTGCCTGTTTAGTCTTGACACCGGCATCTACAAGAGTCAGCCTATCTCCTTTTATTAAGTAAACATGAACGTCACCTACTTCAAACGGTGTAGGTATTGTCAGTTGACTGATTGTCTCTACGATATTCAATAAATATGCCCCCTACGATATGAATAGTCATTCATTTTATTTTAACTCTAATCTGGATAAAAGTACATTCATTACAATTTAATGTATGCTGACGGAGGTTAGAGCCGGTTGAAATTGACTTATCTCTAAAAATAAAACACAATTAGAAGAAAGAGGTGAAATCGATGACGAAAATCATTGCCCATCGTGGCGCCAGCAAGTATGCTCCCGAAAATACCATGCCGGCCTTTCAATTAGCATATGAGATGGGAGCGGAAGGTATCGAAACGGATGTGCAATTGACTAAAGATAACATACCTGTACTTATCCATGACGAGCATGTGAAGCGAACAACAAATAGTGTAGGGTATGTAATCGATTATAATTTTAGTGATCTGAAACATCTCGATGCAGGTTCATGGTTTTCCAATAGTTTCACAGGTATATCCATTATGTCGCTTCAGGAATTTCTAGAATGGACAATCGATAAGCCGCTTGACTTAAATATTGAGTTGAAAAACAATAAAACAGATTATAAAAATATAGAAAACATCGTATACGAAATGGTAGACCACTATAATTTATTGGAGAGAACAACCCTTTCCACCTTCAATCCAAAGAGTATTATGCGTCTGGAATCTCTAAATAAACGTATAGATAGTGCTTTACTTACATCCCGTAAGCGAAAGGATCTTGTTGTCTATGCAAAAGGGCTTGGGGCAAACGCAATTCATATAAAGTATCGATTATTGAATAAGTCTCTTGTTGAGCACTGCCATCAGGAAAAGATGGATTTGCGTGTATATACCGTTAATAAATTCTCTCACATTATGCGATGCTTCTCTACTGGGTGTGACGGGTTAATTACAGATGTACCAAATAAAGCACTAACCTATCGAAATATATTATAATAGTAATCATAGGAATTGACTTAAAATGGAGGATGAATATGGAATTAATATTTCTTGGTACTGGCGCTGGTGTTCCATCCAAAGAGCGTAATGTATCTTCTGTGGCATTAACTCTACTACAGGAAATAAATAATATCTGGTTGTTTGATTGCGGTGAAGCAACACAGCATCAAATTCTGAGAACTTCAATTAAACCTAGGAAAATAAACAAGATTTTTATTACTCATTTACACGGAGACCATATTTACGGTCTTCCAGGTTTATTAAGCAGTCGCTCGTTTCAAGCTGGTGATGAACTGCTAACTGTTTATGGACCAAAAGGCATAGAGGAATTTATTTTAACAAGCCTTCAAATCAGCGGGACCCATCTCACTTATCCCCTAAATATTGTAGAAGTAACAGAGGGAGAGATTCTGAATGAGGATAAATTTACAGTGTATGCGAAACAACTTGATCACGCCATTCAAAGTTTTGGCTATCGGGTAGTAGAAAAGGATAAACCAGGAGAGCTTTTGGTCCATAAATTAAAAGAAATTGGTATTAAGCCTGGGCCTATCTATCGTGAGATAAAAGAAAACGAAATGATTATTACGAATGATGGGATTCAGTTGTATCAGAAAGATTTAATCGGCCCAAGTAAAAAAGGCAGAGTTATTACAATACTTGGAGACACGAGAATGCAAAAAGATCACATTCCGTTCGTGAAAAATTCGGACGTATTAATACATGAGGCTACCTTTATGCATGATAAGGTGGATTTGGCAAGGGATTATTATCATTCAACGAATACACAGGCTGCTACACTAGCAGCGGAGGGTGGTGTGAAACAGTTGATTTTAACGCATATATCCTCCCGTTATCAACAGGAAGATGATCTAAGTATCTTGTCGGAAGCACGCGAAGTATTCCAAGCTACATATCTTGCAAAAGACTTTTTTGAATTTAAAATAGATAACCATAACTAGAGGAGACGTTACTATGGAGTACACCGAAGCAGTTGTTGATAATCAGCGGTCATTCTTTTTGAATGGGAATACTGTTGATTATCAATTTCGTAAAAATCAGTTACAAAAATTGAGAGATATGCTGAAAGATAATGAAGGTAAGATTTACCGAGCGTTAAAAAGAGATTTAAACAAATCGAACCATGAAACGCTTACTACTGAGCTTGGTATGCTTTATTTAGAAATTGATCTGGCGTTAAAAAACTTAAGAGTATGGATGGAACCGGATAAAGTTCAATCTCCTATTACCCATAAGGGCTCAAAAAGTTATATTATGAAGGAACCGTTTGGAGTTGTTTTAGTAATTGCTCCTTGGAATTATCCGTTACAATTGGCCATCGCACCTGTCATTGGTGCGATAGCTGCAGGGAATTGTGTCGTTATTAAACCGTCTGAACATGCCAAAGCAACCTCAGCCCTGCTTTCGAGTATGATTAATCAGACATTTGATAGCTCGTATATTACGGTGGTCGAGGGAGCTGAGGAAGCTAGTGAAGCATTGCTTAAACAGCGTTTTGACTATATCTTTTTTACAGGGAGTTCCCAAATAGGGAAAATCGTTTTGCGGGCTGCTAGTGAATATTTAACACCTGTTACACTTGAATTAGGCGGGAAAAGCCCGGTAATTGTTGATGAAGATGCAAATATTAATTTCGCTGCCAAGAGAATCGTATGGGGTAAATTTACAAATGCAGGACAAACCTGTGTTGCGCCAGATTATGTATACGTACATGAAAAAGCAAAATTTAAACTCTTAAAAGCGATGAAAAAATATATTAAAACACTATATGGTAGAGAACCTTTAAAGAATGAAGACTTTACTAGAATCATCAATGAAAAACAGTTTGACCGTCTTGAAAAATTCCTTTCAGAAGGTTCCGTGTTACATGGTGGAAATACCAATCGTGAATCACTGATGATCGAGCCAACCATTTTGGATAAAATAACATGGGAAGATTCCATTATGAAAGATGAGATCTTTGGTCCAATTTTACCTGTTCTGACATTTACTAATATCGAAGACGCTCTCTTTAAAATTAAAAGGATGGAAAAGCCACTCGCTCTTTATTATTTTGGTGAGAATGAAAAAATGCAACAGCAGGTGATGGAGTATGTATCATTTGGTGGTGGTTCCATAAATGATACCTTATATCATCTCGCCAATCCACATCTTCCATTTGGAGGAGTTGGGAATAGTGGTATGGGAGCCTATCATGGAAAGTATAGTTTTGATACTTTTACTCACAAGAAAAGCATTTTAAAACAGACTACTAAATTTGATATGCCTTTTCGCTATCCAGGCAATAAAATGGCGTCAAAGGTTGTTAAAAACTTAATGAAATAATAAATAATTCCTTGCATATAAAAACCCGTACCTCTCAATAGGTGCGGGTTTTTAGCGCTTATAATCATCTAGGAAGTCTTTTTGAAAGCTTGTTCTTGGCTGGTCAGAATCCTTATTGTCTGTATCTTTTAGTTGTTTAAAGGTATTTTTCCCGTATTTCTCTGAAAGTATATCAATAGCTGAGTACAGATTTTCTTTTTTTGCCTCTTTTTCAAAAGTGAAAATGTCGAGCTGTTGACCAAGATTGCGTTTTTCTTCGACATCCTGAACAGTAATTCCCAGCAAACGAATTGGATTATTATTCCAATGTTTCTCAAGTAATTCCATTGCAATCAGAAGAATGTCTGACTTACTATGGATATAACTTTGTAGCTTTTTGCTTCTTGTAACTGTTTTTCGATCGTGATAACGAATCATGATTTGCACACTCCGGCCTGCTGCTTCTTTTCGTTTCATTCTTCTTTCGACGTTGTCTGCCAGCTGATTCATCAATTTACTAAGTTCATCCCAGTCGGTTGTATCTGAAGGAAGTGTTTGTGAGCTACCGATGCTTTTAAATTCATATACAGCATCCGGATCCACTGGTCTTTTGTCGGTGCCGTTAGCCCTGCTTTTCAGTCTTTCCCCATTTATCCCGAGTAACTGTTTCAGCTCATAAACATCTTTATTAGCCAGATCACCAATTGTTTGTATCTGTATCGAGTTTAATTTTTCTGCTGTCTTCTTCCCCACCCCATACATTTCCCCAACTTCCAATGGCCACAGAATTTTTGATATTTCTCTTTTTCTCAAAATTGTTATACCTAATGGCTTTTTCATATCCGATGCCATTTTAGCAAGGAATTTATTTGGCGCAATACCTATACTGCAAGGAATATCCAATTCAGCTAATATTTGTTGCTGAAGGTTTTGAGCAATTTCCAATGGGGTGCCGAGATATTCTGTCTCTGTAACATCCATATAACCTTCATCTATGGAAACGGGCTGGACGTAAGGCGTAATGTCGGAAAGCATCTTAAAAATCTCTTTGGAAGCCTGACGATAACGGTCAAAGTTAGGTCTCATAACGATTAGTTCAGGACAAAGCTTTCTAGCCTGCCAGATAGGCATCGTGGTTTTTACCCCTTTTGCCCTTGCTTCATAGCTGCTTGTCACAATAATGCCTTTACGTTCCTCAGGATTGCCTGCAATTGCTAATGGCTTACCTTTCAGTTTTGGATTATAGGCCATTTCAACAGATGCATAAAAGCAGTTCATATCTATATGAAAAATGACTCGACCTTTCTTCCGTTCTGAAATTTCCATTAAAAAACATCCTTTTTTCTGATAATAATACTTATTTATTCAAACTTTCGCATCAAACATTATTTCCTTTTTCAATCAACAAAAGTTAAGTTAATTATAACATAATAAAAAACCCCTTAAGCTATAAAAACTTAAGGGGCAAAATTATTGTGCGGACGCTTCTTGGATAATTGCAGTAACTAATTCGGTTACCTTAACAAGATCGTCAACAGCTATTTGCTCATCTGTTGTATGAATTCCTTCATAGCCAACAGCTAGATTGACGGTAGGAATACCAAGGCCAGCAATAACATTGGCATCACTACCCCCACCGCTTTTTAGAAGTTTACTTTCTCTTCCAATTGATTTGGCAGCTTTTCTTGCTACTTCAACTACTTGGTCTCCCGCTTTTTGATTGTAGCCAGGATACATTATTTTAATCGTAACTTCAGCTGAACCACCGTACTCCTCTGCAGTTTTTTCATATGCTTCTTTCATCTTAGCTACTTGTTTTTCCATTTTTTCTGGTACAAGTGATCTTGCTTCAGCAAGTATTTCCACGTGGTCTACAACAATATTCGTTTGTTTCCCACCTTCAAAACGACCAATGTTGGCTGTTGTATCTTCATCAATCCTTCCAAGCGGCATCTTAGAAATTGCTTTTGCAGCTAGTGTAATAGCAGAAATCCCTTTTTCGGGTTCTAATCCAGCATGTGCCGTTTTACCTTTAATTACAGCAAATACTTTCGCTTGAGTAGGTGCAGCAACAATAATATCACCGACATCACCATTACTGTCCAGAGCATAACCATATTTTGCTTGAATAAGTTTGGCATCAAGTGCTTTTGCTCCAACTAAACCTGATTCTTCACCAACTGTAATTACAAATTGAATATCTCCATGCTGAATTTGGTTTTCTTTAATAATACGAATTGCCTCAAGCATGGAAGCCAGACCAGCTTTATCATCCGCTCCTAGTATAGTGGTTCCATCTGAAGTGATAATCCCATCTTTAATAGAAGGTTTTATCCCTTTACCAGGTACAACGGTATCCATATGGGATGTAAAGTAAATTGGATCTGCCCCATCTACATTACCTGGAAGGGTACATATTAAGTTGCCTGCACCATGTCCTGTCTCTTCCTTACTACTATCTTCGTATACGTCAAGACCCAAGTCTGAGAATTTCTTTTTAAGTACCTCAGCTATTTCAGTTTCAAACGTTGTTTCAGAGTCGATTTTTACGAGTTCCACAAATTCTTCAATTAATCTATCTTGATTTATTTTTGTCATTTAAAAACCTCCCAGTATATAGGCTACTATAAGTTGCGTATTTTTTACAGTGGGATGTTTCCGTGCTTTTTAATTGGTCGATCTTCCTGTTTATTACGTAGCATTTCGAGTGACTGGATTAATTTAAGCCTTGTTTCTCGAGGGTCAATAACATCGTCAACCATTCCAAGACCAGCAGCTACGTATGGATTAGCAAATTTTTCGCGGTACGTATCAATTTTTTCCTGTCTTAATTGTGCAGGGTTTTCACTTTCGGCTATTTCTTTAGCATAAATAATGTTTGCAGCACCCTCTGGTCCCATTACAGCAATTTCAGCATTTGGCCATGCATACACAATGTCCGCGCCAATTGATTTGCTGTTAAGTGCAACATAGGCACCACCATAGGCTTTTCTTGTTATAACGGTTATTTTCGGTACCGTGGCTTCTGAATAAGCATAAAGTATCTTAGCACCGTGGCGAATTATACCGGCATGTTCCTGCTTTACCCCTGGAAAGAAACCAGTTACATCCTCAAACGTAATAATTGGAATATTAAATGAGTCACAGAATCGGATAAACCGTGCTGCTTTGTCACTAGAATCGATATCCAAACCACCTGCTAAAAATTTGGGTTGGTTACATACTAAACCGATTGTCTCCCCCTTAATTCTAGCAAAGCCTACAACAATGTTTTTGGCGAATTTACTCTGAATTTCAAGAAAACTATCTTGGTCAACAACCTGTTCAATTACTTTTTTCACATCATATGGTCTTAAGGCATTAAATGGCACCAATTCTGTTAAATCCGGACGTAATTCATCAGCTGATTCATAGGGGACTTTTTTTGATTTTTCTTTATGATTTGCAGGAAGAAAATCAATCAATTGACGTACCGTATCCAATGCATCTTCTTCAGAGCTTTTCTGAAAGTGTGCATTGCCACTTTTAGAATTATGTATATGTGCTCCACCAAGGTCTTCAGCTGAGATTTTTTCCCCTGTCACTGTTTCAATTACCTTTGGCCCCGTTATAAACATTTGGGACGTTTTTTCCACCATAATTACAAAGTCAGTAATGGCAGGGGAGTATACTGCTCCTCCAGCACTGGGCCCCATAATGACTGAAATTTGAGGGATGACTCCGGAATAGATGGAATTTCGATAAAAGACATGTCCATATCCATCTAAGGAAGATACACCTTCTTGAATCTTTGCTCCACCTGAGTCATTTAAGCCAATAAAAGGAAAACCGTTTTTGGCTGCCAAATCCATAACGGCCGCAATTTTTTTACCATGCATTTCTCCTAATGCACCACCATAAACGGTGAAGTCCTGGGCAAATAAATATACAGATTGTCCATTAATTTTTCCGTAACCAGTAACAACCCCTTCACCTTTCGCGCCATTATCCAAGCCGAAATCAGTTACCCTTGTTTCTATAAAAGGGTTTAATTCAACAAATGATCCTTCATCCAGCAAGTAGTCAATACGTTCCCTCGCTGTCATCTTCCCTTTGTCATGCTGTTTTTCAATTCGCTCGTCACCACCGCCAAGCTGGACCTGACGCCGTTTATCGTATAGCTCGTTAATTTTATCGAACATGTCCATCAATTGTCACTTCCTTTATGCTGGCATAATTCGAAAAGTACACCGTTTGCTGCCTTCGGATGAATAAATGCTATCTGGCTATTATGTGCCCCGTCTTTTGCTTCCTCATTAATCAACGTAACCCCCTGCTGTTTCAATTGCTGAAGTCTGGAATTGATGTTATCCACTTCTAATGCGATGTGATGGATACCTTCTCCTTTCTTATCAAGGAATTTCTTTAGTGCAGAAGATTCATTGAGGGGCTCCAAAAGCTCCAGTCTGGATTCACCAATTTTAATAAATGCAACTTTGACACCTTCTGATTCTACTTTTTCAACTGCCTCGAGTTCCAATCCGAGTAAATCGGTATAAAATGAAAGTGCTACATCAATATTTTCGACAGCAATTCCAATGTGAGCAATTTTTTTAGGTGATTCTACTAACTTTGTTTGTGGATCTATCATTTCCTGTATATAGGCGGCCAATACTTCGGTGGACGAACCACTTGTAAAGACTTTCTTAATTCCTTTATCCAGCAGGTAGGGAATATCTTCACTGGGGATAACCCCACCGCCAATTACCGGGATCTCACTTGCACTACGGTTATCAAGCTCCTCCAATACTTTTGGAAACAATGTTCGATGGGCGCCGGATAATGAGGAGAGGCCAATAACATCGACGTCCTCCTGTACCGCCGCCTGGGCAATTTGGGCAGGAGATTGACGTAACCCAGTATAAATGACTTCCATTCCATGGTCCCTTAGTGCCTGGGCAATTACCAAAGCACCTCGATCATGCCCGTCTAAACCTGGTTTTGCTACAAGTACACGTATTTTTTTCATATCTCTTTCCCCCTTTTATAGACCTGTGTATTCTCCAAATTCATCGCGCAGCACATTACAAATCTCTCCAACGGATGCATAAGCTCTAACAGCATCCAAAATAGTAGGAATTAAATTGGAATCTGTATTTTTTGCGTTTTCCTTCAATTCCGTTAATGCTTTATCAACTGCCTCTTGATCCCGCTTTTTACGAATGGTCTGTAATGTTTCAATCTGAGATTTTTCCAGTTCTTCGTCAACTTTCAATAAATCTGGATTTATTTCCTCATCCATCTTGAATTTATTCAACCCAACAATGACTTCCTCTTCTTTCTCAATATTTTTCTGTATTTCATATGAATTTTGATGAATTTCTCGCTGCATAAAACCTTCTTCAACAGCTTGAACGGCACCACCAATTTCTTTAATTTGATCAAGGTATTCATTTATTTTTTGTTCCATTTCGTCTGTTAGTGCTTCCACATAATAGGACCCCCCTAACGGATCAATTGAATCGGCAACTCCACTTTCGTGTGCAATTATCTGTTGCGTTCTTAAGGCAATTCTAGCAGATTCTTCCGTCGGTAAAGAAAGCGCCTCATCACGTGAATTAGTATGAAGGCTTTGCGTTCCACCCATAACTGCAGCCAATGCCTGTAATGTAACACGGACAATATTATTATCCGGTTGCTGTGCGGTTAGGGTAGATCCCCCGGTTTGGGTATGGAATCGTAATTTCCAGCTTTTTGGATCTTTTGCTTTATAATGTTCCTTCATAATTTTCGCCCAGATTCTTCTGGCAGCTCGAAATTTTGCTACTTCCTCAAAGAAATTATTATGTGCATTAAAGAAGAAAGCAAGTCTTGGTGCAAAGGAATCGACTTCAAGACCGGATTCTATTGCAGCATCGACATAAGCTATACCGTTAGCGATCGTGAAAGCTGCTTCTTGGACAGCGTTTGAGCCTGCTTCCCGAATATGATAACCGGATATGCTTATCGTATTGAATTTGGGTACCTTTTCCTGGCAAAATTCAAAGATGTTGGTTATTAATCGCATGGATGGCTTAGGAGGAAAGATGTATGTTCCTCTTGCAATATATTCTTTCAAAATATCATTCTGTATCGTTCCAGTCAGCTTTTCCAGTGGAACGCCCTGCTTCTCTCCGACCGCAATATACATGCAGAGCAAGACAGCTGCAGGTGCATTAATTGTCATCGATGTACTAACTTTATCCAGTGGGATTTGATTTAACAGTGTCTCCATATCTTGTAATGTATCGATAGCTACTCCAACTTTGCCAACTTCTCCTTCTGACATAATGTCATCGGAGTCGTATCCAATTTGCGTTGGTAAATCAAAAGCCACGGATAAACCAGTCTGTCCTTGATCCAAGAGGTAACGGAAGCGTGTATTTGTTTCTTTAGCAGAGCCAAACCCTGCATATTGCCGCATTGTCCAAAATCGGCTGCGATACATTGTTGGCTGGATACCGCGTGTATATGGATATTGGCCAGGATAGTTTCGTTCTCTTTGATCATTTTCTGCATCATATAATCGTTGCACTTCTATATCGGAGGAAGTTGTAAATGTTTCCTTCCTTTCGGGAAAGCGCTTTAATGTTTTCGCAACTGATTCTTCCCATTTGTTCTTTTTCTTGTCCATACATAATACCCCCCATTGCAGATTTGAAATTTTTATTATTAATGCTATTTTCAATCTTTTTTTAATACTTGTCCAGAGTTAATTTTCGCGATAGAATGAATGATAAGTTATGTTAATAAAGGAGGATCTATTTTGGCTACGAATGTTAACCACAAATCCGCTCCGAGAAAACGTTCAAAACGCGAACGGAGAAATAAAATTATTGTATATATCATGATCATTGCGATGTTGTTATCCACGCTTACTGCTGGCTTAGCTTTCTTAATTTAATTTATCATAAATAAACAAGAGGTCTTTGAATAAAGACTGGCCTTATACAAGTGCCAGTCTTTATTTCTTTTTTTGCTGTTTTTATCGTTCGATTGCCAATCCTCACTTTTATTTCTCTATGTAAAATGTAGTAATATGTATAAAATGAGGCTGACAATTTTATAATGGCAGCCTCAGGTTATGGATTATATGAAACTAATTAATGCTGCAGTCTTACAGTTCTTTGCAATTTTCTTCAAAAACATGTTGCAATCTGCTTGTTACTTCCATTGGGCTATGTCCTTCAATATCGTGACGTTCCAGCATTGTAACTATTTTCCCGTCTCTCATAAGTGCAAACGACGGAGAAGAAGGTGGAAATCCTTCAAAATATTCACGGGCTTTTTCTGTCGCTTCACGGTCCTGGCCAGCAAAGACCGTTACCAGATGATCTGGTCGTTTATCGTAATGAATGGAATTTGCTGCAGCTGGACGCGCAACGCCACCTGCACAACCACATGTTGAGTTGACCATAACAAGTGTAGTACCTTCACGGGTTAGTGCAGAATCTACATCTTCAGGACTTCTAAGCTCTTCGTAACCTGCTTCTTTAATATCTTTGCGTGCAGCATCTACTACATCCTGCATAAACAAATTGAAATCCATATTATAACCATCCCTTTACTTAATGTATTTATCTATCTTACATTAGCTTACCAAGTCCGGAAAGAATTTTCAATTTAAAATGTTTGAAAACTAGGAATTAGACGTGATTAAAATTTTTTAGTATAAATTTATCGTATTATCATTCATATTTTCTAGAATTTCCTTCAAACGGGAGAGAAATCTTCCGCAAACAAGCCCGTCAAGAATTCGATGGTCCAATGACAAGGATAAATTAACCATATCACGGGCTGCAAACATCTCGTCAATAATTACTGGACGCTTAACAATGGATTCTACTTGCAAAATTGCTGCCTGGGGATGATTAATTACTCCCATTGAGGAGATGGAACCAAATGATCCTGTATTATTTACAGTAAAAGTTCCTCCCTGCATATCCTCTGATGTTAACTTTCCATTTCTTGCTTTGGTGGCCAGTTCATGGATATCGCGTGCGATTGCTTTAATTGTCTTTTCGTCAGCATTTTTAATAACTGGAACGAAAAGTTCATTTTCTTTAGCGACGGCAATGGACAGATTTATTGCTCTTTTTTGAACAATCTTGTTACCTGCCCACATGCTGTTTAGCTGAGGATATTCTTTTAAGGCCTGTGCAACTGCTTTTACAAAGAAAGCAAAATAAGTTAACCCATAACCTTCGTTGGTTTTAAAACTATCTTTCACTGTGCTACGGTATTTAACAAGGTTTGTAACATCGACTTCCACCGTCATCCACGCATGTGGAATCTCCTGTTTAGACTTTACCATATTTTCTGCAATTACTTTTCTAATCCCTTTAACGGGAATCTCAATGTCACCTGTTTGAAGATCCTTTCCAGCTGTATGGTTTGTTTTTCTGGAAGCCGATTGATCGATGTCTGTATTGGTAACCGGTCGGACTTGAGAATCATTCAACATTTCGCCGGAAGAAATAATCTTTTCAAGGTCCTTCCTTGTAATTCTACCTCCCCGACCGGAACCTGTTACATCATTCAAATCAATAGCATTTTCCTGAGCCATCCGCAACACAGCAGGTGAATATCTCTTCTTCATCGATTCTTCTTCTGGCGTATTTTTTTCTTTATTTTCTGTTATAACCTCTTCTTTTTCCTGAGCGGTGGTATCTTTGGTTTCTGCTCCCTCTGCTTCGATGTAACAAATTAAATCACCAACGGCTACTGTATCTCCTTCATCAGCAGAAAGTTCCTTAATGACACCAGCAAAGGAAGACGGAACTTCTGCGTTTACCTTGTCTGTCATTACTTCGGCAATCGGGTCATATTTATTTACATGATCACCAACTTTAATGAGCCAGGCACTTATTGTTCCTTCTGTCACACTCTCCCCTAATTGAGGCATTGTTATCTTTTCTCTGGACATACGTAAATCCCTCCTTGATTAACCATTAATATTCTGCTAAATCCCGCATTGCTTTTTCCACTTTGTCTGGATTCATCATAAAATACTTTTCCATTGGGGGTGCATAGGGCATCGATGGAATATCCGGACCAGCAAGTCTCTGAATAGGTGAATCCAAATCAAATAAACAATTCTCGGCTATGATTGCGGCTACTTCACCTATGATACTGCCTTCTTTATTGTCTTCTGTAATTAGTAATACTTTTCCAGTCTTCTTCGCAGCTTCTATGATCGATTCCTGATCAAGTGGATAAACCGTACGCAAATCGAGGATATGAGCATCAATGCCATCTTCAGCCAATTTTTCTGCTGCCTGTAATGCAAAATGAACACATAATCCATACGTGATGACGGTTATATCTTTTCCATCTCTTTTTACATCTGCTTTTCCAATCGGAAGAACATAATCATCCGCAGGAACTTCCCCTTTTAGTAATCGATATGCGCGTTTATGTTCAAAGAATAGAACTGGATCATTATCACGAATGGCAGCTTTAAGTAGTCCTTTTGCATCGTAAGGCGTTGATGGCATCACAATTTTTAATCCAGGTTGATTTGCAAATACAGCTTCAACAGATTGTGAATGGTAAAGGGCTCCGTGTACACCCCCGCCATAGGGTGCGCGTATCGTAATTGGTGCGCTCCAGTCATTATTCGAACGATATCTCATCTTAGCGGCTTCTGAAATAATTTGGTTTACTGCTGGCATGATGAAATCAGCAAACTGCATTTCTGCGACCGGACGGAGACCGTACATTGCAGCACCAATCCCAACACCTGCTATAGCAGATTCAGCTAGTGGAGTATCCAGGACGCGATCTTCTCCAAATTCATCATATAATCCGTCAGTGGCTCGGAATACACCACCTTTTTTACCGACATCTTCTCCTAAGATAAATACTTTTTTGTCGCGTTGCATTTCTTCCCTTAAAGCCGTTGTGATTGCTTGGATATAAGACATTACGGGCATAAAAATCCCCTCCCTATTTTTCTTCGTAAACATATTTAAGCGCATGTTCCGCCTCTGCATAAGAAGCATTTTCGGCCAGATCAGTCGCTTCATTTATAATAATCATTATTTCATCGATTAGTTTCTTTTCTGCTTCCTCTGTTAAAACCTTGGCTTCTTTTAAGTAATTTGCAAAAGTTATAATCGAATCTTCTTTACGAGCTTCATCCACTTCATTTTTTTCGCGATACGTAGAATCGTCATCATCACTCGAATGCGCTGTAAGGCGATAGGAAACAGCCTCTATCAAACTTGGGCCATCCCCCGCTGCAGCGCGCTTTCTCGCTTCTTTTACAGCTTGATATACTGCTAACGGATCATTACCATTCACGGTAACCCCTGGCATACCATAACCTTGCGCCCTGTCCGCCACATTTTTACTGGCAACTTGTCTTTCATATGGAACAGAAATTGCATATTTATTATTTTCGACCATCGTAATTACTGGTAATTTATGAACACCTGCAAAATTCAGCCCTTCATGGAAATCTCCCTGATTAGAGGAACCCTCCCCTAATGTAACGAAAGAAACAAAATCTTTTTTCTCCATTTTAGCAGCAAGTGCAACTCCTACTGCATGGGGTACTTGGGTCGTTACCGGTGATGAACCACTTAAAATCCTGTTTTTCTTTTGCCCAAAATGACCAGGCATTTGTCTTCCGCCAGAATTTGGATCGTCTTCTTTCGCGAAAGCTGACAGCATTAATTCGTTTGCTGTCATACCAAAAGCGAGAACAATCCCCATATCTCTGTAGTATGGGGCTACGTAATCGATATCTCTATTTAGTGCGAACGATGCACCAACTTGTGCTGCTTCCTGCCCTTGACAAGAAATGACGAAGGGAATTTTCCCGGAACGATTTAGTAGCCACATTCTCTCATCAAGTTTTCTAGCCAAAAGCATTGTTCTAAACATTTCCAGTACCTGATCATCTGTTAAGCCCAAATCTCTATGTCGATTTGCCAACATGAAAATATACCTCCTTATTTATCCATGAATTTGTTTTCCATCAACAGCCAATGCCGCTTCTCCTATAACTTCTGATAAAGTAGGATGTGGGTGTATGGATTGTGTGATTTCCCACGGGGTCGCATCAAGTACTTTCGCAAGTCCAGCTTCTGAAATCATATCTGTAACATGGGGGCCAATCATATGCACCCCTAACAAATCATTTGTATTTTTGTCAGCTATTATTTTTACAAAACCTTCTGATTCACCGTATACAAGTGCTTTACCAACAGCTTTAAAAGGGAATTTTCCGGTCTTTATGCTATAACCTTTTTCAATAGCACCTTTTTCAGTTAGTCCCACCCTTGCAGCTTCTGGGCTCGAATATATACAAGAGGGTATATTATCATAGTTGATAGACTGCGGGTTCTGGTCTGCCATATGTTCTACAGATATGATGCCTTCATGAGAAGCAACGTGTGCAAGTTGCATACCTCCAATAACATCACCAATTGCGTAAATATGTGTTTCTTTTGATTGAAAGTATTTATTTGTCTCAATATATCCGTTATTAAGAAGAATATCGGTATTTTCAATACCAATATTCGCTGTGTTTGCTTCTCTTCCTACCGATACAAGTATTTTTTCAGCTTTGAATGTTTGTTTTTCTGCATTCAGTTCTGCAGTAATGGATACACCATCATCTGTTGTAAGTGTATCGGGTAACACTTTTGCATTTTTTATAAAGTTTATATTTTTCTTCTTTAGAAGACGTTCCATCTCTTTGGCTATTTCTTCGTCTTCTGTTGGTAAAATTTGATTAAGATATTCAATTACCGTGACTTTTACACCAAAATCAGCAAGCATAGAGGCCCATTCAATTCCAATTACCCCACCCCCGATTATAAGGATGGATTCCGGCAACTCTTCCATATTTAGTGCATCATCTGAACTCATAACAAAATGACCATCGATTTCTAGACCTGGCAGCGATTTCGGTCTGGATCCAGTTGCTATTAAGACATTTTTAGGTACGATCATTGTATTTTCTTCACCATTCTCGTATTCAATAGATATCGTACCTGGCATTGGAGAAAAAATACTAGGGCCTAATATTCGACCGAAGCCTTCGAAGACATCAATTTTCCCTTTTTTCATTAAGCTTTTTACACCCTGATGTAATCCATCAACTATCATCGCTTTTCTTTCCTGAACTTTAGTGAAATTTAATGTTGTATTATTTGTTTCAACTCCAAATTCTGCTGCATTTAAAGTCTGCCTGAATACTTCAGCACTGCGAAGTAATGCTTTAGATGGGATGCAACCCTTGTGAAGGCAAGTTCCACCTAATTCTCCCTTTTCTACGATTGCCACTTGCAATCCAAGCTGCGAGGCTCTGATTGCTGCGACATATCCACCGGTCCCTCCACCCAGTATTGCTAAATCATACTCTTTGGTCATCGTTCCACTCCTCATTAGCAGAATAATATAAGTAATTCTCTTCGTTTCGTAGTACTCGTAAAGCCCCTTCGTTTAAGGCAATTAATTCATTTTCTCCCGGATATATGAATATATCTGCTATCCAATTTACCCGTTTTGTAATGATTTCAATTAATTTAGATTCGTAACTCAAGAATCCAGTAAATACGATAGCATCAACGTCTCCAGATAGGACGGCCCCCATGGATCCGATCTCTTTTGAAATTTGATATGCCATTGCGTCATAAACGTTTTTTGCATTTGTATCTCCGGATTTCATCATACTCTCGACTTCATACAGACTTGATGTACCGAGGTATGCCATTACTCCGCCATTACCTACAATTTTTTTCAACATTTCCTCTTTTGTATACTTTTTAGAGAAACATAGACGTATCAAATCTCCTATCGGAAGGCTCCCAGAGCGTTCTGTAGTGAATGGGCCATCTCCATCAAGTCCATTATTGACATCGATAACTTTCCCTTTTTGATGAGCACCGATTGTGATGCCTTTACCCATATGAACAATGATAAGATTGAGATCTTCATAGACGGTCTGGAGATGAGCTGCTGCTTTTCTTCCTGCAGCTTTATGATTTAGCGCATGAAAGATACTTCTCCTCGATATTTCCGGAATACCGGAGAATCTTGCTACCTCTACTAGTTCATCTACTACTACGGGATCAACGATATAGGCGTCTATATTCAGTCCGGAAGCAATCTCGTAAGCAATAACTCCGCCAAGGTTGGATATATGTTCTCCATAAGTTGCAGTTCTTAGGTCATATAACATTGCAGCATTTACTTTATATGTTCCACCTTTTATGGGGCAAAGCAGACCACCCTTTCCACAAACCGCTGTCAGCTTCGAAAGATTGATTCCTTCATAATCCATCACATCTAAAATAGCTTGTTTTCTGTACTCAGACTGTTTCATTATCCAATTGTAATTCCGTAAATGTTCTGGTTGATGTATAATTTCTTTCTCAAAAATACATCTTTCATCATCAAAGACGCCAACTTGAGTAGAATCGGACCCCGGGTTAATAACCAATACTCTATACTCTGACTGCAACGTCTTAACCTCCGTTTGTTTATTTATTTCAATGAAAATTATCTTTTACTCAAGATGTGTTGTTCATTAAGTAAAAACTGACTTCTAGAATTTCTTACAGATTGAATTCTCTCCTCTGCCATACGATCTGCTGCAACATATGTTGGAATATTATCACGTCTAGAGATTTCGAATACGCGCTCTAAACTATCATAAATCATTTCCACCTTTTTCATTGCACGTTCAGAATGATAACCTACCAGCTCATCTGCAACATTAATGACTCCACCTGCATTAATTACATAATCTGGTGCATAAACAATTCCCTTTTCATGAATAATATCTCCATGATTTGTTGTTTGGAGTTGGTTATTAGCAGATCCAGCTATCACTTTAGCTTTCAGTATAGGTATTGTATGATCATTTATGGTTGCGCCCAATGCACATGGGGCATAGATATCACAGTCAACAGCATATATATCATTCGGATCTACAGCTTTTGCACCAAAAGCATCAACCGCTCGCTTTACGGCATTTTTATTAATATCTGTAACAATTAATTCGGCCCCTTCTTGGTGAAGATATTCGCAAAGCGCATAGGCAACGTTACCAACACCTTGTACAGCCACTCTCTTACCAGCCAGAGATTCGTTACCAAAGGCTTCCTTCGTTGAAGCTTTTATTCCTTTATAAACCCCATAAGCTGTGACTGGTGATGGATTTCCGGATGCACCTGCATAAGAAGTAGTCCCTGTAACAAAGTCTGTCTCCAAATGAATGAGATCCATATCCTGTTCTGTTGTCCCAACATCTTCTGCAGTAATATACCTACCATTTAAGCCTTGTATATAGCGTCCAAAAGCACGAAACATTTCCGGGTTTTTGTCTGTTCTCGGATTACCAATGATTACGGTTTTTCCTCCACCCAAATTTAGTCCAGCAGCAGCATTCTTATAGGTCATCCCCTTCGCTAAACGGAGTGCATCTACAATAGCATCTTCCTCAGATTCATATGTCCACATTCTCGTTCCGCCTAATGCAGGCCCAAGTGTTGTATCGTGTATTGCAATAATTGCTTTCAAGCCTGAATTCTTATCTTGACAAAATACCAATTGCTCGTAATCATACTTCTCTAAGTGTGTAAAGATTTCCATATGGATTCCTCCTATTTTAAATTGCTAGCATCCTAATTAATCTAAAGTTGAGTGTCTAAATATGCTCCATTAATATTATTGCAAATATCGTGCCAATTACTAATAAGGTGAAAACGTCTTATATCAGCAACTAAATGATGCAAAATATTTCATTGGTGCAATTTATTGCATGCAATATTAATCAATATGATATTTTTCCATTTTGTAATACAAATTACGAATGGAAATATTTAACGTCTTAGCAGTCTTTGTTTTATTAAAATTATTTTGTTTGTATATGTTATAAATATAGTCTCTTTCAAATTCCTCCATCGCATGCTGCAACGAATTTTCTTCTTTCCGTTTAGAAAAGGAATGGGACGTTCCTATTGCATGACTTCGCAGCCCCGGTATGTATTCTTTTGTAATAACTTCCTCATTTATACCCATGAAGATCATAGCACGACTAATCACGTTTTCAAGTTCTCGTACATTACCGGGCCAGTCATAATTCATTAAATTATCTAATGCTTCATTAGAAATTGATCGTACACTTCTACCGTAATCCATATTTATTTTTTGGATGATATGTTGAATTAACTCGGGTAAGTCACTTCGTCTTTCTTTTACAGAAGGAATGAATATTGGTAACTTATTAAGTCGGTAATATAGATCCTCTCTGAATGTATGATTCATGATGGCTTTTTCAAGATTTACATTGGTTGCAGTGATTATACGTACGTCAATAGATATAGGTTTTGAAGCTCCCACCCTGACGATTTCATGTTCCTGCAATACCCGAAGTAGTTTAGCTTGCATATTCAGGGAGAGCTCTCCTACCTCATCCAAAAAAATACTACCATGATTTGCTTCTTCAAATAGACCTTTTTTTCCTCCACGCTTGGCTCCTGTAAAGGCCCCGTCTTCATAACCGAATAATTCACTCTCCAGTAATGACTCCACGATGGCGGCACAATTTACGCGGATAAATTTATTATGCTTTCGATTACTCTCATTATGGATGGCGTGAGCAAAAAGCTCTTTGCCAGTTCCAGATTCTCCCCTTAAAAGTACGGTTGCAGGTGTTTTTGCTCCAACTCTCGCTTGTTCAAGAGCTAGTTTCATCTCGGAAGAACTACCAATAATATCATCAAATGTATATCTTGCTTCCAAATTCCGAATAATTTGGCGTGCCCGTTTTAATTCCTTCGTTAGTGACTGAATTTCTGTTACATCATGTAGTACGCCTACACTACCTTTTATGACTCCATGAACGATAACCGGAGCAACGTTTACAATAACTTCTTTTTCACCAGGCCCAACTTTCATCCGTACTCCGCGGACAGCTCTTCTTGTTTGAAGAACCTTCATGTGCATGCTTTCTCCCTCAGAGATATCAACGGTTGCTGGAAATCCAATAACATCTTTCTCGTTTAACCCTGTTATTCGGGTATATGCCGGATTAATCATTAGCCCATTCCCATTCTCATCTACAACGCTAATCGCCTCATCTGATGATCTAATTATTGCTTCAAGCATTGTTTTAATTTCGTTTAAATCTGTATTCTCTTCTGCAAGCTTCATCACTTCTGTAATATCCTTAAATACAGCAAAGGCACCAACCAACTCACCGATTTCATTAATGATTGGTATTCTGGTGGAAACAACCTTTTTTCGGTTCTCCAATACCAGTTTTTGATTTACTTCTTTCCTCTGAGTCTGTAGTACATGCGGAAGCCTAGACGTCTCAACTAGTTCTGTGATATTTCTACCTTGGAATTGTTTTCTTGTTTTATGAAGTATTTTTTCGGCACTTTTGTTTATAAATTGAATACGTTCTCTCTCGTCAATCACTATCATTCCGTCATGTATATGATTTAATAATAACTCTTGACGATTTGCTTGGTGCTTCAATTCGTTAAGAAGCGATTCCTTCTCATAAAGCAATTCAGAAATGATGTAAGCTACGGAACCAGGGATAACAACTGTCTTACTAGGCCTTTCTGATACAATATCCTTTAAAACGTGTTCATTGCCGGTTGCTTCAATAACGATATCAATATCCATTTTCAGCCAGGCTTTCCAATCTGATCCGACAGGGATACCTGAAAGGCTAGCTAACTTTAGTCCTTTAGCATTTTCATCAATATCAATAACTGCCGCAATTTCCATACGTTCCGTTTCCAAAAGAAGATATAATAAGGCACTTCCCCCTTTGCCTGCTCCAACAATAAGTACTCGCTTCATCTCATATCAGCCCACCTTGCAGTATTTTGCATGCCTTTATTTTACTTTAATATGCAGTGTTTAGCAAATAGTCTAACATTCCTATTTTATTTAATTTTTGTTATACTTGATTCGATGTTTACTCATATAAAAATAAAATCATCAGAGAGGAAACTGAGCTGAAATGGTGAGATTTATTGCATTTCTTTTATTATTTATACCTGGAGCTCTAGCGGCATTTGGAATTAAATTAATGCGAGATACTATTTTTGACGATTTTTATCCGATTTTCTTTTATGCAAGCATTCAATTTGTTTTCGGTCTGCTGCTCTTTATAGGAAGCATACTTTTTCTCGGTGGGTTTATTGTTTACCGCGATAGAAAAAAACAAAAAGAACTGAAGGATAAATAGAACATAAACGATTAATTGAAGATAAGTAATTAACTGCCTTTTTTAATATATTTCAACGATTTATCCTATAAATATGATATATTAATAAAAAATCAAGTGTTTCAGGGGGATTAAGTAATGAAAGTAGCGAAATTTGGGGGAAGCTCAGTAGCAAATGCAGAACAGTTAACGAAAGTAGGAAATATCATCAGAAGCGATCAGGACAGAAAGTTTATCGTGGTGTCCGCTCCAGGAAAAAGATTTAGCGATGATATTAAGATGACGGATATGTTGATTGCGCTAGGTACAGCCTACCACAATGGAGAGGCATATGAAGAAAATCTATCATCTGTTAAGAATCGGTTTAGTGAAATTATAGAAGAACTGAAATTAGATTTATCCGTATTGGATGAAATCGAACATAGTATAAAATCAGCTTTAAGTGTAGAAGGGCCATTAGAAAGTAGGATGGATGCTATCAAAGCAATAGGAGAAGATAGTTCTGCTAAGATACTGAGTGCTTATCTTACTGATCAAGGTCTACCTGCATTCTACATAAATCCTCAGGAAGCTGGGATTATTGTTAGTAACGAACCGGGAAATGCTCAAATACTGCCTGAGAGTTTTGATAAAATTTATTCACTTCATGAAAAAGAAGGTATCCTGGTAATTCCTGGATTTTTTGGTTATTCCAAAGAAGGTAATTTGGTAACATTCTCAAGAGGAGGTTCGGATATTACTGGTTCTATTATTGCTGCTGGAGTAAAAGCAGAAATGTATGAGAATTTTACAGATGTTGATTCGGTGTATAGCGTAAATCCAAATATTGTAAGAAATCCTAAGGAAATCACTATTCTAACGTATAAAGAGATGCGCGAATTATCCTATGCAGGATTTTCCGTTTTCCATGACGAAGCATTAATTCCTGCTTTCAGGGAAAAAATTCCTGTCTGTATTAAAAATACGAACAATCCGGAAGCACCTGGCACGTTAGTCGTTGCTGAAAAAGAAGCTAGCGAGAAATGTGTCGTTGGAATTGCAAGTGATACCGGTTTTTGCAGTTTATATGTAAGTAAATTCTTAATGAACCGCGAAATTGGCTTTGGGCGTAAGCTTTTAAATATTTTTGAGGATGAAGGCATCTCATTTGAACATGCACCTTCTGGTATTGATGACATGTCCGTAATCTTTAGAGACAAAAGATTTACTGCTGAAAAGGAAAATAGTGTAGTCAATCGCATCAAAGAAGAGTTACGTGTTGACACCGTAAGTATTCATAGAGATCTTGCAGTGATCATGGTTGTTGGTGAAGGTCTTGTAAATACTATCGGAGTTGCGGAAAAGGCTACATCCGCTTTTGCCAAAGCAGGTGTGAATATTGAAATGATTAATCAGGGGTCATCTGAAGTATCCATGATGTTTGGTATTAATGCCTCTGAAATTGATAAGGCAATTCAATCACTTTATACATCTTTTTTTGAATAACTGCATAAATGAGAAAAAATATTACTGATATACTTGCAGTAATATTTTTTCTTTTTTATTTAACTTACTCGGTGTTCCAGGCGTAGACGATCAGCAACCATTGCGATAAATTCCGAATTTGTTGGTTTTGCTTTTGAAATATTAATTGTATAACCGAATAAGGCCGAAATAGAATCGATGTTACCCCTGCTCCATGCAACCTCGATCGCATGTCGGATGGCTCTTTCCACTCTTGAAGCTGTCGTATTGAATTTTTTAGCAATATCTGGATAAAGGACCTTCGTAATGGAGCCAAGAAGTTCAATATCGTTGTAAACCATTGTAATCGCTTCCCTTAAATACATATAGCCTTTAATGTGGGCAGGAACTCCGATTTCGTGAATTATATTCGTGATATTAGCTTCTAAATCTTGTTTTTTTCTCTCCACTTTTGTGGATTTACTTCTATTAGGACTAAGCGAAGTATTCCCTTTAACTTGACGTACTTGATCCGCTAAATTTTCCATATCAAATGGTTTTAAAATAAAATAAGAGGCACCAAGGTCCACAGCCTTTTTCATAACTTCTTCCTGGCCAAAGGCAGTTAGCATGATTACATTTGGCTTCTTTTTTCTCTCCATAGTTCTTAATGTATTTAAAACAGCCAATCCATCTATATGGGGCATAATGATATCCAAAATTAATACATCTGGATCCTTTTGTTCAAGCATAGTAATGCAATCTCTGCCATTATAAGCAGTACCTATGACTTCAATATCATCTTGTTCCTCGAAGTATTCCCCCATTAACTGAATCAACTCTCGGTTGTCGTCTACTAAGCATACTGAAATTTTATCCAAAATATTGTTCCTCCCTTTTAACTGGTATCCTCTGTACTTATTCTACAAAAAATGTAAATATCCTCTTTTTTATTGAAAAACTTTAGTTTTATTTTGTATTTCTTTGATTTGCTTTATTTTTCTACGGTTTTCGATAATGTTCGATATTTACATTGATGAGTTTGTCGAAAAATATTTATAAGTATATTATAACAAATATTAAAAAAATTACCAATAGAAAAATGCTTGTAATGGAATTACCACTACAAGCTTTAATTATGCTGCATTCTTGTCTGGTTTTTTTGCTGCGATTCCTGCATCTTGTAACATCCACTCTATATGAACACCATAACCAGAAGTGGGATCATTTACAAATACATGTGTTACTGCACCGATAACTTTACCATCCTGAATAATTGGACTTCCACTCATTCCCTGTACAATTCCCCCTGTACTTTTCAGTAATCGAGGATCTGTTATTTGAATAACCATGCCTTTGGTGGCAGGAAATTTTTGTGGGATACTGCTTACGATTTCTATATCAAATTCTTCAATTTTTTCATCTTCCACCACGGTCAGAATTTTTGCCGGACCTTCTTTAACCTCATGTGAAAGTGCCACTGGTAAAGGCTTGTTATACTTTTCATTTTTTATCTTTTCTTCTAGCGTACCAAATATACCATAAGGTGTATTTTTAGTGATTGTACCAATTTTATCTTCTTCAATTGAAAACTTAGCCTGCTTTTCGCCTGGTATCCCATTATTCCCTTTTTCGATCGACGTAACAGAGGAATTAACAATGGTACCATTATTAATTTCAATCGGCTTTTTTGTGTCCATATCTGAAATGATATGCCCTAATGCTCCATATTTTTTCGATTCTGGCTCATAAAATGTCATCGTTCCAATTCCCGCAGCAGAGTCACGTATATATAAACCAATCTTATATTCATTTTCTTTTTCATCAAGGACTGGTAAAAGAGATGTTTTTATTGTTTCTTTACCGCGCTTAATCGTTAGGTCAATTTTATTATGACCTTGTCCCGCTTTTTCTACATAAGCTTTGATATCGCCCATTTCCTTCACAGAATCTCCATTGATTTTTAATATTACATCACCAACATTTATTTTTGCTTCTTCACCGGGAGAGGACATTCCTTTATCCCCATTAACTAAATGATGACCAACTACGAGGACGCCTCGGGTGCTCAATTTAACACCAATGGATTGTCCACCTGGAATGACGTGAATATTACTTAAATCTGAACCGCTAACTTTTTTCATTGGAAAAGCAGATGTGGCTAGAGATTCATGACTCGTTAAGGTGTTGATTTCACTTCTATTTTTATTGTTAATTGGAAGTCCGATCTCGGATTGATTTTGAAAGGTCATTGTCTCGTCAGGTGATGCAAAGCTTACCTGTCCAGTTCCAAATTGGAAAATGGAAAATACAGATAAAATAACGAGAAGTACACTATATCGCAAAAACGTAACATTTTTCTGTTGTTTTTCTTTCAATCGAATCACTCTCCTCCTCCCAACCCACCACATATCTCTAGTTCTGTAAGCCTAATTTGACCTGAACAGGAACAAATTAAACTGGAGAAACTTATGATATATGTGTAACATTTCCTATTACATTTATTGCAAATTGCGTATAAGTGTGTCTCTATATGGGTATTTGAAAAAATAATTTGCTTAAATTGTTAAAAAAGGAAAAATAAAAAACCGGTTACTATATTTTCCGGTTTTTTAAGAATTTTATCCTTTTTTATTTAATTTAAATGTAGATGCAAGTCCGAGCATTTCTTTTGCGTGATCTTTTGCAGTTTCTGTCAATTTGGTTCCTGTAATCATTCTGCTTAATTCTTCAATTTGATCGTTTTTGGTAAGTTCTTTAACATTTGTGGAAGTTCGCTTATTTTTTTCGTTTTTTTCAATGAACTTATGCGTATCTGCCATTGCAGCTACCTGTGGAAGATGTGTGATAACTAATACTTGTGAATCCTTCGAAATCTGATAAATCTTCTCAGCAATCGATTGTGCTACTCTTCCGCTGACACCAGTGTCGACTTCATCAAATATAACACTTGTTATGCCTTGATGTTTGGAGAATATCTTCTTCAAGGCAAGCATGATTCTCGAAAGCTCCCCACCAGACGCAACTTTAGAAAGTTCTTTTAAAGGTTCTCCTGTGTTTGTTGAGATAAGAAAACGAATATGGTCAAACCCATTTTTATGAAGTGTTGGTCTTGCTTTCGTACTGTTTTCATCAAAAGCAATTGAAAATGCTGATTTTTCTAAGTAAAGCCCTTTAAGTTCTTTATAAATATCCTTTGTTAATGAATCGGCTGCTTGTTTTCTAATATCATGGAGTTGTTTTGCTTCCAATAAAGCATCTTTTTCAGTCTCTTCAATTTGTTCCAGCAATACAGTTAGATGAGAGTCTTTGTTCGTGATTTGTTCCAACTCTTCTTCGATTTTTGCCATGTATTCCATAATTTCATTTACAGTTGTTCCGTATTTCTTTTTTAAACGGTTTATTTCATCAAGCCTGGACTCAATTTCATTTAAACGTTCTGGGTTAAATTGTAGACTGTCGATCTGATTTCTCAAGTCATATGTCAGCTCTTCAAGTGTAAAATAGTGATTGGACATTTCTTCAGCCTTATCGGCTAAAAATGAATCATAAGTGCTGTTATCCTGTAAAGCCAGTTGAGCTTGGTTCAGCCATTCGAGTCCTCTTTGTTCCCCATATAACGCATTGTATGCATCCTGTAGTGCTGTATGAATGCGCTCAAAGTTAGCAAGCGACTTTCTTTCATCCTCGAGTAGGTCATCTTCATTCGGGGAAAGATTTGCCTGCTCAAGCTCATTCATTTGAAATTCAAGTAAATCGACCCGATGAGCCATTTCCTGTTCGTTATCATTCAATTTCTGATATCTTTTTTTTAAAGTATCTAGCTTATTATAGAGTTGGGTATATTCCTCTTTTGCTTTTGAAATTTTTTTCGGTTCATACATATCCAGAAAATCGAGGTGACTATCATTATCCATTAATGATTGAGTTTCATGCTGACTGTGAATATCAATCAATGTTTTTCCGAATTCCCTCAAAATAGCAAGCGTGACTAATTTACTGTTTACTCTGCAAATGCTCTTACCTGAAGCGGTAATTGTACGCTGCAGAACAACTTGCTCATCCTGGATTTCAATCCCATACTGGTTCCCCGTAGCATAAATTGGATGTTTTTTATTATCAATACTAAATAAGCCTTCAATATCAGCTTTTTTAGCTTCATGTCTGACATATTCGACAGAGCCTCTTCCACCAGCCAATAATTGAATGGCGTCAATAATAATTGATTTTCCTGCGCCGGTTTCTCCTGTTAATACTGTCAATCCCTCATTAAATGTAATCGATATTTCATCGATGATAGCAAAATCCCGAATCGATAATTCTGTAAGCACAGTTATTCATCACCCCAATCAAGAGAAATATTTTCAATTAAAACTAAAGCATACCAATAAATCGATTTTTGATTTCAGCTGCATGATCAGGTGTTCTACAAATAATTAAGCACGTGTCGTCTCCGCAAATCGTTCCCATAATTTCATCCCAATCAAGATTATCAATGAGAGCGCCAACAGCTTGCGCATTTCCAGGTAACGTTTTCAAGATGATAAAATGACTTGCATACTCAATTTTCACAAAGGCATCAACAATTAACCGTTTTAGTTTTTCAAGAGGATTGAAGCGCTGATCTGCAGGTAGGCTGTATTTATAGTGTCCTGCTACTGTAGGTACTTTAACAAGTTGAAGTTCTTTAATGTCTCTGGATACGGTTGCCTGGGTCACATTGTATCCAAGAGACTTTAGTCGATCGACAAGATCATCCTGCGTTTCAATTACATTTTCCGTTATTAATTCACGTATTTTAATATGGCGCTGAATTTTACTCATAATTGCCCCCTTAATTAGCATTCGGATATACAAAGCCTTGCCATTATTTTTTTGGTACATATAATAATCGGTGCGCTTCTTCTACAATTTTCTCGATATCGGTAGGTTTTCGTTCATTCTTTATTTCTTTCTTCCATCCGAAATGCGCAAGAAATTCAATATTTCCTTCTCCTCCAGTTATTGGGGAATGCGTCAAATTAATGAGTGTGTACCCTTCTTTCTCGGCAAACGTAATAACCCTATCTAGAACATCCTCATGTACTTGTCCGTCTCTAACAATACCTTTATGACCCACCTGTTCTTTCTTCGCCTCAAATTGTGGTTTAATCAAGGCTATGACATCACTGTTTTTTGACAAAAGTTGTTTTAGTACTGGGAAAATCAATTTGAGTGAAATAAATGAGACATCAATGGAGGCTAAATCAGGAACACCTTGTTTTAACATATCAGGAGTAACGTGCCGGAAATTTGTTCGCTCCATAACTACAACTCGATTATCATTTCTTAATTTCCAATCCAATTGATTGTATCCAACATCAATCGCATAACTAAGAAGGGCACCATGTTGAAGAGCGCAATCTGTAAATCCCCCTGTTGATGATCCGACATCTATAAAGATTCTATCCTTTGCAGCAATAGAAAAATATTTTAATGCTTTTTCTAGCTTTAACCCTCCACGCCCAACATAGGGTATTTCTTTTCCTTTTATGGTTAATGGTGAATCTTCCTCTACCTTCATACCTGGCTTATCAAGTCTTACCTGTTTAGAAAAAACTAAGCCCGCCATAATAACACGCTTTGCTTTATCTAAGTTTTCGATTAAATGTCTTTCGACCAATAATTCATCCAGTCGTTTTTTCCTCATATGAAATATCCTTTACTAAGAACTTTTTTTAGTGATCCCTGTTACTGAAGTAATCCGTTAAATCCATTAAATTTGACGTTTGAGCACCTGCATCTTGCAACGCTTGTTTAGCCTTCTCTACATATACCTCTTTTTGCAGAATAGCCCCGTTTAAACCTAATAGTTTCGGATAGGTGCTTTTCAGATTCCCTTCATCACTGCCAACCGGTTTACCTATCTTTTCCTGTTCGCCGGTTACATCCAAAATATCGTCCTGTACTTGAAATATCAACCCAAGGTAATATGCAAAATCAGTTAAATGAGATAGTTGTTTATCCGTTGCTTTACCAACATATGCTCCGGTATAGATAGCAAATTTAAGTAGTTCTCCAGTCTTTAATGCGTGGATTTGCTCCATTTCATCCAAAGAAACGGCTTTGTTTTCTGCTTCCATATCAAGAATCTGTCCTCCAACCATTCCTTTTGGACCACTACAAACAGAAAGTCGACTAATAATATTGACTTTTTCTCTGTCATTCAGTAATGGATCGTTAGCAATTAATGCAAAGCTGTATGTCAACAAAGCATCTCCAGCCAAGATTGCAGTAGCTTCATTGAAAACTTTATGATTGGTTAATTTCCCCCGACGATAATCATCATCGTCCATTGCAGGTAAATCATCATGGATCAGAGAATAAGTATGAACCATTTCCAGTGCGACTGCTGATGAAAGCACTTTTTGAATGTCACTACCATATGCTTCATAACTTGCAAGTAAAAGAACTGGACGAAGCCTTTTTCCACCTGCTTCCAAAGAATAAAGCATGGAGTTCTTTAATTGAATTGGAATAGAAAGATTCTGTAAATAGTGTTTATATTCTTTTTCAATCTTTTCTCTGTAGTTATTTATATAGTCCGAAAGCTTCGTTTTCACGTTCATTCTTCCTCCTGTACATCAAAAGGTTCCAATTCACCTTGCTCATTCAAAATTTGTGTCATTTTTTCCTGTACATTTTTTAACTTATCTCCGCAAATTTTAGAAAGATTCATACCTTCCTGGTAATAATTGATTGCCTTTTCCAACGGTACATCACCCTCTTCAAGCTTCGATACAATTGTTTCCAGTTTTTCCATTGCTTCCTCAAAGGATATAGATTCATTTTCCATTTGTTGGATCCTCCTCAATAGTTAAGACCTGACAGCTAAGATTCCCATCGCTCAAATTAACGGTTATAGATTCATTTTGTTTTACTTTCTTTACAGACTTTATTATTTTCCCATCTGATGTATAGGGTAAAGCGAAGCCGCGTTTCATTATTTCCAAAGGGTTTACTAACGTTAATTTATCCATATTATTGGCTAAATTTACGGACTTCTTTTCGAGAATTTGTGACATGGAATTATTTTGTTGCTTAAGTGCATTGTTCAAATTACTTTTAGCTTGTTCTAACTGCTTGGCAGGATGCTGAGAAGCAAGTCTCCTGAATAGATGCGTAAAAGCTGCTTCATTTTGTTTTCTGTTTTGTACAAATCCCCGTTGTAGCTGTTCCATATAGCTGTCCAATTCCTGTTCTTTCTGTTTCAGTAATTGTTCAGGATAACGAAATGCATAAGATTGTAATAATCGTGCAAAATAGTTTTTACTGCTGACTATTTCTCTATTGATATCTCTTGTAAGTGTTCTTCTCATTACCGTGATACGGTCCGTCAATTCTGTTTGAGATGGAACTGCAAGCTCAGCAGCACCTGTAGGAGTGGGTGCACGAAGGTCAGCAGTGTAGTCGCTAATCGTAATATCTGTCTCATGCCCCACTGCTGAAATTATCGGAATTTTTGAATTGAAAATAGCTCTTGCCACGGCTTCTTCATTAAAGCTCCATAGTTCCTCAATGGATCCCCCACCACGACCAACAATCAACGTATCGAAATTCCCCTTGCTATTTGCCGTATCGATTGCTTCCTGAATGGATACGGTTGCTTGTGGACCCTGCACAAGTACAGGGATGACGGTGATGGAGACGATAGGATATCTTCTTTTAATGGTTGTTATAATATCTCTTACTGCAGCTCCTGTAGGTGAAGTGATAACTCCGATATGTTCTGGAAATTCAGGTATTTGTTTTTTGTGGATAGGGTCAAAGAGACCTTCCTTATGTAATTTTTCTTTTAATTGTTCAAAAGCTAGATACAATGCACCAATTCCATCTGGTTCCATTTGCTGAATATAAAGCTGGTACTGTCCATATGCTTCATATACACTAATTTCTCCTTTAATCAGTACATTCATGCCATTCTCAGGTCTGAATTTCATATTTCTATTATTGCCTGCAAACATAACGGACTGAATTTTAGACTGATCGTCCTTGATGGTCATATACATATGTCCACGACTATGATGCTTAAAATTAGAAATTTCACCACGCAGCCATAAATTTCTCAAATGGGGGTCAGTATCCATCTTTCGTTTCATATACCTAGTCAGTGCAGTAACTGTTAAGTATTTATCATTCAATTCCAGACAGTCCTTTTGCTGCTTTTATCGTATTTTTAAGAAGCATCGTAATTGTCATTGGTCCGACACCCTTTGGTACTGGTGTAATATAAGAAGCTATTTCTTTTACACTTTCAAAATCAACATCACCGGTAAGTTTACCATCAGGTTGGCGATTAATTCCTACATCTATCACAACAGCACCCTCTTTTACATACTCAGCTGTGATTGCATGTGCTTTGCCAATTGCAGCAATTAAAATATCCGCGTTTGCAGCTATTTCTTTCATATTCTTCGTTTTTGAATGACAATACGTTACGGTTGCATTTTCATTTAGAAGAAGTTGCCCAACAGGTTTACCAACAATATTACTCCGACCAATGACAACTGCATGCTTTCCTTCCATTTCAATAGCCTTTGATTTTAGCATCGTTATGATTCCAAAAGGTGTGCATGGCAAGAAGGTATCCTCACCTGTCATCATTTTCCCAATATTGCTTGGATGAAAACCATCCACATCTTTATCCGGATGAATTGCTTCAATTACTTGCTGTTCCCTGATTTGGTCTGGAAGAGGAAGTTGAACGAGAATACCATGAACAGACTTATCATCATTCAGTTCGTTAATTAGTTGAAGCAATTCATCCTCACTTGTTGAAGATGGTAATTCAATTAACGAGGAAGAAATACCTGTAATCTCAGCAGCTTTTTCCTTTCCTTTAACGTAGGATTTGGATGCAGGATTATCCCCAACTAATACGACGGTTAAATGTGGTGTCAAACCTTTTTGCTTTAAACCCTCGACCTCTACTTTCATTTCCTGCTTTAATTCAGCAGACAATTCTTTTCCATTAATAATTTGTGCTGTCATAACCCTAGCTTCCCCCTTATGCAATTATCTTTGATAGTACACCATTGATGAACTTTCCTGATTTGTCATCACCATATGTATTTCCTAATTCGACTGCTTCGTTAATCGATACATTTTTAGGAACTTCTTCGATGAAATGTAATTCAAAAGTAGCAATTCTAAGAATCGTTCGTTCAACAGAAGCAATTCGATTAATCGTCCAGTTTTCAAGATTGTCCGAAATGATTGAATCTATCTTTTCTCTATGCGCTGTAACACCTTCTACCAGCATTTTCAAAAACTCGTCGCTCTCTTCCGACTCCAGAAACGCTTCAATGGCCTGTTTTGGTTCATTATCATTTATATCCAGTTGGAAAAGTATCTGGAATGCTTTTTCTCTTGCTGTATGTCGCTTCATTGATCATAAACTCCTTTTTATTACCAATAGTATACTCCTACAAATAATAACATGATTAACATGGCTTTGCTAGAAACTATCTATTGGTTAAAATAAATGAATAAAGCACAGGCCAAGGGTAAAATCTGGCCTGTGCAATAAAATTGCTTCACTCTTCAGCGTCTTCTTTTCCTTCCATGTGTATACCGACGACATGGATATTTACTTCCTGCAATTTAATTGCTGTCATTGTTTCCAGCGTCAGTCTAATATTGGTTTGGAGCTCCTGTGCAATTTGTGGAATGGATACACCAAACTTTAAAATTACATACATATCAATGGCTACCCCGTCATCAGTAAGTTCCACTTTTACACCTTTACTATGAGCTTTTTTACCTAAACGCTCTGCTACACCAGAGGCGAAGTTACCTCTCATCGCAAAAAGGCCTTCTATTTCTGTGGCAGAAATCCCAGCAATAACCTCTATAACTTCAGGAGCAATTTCCACTTTTCCTAACGCAGTGTTATCACTTACTTCTAATAAGGGTTGTTCACTCATGATATCACTCCTTCTAACATATAATTACATTTCTTTTTCGAGAATTGGATTCTCTTCCAAAAAATTGGTATTAAAGTCACCATCTAAAAATACTTCGTGATTCATAATTAAATGGTGGAACGGAATTGTTGTATGGACTCCTTCAACTACAAATTCATCCAGCGCCCGTTTCATCCGCTTTATTGCTTCTTCCCTAGTTGGAGCATACGTAATCAGTTTGGCAATCATTGAATCGTAATAAGGGGGTATTTTATAGCCTGTATATGCTGCAGAATCAACTCTGACACCAAATCCACCAGGTGGTAGATACATTTTAATCTCACCTGCAGAAGGCATAAAGTTTTTAAAGGGATTTTCCGCATTAATTCTGCATTCAATCGCCCAACCATTAAATTCAATATCCTCCTGTTTAAAGGAGAGTGGATTTCCATTTGCAATTCGAATTTGTTCCTTGATTAAGTCCACTCCGGTCACCATCTCTGTAACTGGATGTTCAACTTGGATACGGGTGTTCATTTCCATAAAATAGAATTCTTTGCTGTTCCTGTCAAAAATAAATTCAATTGTGCCTGCACCTACATAGTTTACAGCCTTGGCGGCATTAACTGATGCCTCACCCATTCTTTCCCGTATATCAGCTGTTAAGGCCGGTGAAGGGGTTTCTTCTATGAGTTTCTGTAATCTTCGTTGTATGGTACAATCCCTTTCACCAAGATGTACGGTATTGCCAAATTGATCAGCCAGTACCTGGATTTCCACATGGCGAAAGTCTTCAATGAATTTTTCAATGTAAACTCCCGGGTTGCCAAAAGCCGTTTCTGCTTCTTTCTGTGTAACCCGAATTCCTTTAATTAACTCTTCTTCGGACCTGGCAACACGGATCCCTTTACCGCCACCGCCTGCGGTAGCTTTAATGATAACCGGGTATCCTATGACACTTGCAACTTCCATCGCTTGATCTTCATTTTTAATTATTCCTTCAGAGCCAGGAACAATTGGTACATTTGCTTTCTTCATTGTCTCTCTGGCAACATCTTTTATTCCCATTTTTTGAATTGCTTCAGGGGTTGGTCCAACAAAAATAATATTGCAAGCTTTGCAAATCTCCGCAAAGTCGGCGTTTTCAGCCAAAAATCCATAACCAGGATGGATTGCATCGACTCCTGTCAATGTAGCTACACTTATTATATTTGTGAAATTCAGATAGCTGTCTTTACTTAGCTTTGGTCCAATGCAATAGGCTTCATCCGCCAATTGAACATGTAATGATTCTTTATCTGCTTCTGAAAAGACAGCTACAGTTTCTATGTCGAGTTCCTTGCAAGCTCGTATAATCCGGACTGCAATCTCTCCCCTGTTAGCAATTAACAGCTTCTTAATCAATTGCTCCATCCCCTTATTTTTTCTTTACTCGGAATAATGGTTGCCCATATTCTACTAGTTCACCATTCTCTGCGATAATTTCTACAATATCACCAGATACTTCTGCTTCAATTTCATTAAATAATTTCATTGCTTCTACAATACATACGACAGTATCTGGTTCAACAGAACTTCCTTCTGCAACAAATGGGTCATTCTCCGGGGAGGATGATGTATAGAAGGTCCCAACCATAGGTGAAACTATTTCAAAATCGTAGTTAACACTGCTAGTTTGATTTTCAGAACTGTTCTTTATTTCTGTCTGTACCTGTTCTGATTTCTCCTGAACTGGCGGCTTTTCTTCTTGCTTGAACTGTGTTTCAATCGTTTCTGTTTCTACAAAAGGTTTTTGATTTATATCTTGGTTGTTTTTTTTCAGAGAAACGCTTGTCCCATTCGTTTCATACGTAAACTCAGATATACTTGATTGATCAATCAATTTTATTATCTCTCTTATTTCCTGAACTTTTAACATTTCCGGCACCCCTCTAGTTTTCATAGTTTATGTGGATACAGATTTTTCATCAAAATTATTATTAGGTACTAATAACTCCCCTTAACATAGTACGATAAAAGAGTACAAAACATCAAGTCTGCACGTGCATGTTTGTATTACTGATTATAGATTTCAAATTAATTATACCAGTATTCAAGTATCATTGCGAATGGAAAAGAAACAGAAATTACAAAACCCAGACGGGGAAATCGTCTGGGTCAATTCATTGTTTTTAAAGTTTTACGAAAGGTATATATACGCTACTCACCAGTTGGTTGAAAGTTAACTTCAGCGGTGATTTCACCGAATTCGTCACGAACCATCTGCATAATATTTACAACTTCTGTTTCTGATAGTTGATCAGCTTTTACATGGACATGAACTTTTTGACCATCTGATCTAACCAAAACATCTTGATATTCGGTTGCCCCAATTATTTGCTCTTCAAGAATAGATTCTTTTGTAGTCAGATCCTCTAGTACATCAATGTCTTTCATCGCTTGTTCCTTTTCATCTGTGTTTGCGGATGCTGAAGCAACAATATCTGTTAAACGATCCTTTTTCATGCTTCTGTCATCTAGTATTTCCATTCTGATTGTTGTAAACAATTCATCTTTCCCCAAGTTTGTGATGTTGTTTACTTCGGCGTCATTTGACTCTGACTCCTCTGTTCCCGTACTCGTAGTTTCTTCAGAATTTGCTTGTCCATCATCAATATAGGCCAAATCTTCACTACTTGGTGAAATGATATAATAAACACTTAGTACAATCATAAGACTTAACATTGTTAAAAGCCACACTGTTTGTTTTTTTAACATTAATAATTCCTCCTTAGTTTTTTGGCATTACAGAGATTTTATGAGTTGGAGCATCAAGAACTCGTGAAATGGCTTCAACTATCTGACTTTTAAGAGACGGATGGTCAGCCCCTCTTGCTACTACAAATACGCCTCTTACTTCCGGTTGTTTCGTTTGTATCAGTAAAGGAACTTCCTGATCTCCTTTTCGAACGAGTACAACTTGATTCTCTTCAGTATGGTCTTCGATTTTCCTCGTCCCACCATTTGTATCATTTTCATCTGTCGTCTGCTGCCCCTTCATTAAGTTCTTTTCATAAACATGAGCACTCGTTGCATCGAGATTTACCATTACCTCTGTCTCTGTTACCCCTTTTATTTTATTAAGCATTTCTGCCAGTTCTTGCTCCAAGCTGTTTTCCAGCTCTTTTATATCAGAAGCAGATAACTCTGCTGAATTGTCAGCCTGCGATGAATTCTGAACTTCATTTTGAGACTGCATAATTATATCGGGTTCCTCTTCTGACGAAAAAATATTACTGATTATAATCAGGAATACTCCAGCCAGCCCTAGTATGATAAGATACCCAATTCTTTTTGATGGAGGCTTGTCACCACCCTCTTTTTTTGGTCGAAAGAAATCCTCCAATTTATTCTTCAAGATGTCCCCCCCTCCCAATAAATAGATACTTTCTTATCTGTCAACTCCCATACTTCCATTAATAAAACTTCAATTTCTGAGAGATCCTCCTCGGGTTCTTCCTGATTACGTTGAGAATTTATTACCACATCTTCAACTGTATTCACCGCTCCCTCCCCGTTTTGTGCTTCATTTATATAAACAATGACTTCTGTAAGCTCCTCGAAGGAAATATCCTGGGTATCATTAAAGCGAAACTCCATCGTTGTTATCTCGACCTGATATTCTTCCTTCAAGGGGTCCGCTGCTAAATTTTTCAGTTGGACAGCCATTTGTTCTAAAATATATGCATGTTGACTGCCCTGTATTTCTTTTTTTTGAAATTCAATCTGATTTTCTATGTTTTCATCCGATTTAAATTCCTGATCCAGTTCGTTTATCGATGTTTCGATGGCCTTCTGAATGTCTGTATTAAATACATGGAAAATTGGTTTTAATAGAATTAAAATTAATATTAATCCTACAACCAATTTGACATATTTCTTCATGGTGTCTGCCGGGATTAGCAAGTCGATAATTGAAGCAATGACAATAAATAAAATAATTTGTGTTACCCATTGGATAATGACATCCATCGAACTCACCCTATCTCAGCAGAATTGTTATATTACTTGCAGAAATAATAATTACGATGGCCAATAAGAACATTAAAGAGACTGCCAGTAGACATGCAAGTATATACAAAATATAAGTGCTAATTGTATTTAAAGCTGCTATAACAGGTCCCCCGCCGATAGGCTGCAGGATAGCAGCAGCGAGCTTATAAATTAGTGCGATTGCAGCAATTTTAATGGCTGGAAATAGGACAATTAAAAGAATGATAAATAATCCTGCCATCCCGACTGCATTTTTAAGAACCAATGAAGCACTGAGAATCGTATCAGCAGCATCTGTGAACGTCCTTCCTACTACAGGGATAAAGTTACCCGTAATGAATTTAGCTGTTTTCATTGCGATACCATCCTGAACCGCTGCAGCAGTACCTTGGACGGAAATTACGCTTAGAAAAATAGTCAGGAAAACACCTAGTGTTCCTAAACCTACTGATTTAAACAGATTCGCCAGATGTGTCACCTTATAATTATCATTCATGCTGCTAACAATTAGTAATAGTGCGGATAAAAACAAGAGAGGTAAAATGAAAGATGAAACAAGTATTCCGCTGAAATTAATTAGGAATATAATAATTGGATGAAAAAATGAAACAGAAATGACATTTCCAAAAGTTGCCATCATACCAAGTACTAGTGGAAGCAATGCAATCATAAATCCCTTCATCGCATTAATTGCATCTTGTGTATAGGAAACAGCCAAATAAAAGCTGTTGAGCGCGATAAATAGAAGGACAAGATAAATTACAAAATAGGCAATTTTACTAACTGCACTTTGTTCAAATGCCGTGTGCATCGTTTGTAAAACAACGGAAAACAATGTCAGCATCAAAAGCGTTCCGAGTAGCTTCCCGTTTAAAATAAGTTCATGAAACAAGTACTCTATAAAAGCAATAGTTGTATTTTTAAAGGAAAAGGAATCTTGATTTTTTATAAACTCGGTGATATTTGTCTTTTCCAGATCAGGTAGAAATCCTCCATAATCCTTAACAATCTGGTCCCAGTATTCTTTCACACCATCCAGTGAAATTTCCTGAAGTATTGCATCTTCAATTTCTATTTCATCACTGGCTGTAGAGGCATAGATGGTAGGTTGTCCACTTATTAAAAAAATAAATGCAAGAAAAAATACAATAATATTCTTATTTGATCTCATTCACCCCAATTGCTCCCTTCAGCCCTAACAGATTACTTATAGTGTTGTATCTTACCGTCCTAGATGGAAGGTAAAAAGCTTACAATGGCTTCTATAACAGCAGTAATAATTGGAACTGCCAACAATAAAATAAATATTTTTCCTGAGAGTTCGATATACTTGGCAACAGAACTAAGTCCGGCATCTTTTGTGAGGTTGGCACCTAATTCTGCAATATACGAAATCCCGATTATTTTAAGAATTGTTTCCATATATAGTCCTTCAATGTTTGCCTTTTGGCCCAGTGTCTGTATCATTTCAAAAATAATGCTTATTTGTTTGATAATGGCAAGAAATATGATAATTCCAGTAACCAGAATAATGATAAAAGCAAATGATTTGTTGATATCTTTTAAAATAATATATAAAATACTTGCTATGATGCCTAATATAGCAATCTGTAGGATATCCATATACTTTAGCTCCTAGAACAAAAATACAGATTTAATTTGTTGAAAAAGATCAGAAAGTCCATTTACTACAATTACCAGCACAATAATAAAACCAATTAACGTAGCAAACTGGGCAATTTCTTCCTTACCCATTTGTTTTAAAATCGTATGAATCAATGCCACAATTATTCCTATTCCAGCAATCTGGAAAAGAACGGATGCATCTGTAAACATGAATATGCTCCTTTCTCTAGTCCAACTCCAGCGCCATACATAATGTTCATCTCTGTTGTTTAAATAGCTTGATATGCAAGAAACGCTTCTTCAATGAAATTATTCAAATGAGAAGCAACACTATAAATATTCCACTTAATATACCTAGACTTTTTGCCATTTTTCCATATTTATAATAATTATCTAATGCCTCTTCAAGTTCCCTGTCCAAGTGTACATTTGTCAGTTGTATATGCTTTTGCTGCTGGTAAATATCATGTTGTCCTAGAGTTCTGCCAAATTGATTTAAGATTTCCTTCTCGCTCTCGTTCATGGTTGAATCCTTCACCAGTTTATCCACCTTATGCTCCCAAAGGTTGAAAAAGTCCAATTGTACTTCCTGCATTTCCGTTCCTAAGGCAGCAAAAAATGATTTAAGTGGGTCTGGTATTTTACGTGATACGGAAAAAAAAGCTTCATGCAAAGGTGCTTGACTATACACAATCTCAGCTTCTAAAATCTGCAATGCACTTTTCAATTGCCTAATATGTTTTGGGCGCTTCGTTAGTCTGTTACTCCATTCAAATCCGATCAAGGCGGCTGTGCTTATTAAAAGTAGTGCTCCAATCCACTTCATCTGCCACACCTCTCGATTTCTGCAACAGTTCATTTTCTCTTTGATCAAAAATCTTCCCTACTTGTCCAGGTTTTAGTTGCCTATCCAATAAGATAAAGCGATCAAATATCTGTTGGTCGAAGATTGGTTTTAGTGAAGGTCGTCGCTTTAGTTCCCTCATATCGCTTCCATGGATCGTACAAATGATGGTAACCCCTGTATTGATTGCTTCCATTAATGCTTCGATGTCTTCCTTATTGCCAATCTCATCCACCACCATTACATCAGGGGACATTGACCTAATTAACATCATCATTCCTTCAGCTTTTGGACAAGCATCCATCACATCCGTTCGTAATCCTAAATTATGGTGTGGAATCCCTTTTAAGGAAGCCCCTATTTCTGATCGTTCATCAACAACTCCTACTTTTTTTGCCGCTATATTTTGGCTTCCACTTGCAATTAATCGTGTTAGGTCTCTGATCAAGGTTGTTTTACCTGTTTGAGGGGGGCCAACAATTAGCGTATTCAAGTATTTTTTATGGAATACATATGGGAGGACTGATGATGCGGCTCCAATTTTTTCTTTTGCTATTCGAATATTGAAAAATGTTATATTCTGAATGGCTTTTACTTTGCTATTTGAAGTTATCACTTTTCCCGCTATACCAACTCTATGTCCACCTTCTATGGTTATATAACCCTCTCTAAGTTCATCTTCCATTCGATATAACGAAAACTCACTAAGTTGATTGATTAAATACATGCCCTCATCATTCTTTGGTATAATCGTTTTCAGCCATTCCAACTCATCGTCAAATATTAATTCAACTGGGTGGTATAACCGAATCCGAATTTCTTGTAGAAATTGCCATCTGTTACCGATTTTTAATCGTATAGCCTGTCTCATTTCACTCGGAAACAAACGCATAATCTCGTTCATTATAATACCTCACTTTTTTAGTGCTGCTTTATAGTAAATATATGTTGGATGGGGTAATTTATGACTCATTAAAATGAAGTTCTTTCGCTTATATGAGGTCGATAGTGGGGATTTATTTCTAAACGTTGTTTTAGCAGAGATTGTTACCATCAGCCGAAGTTTATCTTACGTCGAAGTTTATAGAAATTGCGAAGTTAAAAAAGCAACAAGTCTTATGGGTGGGACGAGTAACCGAAGCAGTCCAAGGTTAACTTGAAAAGTCCTTTTAATAAAAAAAGCAGCCCTATGATTAGGACTGCTTTTTAGAGAAGTATTCAATTAGGCTCTGGATACATATTTTCCATCAGAAGTATTAATGACTAGTACATCGCCCTGATTAACAAAGAATGGAACTTGGACAATATGGCCTGTTTCCACTGTTGCCGGTTTTGTTCCACCGCTAGCAGTATCACCTTTAATACCAGGTTCTGTTTCTACTACTTCAAGTTCGACGTTGTTTGGAAGGTCTACACCAAGAATCTCCCCTTCATAGCTGATTACATGCACTTCCATGTTTTCTTTAATGAACTTTAACTGTTGCTCTATTTGATTCGTTTGAAGATCAATTTGTTCGTACGTGCTCGTATCCATAAATGCATGCGTGTCTCCAGAAGCATACAAGTATTGCATTTTTTTATTTTCGATATGTGCTTTACTTACTTTTTCGCCACCACGGAATGTTTTTTCCTGGATGTTACCACTACGCAAGTTACGAAGTTTTGAGCGAACAAAAGCAGCGCCTTTCCCAGGCTTTACATGCTGGAACTCTAACACTTGCCAAATGTCGTTATCCACTTCAATGGTTAGTCCCGTTTTAAAATCGTTAACTGAAATCATTTTTATTCCTCCCTTATGTAGAAAAACTTAAAGTTGTATCAATTCTTTTGGAGCAAAGGTTAATCGTTCATTACCGGTTTCAGTGATGACAATATCATCTTCTATTCTGCAGCCACCAAGTCCATTAATATAAATACCAGGTTCAACTGTAACTACCATACCTTTTTCAAGAATTTTTTCTGATCGATAGGATAATCCTGGTCCTTCATGTACTTCAAGGCCTAAACCATGACCTGTTGAATGACCGAAATATTCCCCGTATCCTTTTTCTTTAATATAGTCTCTTGTTAATGCATCAGCTTCTTTACCGGTTAATCCCGGCTTTGTTCCGTTCACTCCACGAAGATTTGCCTCTAATACTATATCATAAATTTCCCTTAATTCGCTCGAAATTTCTCCAACAGCAATCGTTCTTGTAATATCTGAGCAATAACCTTGATACAGAGCGCCGAAATCCAATGTTACAAGCTCACCACTTTGAATTTCTTTTTCCGATGCAACACCATGTGGAAATGCAGAACGTAAGCCTGAAGCAACAATCGTATCGAAACTGGATGCTGTAGCACCTTGTCGACGCATGAAAAATTCTAATTCATTGGATACGTCAATTTCTTTTACGCCTGGTTTTATGAAAGATTGAATATGTTCAAAAGCGTCATCGGCTATTTTAGCTGCCTTTTTCATAATATCCAGCTCTTCACTTGTTTTAATTAAACGAATTTCTTCAATTAATCCGCTAATTGGGACCAAACTCACATTAAAGTTTTTATTATAATTTTCAAATTGAGCGTACGTCACATAATCTTTTTCAAAACCAAGACGCTGAATTCCTAGTAATTTTAACTGGTTAGCTATCTCAGATTCAATCAGATTTGTATGTTCAATGATATCAAAATTCTTAGTTTGCTCTGTAGCTTGCTCCGTATATCTGAAGTCTGTAATGAATATAGCCTCTTTTTCGGAAATCAAAGCTACCCCAGCTGTGCCTGTAAAACCAGTAATATATCTTCTGTTTATTGGACTAGTTATAAGAATTGCGTCCATTTCATTCGTTTCCAATGTATTTCTTAGCTTTTTAAGTTTATCCATTTCCCTGATCCTCTCCCTCTCAAACGGTAACCAATTCTATGTTTTCTGTGTTTAAGTGTATCATAAATGGACAAATTTGAATAATTTATAATTTAAGTTATTCGATGCAGGACACAGAAACTACTCCTTTGCTTTCTTCAGTTCCCTGATCTTCATATCATGATAATCGTACGAAATGGAGTAGCCTATGAACGTACCGTATAGGATGAATAAACATAATGTTGATATAATTGTATTGTAGGTTAAATCAATGAATCGTGGTATATTAGGAAAGATCGGCTGCATAATATAAAAAATAATCACCCATAGAATAACCCCGTACAATAGCCCCATCCACATCGAGTTAATTTTTTTGAATAAACCATAATAAATAAGCGCTGCCAAGATGGAAAGTATTCCGGCCAAAAGGATCGTAATAATGACTCCAAGCCACCCGTCAGTCCAAGAAGCATCCAACCATGACTTCAAAAGAAATGACTTTGGAGATACTTCACTAAAGTTAAAATAATAAATCAAGCTACCAATACTACTCCATAGAATACCTCCAATAAATCCAGTAAGTAATGCCCTTGAAAAAATAGACAACTGTTCTTCTGTATTCACTTCATTTGAATGTTGTTTTTCCGTTTTCATTTAAATACACCTCCAACGATATTATTACCAAACATGTCAAACAAATTACAGGAGGTCCATATAAATAACGGTAAATAGTAAAAAATAGTAGTTCATAAAGGATAACTTTAGTAGAATAGAAATTAGATAACGGTTTAATCGTACCCCCTTGAAGAAAATGATTAAAGGTATTGAATAATTTATGAATTGACTGGAAACAATTTTAATAGATACGTTTTTTACGCATTATTTCAGTAATGCTGATATAAAAGTCCTCATTAGTGGTATAGCATTAGTAAAAGGCCAGAGACTTTAAAAGGAGGAGATCTTATGGGACGCAGTAAATTTTCTATTGTCATTTATTTAATAATAGGTTTGGCAGTTGTCGGCTTGTTTTCGCAGCTTCTCGGTAATACGGTTAACTTCTTGACCAATATTCTCCTGATGGTAGTGGTGGGTGCAGCAATATTTGGTTTACTCTACTTTTTCGTTCTCCGAAAAAGAGGTCCTTCCAATACAGACGATATGAAGAAGTATAAGCAGGCTGTCAAACAATCAAAATCAAAATACAAACAACCAAAGAAACCGAGTAATGTTGCAACTGCATCCACCAAAGCAGTAATTCCACCAAAGAAAAAGCGTAGTAAACGAGCATCTCATTTAAGGGTAATCGAAGGAAATAAACCAAAAGGAAAAGACCGCGCTTCTTTTTAAGAAGTACGGTCTTTTTATCTGCTCCAATTCTTAAAAAAATCAGTCGCATATTTCCTTCCGTTTTCAATCAGATTTTCTTTTGCAGTCTGTGAAATATGGAAATTAACTGTCCCAGTATTCTTAATAGGAACAAATAGTATATTTTGTTTTTCATTTTTGGATATATATCTTGCATCATGTGCCTGCTTCATTGTAGAAAACAAAGCATGGAACATATCTAATGCGTTCCTAATATCTCTCGGACCTATTCCATCTTCTGACGCGTCGGTTATTTTTATTCCGAGAAGCGGCCTTTTTTTAATTTCACTTCCATTATTATCAAAAATCCACAACGGAAAATTGCTCAAAAGTCCCCCATCAACCATGAGACTTTTTTTCTTATACTTCCCTGGCATTTTTTTTGGCATAAAAAAGAAAGGAAATCCGGCACTCATTCTAATTGCCTTGGCTACTGGGAAGAATTCAGGCTGAATACCATAGACCCTTTCGAGGTCATCAGGTATCACGATTAGCTTTCCTAATGAAAGATCACTAACTACCACCTTGAGATACCCCGGTTTAATGTCATGAAAGGTATGGATGTTTTTACGAGCCAGTGTTAATTCAAGCCATCGTTCCAGTTTATCCCCTTTATTGATGCCAAGTACACGATAGAGGAACAACCATTTTGTGAATGGGAGTAGTTTTGTAAGGACAGGTGGATCAACCAATTGGGTTAAATCAAGCTGACTTATAAGTTCTTTAATTTCATCAAGTTCAAACCCCGCTGCAATAAAGGATGCTACAATTGCTCCGGCAGAGGTTCCGGCTACACGTTCCAACTGCAGGTTTTGTTCCTTCATGCTCTCCAGTACACCAACATAAGCAAAAGCTTTGACACCGCCACCCGAAAACACACCATCAATTTTCATGGGTTCTCTCCCTATGCATTTTTGTATGACTTGGTGAGGAATTTTATGAAATTTCGACTTATTATATATGTAAGCAATTCGGTATCAAATTAGAACTCATATACTAGAAAAACCATACAATCACATTCCATAATTGTATGGTTTAACCTTATTCATTTTCGTTTTCTTCTGCTGTTTTCTTTAATTCTTCAATTCTTCTATTATCCGTTTTGAAATAGTTCACGAGATCGCCAATTCGGTCAATCGAATTCCAACTTAGATGGTGTTCAATTCCTTCTACGTCCCCATAAATATTTTCCTTCTCCACGCCGATTATACCAAGGAACTCTTCTAGAAGTTCGTGTCTAAAAACTAAACGCTCACCTATTTTCTTCCCTTTTGAAGTAAGTACAAATCCCCTGTATTTTTCGTAGTTCAAATATCTATCTTTATCCAGTTTCTGAACCATTTTAGTTACAGAAGAGGGATGTACTGCCAACGCTTCTGCAATGTCAGATACACGGGCATACCCTTTAGATTCTATAAGGTTATATATTTGTTCTATATAATCTTCCATACTTGGTGTAGGCATTAAGAATCTCCTCGTTTCAAGAATATTTTTTATCTAGGGCAAAACTGTTTCCTTATTATGAGAATACATGAAAATCTATAACAACTCAAGTTATTTAGTAAACAAGAAAAAGGACCTGAAAAAAACCTGGTCCTTCCTCCCATCATATTATAAACCGCATTTCAGCTGTGCTCCACAACTCGTACATGTATTACAACCACCAATATCCTCGACATTTCCCTCTCGACATACAGGGCAGGTGTCGCCGACTTCAGAGCCAATGGTTACTTTTGTTTTTCCTAATTCTTGAATCGTATCCATTAAAACAACTTTAGGTTTCTCTGTGTCTGCAAACAACTCTGTTTGCTCACCGACTGTATTTTCTTCGGCTTTCAGTGTCAATACTTGCGAGTCACGACTCCCATCCACATACACGGTGCCACCTTTTGCTCCCCCATTGTATAGTCTTTGGTATACACTTTCCACTTGATCTACCGTATACCCTTTAGGAGCATTCACAGTCTTGGAAATCGAACTATCAACCCAACGTTGGATAACACATTGCGTATCAGCGTGAGCTTCTGGTGCCAACTCCATTGCAGTTACAAACCATTCCGGCAAGTTATCTGGGTCTGCATCCGGATTTCTGTCCAAATATTCCTGAACAATATCTGCTTTTACTTCGATAAATTTACCAAGTCGTCCACTTCTGAAATAGGAAAAAGAGAAATATGGCTCCAATCCTGTACTCACACCAACCATTGTTCCTGTGCTTCCAGTAGGAGCAACTGTCAACAGATGTGAGTTTCGAATACCATAACTCAATACATCCTGTCTAATATCTTCTGGCATCTTTCTCATAAAGCCTGTGTTAATAAACGCTTTTCGTAATGCTTTCGTTTCTTCTTCGTTAGCACCAACAAGGAATGGAAAACTCCCTTTTTCTTTGGCAATTTCGATAGAAGTACGATAAGCAGTCGTTGCAATGGTTTTAAACACTTGATCTACGAGATTATTTCCCTCTTCAGTTCCATAAGTTGTTTCACAGTAGATTAATAAATCATGCATACCCATAACGCCGAGGCCAACACGACGTTCACCGAGAGCTTGTTTTTTATTCTCCTCAAGAAAGTATGGAGTAGCATCAATAACATTATCCTGCATCCGTACACCAGTTTGTACGGTTTGTTTTAATTTTTCAAAGTTTACTTTCTTCGTATCCTTATCAGCCATTTCAGCCAAGTTAACTGCAGCTAAGTTGCAGACTGAAAAAGGTGCGAGAGGTTGTTCCCCACACGGATTTGTTGCTACCACTTGATCTCCATAAGCTTTAGCATTTGTCATATCATTTGCATTATCGATATAGAAAATGCCGGGTTCTGCTGAGTATGTCGCACATACATTAATCAAATTCCATAATTCTTTTGCTTTCATGCGACGATAAACACGAACACCATAGCCCATTTCTTCCCATTTACGTACATCACCTACATCATGCCATTTTTCATTGTAAGCATCCATTTCCTCTTTTGTGTAATTTTCTACATCTGGAAAGCGAAGCTCGTAAATTTCATCATTTTCAACTGCTTCCATAAATTCTTTTGTAATACAAACAGAGATATTTGCACCGGTCAAAAATTCAGGGTTATGAACAGAGTATGTTCCACCTGTACGTAGCTTGTCATCTGCTTCACGCATTGCAGCTTCAGTAAAACCACCAAGACCAGGGATTGCTTTATAATTTACGACACTCTGATAAAGATCAAATTCTGTTTCTGTTAAAGGTGTAAATTTCAATTTCTCTTCTGCCAACCGTTTGATTTGTTCATCTTCGGTATTTTCGATTAAATAGCGAAGAATTCTTGGGTTTTGCATTTTTGAGATGATAAATTCGATAATATCAGGATGAGAATCTACTAACATGATCATTTGTGCCAATAATTGTTGCGTTGACTCGTTAAATCAACTCTCTAAGTTACCCTAGAGTTCAGACCATATCTTACACATTACATATGTGTCCTCGCACTTCGAAATCACTTGATTTCTACTCTACTCACTTCCGTCACTTGACGTGCTTTCGATGGTCGTTGAACCTTCTCCTTTTAAGGAGCTTGGCTGCTGATTGTCTTTGTCCACCTATTGTTTTTCAGCATTCCCGCTTACCGTTTCCAGTTTCGTTTTAGCCAATAGGTCATATATGGCGCTTTCCACAGTTTGAAAATTATTCAAAATATCATCTTCCCAAAACCGTAATATAACGTAACCGGCTATCTCATTTTTTATAAGGTCAGTTTCTTGTCTTATTACTTGCCAATCTTGAGGAATAGGAAAAAATTTAGGATTTGCATGCCAGTAATCACCATCACACTCAACAATCACATTGTAATCTAATAACAAAAAGTCGTATTGTCTTTGTTTAAGGATAAAAGAATATCTATAATTTATATCGTTATGGATTAAAAAACGTTCCATTATCTTCTCGATATTCGTTTTCCTGAAGTTTTTAGACTGCATTTGTTTTAAAGTTGAATTTCGTATTTTTTCGATCGTTTCCTGACTATATATACCTGTTTTCCCGCTATTCCATGAAGGTGTTTTATTTATTCTTCTCGTTTTAGCAGTCTTAGTAATAATGTTGTTAAAATGTTTCCTTTTTTTCTCAGGACTCATAGATTTGTGCCACTGTTTAATCTTAGTAGACTTGACTAACTTTGCACATTCCTTTGAACAAGTTTTAGTTTTTCGGTTTCTAGCTAAAAAACTATTCCCACATAAAACACATGTTAATGGGCCTTTTTTCGAACCACAAAACTTGCTACAGTATTTATTCGGGACGCCTCTTGTAAGGTTAACTAAGTTAGTACAGGTATCACGAGAACATTTCAATTCATCTTTAGTATAATAGAATTTGACCAATTAACTGTTCAGTGCGTGTCCATGCACTTTTAAATGAGAAGTAAAACGACCTTGTTTATTATGAGATATTTGATATCCGCAAATCTTACATGCATGCGGATTTTTAGCGTCATATGATTTCATAAATAGAGCACCCCATTTTTAATTATCAAAGGTGTTTATTCATTGTTGAAATCTAAAGAGTTTCCAGCAATTCACGAGGTTTATTTATAGACGAGGCACACTTGTTTACCACGTCTTGATCCACCCTGTTCCACTAGATGAGTAAGTTTTGCAATATCATCCAACCATGAAACCGAACCGGAGGATTTTCCATTCACTCCTCTTGCCAATGCATTTCTAGGACGTAGAGTTGATCCATTTGTTCCAACACCGCCTCCACGGGACATTATTTCCATTACCTGCTTGCGGTGATCGGAAATGCCTTCACGTGAGTCTTTAACATATGGCATAACATAACAGTTGAAATAAGTTACATCTGTATCTGCTCCTGCACCGTACAAAACTCTTCCTGCAGGAATAAAATTCAGATCAGCAAGTTCTTTGTTGAATACTTCAAACCACTTCTTCTGTCTTTCATCTGTCTGTTCCACACTGGAAAGCCCAGTTGCATTACGTTTTGCAATTTGTTCATAAAAAACTTCCAACGGTTTTTCAATAACATCGAGCGAACGTTTCACAATTCCGGTTTCGGATTCTTCTTCATCATCCAGCACCGAGATGAACTCAGGATCGACTTGTACGTCTGCCTTATTTTGTTCCCAGTCAATGGATTTAATGAAGCCTAGCCCTCTCGCAGGGAATTTAGGATCTGCTTTTACCGTAAGGACTACAAAGTCGCCTACTTTTAATGTCTTCTTTTCTGTATCCTTAAATGCATATCGATCAAGCATCACCAACCGTGAAACACCTTTATGCGTTAGATTCATATCCTCAGTTATGGGATGTACCGGCGGAAAAAGCTTTATATCCTCATTCAGTGCCTCCACATTTAACTTATTTTGAGATTTTACAACAATCGACATTCAATCTCTCCTTTTGTATATATCTATCTTTTAAATATCTACTAGTTATACAATACCACATACAAATAAAATAAAACAATATATGGTATACGTTTTTTTGTAAAGTACTATATATTGTATATGGAACGAGTGATTTATCATTTGTCAACAACTAAAAATCTATGATTCCGTGAGAATAATAGAGCTATTTAAAGAGAAGTAGTTATATTAACGTTGAATCTTACATTTTTGTTATTTGCATTACTGGATATATTTCGATATTAACCGACAAGAGTAGTCATTTCCTATTTTAATTGTGAATTAGTATAAATAAAGGAGAAAAACTTTGAAATATAACCAAACTAACCATATAATAGAGGATGTACATTTTTGGACAGACGGGGGAAGTAAAATGGAGTTTTTAATTATTGCCGTAGTTGTTTTACTTGCGGTAGGAATTTTCCGCTATTATAGACAACGAAATTACACAAAGGTGCTAACTGAGGATCAGTTCCGAGAAGGTTACCGAAAAGCGCAACTTATAGATGTGAGAGAACCTCAGGAATTCGACCGGGGACACATCCTTGGAGCAAGAAACATTCCTGTTAGCCAAATGAAACAGCGGTTAGTGGAGATGCGCAAGGATAAACCTGTATATCTTTATTGCCAAGGTAGTTCTCGTTCTGCCAGAGCTGCACAATTACTGCATAAAAAAGGTTACAAGGATATTTACCAGCTAAAAGGCGGTTTTAAAAAATGGACTGGTAAAATAAAATCGAAAAAATAATTGTAAAAGCCCAGGATTAATATACCTGGGCTTTTTTTCTTGGTATTATTTTTTATATCTGAGAATAGGTATTCTTGCTGCTGTCGTTTCATCCATTCGTTTAACAATTGTGTTATGAGGTGCTTCCTGAACAATTTCAGGATTGTCTTTCACCTCTTCCGCGATTGCAAGCATAGTATCGATAAAACCATCCAAAGTCTCCTTTGATTCCGTTTCGGTTGGTTCCACCATTAGTCCTTCCTCAACATTTAATGGGAAATAAATTGTTGGTGGATGGTAGTTGAAATCCAACAGGCGTTTAGCAATATCGAGTGTTCGTACCCCTAATTTTTTCTGTCTGCTCCCAGATAATACAAATTCATGTTTGCAATGCTGTGGATACGGTAATTCATATTCTTTCTCCAATCTACGCATCATATAATTAGCATTCAATACTGCATATTCGCTTACCTTTTTAAGGCCTTCAGCACCCATTGTACGAATGTACGTATAAGCTCGTAAATTGATTCCGAAATTACCATAGTATGGTTTTACTCTGCCAATGGATTGTGGTCTGTCATCTTCAAAAATAAATTCATTGTCTATTTTTGTAATTACCGGTTTAGGTAGGAAAGGTTCTAGTTCTTTGGATACTCCAACTGGGCCTGATCCAGGTCCACCACCACCATGGGGGCCAGTAAATGTTTTGTGAAGATTGAGATGCACAGCGTCAAATCCCATATCTCCAGGGCGAGTATAGCCCATGATTGCATTCAGGTTCGCTCCATCATAATAGAGCTTACCGCCTGCTCCATGTACAATTTCAGCCATTTCGAGTATTTCTGTTTCAAACAATCCAAGTGTATTTGGATTTGTAAGCATAAGTGCTGCTGTATCGTTACCAACGACCCGTTTTAGGTCTTCCAAATCGACTATTCCTTGGTCATTTGATTTCACGGTTACAGCATCAAAACCAGCTACCGCAGCCGATGCAGGATTGGTACCGTGGGCAGAGTCAGGAACAATAACCTTCGTTCGATTAAAGTCTCCATTTGATTCATGGTATGCTCGAATCATCATAAGCGCAGTCCATTCCCCATGTGCTCCTGCGGCTGATTGCAAGGAAACTTCATGCATGCCAGTAATCTCTTTTAGTGAGGTTTGCAGATCATAAAGCATTTCCATTGCACCTTGAACCGTTTTCGGGTCTTGGTAAGGATGTATATGACTGAAACCTTCCAATCTCGCAACATCTTCATTGATTTTTGGGTTATATTTCATCGTACAGGAACCAAGTGGATAAAATCCGGAATCTACGCCGTAGTTTCTATTGGAAAGTCCTGTGTAGTGGCGCATGATTTCAAGTTCGCTTACTTCCGGTAATTCAGGTGGGGTCTTCCGAATATATACTTCTTCCAATTCTGAATCCAAATCGAATTCAGTGACATTCCACTCCGGAAAGCTGTAGCTTGTTCTTCCTTCTTTACTGCGTTCAAAAATTAATGGAAAATCCTGATTAGCCATTGATATCCCCCAATTCTTTTACAAATGCATCAATTTCTTCTTTTGTGCGAATTTCAGTTACCGCTACTAACATATAACCTTTTAATTCGGGATAATCCCGTTCTAGGTCATACCCACCAATAATACCCTTTTCAAATAACTTCTTATTAATTTCAGAGACCGAATCAGAAAGTTTCACTACAAATTCATTGAAAAATGGACTTTCAAATACGATTTCAAGATTCGCTTCTTTAAGGCTGGATTTCGCATACCTTGCTTTTTGCATATTTAAGGTTGCCATCTTTTTTAATCCGTGTTTTCCGATGGAACTCATTGCAACTGAACTTGCAAGTGCATTTAAGGCTTGGTTGGAGCAAATATTTGAAGTGGCTTTATCGCGACGAATGTGCTGCTCCCTAGCTTGCAATGTTAAAACAAATCCTCTTATACCATCTTCATCTTTCGTTTGCCCAACAAGGCGACCAGGTACTTTTCGCATTAACTTTTCAGTAGTTGCAAAGTATCCACAGTGAGGGCCACCGAATTGCGCCGGGATACCGAATACTTGAGTATCACCTACAACGATATCTGCCCCAAATTCACCAGGAGGAGTAAGGTATCCAAGTGCCAATGGATTGCTTGAAACAATAAACATTGTCTTCTTTTGCTGATTGATTAGCTCTTCCACTTTTTGTAGTGGTTCAATTTGACCGAAAAAGTTAGGGTACTGAATAACAACACCTGCAATAGTATCATCCAATTCCTGTTCCAAATGATCAAGATCAGTTAAACCGTCATTTAATCCAATTTCCACTATCTCCACATTTTGACCTCTTGCATATGTTTCAATTACCGCACGTGATTCTGGATGAACCGCTTTGGATACAAGTACTTTTTTTCTTTTCGTTTGAGCGGCACTTAAATTAACTGCTTCTGCCAGTGATGTTCCACCATCATACATGGATGAATTGGCTACAGGCATACCGGTTAATTCGGAAACCATCGTCTGAAATTCAAAGATTGCCTGGAGTTCTCCTTGAGAGATTTCTGGCTGATATGGTGTGTAAGCAGTATAGAATTCAGAGCGTGAAATAACATGATCCACGACAGATGGAATAAAATGGTCATATACTCCTGCACCTAGGAAGGAAGTATACTCGGTTAAATTTGCATTTTTATTTGCCATAGCAGTAAGTTCTTTTTTTAACTCATATTCATTTGCAGGTTTCTTCAGATTTAATTCCCCTTGAAAACGTACGCTGTTTGGAATGTCTGAGAAAAGTTCATCCGTTGACTCAATACCAATTGTATCAAGCATCTCCTGTTTGTCGGTTTCAGTCATAGGTAAATAACGAAATTCCATTACTAGTTCCCCCTCTATTTATCTCGTTTGTAAAATGGAGTTTTTACAACTTGAGCTTTAAGTGTGCGTTTTCTTACCTGTACCTCCAATTCAGTACCTTCTGTTGCAAATTGTGAATCGATCAATACGAGTCCAAGATTTTTATTCAGTGTAGGTGATTGGGTCCCTGAAGTGACAAACCCAACCTCCACGTTATCTTTACAAACAGGGTAACCATGACGCGGAATTCCTTTATCAATCATTTCGATTCCTGCCAATTTTCTTGTTGTCCCATTCTCAACTTGTTCTTTTAATACTTTTTTGCCAATAAAATCGGCTTCTTTATTTACTTTTACAGCAAATGTCAAACCAGCTTCGACAGGTGTAATATCTTTTGATAATTCTTGACCGTACAGGGCGAGTGTTGCTTCAAAACGCAGTGTATCTCTGGCACCAAGTCCTATTGGTTCAAGACCTGCATCATTACCTGCATCCATAATCAGATTCCACAATGCGGCTCCTTGCGATTTTTCAATATATATTTCGAATCCGTCTTCCCCTGTGTATCCTGTGCGAGAAACAATTGCAGGCTGGTTCAAACCAGTAAATAAAACATGATCCATAAATCTAAAAAATTTAATTTCACTTAAATCTGTATCGGTAACTTTTTGCAGTATTTTTTCCGATTCTGGCCCTTGCAGTGCCAATTGAACGTATTCGTCTGAAATGTTTGTAATGGAAAGTTCATCGCTATTATACTGATTGTTTTGTACAAGCCATTCATAATCCTTCTCTGTGTTTGCTGCATTTACAACAAGTAAGTAATTGTCAGCTGCAAGCATATAAATAATCAGATCATCAACCGTTCCTCCATTTTCATAACACATGATTGTGTACTGTGCACGAGAGGGAACTAATTTTGCAACATCATTGGTTACTAAATGTTGCAAAAATTCCAAGCTTTTCGGTCCCTTAACAGAGATTTCACCCATATGGGATACATCGAAAAGCCCCGCTTTTGTTCGAGTTGCTTCATGTTCCTTTTTAATGCTGGAAAATTGTACAGGCAGATCCCATCCTCCAAAGTCAATCGTCTTTGCCCCATGTTTTTCATATTCAGGAAATAAAGGTGTACGTTTCAATTCACTCATCCCAACACGCTCCTGTTCTTTAGTTAAAAAAATGCACAAAAATAGAGATCTCTTCCAAACTGAAGAAATCTCTGTCCTTAAACCAGAAAGTTGCATACCTGCACGTTAGAATATAGCCAATTCGTACAGATACTTGCTTCGTGGGTGGTTTACATACTGTAAACACTCTCCAGAGTTGCGTCCTACAAGAGTCTTTTTGCCTGAGAGATTCGCTCTTAACTTGCTCCTTCGGCGTTACTAATCGTAAGCTCTCCCCTTGTAATCATCCGCTGATGAAAAATCCATATTTGGTTATACTATGTACCAGTATCAAGAAAATCTATTTCTTTTTGAATTATATCATAATTAAAAACAAATTTGTAGTAAAATCCAAATTTTATTAGTAGGAAGTGGAATTATTATATGGATTCTATTCATATTGAAAAAGAATTAACCTTTATAGATCAACTAGAGTCAGTCATTGATAAAGATGAGCAAATTTCCAGTTGGGATCTTTTTTCAATGGCCTACCAAGCTGAACTTACGACAATTGCTCCATCGTTTAATGGGTTGCGTTCGCTTGAGTATCTTCCACATATGGAGTTTCTAGATCATCAAATCGAAGTAGCCGAACAAGCAATTGAAAGGATGAATGGCAGAGCAATATTGGCCGACGAGGTCGGTTTGGGAAAAACCATCGAAGCAGGACTTATTTTAAAAGAATACATGATTCGAGGCTTAGTAAGAAATGCCCTTATTCTGGTTCCGGCTTCCCTTGTCAATCAGTGGGTAAATGAATTAAATGAAAAATTTTATATTCCAGCAGTAGCTCATCGAAAGAACTACAGTTGGAAAGATAACTCAGTAATTGTTTCTTCGTTGGATACTGCAAAACGTCCTCCGAATCAGGGTGAGATTCTCGAGATGGAATATGATTTCATTCTTATTGATGAGGCGCATAAGCTGAAAAATCATAAAACGAAAAACTATCAATTTGCCCGTGCATTAAAAAAGAAATATTGTTTACTATTAACTGCAACCCCCGTGCAAAATCGTCTGATTGAAATATTTAATTTGATTACAATTCTAAAACCTGGACATTTAGGAAGCTATGAATCGTTTATTGATAAATTTGGAAAAGACCGAAGTAAGCTCGAACAAGATCCATATTTAAAGCAGTTGATTCAAAAGGTTATGATCAGGAATACAAGAAAAGCAACCAATCTTAATGAATCGAAACGCAAAATTGAAACAATCTGGCTTGATTTCCCTGAAGCAAGTCGCGATGTATACGACCACTTGGTAAATATTTCTCTAGGATTCTCGACTTTTTCGAAAATAACTTATTTAAGAGAAATCTGTTCTTCACGCGAAGCATGCTATATGTCATTAAGTAAAATTGCGGAACAGAAAAACAATGAAATTGTAATAAAGCCTTTATTATCCAAAATCGAGCAGCTTCCACATCACATAAAAGCTGATAAGATTGTAGAATTGATTAAATCATTAGGTGATGAGAAGGTCATTGTATTTACGGAATATCGAGCGACCCAATTTTATTTGCAATGGTATCTGCAACAGCACGGTATCTCATCTGTGCCTTTCCGAGGTGGATTTAAGCGGGGAAAAAAAGATTGGATGAAACAACTTTTCAAGGATCATGCGCAAGTGCTCATTGCAACGGAAGCTGGCGGAGAAGGGATTAACCTTCAATTCTGTAGTCACTTGATTAATTATGACCTTCCATGGAATCCAATGCGTTTGGAACAAAGAATTGGTCGTATTCACCGATTTGGTCAAAAAAGGGATGTGCATATCTATAATATCGTTATCCGTAATACAATTGAAGAACATATCCTTAATCTCTTGTATGAAAAAATTGACCTGTTTGAAAAAGTTGTGGGGAATCTGGACGATATTCTTGCAGAACTAAATATACAAAGCATTGAGTCAGAAATGGAATCCATTTATAACGAATCTACATCTTCAGGTGAAGTGAGAATTAAATTAAATAATCTATCATCCATCATTAAAAGTACACCAATCCATAATACAACTGAGGAGAAGCTTTATGGCAATAACTAATTTGAATTCATTTTTATGTGATTATTTCTCAGCAAAGAATTGTGGGATTATCCACAACAATGAAGGCGTATTAAAAATACAGTTGAATGAACAGATGGACCGGGAGCTCATGAATCGACCATTTTATTGGCATTACATTAAAAAAATTGGACGTGATGGTGATCCAATGCAACTCACAATGATTACAAATCCAAAAAAGCGTGATGTCCCTGGTGAATGGATTCATTTTGGAAGTCCAAGACTGCAACAGATAATGAATAACCTAAAGTGCAATGAACGTTTCACAAAACTGTTTCAGAAAGTGAATACAACAAACAAGGTACCTCTATATCCATGGCTAGTTACTAATATTAAGGTTAGTTATCAAGGGCAGCATAAAAAAGATGAAGTTTTCTCTATCGGTCTGCATCTGGTGAATGGCAGAATGAAACTAGATATGATGACAGAATTGGGTGAGCTGGAGTTGCAGACAAAAATATCTGATTTCTGCTTTACAATCTCTCCTATCATAAAACTGAGAAGTGGTTATTTGAGAATTGAGGATGTGATAACGAATTATATTTATAATCAGGAACATCAATGGGCAAAAAAGTCATTGGAAATACTGGATGAAGAAATTCGAACGCTGAAACATTTTTACGAAGGAGAGACGGAAACGGAACAAATGAAGAAAGAAATGGATGAATTAACCAAGCGTTATGACCCGAAAATAACAATAAGTATGATCAATGGCGGGATATTTTATCTCAAAGAAGACGCATTATAAACCCACTAGTAAACAAAAGCGCAAGCGCCCGTTTAGGGACTACGGACTGGACTGATCTGTAGGAGATTGACTTATCGTATGGGGTGAAGGAAGTCTCGCTAGTCCCTGGGCGCTGGAGCTGGACGCGGCCGTTTATGTGGGAGAATTATTTGCTGAGAAAAAGTTTATACTTTCTTACCTCTTTAGACAACTAAGGCATTCGCCAAGCCTTTTGGCGAGTGCCTTAGTTGCACTTATGCAAATAGAAAAGTTTTATACTTTTCTACCAACGAAAAAGAATAGCAGTCCCGTTTATCTGCTATTCTCATTCTCCTTTTGAAACATTATTCTTATTGTAAATGGGAGCATTCCAAGCCATTTGCTTGTATAAATAGGATAGTCCTTTTTTTGCTTTTTCCGCTTCTGCTTTTCCTCTGAAGATAAGTCCATATAGGAGATCAACTGCTCGGTAATAAATTTCAAATAATCATTTCCTGACATATGAAGCCCCACCCTATGTTTAAGTTATACCCTTATCCTTTGCATTATGAAAAAATATATTCAAAAATTTTTTAATTTGAAGAAGGAATTTAGCAAAGCCTGTCGAATATATTATTTGTTGGATTTTATAAGGAGGTGAAAAATTATTGAATCCTGCAGCGAAATTATCTAATAACCTTCTGAACGCTTCGTTCATAGCAAATGCTTCCGATATCCACTTCTATCCATTTCAGGATCATACCGACATCTATTTCCGCATTCTAGGGAAACGAATATTCCATAAAAGAATTCGAATGGAACAGTATCAATTACTTCTTACTTACTATAAATTCATATCTGGAATGGACATTGGTGAATCGAGGAAACCTCAGAACGGTACCATTGCTCATAAATCAGATTCCAAATTATTTTCATTGCGAATTTCAACACTCCCTCTCAATCATACAGAAAGTCTGGCTATAAGGATTCTTCCACAGGACACGACACTCTCTTTGGAACAACTATTTCTTTTCCCAAACCAATTAAATAGAATTAAGAAATGGATTACGAACCGTGCGGGGATCATTCTATTTACAGGCCCTACTGGGAGTGGTAAAACTACAGCTCTATATGCACTTCTGGAATCCATTTTACAGGAAAAATCTTATCAGACGATTACATTGGAAGACCCAATTGAAAAGAATATGGAACACATTCTCCAAGTGCAGGTAAATGAAAAAGCTGGGATCACGTATCAAACTGGACTGAAAGCAGCCCTACGTCATGATCCCGATATTATTATGGTGGGAGAAATTCGTGATAAATATACGGCGCGATTTGCCTTTGAAGCTTCTTTGACAGGACATCTTGTTTTAAGTACTCTGCACGCAAAAAATGCTGCAGGCACGATTCACCGTTTAATTGACATGGGGATTGAAGAAAGTGACCTTAAACAGTCCCTCATCGCAGTGGCAGCATTAGAATTGCTCCCCTTACAAATGAACGATGTAACACGCAGAGCTGCAATACTTGAATTGCTGGATGGTGAAATTCTAAAGAGTGTTGTAGAAGGCAAGGAACATACGAAACCAGAAATGTTCCATTCATTTGAGTATTTAAGAAAGAAGGCTTTTGCATATGGATTCATTTCTGAAGAGATTTTCAATTCGTAACAGGAAGTTAAACAGTGATTTACAACTCCGCTTTCTTCGTTTACTACATCGTCTATTAACAAATGGCTATCCCTTATTGGAAGCATTGGAAACGATAAAATGGGATAAAGAAATGGACCAAACGACAGAGGTGATAATTACTTCATTGAAGGAAGGTTCAACCATTGATATCGCATTTGAAAAAGCTGCTTTTCATCCTACTATCACTTCTTACTTATATTTTGTACAAGGGAATGGAGATTTAACAGGAAGCATTGAAAAGTGTGCTGCCATGTATAATCATCGAATAAAATATATAACGAAATTTCAGCAGGTAGCCAGATATCCATTAATTTTATTCTTCGCCTTCATGTTGCTTCTCTATTTTATCAAGACAAGTATTCTTCCCTCTTTTCAAGATCTTTTCCAAACAAGTGCAGAAGCATCTATGACTGTGTCGCTTTCCATTGTAATTATTGAATTACTTGGTAACACCCTATATTTTGTTTTTGCAGGGTTTGTCATTGCGGTTGTTATATGGAATTTGACAAAGCATCGATTGTCAATTGAGAAACAGATGAAAATTTATGGAGCAATCCCAATCTACAGAAGATTTTTGAAGCTGCAAACCTCTTTTCACTTCGCTGCACATTTTAGCTCTCTTCTAAAAACCGGTATGTCATTTCGGGAAATTCTTCAACATATGTCCAAACAACAAAAATTACCCATCATCGCTTATTATGCAAACCGAATGACAACCGAATTATCAAGGGGAATTCATATTGAAAGTTTACTGACGGCATTTAGTTTTATGGAAAATCAATTAACCGCTATTTTCCGTAAAAATGCGGATGTGCATGCTTTGGAAAAAGATCTAACTATATACTCAGAGCTGTTGATGGAAGAAATTCAAAGGAAAATATTAAAAAGTATTACATTAATCCAACCAGTATTTTTTCTGATTCTCGCCAGCTTTATCGTTTTTATCTATATAACACTGATGTGGCCGATGTTTCAGTTAATGAAAACAATATAGAAGGAGTTAAAACAATGTTTAATAACAATAAAGGTTTCACCCTGATTGAAATGTTAATCGTATTGATGATTATATCGGTTCTAATTATTCTTATCGTTCCAAACCTTGGAGATAAAGGAAGTGAAGTTCACAGTAAAGGATGTGAGGCGCTTGTCAGCGTTGTTCAGGCCCAAGTAGATGCTTATTATATTGACAAAAATGAATATCCGTCGACTTTAGATGATTTGGTGCCACACTATATAAATGACGAACAGAAAAAATGTCCAAATGGGAAAGAACTACAATATATGACCGATGATGAAGGAATTAAAAGAATTGTTGCTAAACCAGACGAATCGTAATGGTTTCACCTTGCTGGAAGTCCTATTTGTATTAACAACATTATCTATCATATTATTACTTTTCCCTCCGATTAATATGGATGCAATCGAAAAAAAGCAGGAAAAGCAGTTTTTAGAGACTTTTCAATTTGATGTGCTGTATGTCCAAAGTTTAGCATTAAATACAGATAAGAAAGCTTTCATCCGATTATATAAGGATCATTATAAAATATTCCAAGGTACTAATAAGACAATTGCGGAAAGATTTTACCCCTCCGGAATGCTTATTGACCCAAGAGGAAATGTCGATATTAATTTCAATGAAAATGGAACATTTTTATACCCGCGCACGATTAAAATAACGACAAAACATGCGGTTTATGATGCCGTATTTCAACTTGGGAAAGGCAGGTTTTACATTGCAGAAAAATAATGGATTTACGCTGATCGAAGTTTTAATTGCTTCCAGTATTCTTTTCACCACAGTTGCTGTTTTTATACCGCTTAGTTTTTTAGTGGATGCGGAGCAAAAATTGTTAAGTGATCGTCGTCAGTTGGCATCTATACTCCATGATGAATTGCAGCATGTGATTTGGGATACTCCTGGAGAACTTCCCTTGAAATATACTGAAACAGTAAATTCCATTCATGCCCGATTTGAATTTAATATAGAACAAGAATTTATTAAAGGATGTGTCTGATGGAATAATGCAAAGCAAAGAGAGGAAAGATTATGTTTGTATGGGTTACAGGCATCGTGAAAAAGGTTTTACATTTGTTACACTACTATTAATGATTACAATCCTATCTAGTACGTTGCCTTTTTTAAGCTATCTGATTCAATTCGCAGACTATGAGCCCAATTACGATGAAATTTCTGCACAGCAATTCTTTCATTTTATTCGGAATGATGTTATTAAATCAACAACCATAGAAGCAAGTGGAAAGAAATTGTACTTAAACCAAAAATATGAAGATGTGACAGCTACAATTGAGTTATATGGCAGTTTGATTAGACGTCAGGTAAACGGACAAGGTCATGAAGTTTATTTAAGGGATGTAAAGGATATTTCTTTTACCTCCCTCCCCTTTGGAATCCACGTGTCAGTAACGATGTTGACAGGAGCGAAACATGAGAAAACTATTATCCACTACCAATAATCAACATGGGTTTATCTTGCCATATGTATTATTTATAACGACATTAGCTTTGATATTGATCACTGCTCACATTCATAGTTACCAACTTGGGATAGAGATAACTGACAGGTATGTACAGCAACTAAAAATGGAGACGCTTTTTCAGATGGGGCGTGAAAGAATAAAAACAGATATCGATGAAATAGCTGTTCCGGGTACATTAAATTATAATTTCCCATACGGAGAAGTGCGTATCGAGGTACAGGAGATAGAACAGAATAACTATGAATTATTCTTTACTATCACTACAAATTCAAATAACCATATTTACGCGATTAAAAATATTTTAGAAGTCGAAGAAAACTTGACAGAATAAGCTACATTTTATAACAATCTCTTTAGTAAGACCTCTATTTGGTAAATGATTTTAGCCCATTCAAGGATATGATTGATGGAAACTGCAAAAACTAAAATATATAGCTAAACTTCAAATGTTTAATGACATTCGTTTACATTCTATTAAACGTCGTATATAATAAAAATGAAAAGGCTACATAAAAGGAGGGGGAAGACACATGGATCGTATGTTTCGTGTACTTGCCTTTTGGACAGGTATTTTTACAGTAATGTTTTATGTCGGTGACATGATGAATACTGCACTCTTATTCCTCGTTCAAACGGCGTTTTTCCTTACAGTAAGTTATTTGAAATTATCTGAACGTATGTATATGTATTTATTTGGAGCGTATTGCACCGTATTTATGGTCGGCTTTACTTGGTATTCTGAATTTATACTTGTACCGGGTTTCGGACATTAAAATGAAAAACCCCTGCATGGAGCCATGCAGGGGTTTTTCATTTTGTTGTACTTTATATCCTTACAAAGGGATTTCTTTGCTTTTCCATACCAATCGTAGTTTCTGGACCGTGTCCGGGATAGACGGTATATGTATCGTCTAAAGGATATAACTGATTGCGAATACTCATTTCGAGCTCATTCCTATTGCCTCCATACAAATCCGTTCTTCCTATCCCTTGATAAAATAGGACATCCCCGCTTACAATAAACTGTTCTTCTTCAAATACAAAACTTACACTCCCAGGCGAATGTCCCGGAGTATGTAAGACAGTAAAGTTAAATGGGCCAAGCTGCATTTTTCCAGGGTTTAATGTGAATTCTGCAGGACTGGCAGTGATTTCACTATCCTGCATTCTCCCAGAACCGTTCTTCATTGGATCCGACAGCCAGGATACTTCATTTTCATGAATAAAAACTTCTGCGCCGGTATGTTCTCTTATTTCCTCTAGTGCTCCAATATGGTCAAAATGTGCATGCGTTAATAAGATAGCTTGGAGATGGAAATTATTTTGGTATAGGAATGCGGAGATTTTCTCCACTTCAGCACCCGGGTCAATCAGCAATGCTTCCTTCCCCTCGTAAATTATATAACAGTTAGTACCAATAGGTCCTAAAGACATACCTTTAATATTCAATATAAAACCTCCATATAATCACAGATTAGTAATCCGAAAACGTTTTTATTATAACTCGACAAAAACAAACGAATGCTTTAAAATAGAAATAGATTGTCTTAGTTACATAATAATATAAAAGTATTCCCTAATACAATTATTAGTGAACTTGGTTGTCACCAAGCTTTTAAGAGACGACCTTAGTTGCACTTATGCAGTAAGAAAGGATTTATAATTTCTTAACTGCCAAGCTATTAGGAATACAGCTTCAAAAGGAGGATGAAATTTATGCAGCATATTGTATTAGCAATCGTATTGTTATTTGTAACATTACTGGCTGTCGTATCAGTCATTCGTCAACTTAAATACAAAAATCTATTTGCTTTGGCTTTCTCAGCGATTACAGCATTAGCATTTGGATTCTTCTCAATTGCAACGATTTTATCAGAGATTGGGATCATTAATTAAGCAAATTGTTCCAAACAAAAAGTTAACTTTAACGAGTTAACTTTTTTAATGTGAAAAAAACTGCTTTCAGTTTTTTACTGAAAGCAGTTTTTATTCTTATTATTTATTCTTCCTCTTCGAAATTAATAAATCGAAACAAATCTCCATAAATCAAATTGTCAGAATAAGATAATTCTGCTTCAACTTTTTCTTCAATAGGCGAACAAACATTTGCTTCTCTGTCTTGATTTTCAGTTTCTGTGTCGGTTTCAGTTTCACTTGTAATTGGTTCACCGGTTTGACGATTATAGCAGATACCTGCCGTAGAAACGTATTCATCACTTATAAAATCACCATTTCTTAAGGCGATGTATTCCTTCCTATCTTCAGAAAAAACATCATTTCCAAAATAAATATCATCTTCGGCTTCAATCCCCAACAGACTTAAAATGGTCGGTTTCATATCAATTTGGCCTGTAATATCTGAGATTACTTCCCCATTACCATCACCGGGAATATGAATAAATAATGGTACTCGTTGTAATTGAACTTGATCGTAAGGAGTAATCTCTTCTTTATCCAAATACATACTCATTGCTTTATTGTGGTTTGCACTGATACCAATATGATCCCCCATGATAACTATCATGGAATCTTCGTACAAACCAGATTCCTTTAGCTGTCCGAAGAAGTCTTCAATAGCCTCATCCATATATCTAACAGCCGGAAAATAATTATTTAGTGTATTTGAATTAGAGTTATAAGGATCAATTGACGTGTCTTCTTCATCCATCTCAAATGGAAAATGGTTGGTCAACGTAATAAATTTCGAATAGAATGGTTGTTCCATCGATTGTAAATACTTGATGGATTGTTCAAAAAATGGCTTATCTTTCAAGCCCCAACCAATTGAATTTTCTTCTGATACTTCATATGCTTCTTCACCATAGAAGTGATCGACTCCGAGGCTTTCATACATCCCTTCCCGATTCCAAAAGCTTTTGTTATTTGAATGGAGTACTGCTGAAGTATAACTTTCTTTTTCGATTATTTCCGGTAGGGCATGGTATTCGTTACCACCATGTGTAAAGAATACAGCCCCACGTGATAATGGATAAAGTGAATTTTCTACTAGAAACTCGGAATCAGAAGTATTTCCCTGGCCCGTTTGTTCATAGAAGTTATCAAAATAATACGTGTCTTCATTCGTAACAAGACTGTTAAGGAAAGGTGTTACTGCTTCACCATGAAGTTGATTATCGATAACGAAATGCTGGAGCGATTCGGCATTTATGAATATTACATTTTTACCTTCAGCGGCTCCAAACTTATCGGACTTCTCAACGACTTTTATGTTTTCATTAATGAAATCCTGTATTTCAGGTAATTCATTTCCATCAGCGAATACACGTTGAGATTCTGTTTTGGAATGTACAACTAGATCATAAACATGATAATTGAACAAACCAATATTTTTCACAAGATATTCACGATCAAATGCTCGTGTAAATAATTGTGGTCTCTCCATTTCTGCTAAGAAAAAGTTACCTGCTAACAGCACAAGTGAGATTGCAAGCGCAAAGACTTTCCCGCTCTTCGGATATTCAACAGCCAATTCAGCTTCTTGTTTTTTACTTAAATACCATATAATGGCAGCATCAACAAAAAGCAAAATGTCTAAAGGCTTGATCAGTGTCATTATACTTGATCCCAAGTCAGACATATTACTTCCCATAAATAATTGAGGAATGGTTATAAAGTCTGTGAATTGACGATAAAACACTAGGTTTGCAAAAACAATAAATGTTACAAACAAAGCGGTATATCTAATGAATTTCATTTGACGTGATGTTTTATTGAACCATACACTGATAGCGAATATCAAAAATGCCGATACAAATGGATTTATAAATAAAATAAACTCCTGCATCATGTTTTCTAATTCAATATTAAATAAAAATCGATAAACAATATATGTTTTAATTCCAAAAAGCAATGCCGCTATTATATATAAAGGCATTGTAGGTAGTTTAAACTTCATGATTCTTCCTCCTATAAAACTCTCTCCATATTATTCTTTTCGTTTTAATTACTAAATAAAATTGCTCTCTCATTCTTTCCCTATTTGATGGAAATGTAAACTAAGGTTTACACAAACAACTATTATATAAGACGTAATAGGCATTCAAAAGGTTTCACTATATTTACATTATGTTAATAAATAGCTTTTCGTTAGATTACCATTTTAGTAGTAAGAGGAGGAAAAACAACGCCTAAACACTTCTATGCATTTTATCCAAAACCAAAAATGCGCCACCTATAATACCAGCATCATTACCAAGATGTGCTGCTTTTATTTCACAAGCTTCAATTACCCTAGGTAATGCATGCTTTTCAAATGCAATCCTAATCTCGTTTATTAGCTGATCGCCGGCAGTTGATACTCCGCCACCAATTAAAACCTTGGATGGATTAATAATAACACCCATATTTGCAATCACCCGGCCGAGTATATCTGCAGTATTTTTAATTATACTGTTTGAGATGGAATCGCCATTTTTTGCTAATTCAAAAACGTCTTTTGAAGTGATTCGTTTATTTTTTTTGTATGTTTCTCCAAGTAGGCTATCAGGAAACGCTTCTATTTTTTCCATCGCCTGTCTTACGATTCCTGTTGCAGATGTAACCGTCTCCAGACAACCACGATTTCCGCAATTACATGCATAACCATTCTCTTCCACATTTATATGACCCAGCTCTCCCGCCATGCCATTTTCTCCACTGAGTATAGAACCGTTGGCAATAATACCACCGCCGACACCAGTACCGAGTGTGATTGCGATCAAATTTTTAGCTTGGTTACCTGCTCCAGTCCAATTTTCACCGAGAACGGCAATATTAGCGTCATTTTCCACAAATACCGGTAGGCCGGACTGTTCTTTCAATTGATTTGCCAAATCAAAATTTTTCCATCCGATATTTACAGCTTCATATACAAATCCTGTTTCTGTATCAATAAAACCCGGTGCTCCTACTCCTATGCCAATAATTGAAGTATTATTCAGGTTTAGTGAATCTACTTTTTCACGAACTGATACCCAAATATCATTAACAATAGCCATTCCGCCATTCGAAATGTCTGTTGGGATTTCCCATTTATTAAGGATTGCACCATTATTTTCAATAATTCCTATTTTTACAGATGTTCCACCAATATCGATTCCAATAAGAAATTCTTTCATGCATTATTCGCTCCCTTTTGTCTAGCAATTCTATTTTTCTCTCTTACAAGTAAAAGTTTAGCCACTTGATATTCTTGAATTTTTATAAATTTCATTTGATAGAGTTCGTCGATTTCCATTTCCATAAGGTTTAGATCACCTAATCTGTCACCAGTGTAAATAAATGTACCATATCTTTTAAGCAATTGTTGTATATCATAAATTGAATTCATTATAATCACCACTCTTCATTATATCAAAGATTTTCGATTTAAGGTATTAATAATAAAAGACCCGGATATGATTATCGATCCGGGTCTTGTGGATTTAGGAATGTCGGTCTTCGATTCTTTAATGGGATTGGAGTACGTATGAGTATGTCACGAAATGCCTTATATGAAAAGGGCATAAATGGCCAAAAATATGGGATATGAAATGCTTTCATTTTCGTAATATAAATAATCCAGATGGTTATCCCCAAAGCATATCCTGCAACACCAAATGCGGCGGTAGTCAGCAGCAGAAAAATACGGGTCAGTCTGTTGGCCATACTCATTTCATAGCTTGGTGTCGCATAGGAACCGATAGCCGCAGTAGCTATATAGAGGATGACTTCATTCGTAAACCACCCTACTTCAACAGATATTTGACCAATCATAATGGCTGCTACTAGACCGAGTGCCGTGGCTAGTGAGGTCGGGGTATGGATGGCTGCCATCCGAAGCATATCTAAACCGAGTTCAGCAATTAGAAATTGAACAAGTAATGGAATGACACCGGCATCATTTGGACCAATAAATTCTAGTCCACTGGGCAACAAATCCGGATTGGAAGAAAAAAGATAATACAAGGGCAGAACGATGATTGAAAATAGTACCGCAATAAAACGGACCATTCGTAAATATGCACCAATCATGGGTTTTTGCCTATATTCTTCAGCATGTTGCATATGGTGCCAAAACGTGGCAGGAGTAATCATAACACTTGGTGATCCATCAATAATAACCAGAATATGCCCTTCATATAAATGTGCCGCAGCAGTATCCGGTCTTTCGGTATATCGAATGGAAGGATAAGGATTCCAGTGCCTGCTGCTCAGAAATTCCTCAATCGTTTTCTCAGCCATTGGTAGTCCGTCCGTATCAATACCTTCTAATATTTTTTTAAGTTCATCTACCTTTTCTCCATCCGCTATATCTTCAAGATAACAAACACAGATATCTGTTTTTGATCTTCTTCCGATCTGCAAATACTCCATTCGCAAGGAACGATCACGTACTCTTCTGCGTGTTAATGCGGTATTGAAAACGATTGTTTCCACATATCCGTCCCTTGAACCTCTGACTACCCGTTCCAAATCTGGTTCTTCAGAAGATCTAACCGGATAAGTACGGGCATCAATCATGATAATTTTGTTGACACCCTCTACTACTAATGCAGTTGTACCTGCAAGAACAGCGTCAGTAGCTTGATTCAAATTATCCTGCTGGTCTATTTCCATATATGGAATATATGTTTTCAACAATTTAGCTAATGGGTCAGGTTTTAAATCATCAGGTTCAAGTTTAGAAAGAAACTTCATCAGTAAATGAATGATATCATCTTTTGCAAACCCATCGATCATAAACATTGCCATTTTTCTTTCAGCGTATTCCAAATCCAGTTTGATAATGTCGAAACTCTTATCGACAGCCAATCGATCCGTAATATAGTCTACATTTTCCTGATAGCTATCGTACATTTTTTGCTCGTTTTCTTTCATCTCATCTCACCCGACATTTTTTAAGGATACAGATAGTTTGTTACCGAGATGCTTTTCTATACCTCTGTATGTAAACATAATTTTAAGGCAAAACACATACCTATTATAGACAAGTTATAATCAAAAGCGGAAGTTGGTCGATTAGCGATGCACGGAGTGTTCCTGCGGGGATAAAGGAAACCGAAAACCTAAAGGATATGGGGGTGACACGTATGAAAAAATGGCGGTTACCGTTAATCATTATATTCAGTCTTTTACTAGTGTTAACAATTTTACGCAGTGGACATTCTGAACCAACGGTAAGTTTCTTCCCGTTAGATACAGATAGTATGATGGAACATACACTAACAACATTGAAATTATTATCAGAGGAAGGAATCAACACCTATAAAATTGACTGGAAGGTAGAATCTGCGAGCGATAAAACATTGTACCTAAGGCAGGATGTTTCTCTTCTATTTGATAATGGGAGATTACGTGGAGTCAGAAGTAAATGGGTTCAAAATACGAATCGGATAAAAATAAACGAAAGACTAAAAAGTGAGGACTCCAGACATCTTCAAAGCATTTCATTTCACCATGGTGAAAATCATTATTCCGAGGAAGATATCCGAAGTATTCAACAGATGTCCTATGATGAGCTATATGTTATTGACTCTCCAACAACTCCTATAGCATCTTTTAAGACGCCAGAAAATCGATATGAAATGGAATGGAAAGAATTACTCGATCGAGCTACCAAACAACAATTGCTTTTTCATTGGCATGAATTACTTAACCACTTTAATATAGATGTAGAAACCTATACGACTTTTCCACTGATTGATTTGTATAGATATAATAATAATCCACTTCCAACTATGTCCCAAGAAGAAACAAATAATGCTATTGGAAGGCTGTGGGAAGGCTTATATAAGAATTACATCATTCCTGCCTTAGATCCACCAAATGATAAATTAAACAGCTTTATGCCTCTTATCTTAATCGATAAACAAAGCACACATCTAATTGTATTATTTGAATTGAATGGAAAGAAAGAGCAATTAATACAAAGACTACCCAAATAACAAATGAATTAAATGAAGCCAAAATAAAATGCGCTTTTTTATTTTGGCTTTTCTCCTGTAATCTCTTCATACAAACTTATAAAATCTTCATTTTCTGGTTTTAATTCATAAGCTGTGGTTATCATTTCATTGGCATCTTCTAATTGTCCATCATTATAATACAAAAGAGCGAGGTTGTAATATGCTTCAGGTACTGTTGAGTCTGAAGCGATACTTCGTTCAAGGTCCAAAATAGCAAGATTCATCTCATTTAGTTCGATATAGGCATAGGAACGCTGAAACAAAATTGCTCCTTCCACTTCTCCATCTAATTGCAAAGCATCCGTTGCAAGGCTAACCACTTCTTCAAATTTATCTTCCATACGTAACTGCTCCATCTGCATTAGTTGGTAGGTTTGACTGTTTAAATTATTACCTATCCCGAATACAGCGATGCTTCCAACGAGTAAAATATAAATGAAGACAGCAGAGAATTGTAATTTAACATTTCCTTTTTTCGGAAGATGAACAACAGCAGAGGCAATGAATCCGGTCAGCAGTCCTCCGAGATGTGCACCCATATCAATCTGAGGAACTAAAAATCCTAAAACAATATTAATCATAATAATAATTAATATACTGTTTCCCATTGTTTGCAGGAAGATACGTTTATAGATTAGTCCGAAGAAAAGCAAAGCCCCAAATAAGCCAAATACAGCACCAGATGCTCCGGCAGAGACACTGGTAGTAAATGCAAAACTTGAAAGACCCCCTCCAATTCCTGCTAAAAAGTAAATGATTAAAAATCTTAGTTGACCATAGATCCTTTCTACTACTGTACCTAAATAATAGATAGCCAGCATATTCATGAAGAGATGCAGGAAACCAATATGAAGAAACATCGAACTAACAACCCGCCACCATTCCCCATCGATGATGTCAGGATTATATTTAGCTCCCATTTCGATCAATGTATCAATCGAGGAGCTCCCTCCATTCATCTCAAGTAAGATAAACATAAGGACATTAATAGCGATCAATATGTATGTAAAATAAGGTTTGCCATAGGAGAACAAATTTTGTTCTTCTTTTCTTTTACGTTGCAGGAAGTCAGAGAGATATCCTTTATATTTCATTACACTTTTTTCTTTTACTTCCTCACTGTACTCTTCCGGCTTTATTAGAAGTGAAAGTTTCAGGTCTCTTTCCAGTCTCTGAAGTTCATTATATGAATCTTCATCATCCAAATAAAAAACCTTCATCTTTAGTGGGTTTTTCTCCTTAAGCTGCATCGGTTTTTTTAATATTTCCCAATCGTCTACGGGGGCATGTGAAGAAACATAAACATTAAACAACTCAATTTGTTTACTACGTGTTAACTTCTTCATTGGCTTCGATTTTTGAAATACTTGAGCAATATCTTTTTTTAAATGGTTTTTCCAGTCAAACCCCTTATGGACTAATCGAATGACCCTTGATTTTTTATTTTCATACTTTTCCAGCCATATTTCATCGACTTTCTCATCTATATGCAGAATATCATAATTATTTTCTGATACGAGACTATAAGCTGTATAATACAACTTATATTGTTCATCCAAAAACATAAATTCACCTTCCCCCCATTTATCATAGCAGAACTAATTTCAATTGGATAGAACAAAAGCACACCGGTAATATCAGTGGAATCAACTAGTAATATATTTTTCAAGGCTGTTTTCTAAAAGTCTGAGACTGCATTTACCTGTTCCATCGAAGAATTGTTGCTTTTTTAACCTTCGCAATTTTATCTCCATTCTGTGATATGTAAACGTTATACAAACAAAAAGAAGCCACTATAAGCAGCTTCATGTTTTCTCGTTCGTACTTCTTTAATAGGTATGCGATTTCGTATTAAATAATTCCGGCAAAATATGATTACGTACATAAGGTAAGTTCATTGAAACTGACACCATTATTTTTCTAATAATACCAACTGCCAATAATGTATTCATTACCTTGTAGCGCCACTTATATATCAAAGTTACCGTTGAAAACATGACTACAATTGTTAAAACTGCTTTCATCATTAACACCCTTTTCACTATTATGGTGTTATTAGTTATTTTCCTTATGTGTAATTTTATACATCGTATGAGATAGACATAATTTCTTTCTCGGTTATGATGTAGTTTACTGGAATATCAAAGTTTTCAGCTGGGACGTGATCAACCAGTTGATCTGAGCTGCACAGAGAGGCACTTATATTGGTAAAGTCCTTTAAAAATCGATCATAATAACCTCCCCCAAAACCAATCCGATAACCATCCCTGTCGAAGAGGAGACCTGGTACAAGCAGGAGATCCATAGAATTTTTCTTAACTTTCTTACTAATATCCGGCTTCGGTTCCAGAAGATTATAGTATACGATTTCGAGTTGTTCAAAGGATTTCAGTTCATAAAAGATAAGCTCTTTTTGTTCCGGATAACACTTTGGAATACAAGTGGTTTTATTCTGTTTCCAAGCCGCTTCTATAATTGGTTTTGTTGACCATTCAAATCCTTGTGCCATTGTAATGCCTATTGTTGTAGACTCCTTCCAAATGGAAGATAATAAAAGTTGTTCCTTTAATTTTTCTTCCGTTTGCCGCTTTTCATGTTCAAACAAATTTTTTAATCCTTTAATAGACTCCGTTCGCAAACTTGTTTTTTTATTCATAGTTCCACTCCTAAATAAAAAACTCTTATCTATATGATAAGAGTTTTTGAGTAAAAATTCATTTATTTTGTTTCACGGTGCAAAGTGTGTTTTTTTAGACGTGGTGAATATTTTTTAAGCTCAATACGTTCAGGATTCGTACGTTTATTTTTAGTAGTGATATAATTACGATCCCCTGTTTCAGTACAAGCTAAAGTAACGTTTACGCGCATGTTTTTCCCTCCAAACTTTAACAACTTGCTTTATCATCATCTTTTTAATTCGTGCAGACTTTAATTATAATAGCAGAGTTCCTGAAACTTTTCAAGAATTATTGGGAAAAATTTAATGTTTTCTCACTTCCCATTCTATGATATAACTAATAGTGTACATCAAGGGAGGGAATATACATGTTATATGCAATAATTTCCATAATTATTGTCGGAGTTGTACTTTTTGTGTTGTCCTATTTTATGAATGACAGATTTGAAGAGTTGGAAAATCAGCTCGAACAATTTTCGATTACAACGATGCAGGATACATATCAGATGAAGAAAAAAATTAAAATTCTAGAAGAAGAACTTATGCCTGAAGTTCTTACACAGGACATCCTTTCAAAGAAGGAAAAAAGACAGCTATCCAATTAAACACATAGAAGGAGATATTTATGAAACATACTGTACGTTCTTTTTCGGTAGGGTTGCTTACAAGTGGCGTTATCCTTCTGATTGCATTTTATTTTATTGGTGATCCAGTTCAGTCGGCTGAAGATTTGGAACCGGAAGAAATGATTCCAGTGATAGAAGACAAAGGATATACCGTCCTTACAAAAGATGAATATATTTCATTAAGCGTTAGTAATGAACCGGAAATAGAAGAAACATTATCGGAGGAAAAATTGGTTTCTGAAGATACATCCGAAGAAAATCCAAAAACTGATTCAAAAGAGCAAAGTAATGCTAGTGAAGAAGCGGAAGCTAAGCAGGAAGAATCTGAGGAACCTACTTCTACACATGAAGATGAAACAGAAGAAAGTTCTGTCCGTTATACACTAACAATTAGTCCTGGAATGGCATCTTCGGATATCAGCTCTCTTCTCGCAGAGTATCAAATTATCGAAAATGCTTCGGAATTTAACAGTTATTTAGATGAACATGATTATAGTCTTAAAGTACAAATTGGCTCCTATGATCTATCCAGCGATATGAGCTTTTATCAAATCGCTGAAAAAATATCCAATTAAAAAAAGGCAGCAAGGGACTTTCCCTTGCTGCCTTACTAATTAGTTTAAATTAAAATTTTCACCCTTCACTAGGTACAGAATACTCTCTCCTATATTCGTTATATGGTCTGCAAATCGTTCAAGATACCTTGCGCAAAACGCAATTTGCATCACATACTGGATTTTATCCGGATGGGTCGCTGTTTCTCCAAGTAATTCACTAACAATGGTTTTATATAATTTATCTACTTCATCATCCATAGCAGCTAATTTTCTAGCAACTGAAATATCTTCATATTTAAATGCCTGTGTTGCAGAAAATAGCATATCCTTTGTCATTTGATGCATTTGCCTAAGATCAGATGGGATGGTAGAGGAATTCTTTCCTAAATGAATCGTGGAATTAGCTATATTTTTAGCGTTATCACCCATCCGCTCAATATCAGTAAGAATCTTTAATGCCGTAATTACCCTTCTCAAATCGGTTGCAACTGGTTGCTGTTTAGCAATTAGCAAAATAGTTTTATCATTGATTTCCAGTTCTTTTCGGTCTATTTTTTTATCATTCTCTATGACGTGTTTAGCAAGCTCCACATCTTGATTGAATAGGGAATCAATCGACTCATCCAAAGCCCGACCAGTGGCATTGGCCAATTCAATAATATCTTCATTTAATACATCGAGTTCATTTTGAAACTGATTACGTGTTGTCATTTATATACCCCCAACTTACTTTATTTTATGTTTACCTATTATTATAGCTAACTTATATTAAGAAATAGTAAATTTAATGTAATTTATACTTATCAAATCAAAAAACTACCAATCCTTTTGTTTTGGGATGGTAGTCTTTTAGATAAAACTTATTCTTCCTCGTCTTCTGTATCTGTATCTTCTTGTTCATCTGCTTCATTTTCTTCATCAGGACTTGCTTGCGCTCTTTCTTTTTTCATTTCAAAGTACGTATCTAAGATTTTTCTTCCTATCTTATGGTTTGAAATATTATTTATGTTTTCTCCGGTAGTCGGCACAATAATGGCAAAAGCGATTTCAGGATCTTCGTATGGCGCATAACCAACTAAATTATGGCTTAAAGTATCTGCCAGTTCTTCCCCATCATCAAATATTGTAACTTCGGCTGTTCCCGTTTTTCCTGCAACGGTATAATTTGCATCATTATAATGCCTATAAGCCGTTCCACCTTGTTGGAAAACTTGGCGGAAACCTTCTTGAACTCGATCAATATAGCTATCATCCATCGTAACTTTATTCATGACATCCGCATTTACTGATTTGTAAACGGGGCCTAGTTCATCTTGTGATGCAAGTGGTTCTCGAACTTCCTTTAGAAAGTGAGGTCTTACCCGATAGCCATCATTCGCGATAGTTGAAACATACTGTGCAAGCTGCACAACTGTATATTGATCATACTGGCCAATACCATGGTTCATCATATTCCCTGGACTATTACCATTCCCTTGATATCCCGTTGATTCATGCGGATAGTCAATCCCGGTAGAAACTCCTAATCCAAATTGATTAAAATAGTTTCTTAAAGTTTGAAAAGCGTTTGGATTTGTTCGGTTAACACTTTCATTCGTAGGAAATGGATAACGGTTTTCACCCATCATACGTAAAGAAATATAGTACATATAAACATTGGATGATTTTTGCAATGCTGTAATATCGTTTACTGAGCCTATATTAGTGGAATAAGACCGCATTAGTGGTGTTTCATAAATTTTAATTGGTCTATCATAGATTACTTCCCCAGGTGAAATAACACCAGAGTCAAGTCCTGCAAGAACGGTTGCGCCCTTTACGACAGATCCAGGAGTGTGTGCATCAGAAAGTGCCCGAAAGCCCCCATCCTCGTATTTATTTGTATCTTTATTATAATGACTTCCGGAAACTGCTAAAAGTTCTCCTGTATTCGGATTCATGACTACAGCCAAGGCATCAGTCAAATATTGATTTTCATAAGGATATTGACTCTTGGCCGCTTTCAGCTCTTCCTCAACAATCTTATCAACTTCTTCCTGAAACTCCATATCAATAGTCAGAACAAGGTCTTTCCCTCGTTCCCCTTCCACAATTGTTTCTGAATCGATTACAGTCCCGCTTTTCGTTGTTGTGTATTGTATTTGCTCTTTCCTTCCTCGGAGAAGATCTTCATATTGTAGTTCTAGACCACTAGTTCCAACTCGATCATTTCTGCTGTAACCTTTACTTAGGTAAGATTCTTCCTTTTCAGCAGGAAGCCCCTGGTCTTGTGAGGAAATATTGCCGAGTAAACTGGTTAGCGTTGTTCCAAAGGGATATTCCCTATTCCAGTCAGTTGTTGCATTTATACCAGGCATTTCATCTAAATGTTCTGCGACCACCGCATATTCTTCGGTTGTCACATTTTCATTTTTTACAACTTGAGGTGTTAGAGAATATGCTTTATCCAGTTCTTTCTTTATGGCAATTACTTCTAGCTCCTGTTTACTGAAATCACTGATCTCTTCCTCCGTAATTAAATCAAGTGTTTTATTATAAACTTCTGCATTGTTCATTCCTTCTGTTTCTACCTCTGAAAGTCTGCCATCAGCTTCCTCCTTGTTTAGTAAATACCAGTATTCTTTCTTGTTTCTTTCCGTAATTCGTTCTAGCGTATCCTCATCGTCCATGGCAATATATTCCGCCAGTTTTTCAGCGACTTCTAGTCTGTCTTCCGCCTGTACTCCTTTTGGTGGGGTATAGGTAATCGAATATACTGCATTATTATCGACAATGACATTCCCATATCGATCATATATTTTGCCCCGTGGTACCGGGATTTTGGTTGTATCCAGATTAGTTCGTTCAATCTCATCTTGGAAATCCTCTCCATTAAGAATCTGAACGACTCCAAGTTGAAGAATTAAAACGGAAAACAATAAAAATACAACAAAGAACAATATATTGATCCGAAAGGGAAGTTGTGCTTTCTTTTTTTTCTTATTTTTCATTTGTTCTCCCCCAATGCGATAAGTAAATTTCTATTGTATAAACTACAATAATGATTTTACCATATTCATCGGTTTTTTTCGTCAGATAATTGATCCTTTAGCATAACTTCTTTCTTTTTCGAACTTCCTAAAAAGATATTTCGCACAAAAAAGTAAATTACAATATGACCAGCTCCTAAAACTGCTAGTAAAATTGGTATGATATCTTCTGCTTCATAGAAATAAACACCTACAAGAAATATTAAAATGGAGATAATTCGTCCACAATTTAAAAATAACTCTCTGACAACAATATATTCTACACGCATTTCGCCTGCTTTCCAGGCCTTCCCGATTACATCAAAGGTTAGCGAAACATATGGGACGTTTATCACAGGATATGCGATACCAATAACTACTGCATAAACCATCAATAAAAAATAATTTATTTCAAACAGTATAATAAAAATAGAAAAGTATAGAAGCAACGCACCAAAAAGGATTGCTTTTTTACGCATTGCCGGTTTTATGAACTTCGTTGCAACCATATAAAAAATTACAGATAATCCAGAGAGAAACATATTAAACGTACCAAGTGCTAGTTCACTCTTAGTTACTAGGAAAACCCAGATGGAAATAACGAATGCAAATATACCTTCTCGTAACCCCTGAAAAAAATGTGCATGAAGTATTCTCTTCCAGTTTTTATTACGATTTCGTTCATCCATAATTCTTTTGAAGTGAAAAACTCCTTCAGCACCACGGCGTTTTAATAAGAAACTGGTACCAACTGCACATGCAAATAAAAAGAATGATATTGCGAATATAACAGTATAACCGACATTATCTGTCATCCGAGCAATAATTAACCCAGCAAATAGAGGTCCTGTCATACCGCCTAAAGATTGTAATATACCCAGGAAACCATTAAAAAAGTCTCTTGTATCCGGCTCTGTAATTTCAAATGTTAACACATTAAATGCTAGCCAATAAAACCCATACCCTATCCCAAGCAGACTCCCAAGCATAAAGTTATAAGTTGCTGCATTTTCTCCAATTATAAGTACACTTAAAAAAAATAGGGACAGAAAAAATACGCCTAATCGTAAAACAATAATACGATCCCATTTTTTAGCCAATCGCCCCGCTAAAACAAAGGTAAGCGTCTGAAATAAAGCGATTGCCAGATTATAAAATGCGATTGTAAGAAAATCCCCTGACTGCTTCCAAAGATAAATATTAACAAATGTATTTGATAGGAAAATCCCTGCAGAATATAAACCTCCTATCAGCAACAAGATGAATAAATCTCTATTACGATCCATTTTTTCCCGAAAAAAATTCATTCCATTTTTTATCATAAGAAGACTCCTTTGCATCTCTAATAGTGTAAGCGAAGGAGTAACTTATATACAAAAAAACACGCGGAAAATTATCCGCGTGTTTAATGACCCTTTTATTTTGCTTCGTTGTAGTTTTTAGTAACTTCATCCCAGTTAACAACATTCCAGAATGCTGAAATATAATCAGGACGCTTATTTTGATATTTAAGGTAATACGCATGCTCCCATACATCAAGACCCAATAAAGGAGTTTTGCCATCCGTTAGTGGTGAATCCTGGTTCGGGGTGCTTGTTACTTCTAGCTCTCCATTATTAACTACTAACCATGCCCAACCTGAGCCAAAACGTCCAGTAGCTGCTGTTCCAAATTCTTCTTTGAATTTGTCAAAACTACCAAATTTTTCCGTAATTTTGTCAGCTAATTCACCAGAAGGTTCACCGCCACCATTTGGTGATAATAGTTTCCAGAAAAGACTATGGTTTGCATGTCCACCACCATTGTTGCGAACTGCTGTACGTGCACTTTCAGGTACAGCATCCAAGTTACTGATTAGCTCTTCTACGGATTTATTTTGAAGATCTGACTGACCTTCTAATGCATCATTTAATTTGGTAACATACGTGTTGTGATGCTTCGTATGGTGGATGTTCATCGTTTCTTTGTCGATTGCTGGTTCTAATGCATCATATGCATACGGTAATTCTGGTAATTCAAATTTTGCCATAATTAAACTTCCTCCTCAAATAAAAATGATATAAAGGAATTATAATCCCTTTATATAGAAGGTTATCAGAGCTTTCGTATACTTGCAAATCTTATGCTTTGTATTATTTAAAGTTTCAGAAGACATAATTATATAAAAAAATACTATTTTTACCAAAAAGAAAAAACAAGCTGGCTGCCTGTTTTAAAAAGTGGCTCGGGACGGAATCGAACCGCCGACACAAGGATTTTCAGTCCTCTGCTCTACCGACTGAGCTACCAAGCCGTATAAAATAATAATCTGAATATATTTTCTGTTCTTGATAAGATTTCGAAGCAAATTCTGGAAGCATTCTGCTCGTCGTGTTGCAAGATTTACGGTGATGTTGCACTCCTCGCAAAACCTACAATGATGTTATTCAAGAAGCTTACGGTTTTGCTCTACCGACTGAGCTACCAAGCCGTATTGTGTTACTTGTAAATAAAAATGGAGGAGGTAGAGGGATTCGAACCCCCGCGCGGTTTGACCCGCCTGTCGGTTTTCAAGACCGATCCCTTCAGCCGGACTTGGGTATACCTCCCGAGTTTTTATATGGTGGACCCTGTAGGACTCGAACCTACGACCGATCGGTTATGAGCCGATAGCTCTAACCAACTGAGCTAAGGGTCCTCTTTAATTTTTAATAAATGGGGCGACCGGTGGGGATCGAACCCACGCATGCCGGAACCACAATCCGGTGTGTTAACCACTTCACCACGATCGCCATATTGTTATTTAAATTGGTAGCGGCGGAGGGGATCGAACCCCCGACCTCACGGGTATGAACCGTACGCTCTCGCCAGCTGAGCTACACCGCCAATTGGCTCCACAGGTAGGATTCGAACCTACGACCGATCGGTTAACAGCCGATAGCTCTACCACTGAGCTACTGTGGAATAATAGTAATTTTTTGTTAACCATTAATAACAACGATATTTAATTTATCATGTCTACGTAATTCTGTCAACCATTTTTTTGCGTCTTCGCAAAACTTTTTATGTAGTACCTATTTCAAGACTGCGATATTTATAATAGCATGTTATTTATGTAATTTCAAGGTAGAGAATGAAAAATGTCTAATTTTGTTGATTTTTATCTGTTTAGGAACAAAAGCGCAAGCGCCCGTTTAGGGACTACGGACTGGACTGAGGCGTAGAAGATAAAGGAAAAACGGCGACCGGAGGGAGTCGATGTTGACTTATGGTACGGAGGTGAAGGAAGTCTCGCTAGTCCCTGGGCGTTGGAGCTGGACGCGGCCGTTTATATGGGAGAATTATTTGCTGAGAAAAAGTTTATACTTTCTTACCTAGTAAAAAAAGGAGAGGTTGGTGATACCCCCCTCTCTCTTTTAGATTCTATTTATTCATCCAATACTCCTTCTGCAATATTAACAGCATGGTCTCCAACACGTTCGAGATTACTGATAATATCAACGAATACAATACCAGCAGAACCACTACATAGGCCCTCATTCATACGAATAATATGTTTTTTACGGAATTTGCGTTCCATTTTATCAATTTGATCCTCTTTCTGAACCACTTCAAGTGCTGCTTCTCGGTCCATATTTTCCAGGGCACTTACTGCTTGTTTGACCGTTATAATGGTCAAATCAAACATATTGTTGAGGTCTTCCATCGCTCCCTCAGTTAATACTACTTTGTTTGAGATTTTGTAATCAATTAATTCAATCACGTTTTCAAAATGATCTCCAATACGTTCAATATCTCTTACTGTATCCATTAATGATGTGTGTTTCGCACTTTCAACTTCTGTGAGTGAACCTGCCGATATATCCACTAGATACTCTGTAATTTTACGATCAAGATTATTGATTGCACCTTCAATTTGAATTGCCATTTCAGAATGTTTTGGACTTTGTGTTGTTACATAGAGATGAGACTCTTCTAAACCTTTGTGTGCATATTCACCCATACGGATTACTTCTGCCTTCGCTTGATCCAGCGCCAATGTGGACGATTGTTGAATGAATATAGGATCCAAATGTTTTGGTTTATATTCTATAAGTGTATCTTCTCCTGGAATCAGTTTAGTAACTAACCAAGCCAATGCTCCTATAAACGGAAATTGGATGATTGTGTTAAGAATATTGAAGCTACCGTGTGCAAAAGCAATTGTCATTTCTTCATTCAAATTAAATTGAGTTTGCCAGAAAACGACCAGCTGTGTAAATACGCCTAACAACAAGAGCACGAACGTCGTACCTACCACGTTGAAAACAACATGGGTTGCAGCCGCCCTTTTAGCCGCTACGGATGCACCAAGTGATGCAAGAACTGCCGTAATAGTTGTACCAATATTGTCACCAAACAATACCGGAAGTGCAGCATTTAGCTCAATTGCCCCTTGTCCATAAAGGGATTGTAGAACACCGATGGTTGCACTTGAACTTTGAACGATTAAAGTGAAGATCGTACCAACAACCACACCTAATATTGGATTTGAACTCATACTTACGGTTAAATCATGAAATGCTTCTAAACTACGTAATGGTGACATTCCACTGCTCATTAATTCGAGACCGAAGAACAATGCCCCAAAACCGAATACAGTTTGTCCCACATTACCAACTTTTGGATTTTTAAAGAAAAAGATCAGGAAGCTTCCTAGTGCAACTATAGGTAACGCGTAGGCACCGATATCAATACCAATAATAAATGCTGTAACAGTCGTACCTATGTTAGCACCCATAATGACACCGATTGCTTGTCTAAATGTCATAAATCCTGCATTAACCAACCCGATTGTTAATACCGTTGTACCTGTACTGGTCTGAAGAAGTATCGTTACAACAATACCAGCCAATACACCCATAAAAGGGTTACTTGTAAATTTATCTAAAACCTCTCTTAAACGGTCACCTGCTATTTTTTGTAAACCGTCCCCCATGTATTTAATACCGATGAGGAAAATACCTAAACCGCCAATGAATTCAAAAATCAATGCTTGTACATCCATTTAAATCCGCCCTTCAGTAATGTTGAAATATGTCGTTTCACACCTTGTCCATTATTAATGATTTATGAATCACTTGTAAAGGATTTTCACAAAAGTTTACATTAAATTTACAATTCTTTTTTTACCTATATTTATTAACTACCCATATAAGCAATATTTCATTCAGTATATCGATAACAAGCAAATAAAAAAGACAATTCATTATGAAGTGAATTGTCTTTTTGTGAACGTTTTATGAAATTTTTTCAACCAATACTTTCGTACCATCAACTTGAACTACCTTTACTTTACTCCCTTTTTCTACCCACTGCCCATCCGATACGGCACTGTAATCTTTATTGTTAATTTTTATTGTTCCAACTGGCCGAAGATCATTCAAGGTAACGCCTTCCTGACCTAATAACAACTCGTAATCCATATTCATGGAGTTATATCCTGCCTCTTTGGTTAATTGATCCTTAAGCGCAAGCTTCGTCCACATCTCTCGCTTCTTAAAAACTTTTAAAAAGAAAAAGGACGCGCCACTACCAAGAAGAACCCCCAATACTGCATAGAGTCCGGAAGTGAAGTCAGGGGCAGCCAGAGCCACTGCAGTTAGCATACTAGCTAGACCCAGGGTGGCAAGTGTGCCATCATTAACAACTTTACCATCAATGATAATAAGTAATAATCCTACAAAATATATAATAAGCATAAGAATGAAAGATCCACTCTGCACATAGGCTGCAAAATATACCGTTATAAATCCTATACCCAGTAATCCAAAGAAACCTCGCATGTTAACAAGCACTTCACCAATTAAAAATAACGTACCAAAAAATGTAATGATGAAACCGATCCATTGTAATTCAAAAAAAATATCCATTTATTTTCCTCCCTTCATGTGTAATACGTATGAACATGTAAATGGTTTCATCCAAAAAGGAGAAACATATGTATACTTTTAAAAGGTTTTCTTTATATATATTCATTATATTGCTTTTAATCAGTATTTTTCAAGATATAAATACCAAGCCTCCTCCCACAACGTTTATTAATAATAAAGAAAATATCATTTTCAATCATGCGTATTCTATTGCACATGTTAAAGTTTTCCCTGGAGATACTGTTCTGTCTATTACTGAGACAATCAATCAGGAAAGTTTGGCACAAATGGATCTTCAACAAATATTGCAGCATTTTGAAGAACTAAACCCGACCACTGATCCATACAAACTGCAGCCTTATACCGTTTATTATTTTCCAGTGTACGATCCATAACAGTTTAGAAATACGCATAAAAAGAGAGGCTGTATCAATCAGCCTCTCTTGTGAAACTTAAACAAATGGTAATATAAACATTGTAATTAAAATGGAAATTGCACCAGCAGCGATTGCTATGTTTCCTAACGTATCTGCACCTTTACTTCTCGATACAAATCCGACAATGATTCCTGCAGCGCCGAGAACAATAGGCCACATAAAGAAAGAAATAGCTGAAAGCGCGATGGCAATCCATCCATACATCATTACACCATCATCCGTTCCGATACCTTCCTCTCGCTTCTGTTCATAATCGTCTGCAGTTATCTCTGCTGCATATTCCTCATTTCTTGAACTATCGGGCTCTATACCTACAAAATCTTGATTTTTAACGGTTTCTCCGTGATTTTCTCCATGTTTTGGAGGGACCTGTACATCTTTGTTCCGTCCACTTTGGAATTCGTCCATAATTATTACCTCCTTATGCATTGATGAGGTGCATCTATAGTTTATGGAAAGATTCGTCTAATACTGATGTTATATTTTGGAATGTGCGAATGTGGTTACGTTTTTTAAAAGCTCAGCATAGAATACTACGTATATAAAAAAGGAGAATCGGATATGTCAATGTTTATTAAAGAAATGGTGAAAAATAAGTTGAAGAACATTCGTACGGAGGAATTATTGCACTACAGCAAGCAATATGGATTTAAAATATCTGAGAAACAAGCACGTCTAATAACGGAGTACTTAAGAAAAAATTCCCCAGATCCATTCGATGAAGCATCTCGTGATGTAATGTTTCAACAACTAGCTGTGATTACCGATAAAGAAACTGCGAAACAAGCACAAAAGTTATTCGATGAAATCATTCGTTCTTATGGATTACAGCATTTGTTTGACTAAAAAGAGGAATAACAATTAGTTGTTATTCCTCTTTTATTTATGCTCCCATAATTTTTTCTTTAAGGTCCTCAACAAAATTCCCGTCTTTAAGCATGTCGATTTCCAATTTATATGGTGCTTTTTTATTCTTCTTATCGGTTCCTACATATGGCGTTTCCAGTATTTTAGGTAAGTCCTGGAGTTGAGGATGATGAACGACATAATGGAGTGCTTTAAATCCAATATAACCAAAGCCAATATTCTCATGGCGGTCTTTATGTGCAGCACGTTCATTTTTACTGTCATTCACATGAATTACTTTTATTCGATCCACGCCGATAATTTTATCGAATTCATTTAAGACACCATCAAAATCATGGATAATGTCATATCCTGCATCATGAATATGGCATGTATCCATACAAACTGATAAATTCTCATTATGTGTCACACCATCAAAGATTCTTGCTAATTCTTCAAACGTGCGACCTACTTCTGAACCTTTACCAGCCATTGTTTCAAGAGCGATTTGCACGTTACTGTCTTTTTCAAGTACTTCATTCAATCCTTCAATAATTTTTTTGATTCCTGTTTCGGCACCTTCTCCAACATGGGCTCCGGGATGAAGGACAATTTGTTTTGCTCCTAGTGCTTCTGTACGATCGATTTCATTCCTTAAAAAGTTCACACCCAATTCGAATGTTTCTGGTTTAACTGAATTACCAATATTAATAATGTAAGGTGCATGAACAATAATATCCGAAAGACCATTTAATCCCATATGTTCATGACCTTTCATTATATTCAATTCTTCTATTGGTTTTCTTCTCGTATTTTGTGGTGCCCCTGTATAAATCATAAATGTATTGGCCCCGTAAGAAGTGGCCTCCTCACTAGAACCAAGTAACATTTTCTTTCCACTCATTGATACATGAGATCCTAATTTTAACAATTACTACACCTCTCCCTGTACTACTTAATCATTTCATCTCTATTTTTTATATTTAGATTTCTTATTCAATTGCCTTTTAATGGATTCCTGCTGTCTTTTCATTTTTTTCTTGTACCCTGGTTTAACTTTATTTGTTTTATGCACCTTATTCCATGCTTCTTTTTCTACATTTGTGGTCGTCTTGGTACGCAATTGACGTTCATTCCATGGTTTGGCCTCTTTCCATTCCCCATTTTTTACTTCAACATAGGAAAAAGTTAAACCTTTTTGTTCAAGCTTATTAACCAAATTAAGATCTGATTCTTCATATAGGCTGATGGCGGTTCCTTCCATACCAGCTCTGGCAGTTCTGCCTACACGATGAATATAAAATTCTTCTTCTTTTGGAATTTGGGCATTGATTACATGGCTGACACCTTTAATATCGATTCCCCTTGCTGCCAGATCAGTAGCTACTACATATTGATAGCGAAGACTTTGAATCTCTTTAAGGACACGTTTACGCTCTCTAGGGGTAAGGCCACCATGAATTAAACCCGCATCCAATCCGCGATCCTGGAGAGACGCTGCCAGTTCATTTGCTTGTTTTTTTCCATTTGTAAAGATAATAGCTAAGTATGGTTGAATTACCTTTGAGATATCCATGATAATATCTGCTTCAGTTCGATGTTTACGTGCAATTAATCGATGCTCCATCGTTTCAGGAGAAAAATGCTCATCAATTTGTACATACAAAGGATTTTCCAAGTATTTCTTAAAGAAATGCTGCAGTCGTTGCGGAATGGTAGCTGAAAATACCATTAATTGTATATCTTTTTTAGATCTCACTAGCAGTTGATCTACGTCATTAATAAAGCCAAGATCCAGCATCAGGTCCGCTTCATCAATTACAAAAGAAGAAGCGGAATAAATAGATAAAGCATTGTCTTTAACTAAATCAAGAATTCTTCCTGGCGTACCAACAATGATATGTGGAGGTGTTTTTAATTTGTCTGCCATTTTCTGTTTATCTGTACCACCAACGAGAAGTTTGGCTATCCATGTACCATCTTTTTCTGCATAGTGAATCATTTTCCTAACTTCATCATGTATCTGTGTTGCCAATTCTCTTGTTGGGGCAGTGATTACAAATTGTACTTCCTGTTTTTTGGTGTCTATTTGGTTAAACAACGGTAATAGATAGGCATGTGTTTTACCTGAACCTGTACGGGATTGGCCAATCACACTCTGACCTTTTAATATAGCAGGGATAACTTTTTCTTGTATTTCTGTTGGTTGTTTAAACCCCAGACTGCCAATGATGTCTTGCAGTATGGGATGAAAAGCGAAGTGATCAAAATTATTTTTCATATAGGGAATACTCCTTTTGTTTTTCGATTACATAAATGTAAATGGTTCTGTATTCGAATTGGATATTAATATTTCAACTTTATTCTGTTTTAGCTTCTGATCTAAATATTTTTTAGTAGCCTTCTTCATCACTTTCTCAATATAATGCCCAGGATCGATAACGGAAAGTCCTAACTGTTCTGCTTCCTGAGCAATATGGAATGACATATCCCCTGTAATATAGACATCTGCACCTTTACGATTGGCAGTATGGATATATTTTTCCCCACTTCCACCCAGTACTGCGATTCTCTTTACTTTCTTATTGAGATTACCAGTCACGCGAAGTGCTGGGACGTCCAAAACATCTTTCACATGTTCACACAATGACTTAAGTTCCATTGGTTTATTCAGTGTTCCAATTCGACCAATTCCATATTGTTTTCCTTCATTTTCAAGTGGATAGATATCGTAGGCGACTTCTTCATAAGGATGGGCATCAATTAAATGATTAATAACGTTCTGAAGATTGGACTGTTGAACGATTGTTTCCAGTTTAACTTCATTCACTATTTCGATTTCATTTTCGGTTCCAATAAAGGGATTTGTTCCTTGAAGCGGTTTGAAAGTTCCTTGGCCTTTAGACTGAAATGTACAGTGACTGTAATTTCCGATATGTCCAGCACCACTTTCACTCAGGGATACACTTACTTCATCTACATGAGACTCAGGGACATACACCACAATTTTAAATAACTTCTCTTGCGTTGACTCCAATAGAATTTCTCTTGAATCTAGCCCTAATAGATCACAGAGCATATCATTCACACCACCATCTGCAGCATCCAGGTTGGTATGTGCTGCATAAACTGTAATTCCATTAATTAGCAGTTTTTGAATAATTTTCCCCTGGGCAGTATCTATATTAACCTGTTTCAACGATTTAAACAATAAAGGATGATGTGCGATTATAAGATGCACATCCTTTTCAATCGCTTCATCTACTACCGATTCTGTGACATCAAGAGTAACCATTATCTTTCTAACTGGTTTATTATAAGAACCGATTTGTAGGCCTACGTTATCCCACTCATATGCCAAATGTTTAGGAGCCCAATTCTCCATTATACGAAAAATATCTGAGTTATTCAGGATGCTGCTTTTCATCCTTTACTACCTCCTCCATCCAAGCTAATTCTTTTTCAAAAAGTTCAATTTTAGCATAATCTGGTTTACTGGCATTTCTCATTTGCGCTATGACTCTGTCCAACTTCTGATGTTCGAGCGTCCATTTCTCCTTAAATACAGTTGATTTTTTTTTCAATAAGAACGGACCGAACAATAATTCCTTTTCCATAAATTCTTTGGAATATGGGTTGCTATCAGACACTTTATTTGCAACAAGAACTTCATATATATGGTCGTTTTCATCCAATATAGCCTCATGCGTCAATATATAATCATTCTCATAAAACCATCTTCTAACATTTCTAGCATCTACATTCGGTTGTGCAATAATTCGCTCTACCCTTGATAATTTAGATTTCCCATTTTCCAAAATAGTTTTAATTAAAGAGCCTCCCATACCTGCTATAACAATTTGGTTTACCTCATTGTCCTGTAAAACTTCCAATCCATCACCGAGTCTGACTTCTACTCGCTCATCTAAATGATATTTATGAATCGTAGCTTTCGCACTTTCATATGGACCTTTGTTAACTTCACCAGCAATCGCTTTTGCTGTTGGGTCAGAGAGACAAACATAACATGGTAAATAGGCATGATCCGAACCAATATCTGCAAAATTAGCTCCATTCGGTAGGTACGAGACCGCTGTTAATAATCGGTTTGAAAGTTTTATATTGTTATTCATAATGTTCTCCTTTTAGAAAACTTGGCATTCGCCAAGTCATTGGACGATAGCCTTAGATGCACTTATGCAGTTAATTTTTTATAATCCCATTCATAATAGACGGCGTCTTTGTAGAGCATACTGGTTTGCTAGCTGCTAATAAAGAAAAGCTTTCTGTTTTCGCAGAAAGCTTAATCTTTACTTCACCTATTACTTATTAAGATTATTGTTTTTCACTAAGCCAATCTGAAAGAGCTGAGAGTTCTTCTCCAGCAACCTGTGATTGTGCTGGCATTGCTCCAACACCGTTTTGAATAATTTCTGCAATTTCATCTGCTGAATATTTGGAACCAACTGCAGTTAAGTCAGGACCGGCTCCACCGGATAGATCTGCTCCATGACAAGCAGAACAGTTAGCCTGATATACTGCATCTGCATCTCCACCAGCTGTTTCACCTTCTTGTGTTTCTTCTGTTTGTTCACCGCCGCCTTCTTCAGCTTGTTGAATATCTGCTCGCTGATTCAATCCGACAACGGAAATAATTACTACTGTTAGTACCCCTAGAATCGCAATAATTGCGTATGGTACTACTGCATTTTTTCTCATTTTGTTTCCTCCTTATGTATCCCCATAATAAATCTATAAAAGACTATATATAGTTTACTCGAATTTTGATGATTTTTAAAGGATTAAGCTGTGAAAGTTTTAAAAATAATATAACCGATTGCGAATACAATCGATAAAATACTGACCATCTGTAATATTTTGATATTCTTTACAATACTTAGGAATAACCATAGTATAAAATTTACCAGAATGATGACTAAGTTAATAAAGCTATTTGATGCTAAAAAATTGCTGATTGACAAAGTTAGTAAGAGCACTAGTAATAATGACACAAATAAAGGAAATTGAACATATTTATTACCATTGCCGTGAAAGTATACATAAAGCAAAATAGAGTATATACAAAAAAGAGTTAATATACTAAGTTGCAAAATTGGAAGAAATTCAGTAAAATAAACTACAAGAAATGAAAACGGTATCATGGAGTGCAATAAAATAAAATGGATGATGATAGGAGTCCACGTACTCCGTACATCATCATCAGCTTTATCTGATAGTTCCTGCCCATTCGTATATAGGGCCAATAGATAATCACAATATCTTTCAGGAAGCAGTCGATGTTCTTTCCAGTACCTAATTTCCTTAACAATAATAGCGGTTCGTTCTTCCGCCATGTTTTTTCACCCCAATACAGGAAGGATGCTTTATTTTGCTGCTCTAAAAAACATACATGTATAAGGAAAGTCATTATTCACATAGCACGTGAACAATGACTACCTATCAGTCCAAAAAGTCTTTCAGACGTTTGCTTCGGCTCGGATGTCTAAGTTTACGAAGTGCCTTTGCTTCAATTTGACGGATACGTTCTCTTGTAACCCCAAAAACTTTACCGACTTCTTCAAGCGTTCTTGTTCGTCCATCATCTAATCCGAAACGAAGACGTAATACATTTTCTTCCCGATCTGTGAGAGTGTCCAATACATCTTCGAGCTGTTCTTTCAGCAATTCATAAGCTGCATGGTCAGATGGTGAAACAGCTTCCTGGTCCTCGATAAAATCTCCGAGATGGGAATCATCTTCTTCCCCAATTGGAGTTTCTAGTGATACCGGTTCCTGTGCTATTTTTAAGATATCCCGTACTTTCTCAGGACTAAGTTCCATCTCCTCACCGATTTCTTCCGGTGTTGGTTCCCGACCTAAATCCTGTAGTAAGGATCGTTGAACACGAATGAGTTTATTGATGGTTTCCACCATATGCACAGGGATGCGGATCGTTCTTGCCTGATCAGCAATTGCGCGTGTAATTGCCTGTCTAATCCACCATGTTGCATACGTACTGAATTTAAAGCCTTTACGGTAGTCAAATTTTTCAACAGCTTTAATCAGCCCCATATTACCTTCTTGAATCAAGTCGAGGAAAAGCATGCCACGACCAACGTATCGTTTAGCGATACTTACAACAAGACGTAAATTAGCTTCCGCCAAACGGCGTTTAGCTTCTTCATCGCCCTCTTCAATCCGGGAAGCCAGTTCGATTTCCTCAGCCGCTGATAATAAATTAACTCGCCCTATTTCTTTTAAGTACATACGGACAGGATCATTTATTTTAATACCTAATGGCACACTTAAATCACTTAGGTTAAATTCTTCTTCTTTTGCAATCTTTTGCATATTGGGGTCATCTTCTGACTCACCTATCACATCCACACCTTGTTCTTCCAGGTGCTCATAAAATTCATCCATTTGATCGGATTCAATTTCAAAATTGGATAGACGGTCTGCCACCTCTTCATAGGCTAATGTACCACGTTTCTTACCCATTTCAACCAATTTTTCCTTTGCCTGTTCAAGTGTTAGTTCAGTATCTTTTGTTTGCGAAGGCTTATTTTCGGCCATGAGTCCCCCTCCTTCCAGTCTACTTTGAAATTTTATTTTGTACTTTTTAAATGTTTTTGAATCTCAATAATCTGCATAGCAATTTGTGCTGCTTTTAGCGGATCATTTTGCTGTTCAGCAAGTTTTTGCTGTTCTTTTAGTGATTTAATATTCACCGAATCATTTGATTCATTTAAGATAATTCGGATATAATCATTAATTTCCCTGTCACTGATTTCATTTAGTTCCGGCATCATTGCTACCTCAACCACTTGTTGTTTTAATCGATCATCACTCAACCTTTCAATAAATAAACTTATATCTGGTGAATGACCTTCCTCATAGAAAGCGTATAAGTGTGTAGCAATTATCTTGTGATCATCCACATTAAATCCAGCACCTAATTCGTCTTTAACTTTATCTGTAATGTACGAATCCTGAAGCATATAGGAGATAAGTTTCTTCTCTGCATTATAAAAAGCTGGAAGCAACTTTTTATTGCGCTGTGACGTTGTAGTCTTATTAGTATATCTGTTCTTTTGCTGATTATCCTTAGGGATTCCCTGTTTTTGCCTATATCCATGCATTTCAGAGGTCAAAGATTCGATAGAGATATTGTACTCATTGCTAATCTCTTTCAAATAATATTCCCTTTCGATGGAACTCTCAATCATCGCTAGTTCTTGTAATACATTCTCAATATATTTTATGCGGTCTCCTTCAATCTTTAGGTTGAAGTCCATTTTAAGGTATCGCATATAAAAGCCCATATAAGTATCACTTGCTTTTATAACCCTGTTTTTGAACGCATCCGAACCATGCTGTTGAATAAAACTATCAGGATCCATATCATTATCAAGTTTCGCCACTTTTATCGAGCAACCCGTTTTCCGTAGTAAGTTTGCAGCTTTATATGTCGCTTCAAGTCCTGCATTGTCCCCGTCGTAGCATATAATAACAGTTTCTACGTAACGATTTAAAAGTTTCGCTTGTGGCTCTGTTAGGGAAGTACCAAGTGTTGCTACTACATTTTTTACGTCCGCCTGATAAGCGGAAATAACGTCCATGTATCCCTCAAATAATACGACTTCATTCTCTTTACGTATATGTTTTTTAGCTAAATCAAAGTTGTACAACAGTTTACCCTTTTGAAATAACTCATTCTCCGGACTATTTAAATATTTTGGTTCCTGTTCTTTAATAGAACGTCCGCCAAAAGCAACTGTTTTTCCTATATGATTTCTAATAGGGAACATTATTCTTCCCCTGAAACGATCTGATACATCATTATCATTTAATTGGGATAAGATTCCTGCTTTAACCAGTAGCTGTTGCTGAAACCCTTTTTTGGTGAGGAATTCTGCGACAAAATCCTTTACATTTGGTGCAAATCCTAATTGAAAAGTTTCTATCGCTTCATCGCCAATACCTCTATCTTTCATGTATTGGTACCCTTCTTTGCCATCTTTTGTATATCTTAGAAGGTGATGATAAAGTTTAGTTAACCAATCATAGGCAGAAAGAACACCTTGGCTTTCCTGGGACATCGATGATTCCTTTTTTATACCAGAATCAGGAAGTGTCGTACCACTTTTGTCTGCAAGAAATTTTATTGCCTCATAAAAAGAAAAATTTTCCATTTCCATCATAAAGGTAATAACGTTCCCGCCTTTACCACAACCAAAGCAATGAAATATTTGCTTTTCTTGTGTTACAGAGAAAGAAGGAGTTTTTTCACCATGGAATGGACAAAGACCAAAATAGTTTCTGCCCTGTTTTTTTAACTGAACATACTCTCCGATAATATCCACAATATTATTGGACTTTCTTATCTCTTCGATAACTTCTTCTGGTATTTGATTGGCCATAATAATCACCATACTATACTAATATTCGTGACTAATTTAAAAAATCCTTCACGTTTCGACAAATTTTTCTCAAATCCCGAAAAAAAGCACCCTCTGTACATTAAGTCATTCTAAGAAGGCTATTGTTACTCCATATTTAGTTACCATTGTACCTCCAGCGGGTGAATTATAAACAAATTAATAAAGAAAGAAGGCATTTAATTGTTGCTATATGGTTTAATTCAACATAAACATGCAAGAATCCTTCTTTATTATGAATGTTTTATTTTTCAGAATAGCCACATATCCTATTTTTTACACATATATGATGACACAAAAATTTATTATAATACATTTCTTATAATATTTCTAATCAAAGGCCTCATTTTTCTGCAAAAGAAAACATTCTGCCCATATCAGTGCAGAACGTTTTTTTATAATAAGCTTATTAAAGGATATGTTCACTTAGAATAAATTATTATATTTCTTTCTTTTGCATCATTCGCATAATCAGATTTGCTGTCTCTTCAACTGCTTTATTGGAAACATCGATGACCTCACATCCAATTCTATCTATAACCTTATTGAAATAATCTAGTTCCTGATGAATCCTTTCCATGTTAGCATATGTTGCCTGGTCTCCAAGTCCAAGTGCTTTCAGCCTTTCTTTGCGGATACCATTTAATTTATCTGCCGTAATTCTTAAACCGATACATTTAGAAGGGTCAACAACCATAAGTTCTTCAGGTGGGTCAACTTCGGGAACGATTGGTACATTCGCTACCTTAATTCGCTTATGTGCTAAGTATTGTGATAAAGGCGTTTTAGAAGTTCGGGAGACGCCAACTAAAATAATATCAGCTCTTGCAATTCCACGTGGATCTCTTCCATCATCATATTTGACAGCAAATTCAATTGCTTCAATTTTCTTAAAGTAATCCTCATCCAATTTATGAATTAAACCAGCTTCTAGACGAGGTGTACTGTCGAAAACACGTTCCATGGCATCCATGGTTGGGCCCATGATATCTATCGCCTCAACATTCATCGTTTTTGATTGATCGTTTAGGTACCTTCTCAGTTCAGGGTCAACTAGTGTGAAGCCAATCATACCTTTTTTTTCTCTCGCGATATGAAGAAATTCGTCAATCGTTTCTTTATCTTCAACATATGGTACACGCTGAATTTTGTAGTCACCATTAGTGAACTGACTTAATCCTGCTTTCACTACTAATTCGGCAGTTTCACCGACAGAGTCAGACAAGACATATACAATTGGTTGAGTATTCATTACTAAAAACTCCTCTCCATCCCTAAAAATTAAATCTGTTCGTCTGTTGTTAATTCTACCAGCAATCTTGTCATTGTTGTTTTTGTAATTCTGCCCACGATTTCCAACCCTGCATCCGTATCTTTAACAACCGGTAAGCCGTCGATTTGCTTTGTAATTAGTTTGTATGCAGCATCGATGAGTAAATCTTCTCTTCGGCACACCGTTATATTCGGCATTCGAGTCATTATGATATGAACGGGTACTGAGCTTAAATCCTTTTGCCCAATACTTGCACGCAGTAAATCTTTTCTTGAAAGCACACCAGTCAGACAGGAATTCTCGTCTACTACAAATAATGTCCCAACATCCTCCAAAAACATGGTTGATATGGCATCATAAACAGAAACACTTTCTTTTACCGCGATGGGAACCTGCTGAAATTCATGTACCTTATATTTTCTAATTTGTTCCGTTAGTAATTCCGACCCGTTTTTCCCTGTGAAAAAATATCCGACTCGTGGTCTTGCATCCAGAAATCCTGACATTGTCAGTATAGCTAAATCCGGCCTTAGTGTAGCCCGTGTTAAATTTAATTGGTCAGCTATATGTTCACCGGTAATTGGACCGTTTCCTTTAACTATTTCGATAATCTGTTCTTGTCTTTTGGAAAGTTCCACCTTTTCACCACCAATATGTCATACTATTTTTATTAATTAATGTTAATTATATAGCAAAAAGGGAAATTATGTTACTCTAATCATTTTTTAAAATTGTTGTTTCCATTCAACCAATCTTAAATCTGCAAATTCCTTGATTAACAGAGATATAGCCCGTATTAAAGCCAGACGATTGTTTCGAGTTTGTTCATCATCGGCCATCACCATATTATTATCAAAGAACGTATGGATTGGTTCTGCCATTTTAGTTAAAGCAGCAAGAGCACTAGTTGCATCTTTATTCTGATTATAAGTGAAGAAATCATTTTTTATTTGATTATATCGATGAAACAATTCTTTCTCAGATTCTGTAGCAAAGTGCTCAGGAACAATTGAATTCTGTTTTTCTGCCTTATCAGATAGATTAAGAACACGGACCAAAGCCTCCTGGATGGATTTGAACGCCTCGTCGCTTCGTTTATCTGATAAAAGTTTTGCTTTGGAGATTGTATAATCGAATTTTCCAATTTCATTGTGAAGTACGGAATGAATAACATCCTGTTCCACTTTCCATTCTTTAAGCAAGAAGGAAGCGCGATGTTTGAAAAATTCATTTAGTTCTCCATCTACCTTTTCTTTGCTTTGTTGATCAATATCCGTTTTTCGATAAATAGAAGTAACAATTTCAAGGATTTCTTCCAAAGAGATTTCCCATTTCCTGTTTTCCATGATGCGTAAGATTCCAGTTGCTTGTCTGCGCAAACCATATGGGTCTTGGGAACCTGTTGGTGTTAATCCTACAGAAATACATCCGACAATCGTATCCATTTTATCTGCAACACTTACAATAGCTCCTATAACTGTCTCTGGTAAATTTCCATTTGCTTGCTTTGGTAAATAATGTTCTCTAACTGCTTGTGCCACAATGGTATCTTCACCAAAATTAACAGCATATTTCTCCCCAATAACACCTTGAAGTTCCGTAAATTCGTTTACCATATTTGTCATTAAGTCGAACTTGCTTATTTCAGCAGCTCTTAATGCTTTATTCTTTTCGATTTCACTTAATCCTATTAAATCAGCAATGTTTTCTGTAATCGTTGCGATTCGTTTAACTTTCCCACTGATCGTACCTAATTTTTCTTGAAACACAACTCGATCCAATTTTTCCTGGTAAAACGCAATCGAATGCTTCTGATCTTCTTCAAAGAAAAATTCTCCATCAGATAACCTTGCACGCAACACCTTTTCATTCCCTCTTGCCACAGTTTCAAGCTTATGATCATTCCCATTTCTGACTCCTATAAAGTATGGCAGTAATTGATCTTTATTTGACATGACTGGGAAGTAGCGTTGATGCTCTTTCATAGAAGTGATTAATACTTCTGAAGGTAATTTTAGGAACCTTTCTTCAAATGATCCCATAAAGACAGTTGGGTACTCAACGAGATTTCTAACTTCCGCCAGTAATTCTCCATCCACAGGGATTCGGAAATTATGTTTCTCTTCCAGTTCTTTGATCCCTTTTAATATTAAATCTTCACGTTCTTTGGAATTAACAACAACATAATTTGCAGCCATCGAAGATTCATATTCGGATGGTAACTCTAAAGTAATTTCGCCTCCAAGAAAACGATGGCCATGTGTTTTGTTTCCTGTAGGAACATGGGTAATTTCAAATGGAATGATTTCATTACCGTATAATGCTACAAGCCAACGAATTGGACGTGCGTAGCGAAAAGTTTCGGATGCCCAGCGCATGTTCTTGCCAAATTGAATGGATTCTATAATATTTTTAAAATCTGGTAACAGTTGTTGTACAGGTTTACCCTCGATATGTTTCTTCACAAAGATATACGTCGTTCCTTTTACTTCTTTTGTAAATATATCTTCTGTAGTCTTACCTTGACCTCTACTGAAACCAATAGCTGCTTTTGACCACTCACCATTTTCATCTTTGGCGATTTTAATAGCTGGACCTTTCGCTTCTTCTTCGATTGTCGTTTGGTATTCAGCCATATTTTTAATCAAAACGGCCAACCGTCTAGGTGTTGAAAATGATTTAATCGAATCATATGAAATTCTCAGGTCCTTCAACCAAGCAGTCGTTTTCTTTAATAGCTGATTTTCTGCATCATCAATAAATCTTGCAGGCAGCTCCTCAAGTCCAATTTCAAATAAAACATCTGTAGCCATTTATTTTTCCTCCTTTTGAAGCATTGGAAATCCTAGTTTCTCTCTTTCAGCAACGTAAGTCTTGGCGATACTTCTTGCCAAGTTACGGATACGTGAAATATATCCTGTTCGTTCAGTCACTGAAATAACGCCTTTTGCATCAAGCAGATTGAATGTGTGTGAACATTTAAGTACATAGTCATAGGCGGGAAAAACAAGGCCTTTTTCCATTGTACTTCTAGCTTCCTCTTCATACATGGAAAACAATTGGAAAAGCATGTCTGTATTCGATTCCTCAAATGTATATTTGGAATGTTCAAATTCAGGCTGATAAAAAATATCTCTAACGGTAACTCCATTATTCCATTCCAGGTCAAATACGTTTTCTTTATCCTGAATATAAGAAGCAAGGCGTTCAATACCATACGTTATTTCAACCGTCACTGGGCTCGCTTCTAGTCCACCAATTTGCTGGAAGTAGGTAAATTGTGTAATTTCCATTCCATCCAACCAAACTTCCCAACCAAGACCCGCAGCACCAAGCGTAGGATTTTCCCAGTTATCTTCCACAAAACGTATATCATGCGAAAGCGGATCAATTCCTAATTTTTCTAAAGACTTCAGATATAGTTCCTGTATATTATCAGGAGATGGTTTCATAATTACCTGAAACTGATGATGTTGATATAGACGATTTGGATTCTTGCCGTAACGCCCATCAGCAGGTCTTCTGGAAGGTTCTACGTATGCAACATTCCAAGGCTCTGGGCCAAGACTCCGAAGTAATGTCATTGGTGACATCGTACCTGCTCCTTTTTCCGTATCATATGCCTGCATAAGTATACAATTTTCTTCAGACCAGTGTTTTTGAAGTGTTAAAATCATTTCCTGAATATTCATAAAATTCTCTCCTTCATAACTATTTTTTAACAATAATAAAAACCGTCCCTATGTCTATCTACTGATAGACATAGGGACGGTTTATTACCGCGGTTCCACCCTACTTGCTCTCTTACAGAGCCACTTTATTACAACTGCTCCCTGAGTTCCTTTCCCAGCATTCCACATATCCGGCTTTCACTATCCCAGACTCGCTTTAAATAGAAGTTTTACTGGTACTCTTCTCAATCCACACAGTTCATTATTTAATATTGAAATATGTAAAAAATGATACTGCATCAAATACATTCTGTCAATATAAAGCTATCTTAATTTATCCAGTTGGTCTAAAAACTTCCTTGATTTTAAATAAAAACCACCATATTGATCATAATACGAATTCAATACTTGCCTGAGCAATCTTTTATTTTCAGGTTTGATAGATATGGAGCCAACACGTTCCAGTCCGACTGATGAAAAAACATGCAGCAATTTAGCCAATGAATTTGTTAATGAAATTGCCATTTCATCTAAATATCTGCATTTTGTACAAAGCATGCCACCTTCAGAGATTGAAAAAGCAAATGGAGCGTTCGGATTACTGCAATTGGTGCAACGATCTAAAGTTGGAGCAAATCCACCCTTTTCAAATAATTTCAGCTCATACATAATAATTGGTATATCCGCATCTTCATTTTTGGCAATCCACGTCATTGTTTGCTCGAATTGATCGAAAAGATATGGATCTGTAATTTTGGAATCAAGCAATTTGTCTGTCAGCTCCGTAATATAGGCAGCGTAGGAAGTTTTTATGATATCCTCCCTCACCGCACGAAAGGAATTGAGGATTTCACCCTGCTGCAATGTACTGAGACCAGTATTTAAATATACAAAAAACTGTGCGTAAATAAATGGCTGCGTTACAGCAGCCATTCTGCTTTTTGTTTTTTTTGCACCTCTTGCAAGTGCTGTGAATTTACCAATTTTCTTACTGAATATCGTTACAATCTTATGTGTTTCACCATAATCTTGTGTTTTTATAACAATTCCATCTATTTTTTCAAGCACAGTTTCACCTTTCTTCCCCATTCGAAGATGAACGCAGATTGACTTATAATTTCGCATCCAGTGATGTCATATTTTCAGTTTCAGCCTGCCCGTGCTCTTCTTTAGGTGTTGCATTTTCCAACTCTTTCATTAATAAATAGGTTTCAATGTTTCCTGTCTGACTAAAGACTTTCCATGATAGGTCGACCACAAGAAACCCCACCTTTCTTTAATATTGTTTGAAAATGTAACTCACTAATTAGAGTGGCTCTTTAGCTGAATTTAATTAGTATAAAAAATTACCAACTCTAATATTCATCTTTGCGGAAACCGTATTCATGCAATTGACTTTCTTTATTTCGCCAATCTTTTTTTACTTTTATCCAGAGTTCCAAATATACTTTCGAGCCAAGTAATGCTTCGATATCCTTGCGGGCATTTCTACCAATTTTTTTCAGCATCGTACCCTGTTTACCAATTAGAATTCCTTTTTGAGTACTTCTCTCTGTAACGATTATTGCTTGGATTAAGATTTTATCCTCTTCTCTTTCTTCGATGTTTTCAATAACTACCGCAATGGAGTGTGGAATTTCTTCCTTTGTCAAATGTAATACTTTTTCCCTTATCAATTCCGAAATGACAAATCGCTCTGGATGATCTGTAACCTGATCAGCAGGGTAATATTGAGGCCCTTCAGGTAAATGGCCTTTTAATACATCTACTAAATGATCCACATTATTACCTTCGAGTGCTGAAATTGGGATTATCTCTTCAAAATCACATTTGTCTTTATACTGTTCAATCAACTGGAATACTTCTTCAGGGTGGATGAGATCAATTTTATTGATGATTAAATAGACTGGGCTGTTCACCTTTTGCAGCAAATCAATGATATACTGATCGCCTCTTCCATAGCCTTCTTTTGCGTTAATCATAAACAACACTACATCCACTTCATTTAACGTATTCTCAGCAATGTTCACCATAAAATCACCCAGACGGTGCTTAGGCTTATGAATTCCCGGTGTATCGATAAAAACCATCTGTGCATCATCAGTTGTTAGTACCCCTTGAATTTTATTTCTTGTTGTTTGCGCTTTATCGCTCATAATGGCAATTTTTTGCCCGATAACACGATTCATAAATGTTGACTTGCCAACATTTGGTCTTCCAATAATTGTAATAAATCCTGACTTGAAATTAGTATTTGTATTCATGTTGTTTCCTCCGAGACGTTTTCTTTTATTTTCTATTTTACTACAAATAATGCACGTTTTCACTAAATCGACAAAACCTTTAAAAAGAATATCTTTTCTTCTAAAGTACCACATAAAACGAAATGAAGACAAAATCAAAGAAAATTTTTTACCGTTTCTTGTATTTATATATGACAAAAAGCCCTTTATAAAAGGGCTTAAAATATACTATCCAATTTAGGTAAGAAGATAATTAATGCAACGATAAACGCAATGACGGCCGTAATTAGAACAGCCCCTGCCGCAATGTCTTTAATTATTTTAGCTGACGGATGTATTTCCGGCTTCAGATAATCAATCATTTTTTCAATAGCGCTATTCATTACTTCGGCCATCAGCACCAGACCAATCGTCAGTACGATAATTGCCCATTCGACATTGGAAAGTCGAAAAGTAAATCCTGCTACAGTTGTCAATATCGTTGCGACTAAATGAATTCGGAAATTATGCTCTGTTTTAGCGATTTCCTTTATACCATTCCAAGCATAAGAAAATCCAATACTACTTTTGCGTTTATCTTTCAATTCCAAACTCACCCAAAATTTCTTCTTGTCTTTTAAACATTTTTTCCTCATCTGGCTTATTCATATGATCATATCCCAATAAATGAAGGAAACCATGCACAGTGAGAAATGCCAGTTCTCTTTCATACGTATGTTCATATTCATTTGCCTGTTCTTTTGCTTTATCCACAGATATAACAATATCTCCAAGGATCATAGGTAGGTCTTCACCAATAATGTCCATTTCACCATCTACGGATTCCTGCATGGCAAAGGATATAACATCTGTAGGTGTATCTTTTTGTCTATAGTTGCGATTAAGCTCCTGAATTTCCTTGTTAGTAACAAAATTTACAGACATTTCTGCTTCGCTTACGATTCCTTCTTTTCCAGCAGCGAAATTAAGTAATCTTTGTATTAAATCAATGTTATCGGTAGGTACGGAATTCGTATTATCATGAAAATCAATATGCATTCAATTAGCCTCCTTCATTGGATATTGTATTCTCGAGTGAAAAATCCCTTTAAGAGATTCACAAATTGCAATCTGAATAATATTTATCTCCTTTAATGTTAAAGGACTTTCATCCAATTGTCCATCAGAGACTTTGTCCTTTATAATTGAAGCGACGATTTCTTCAATTTTCTCTTTCGTGGGTTCCTTTAAAGAACGAACAGCAGCTTCTACAGAATCACAAATACAGATAATACCCGCTTCTTTTGTCTGTGGATTCGGTCCCGGATATCTGAAGTCTGACTCCTTCACATTCTCATCATTTTCTTTCTCTTTGTAAAAAAAGAATTTTAATAATGAAGTAGCATGATGCTGTTTCGCAATATCAATAATTTCTTTAGGTAATTTATGCTTTTTCAACATTTCTGCTCCATCAAATGGGTGACGGATAATAATCTCCGCACTTTCTTTAGGATCAATAAAATCATGTGGGTTTCTCATAGAAACTTGATTTTCAATAAAATAATGCGGCCGAACCGTTTTACTAATATCGTGATAATATGCTCCTACTCTGGCCAACAATCCATTAGCTCCGATTGCTTCACATGCTGTTTCACTTATATTTGCAACCATTACGGAATGATGATATGTGCCCGGAGCTTCCGTCAGAAGCTTTTTCATTAATGGTTGATTTGGGTTTGAAAGTTGCAGCAATTTAACATCTGATAGGATACCAAGCAGCGTTTCAAAGAAAGGGAGTAACCCAATCGTAAGCACGGTTGCCATAAATGCTGAAACAAGACCAAAGCTTGAATGAATAAATAGATCGAACCAGGAATACTTTTCAAAAGAGAGAAATAGAAATAGTAATACAGTTAACATATTCACAATGGCGATTCCAATGCCGCTTTTTAGAATTGCCAATCTATCTTTCATATTTACTAAGAAAATAATACCAGCCAGTTGCGAAATAAGGAAATAGATCCCCGCCTCCACATTTAATGCACCAGCAATTTGATTATTAAAGATGACACTTCCCAAAATAGAATACAACGCAGCAAGGACGATTGCCAGTCTTTCGTTAATTAATATTTTAATAAGCAATACGCCCGTTGCAATTGGCGCAGCGAAAAAAAGCTGATTGGATTGGGTAGTATATAAGCTGATAATTTTCATTAGCGTAACAACAATAATACTTGTTAGGAATACAGCAATAATTTTGCCGTAATTCCAGTCGTTCTCTTTCATCGTCTGATGCATTTCAAAACCTATTAAACTACAAATTAAGATGATAAGTATTGCAAGCCCTAGTAATGGAAAGATATTTCTCTCTGCATCCATTAAGCCCACGAGTTCAAGCTTTTCATAGATTTCATTCGTAATCGGCTGTCCCTCTCTCACAATAACCTCACCAGCTCGAATCACTACCGGATCTACGCCAGCCGCTGCCTCTTTTCGTGCTTCTGATGTCTTCTCATAGTCAAAGAAAGAGTTTTCTGTGACAGCAAAGTCAATAATCTCTGTCAATGGTTCCTTCATTGATTCACTTAAACTCGAAAATTGAATAATTTGTTTTAGATTTGTTTCTGCCGTTTGCAGATTTTCTGTTCGAACGCCATTATTTAATATCTCTTTCAAAGATGTTAGAAATAAATCTTTCGCTTCCTCCAGCTCTTCCTGAGAAAACTTCATCAGTTGAATAAGTGTACTATCTCCTACAGAATTAATGATTTCCTCTGATAAAATATTTTTTAGATGCGTAACTTTCTCTTGATCCGTTTGTTGTTCAACTTCGTCTGATACCGAATCTGTTTCTGCAGGTTCTTCTTCAGATTTGGTAATAGCATCAAACAATTCTTCTATATAGCTAAGTTGTTCATTTGTTACTTCACTGGAAACATCATACCGATCCTGAACAGATTGTACAGTTTCCCGCGTTTTTCGTTCTGTTTCCTTTTCATTTTCGATTGTAATTGGAGAACGAATCGTTGTGCTGGCATTGGTAAAACGTTCGATATCATAGGTTTCTGTATGTACATTGTTAAGTGTTATAAAAAAGAAGAAAACACCTAATAATAAAACCGGTAGCAATATAAGAAACCATCCATGTTTCTTCTTTATCCATACAATGCTATTTTTTATTCGGTCAATCATTCGCATCACCCCACTGTTATAAACAGTTATACAGAAATAAGACCCCTCTTACAGGGTCTTACTTTTTTAAGTCTTTTAATTATCCATTTCATATGCTGCAATTATACGTTGAACCAATGGATGTCGAACTACATCTGTTTGATTTAAATGATTAAATGATACTCCCTCAACTGTGTTTAGCAGCTGTTGTGCTACGTTCAATCCCGATTTAACACCTTTGGGAAGATCAATTTGAGTAATATCTCCGGTAATGACCATTTTTGAACCAAACCCAAGTCGCGTAAGAAACATTTTCATTTGTGCTGGTGTGGTATTTTGAGCTTCATCCAAAATGACAAATGCATCATCCAATGTTCTTCCCCGCATATAGGCTAGAGGTGCGATTTCAATCGTTTCTCGTTCAATTAGACGCAATGTATGTTCGACACCGAGGACATCATGTAAAGCATCGTACAATGGACGTAAATATGGATCCACTTTCTCTTTAAGGTCTCCTGGAAGGAAACCAAGACTCTCCCCGGCTTCTACAGCTGGTCTGGTCAGAATAATTCGTTTCACCATGCCATTTTTCAAAGCATGAACAGCCATGACAACAGCTAGATATGTTTTTCCAGTACCCGCAGGGCCAATTCCAAAGACAAGGTCGTTCGATTTAATGGAACTAATGTAACTTTTTTGACCAAGTGTTTTTACCCGAATGGATTTTCCTTTAACATTTTTCGTTATTTCATCTTCAAAGAGTGCTTCCAACTGTTTAATCTTGCCTTTTTTTGCTAAATCAACGGCATATACCACGTCTCTTTCAGAAATGGATTGCCCCTTTCGTATAACGTTTAATAACGTAAGAAGTATATCCTGTACAAGTGAAATAGCTTCATCAGTGCCAGATACGCTGACTACTTCACCTCTGGTAACTATAGAAACATCTAGTTGTGTTTCAAGCTGCTTTAAATGTTTATCGTTTGTTCCGAATAATGCAAGCGCTTCATTCGTACTAGTTAAATGCAAGTCAATTTCGGTTAGGCTACCTGACATAATCAATCTCCTTGAACTAATGGTACTTGCTTTACTATATTTTCTTCTACAGAAATATATAGGTTTAATTTAACTTTACCACGCTCTACAGATTCATGCAAAACTTTTTCTGACAATATTTTCGCATCAAGACCCAATTCCTGTTGAAGTTGAATGATTGCTTGTTCAATTCCGACTTCTATTGCTTCTTCTTTTGTTCTCTCCCCTTCAACAATCTCCTTTTCACTCAAAACTGTTTTTATGACGGAGAAAGGCAATTCCCATTTTAAAATGTTAATTTTATTTTCTGTTATCTCACGATGTATCTCATTATATGATGGTTCACCAAATCCCCATATTGGTAACTGGAAGTCTCCGGTCTTTAGAAAGAATTTACTTTCTTTATCTCCTGTAAGTTTTTGATAATTATATTTAAGAGGAATCGTTAATGAAACCTCATACCAGGTATTTGCTAAAATTTCTCCTTCTGCTGCAATTGGTTCAATCATTGATTCTTGTTCTTTATCCTCTTTTTCTTCCGAATCAGTGCTATCTGCACGCTCCACATCGCCTGACACAAGAATATCTCCAAGTTCCACGTAATCATTTACGCGGACCATTGGTGTTCCTTTTGATACATACATTTTTGTAATAACGCCTTTTTTAGAAGCAACAAGATTTCTTGGTTGTTTGGGGTCTGCTTCTTGTACAATTATTTTTTCTACCCCTTCCAGATAGAAGGTTGTCCCTTTTTGATCCACACCAGCCCATAAAAGCTCAGGAATGTCCTGTATTAATTTTTGTTGTATTTCGGTCGGGCTATCCAAAGAAAACAACCATGCTCCTGGGTGCACTCCATACGCCGTTAACTGCTTGTCTATTTTTTCTTCAATATCTTTCGGAACACCTTTAATTTTTACTTCCCAAATGATATTCGATAACACGAGGAAAAAGAGAATGCTGATGAGTAAACCAAATACTAATGGTTTCTTCTTCAAAAAACGATTCACTATAAACGGATAACCATTTCTCCCTGTAAATGTAACCTTATATATCGTTTTCCGTCGGATTTGTTTCATTTTTTTTATGTCTGAGAGACTTATGTCCCCCTCACATGATTCTTTATCCCTTTTTTTTACATTCCAGACGGGTACCCCTTCGCTAGCACATTTCTGAAAAAATAATTCCGGAGCAGTGCCCTTAACTAGAATAGTTACATATCCTGTAACTTTAGAACCTTTACTAAACTTCATAGCATCCTCCTTTCCAATTGAATCAATCAATTAAAAATTTAACTTCTGCAATTTTACCTTCTAGCATGATCTCTTTTGGCAACATCATTTTTAGCACGAAAGATGTACCTATTATTTGGACATAGCCTTTATTTATCTTTAACTTCAATTCATTCTCAGAATAAGTTACCAACCCTTGATGATTCTCTATATAAAAATGAATATGCCCAATGATTGTAATTCTTGGCATCTCGAGAATTACATCAGAAGGAAGAGAGAAATGTTCAATTAATAAGGAACGAAAACGTTGTTGCCATTTAGCCAATGATGATCCCCCCTCACATAGATATTATGAAAGAGTTGGATAGATAAGACCTGAATTAGCTAATTTTATTAAGGCACTCGTAATGGTTATTATCTTTTAATCATCTCAGAGTAGAGATAAACTACGAAGTAACTTTTATCCTTGTTAGATTCTAAAATCATAAAAAGCGACTTAACTACTTGCTGATATCTGAAGACATATGCTTTTGCTGCCGTCCGGGATCGCTACGGGCGGATGCGCATCCTTAGGGCACGGCCTCAGCCCCGAAGAGAAAACCGCTCTGCGGGGTCTTCGGACACGTGCTGGGACTGCGATTACTCGCCCTACCGAAAACATTTGTTCCCGCAGGAGTCACCGCTTTTAGCTATCACAATTGTAGTAATTGTGAGCCTCTTCTAACTAGCTCTGGGAAAAATACGAAGACTCCTGCGGGAGGAAAGGCATCGGTGAGACTCTGAAATGCGTTAGCATGAAGAGGCTCACCAGCCGCCCGCGAACCGCAAGTATATTTCCCAGAGCGGTCGCCGAAGTTTCTACATACTGATAGAAATCAACCAGCAGTTACTTTTCATTTTATATAATTTGTTACGAAAACAAAAATTCGTTTTGGTGGACGAGTAACCATAAACCCCCGATCTTATAGAAAGCAGACTATAAAAAAAGCCATTCAAGTAAAGTTTACTTGAATGGCAATTAGGTCTATCTTATTCGATCTTGTAATACAGTCTTGTATGGTTTCTTTGCTCTTGGTGCTCCGAGGACTTCGGACATAATAACTCCGTTAACAAGTCCTTGCGCTCCAAGATTACCTTCAACCTGTTTTCTCATTCTTTCTTTCATTACTGTTGATTCTTTTGTTGGTTCGTTGAGATTACTCCCTTTTGAAGACTGGGCTGTTAGATCTTCGATGGTGTCTGATATCGCACCATACCTACTCGCCAATCTTTCCATTTGCATCTTCTGTTGTTCCTCAATAGATGCGGTTGAGACAATAGGTTTTTTTGTTCTTTCTTTATAAACATTGCGCTCAGCTCTTGGTTGTTCCCTTCTTACAGGTGGAGCATTTGGAATTCTACCAGACTTAGGAGGAACTGGTTTTTTCGTTTCCTTTTTCTTCTCTTCTGTATTATTATTTCTGAAAAAGCTTATAAGCCCTGAAATAATAATAATGACAATAAATAAATTATCAAAAATCCAGTCCATCAGATCCCTCCTCTATCAAAATGACTGTCATTATTTTTGATCGTCTTCCTTGCTGTCTTTACTTAATTTACCAATCGTATCGCGCATATCAGTATCTGCACCAATATTTTGGTAGTTCATATAATCCATTACACCCATTTTACCGGAGCGTAAAGCTTCTGCAAGAGCTAGAGGTACATCTGCCTCAGCTTCTACAACTTTAGCACGCATCTCTTGTACACGAGCAACCATTTCCTGCTCTTGTGCAACTGCCATTGCACGACGTTCTTCTGCTTTTGCCTGCGCAATATTCTTATCTGCTTCAGCTTGGTCAGTTTGTAAAATGGCACCAATGTTTTTACCGATATCAACGTCGGCAATATCAATAGATAATATTTCAAATGCAGTACCTGAGTCTAAACCTTTACTTAACACCGTTTGTGAAATTGAATCCGGATTTTCTAGAACTCTTGCATGTGTTTTGGAACTACCGATTGTACTTACGACACCTTCACCAACACGTGCAATAATCGTTTCTTCACCTGCACCACCGACAAGGCGGTCAATATTGGCACGTACAGTGATTCTTGCCAATGCTTTCACTTCAATACCGTCCATAGCAATACCTGCGATAAAAGGTGTTTCAATAACTTTAGGGTTAACACTCATTTGAACTGCTTCCAATACATCACGGCCAGCTAAATCAATTGCTGCACCACGTTCAAACGGAAGATCAATATTAGCACGATGAGCAGCAATCAATGCATTTACTACTCTATCCACATTACCACCTGCTAAGTAATGGCTCTCCAATTGATTTGTTTTCACGCTCAAACCAGCTTTATGAGCTTTAATGAGCGGGTTAATTACTCTATTTGGTACTACTCGACGTAGTCGCATACCAATGAGTGTGAAAATACTTACTCTTACCCCAGCTGCTAAAGCACTAATCCATAGAGCTACTGGTACAAACGTGAACAATATCGCTAACGCAATTAAGATGACCGCAATGATAATAAGCGGCATAAGGTCTGTTATTGACATTAAAATTCCTCCAATTTATTATTTTTTTATTTCTCTTACAACCACACGAGCTCCTTCTACTTTAACCACTTTAATGATACGGTTTTTCTCGATAAAGCTGCCCTCAGATACAATGTCTATCCGTTCGTTTTCGAATAATCCAATGCCTGAAGGACGTAATGGGGTAACTGTCTCGCCTTCTAGCCCAAGAAGTTCCAATCGATTCACAGATGACACATATCCTAGCTCAGTCTTTGTACTATCTTTAAGAATAATATGGCGGAAAATTCCTTTATCCATACCAATTCTTCTAAAAAGAATGATTGCTGCAACCAACGTAACGAGAAAGGCAATACCAATACTCATAGACATATGTCCTATATCATAACCAGATAAAAATAGGGATCCAATAATCGCTCCTATACCGAGGAATCCCAGTATTCCTCCTGGAACAAACAACTCGGCTACAATTAAAATAATACCAAGTAAGAGTAAAACGATCGCTTCCATGCCGGCAAGTCCCGCTACAATATGCCCGTAGAAGAATAATAGTAAGGATACAAGGCCCATGATCCCAGGTACTCCAAATCCAGGTGAGTATAATTCAACGATAAGTCCAAGACTGGCAACCGATAGAAGGATAGGAATTACAACCGGATTGGTTAAGAACCGAGCTACCTCTTCAGCGATTGTAGGTTCTGTTTCTACTATAGAAGCTTCCGATAAGCCTAGTTCAGCTATAAGTTCAACGCGATCATTAACGATCCCATCTGCATATCCGACTTCCAATGCATCAGAAGGGCCAATAGTTAAAAATTTACCCTCTGGTGCGTCATATTCGGGCAGGTCTATACTACTGTCTGCCATGGCTGCAGCATATAATGGATCCCTACCAGTTGATTCAGCTGCGCTACGCATCTGTTCCAGCCACGCTGATTGTGCCTTTTCATCTGCGGCTGTACCATCGGAATTAATAACACCACTGGCTCCCATTGTTGCATGAGGGTTAAAGAAAATTGTATCGGAAAATAAGGCGATATAAGATCCTGCAGATAGGGCTTCATTTACAATATAAGCTGTGGTTGGTATTTCCAGACTCTGTATCAGAGCACCTATTTGTCCAGCCGAATCAACTCTTCCACCAGGTGTATCGATCTCAAAAATGATGTGATCAGCACCAGCTTCAAGCGCTTCTGTTGTAGTTCGGGATAAAAACGCTTCCAATCCTCGCTCTACTTCCCGTTCTATCGGTATAATATAAACGGTATTTCCAGCACCTTCTCCAGAAACAGTACGAGTACCAAAAGTATCAAAGAACGTAAGAAATGTAAGGAAAATGACTGCAATCATCATTATGTATGTTGTACCCCGTTTACCCGACAAAATTATTCACCTCCCTCGGCTCCGGTACATACTTATACGAAAGAGATATGTAATTGGTTTCAAAATTTTTAAAAGGGCTCATGCTATTATAATTAGATAGTATCATAATTACAACAAGAGTGGAACTGAGACCGCCGTTTCATATGAAATATTCAATTTTGTTGAAGAAGATACTAAAGGACTCCTGCCAACGTTGACTGGAGTCCTTTACTTAAACTTATTGTAATTTCTGCTGTACTGCTTTTTTTATTTGAGAGCCGTCTGCTTTGCCTTTTACTTTTGGCATTACAGCACCCATCACTTTACCCATATCTTTCATAGATGTAGCATTAACTTCCTGAATTGTTGTTACAATGATAGCTGATAGTTCGTCTTCAGATAACTGCTCCGGTAAATACTTTTGTAATATAACCAATTCGTTGTCAAGTTTCTCAACTAAGTCTTCACGTCCGGCAGCTTTAAATTCCTGGAGGGAATCTTTTCTCTGTTTAACTTCTCGGGATAGAATAGTTAATTCTTCGTCCTCAGATAGAGTATCTTTACCAAGCTTAATCAATTCATTCTGTATGGAAGCTTTCACCATGCGAATAACGCTCAGGGCTTGTTTATCTTTGTTCTTCATCGCTTGCTTCATATCTTGATTTAGACGATCAAGTAAAGTCATACGCTTGCACCCTCTTTAGAATTTACGCTTTCTAGCAGCTTCAGATTTCTTCTTACGTTTAACACTAGGTTTTTCATAGTGTTCACGCTTGCGATATTCCTGTAGTGTACCACTTTTTGACACACTGCGTTTAAAGCGACGAAGAGCATCCTCAATGGACTCGTTTTTACGAACGCGAGTTGTATTTGACATGCTAATTTCCCTCCCTCCGAAGCACAAAACCAATTTATACAGGCATATATTACCTTCTCATGCCTTGTTAAAGTATAATATATTCCTACATTCAGGTCAACGATTTTTTCATATTTATTGAATCTAATTTATTCTACTGTCAGAAGTGCTTAATAATCGGAGCTGCCTATATTGCCATTTACGATATCGATTCCTGCACTTGCACCGATTCTAGTTGCGCCTGCTTCAATCATAGCTTTTGTTGCTTCTAGATCTCTAACCCCACCAGAAGCTTTTACACCGATATCTGGTCCTACTATTTCACGCATTAACTTCACATCTTCCACAGTCGCACCGCCACCGGAAAATCCAGTCGACGTTTTTACAAAATCAGCACCTGCTTCTTTTGCCAGTTTGCAAGCACGAATCTTTTCTTCCTTATTTAGTAAAGATGTTTCAATTATTACTTTCGTCAAAGCTTTCCCTCTCGCTGCATCTACAACAGCTTGAATATCAGCTTGAACTAGTTTATCATTTCCGGATTTAAGTTCACCAACATTAATTACCATGTCTACCTCTGTTGCACCGTCTTCGATAGCCTGTTTCGTTTCAAATACTTTCGTTGGAGTTGAAGTTGCACCTAAGGGAAAGCCGATCACCGTACATACTTTTACAGAGGTATCTTTCAAGTGCTCAAAGCAATAAGAAACCCAGTGCGGATTTACACAGACAGAAGCAAAACGATATTCTCTTGCTTCATTCACAATTTGTGCTATTTTTTCTTTCGTTGTATCCGGTTTTAATTGAGTGTGATCAATATACTTCGCCAATTCCTTACTCATAAAATATCTTCCTCTCTGTTCAGAGCTAATATTAATAAACTTTTTCACCAGAATGGGTTGCATTATCCATAATTCTGACAAAAGTACCACTATTATATGGATATCCAGATTTGGTAATCTTTACACGTACAATTTTACCAATCATGTCTGGTGTTCCTTCAAATTGTACTTTCATGTAGTTATCACTGTATCCGACGAGTAATTCAGGATGACTCTCATCAACAATCCGTTCTTCCGGTATAATTTCGAGTACTTCATTTTCATATTGTGAAGCATATTCTTTCGCTAATTGGTCTGATAATGCAATTAAGCGTTGTACACGCTCATCCTTTATTTCAGCTGCTACTTGATTTTCCATTCTGGCTGCGGGGGTGCCGGTTCTGCGGGAGAATGGAAAAACATGCAGTTCGGAGTAACCAATTTCTTTTATAAAGTTATATGTTTCCATGAACTCTTCCTCAGATTCACCAGGAAACCCTACTATAACATCCGATGTAATTGCAAGACCAGGCAATGCTTGTCTAATCTTATTCACTTTTTCTTTATAAAAGCTTGTAGAGTATTTCCTTCGCATCCTTGCTAACACAGTGTCAGATCCGGCTTGCAGTGGGATATGCAAATGTCTTACGATTTTTTTCGACTGATCAAGAACATCAATAACCTCATCTGTAATCTGACTTGCTTCAATGGATGAAATTCGAATTCGCTCCAATCCTTCTACCTTTTCAAGTTCCCGTAATAACATTGCAAAATTATAATCCTTTAAATCTTCTCCATAACCAGCAGTATGGATTCCGGTAAGAACAAGTTCTTTGTATCCTGCCTCTACTAATTTTTGTGCTTGTTCAATTACATTTTCAGGATCTCTGGAACGAAGCAAGCCACGTGACCAAGGGATAATACAGAATGTGCAAAAATTATTACACCCTTCCTGTATTTTCAACGATGCACGTGTACGATCCGTAAAGACCGGTACATCCATTTCTTCAAAAACTCGATTTTTCATGATATTGGAAACGCCATTGATTGGTTCTTTTGTCTTTTGATGTTCTTCGATATAGGTGAAAATATTTTTGCGATCCTGTGTTCCGACGACAACATCGACACCCGGAATTTCCATGATTTCTCCTGGGGAAGTTTGTGCATAACAACCGGTAACACATATAACGGCATCCGGATTTTTTCGGATTGCTCTTCTGATGACTTGTCTGCTTTTTTTATCGCCCGAATTAGTTACGGTACATGTATTTATAACATATACATCTGAATTATGGTCAAATTCGACACGCTCATAACCTTCATCCATGAACATTCGCCAAATACCTTCTGTCTCATAATGATTAACTTTACAGCCTAATGTATGAAATGCTACTGATGGCATTCATTACACCTCATTTCTTCAAAATGATAGGAAACACTTGCTAACACATATAATGCAGCAGTCTCTGTTCTCAAAATCCTTGGACCAAGGCGGACAGGGGAAAATTCATTCTCCTTAAGAAATTCGGATTCTTTTGGTGAGAATCCACCCTCTGGTCCAATGCATACCATAAGTCTCTGATTGGGCAAAAGCTTATTTATTAGATTACCAAATGACTGGTGATTGACAACTTTTGCTTCTTCTTCATATGCAAAAACTTTAACATCATAGTTTTTACTTTTATCGATTAATTCTTTCAACGACATCGATTTCTCAATAACTGGTACTTTGTTCCTGTGACTTTGCTCGCTAGCCTCTTTGACAATTTTCTCAAAACGTTTCATTTTTTTTGCAATTTTTTTCTCATCCCATACAGCAACAGACCTTTCTGCCTGAAAAGGTATAAAAGAAGCCGCTCCTAATTCCGTTCCTTTTTGCAATATAAGTTCAAATTTATCACCTTTTGGAATTCCTTGAGCAATGGTAACATGGATGGGAAGTTCTACTGTCTCATCTAGCCATTCTTCCACATCAGCACGTACCATATTTTCAGCAATCTGTGAAATGCGACATAAAGCCGCTTGGCCTTGGTCATTATTGCAAATAATTTGGTCACCAATTGTATACCTCATTACACGGGTGATGTGATGAACATCATCCCCTGTAATAGTTACTTCATTATCGATAAAGTCAGAAGAAGAAATAAAATATCTCTGCAACACACGCACCCACTTTATTTATTAACTTGCGTTGATTCATTTTTTTTGGCAACAATGGATATCCAATCTTCCATTTCATTTACAGCGACTATTTCAAAGCCCTGCTCTACCAACTTGTCTTTTACAAGTTGCTTTTTATTTTGAATAATTCCAGAGGTGATAAATAATCCACCATCCACCAGATTATTCCATGCATCATCTACAAACTGTACAATAATTTCAGCCAGAATATTGGATACTATTACATCTGCCGTCATGTTTATATTGTTAAGCAGATTATTTTGTTTAACAACAATTTGTTGATCCAGTTGATTTACTTTTGCATTTAGCTTCGTACTATTTACAGCTATTTCATCCAGGTCATAAGCGTAAACTTCCTTCGCACCAAGTTTAGATGCAGCTATACTAAGCACTCCAGATCCACAACCGACATCAATAACAATATCCTCTTTAGTTAAATACGTTTCTAGTGCCTGTATACTAAGTACAGTTGTAGGGTGTGTACCCGTACCGAAAGCCATCCCAGGATCCAGTTCGATAATAATTTCATCCGTGGATACAGGAGAGTACTCCTCCCATGTCGGAGTAATTGTTATTTTCTTTGAGATTTTTACAGGCTTGTAATACTTCTTCCATGCAGTTGCCCATTCTTCTTCATTTATTTCACTTAATGATACTTGATTTGTTCCCAAATCGATATCATATATCAATAAATTATTTATTGCCTGTTTGATTTCCTCAACCGTCTCACTTAAAAAACTGTTTATTGGTAAATATGCTTTAATCCGAACCCCTTCTTCAGGATATTCATTCGGGTCTAAATCATAGATTTCACCATAAACGTTTTCCCGAACTTTAACCAAGTCTAGCGGATCTTCAATGACAAGGCCACTTGCGCCAGTTTCATGCAGAATATTAGAAATCGGTTCAATTGCTTCATTGGTGGTATGAATACTAATTTCTGACCATTTCATTACGAATCACCCATTCCATTGGTACTTATTATGTAGAGGATATTGCATACACAATATCCTTATTCCCCTTTGAACGCCTTTTTGAACTTCTGAAAAATATTTCCATCTTGCTCATCAGTGGAATCATTTCCGCCAATTTCATTAAATTCTCGCAAGAGTTCTTTTTGTCGATCTGTTAATTGTGTTGGTGTCATTACTTTCACTTTAATATGCTGATCACCCTGGCCACGACCACGAACATTTGGCACGCCTTTTCCTCTTATCCGGAATGTTTTACCTGTCTGTGTCCCTGCAGGAATTTTAAGTTTTACCTTCCCATGAACGGTAGGAACTTCAACTTCATCTCCAAGAGCAGCTTGTGAAATCGTTAGCGGTAATTCACAGAAAATGTGATCCCCTTCACGTACAAAGAAATCATGCTGGCGAATTTGAATGAGAACAAATAAATCTCCAGCGGGACCACCATTTCTACCAGGTTCCCCTTTTCCAGTAACTCTGATTTGTTGTCCTTCGTCTATACCTGCTGGAATATTAATATGGATTTGTTTATTCCTTTTAACTTTTCCGGCACCACCACATGTATTACATTTCTCAGGGATGATTTTACCTGAACCATTACAATGATGACAGACTCTTCGGTTTACAACACGGCCAAATGGTGTGTTTTGCTCCTGGTTTAGCTGTCCAGAACCGCTACAATGGGAACATGTTTCCGCACTCGTTCCGGGTTTTGCACCAGACCCACTACACGTATCACACGATTCTTCTCTCGGGATATTAATATCGGTTTCTTTCCCGAATATTGCCTCCTCAAAATCAAGGACCATGGTGTATTGTAAATCTGCCCCTTGCTTTGGTGCGTTCGGATCTCTAGAACGTCCACCGCCACCAAAAAACATATCGAATATATCGCCGAAACCTCCGAAGTCCTGTGCACCTCCACCAAATCCACCGAAACCTTGACCCCCGGCCCCAGCATGGCCAAATTGATCATATTGTGCACGTTTTTGCTCATCACTTAATACTTCATATGCTTCTTTTGCTTCCTTAAATTTATCTTCTGCATCCGCTTCTTTATTTACATCCGGATGATATTTTCTCGCTAATTTCCTATATGACTTTTTTATCTCTTCTTTCGATGCACCTTTATCCACACCAAGGACATCATAATAATCTTGTTTACTCAAGTTCCATCACTCTCCCGATACGCTATAACATAGGTTTTATCATATCATCAATTATTCATCAATAGCAACTAATGATCGTTACCGTAAAAAAGTCAAAGTCAAGAGAATCCTGACTTTGACTTTTGGGGTATAGCATTTATTTTATTTCAATTATTTCTTATCTTTGTCGTCATCAACTTCAGAGTAGTCTGCATCCACTACGTCTTCAGCGCTACCGTTTTCTTCCTGACCTTCGCCAGCTTCTGCATCTTGTTGCATTTGCTCATACAATTTAACAGACAGTTGCTGTACTTGTTCCTGCAAAGCATCTTTCTTTTCCTTCATTTGATCGATATCATTGGCTTCCAAAGCAGCCTTTAATTCTTCTTTTCCTGCTTCAGCTTTTTGTTTATCCTCTTCGGAAACTTTATCCCCAAGATCTTTAAGAGTTTTATCAGTTGTGAAGATTAGTTGGTCTGCTTCATTGCGTAATTCAACTTCTTCACGGCGTTTTTTGTCTGCATCAGCATTTTCTTCTGCATCTTGAACCATTTTTTCTACTTCTTCATCAGATAGTCCTGAAGAAGATTTGATAGTGATGGATTGTTCCTTATTTGTTCCAAGGTCTTTAGCTCGTACATTTACAATACCATTAGCATCAATATCAAATGATACTTCAATTTGTGGAACGCCTCTTGGTGCTGGCGGAATATCTGTCAATTGGAAACGACCAAGTGTTTTATTATCTGCAGCCATTTCACGTTCACCTTGCAGCACATGGATATCTACTGCTGTTTGATTATCTGCTGCAGTTGAGAATACTTGTGAATGACTAGTTGGGATAGTTGTGTTACGTTCTATTAGTTTTGTAGATACAGAACCCATTGTTTCAATTCCTAGAGAAAGTGGTGTTACATCGAGTAATACAACATCTTTTACATCCCCTTGTAATACGCCACCTTGAATTGCAGCCCCTAGCGCTACTACTTCATCAGGGTTAACACCTTTGGATGGTTCCTGACCAAGTTCTTTTTTTATAGCTTCCTGAACTGCAGGGATACGTGTTGATCCTCCAACAAGGATTACTTTGTTAATATCGCTTTTTGATAATCCAGCATCTGATAAAGCTTTACGAGTTGGAACCATAGTACGTTCCACCAAATCAGAAGATAGTTCATCAAATTTAGCACGAGTCATATTCAATTCCAAGTGCAATGGTCCCGCTTCTCCAGCAGTGATAAATGGAAGAGAAATTTGTGTTTGGGAAACACCTGAAAGATCTTTTTTCGCTTTCTCAGCTGCATCTTTCAAACGCTGTGTTGCCATTTTGTCTTTGGAAAGATCAATTCCATTTTCTTTCTTGAATTCCTGAACCATATGATTAATGATTACATCATCAAAGTCATCGCCACCAAGACGGTTATCACCAGCAGTAGATACAACTTCAAACGTACCATCACCAATATCAAGAATCGATACATCGAATGTACCGCCGCCAAGATCATATACAAGAATTGTTTGATCTTGATCGTCTTTTTCAATACCATATGATAATGCTGCTGCAGTAGGTTCATTAATGATACGTTCTACTTCAAGTCCCGCAATTTTCCCAGCATCTTTTGTTGCCTGACGTTCTGCATCATTAAAATAAGCAGGTACTGTGATGACAGCTTTTTCAACCTTTTCACCAATATAATCTTCTGCGTATGATTTGATATATTGAAGAATAATTGCAGAAATTTCCTGTGGTGTGAATTCCTTGTCATCAATTTTAACTTTGTAGTCTGTTCCCATATGACGTTTAATGGATTGAATTGTGTTAGGGTTTGTGATTGCCTGGCGCTTTCCTACTTCCCCAACTTGTCTTTCGCCATTTTTAAATGCCACAACAGATGGTGTTGTACGGTTACCTTCTGGGTTTGGGATAACTACAGCTTCCCCACCTTCCATTACTGCCACACATGAATTCGTTGTTCCTAAGTCAATACCAATAATTTTGCTCATAATTCAATTTCCTCCTTCAACTTCTGTTCCAATTATTTATTTACTTTTACCATAGCTGGACGAATCACTCTATCCTTAAGCATATACCCTTTTTGAAGTTCTTCTACCACCGTATTCGATTCCTTTTCGTTATCTTCAATTTGCATTACAGCATGGTGCAAATTAGGATCGAATGGTTTTCCAACGGTTTCTACAACCTCAACACCTTGAGATTTTAATGCATCCTGGAGTTGGTTGTATACCATTGTAATACCTTCAAATAGGCTTGAGTTAGCTTCTGTTACCTCTACCTGTAATGCTCTATCAAAATTATCGATAGCAGGTAGCAGGTCATTGATCAATTCCTGTGATTTATATTTACGGTCAGCTTCTTTCTCTTTCTGCGAGCGTTTTTTAAAATTATCAAACTCAGCCTGAAGCCTAATTAATCGATTATAAACTTCATTTTTTTCTTCTATTAATGCTTGGATTTCTGTATTCACCTCAACTGTATCACTTTGTCCAGTATCTTCTGTTTCGTTTTCAGTCGAATCAATCACTTCTACTTCTTCTGTATGAAGATTCTCTTCAACAATTGAATCTTTTTCTTTTTCTTCCACTAGGTGCACCTCCATTATCAAAATTCCATGTAAGACTATATCATGAAAAGGTTTTTAAAGATACTACAATGCTTAGCTGTTACGTAATAAGCGGACATCCGCACCTGTTAGTCGTTATTTCTGTACCACATATACAGTGCATCCGTCATTTCAGTAGATAAACCTTTTATTAATGAAATAACCTTTCTGTATTCCATTCTAGTAGGACCAAGCAAGGCGATTGTGCCCATGTGGCCTCCACCTAGATGATATGAAGTGGTAATTAAACTTAAATCCTTGATGGCGTCCACTTCATTTTCATTACCAATTGTAACCTCAATACCATTTTTGCTGTTTTTCAGCATACTGGCTATTTCGTCTTCTTTCTCCATCATTGTAAAGAAGGAACGGATTTTATCAACATCGTTAAATTCAGGCTGCATTAGTATATTGGATTTTCCTCCAATGTATAATTTTACTGGATTATCATTTACAAAAAATGCCTTTAAGTAGTCAAAAGATTTATCAAAGTCATCGATATACATTTTCATAAGATGAGGAATTTCTGTATTCAATACATCCTGCAGTTTAATAATTGGTACTCCATTAAGCCTATCGTTCATTATATTAACCATTTTTTCCAAATCAGAAGTATTAATTTTTTCCGGAATAGTAAAGGAACGATGTTCTACATGTCCTGTATTGGTCACCAGAATGGCTACCGCTGTGTGATTGGAGAGCGGGAGAATCTGGATTTGCTTCAATGTTGTTTCAAACATCTCAGGACCCAGGATAATCGATGTATAATTAGTAAGTTCTGATAATACTTCGGCAGACATTTGCACGATTTGTTCGAACTCAAAAAAGCCATCTTGAACAATATCTTTGATCATACTTATTTCATTCTGGTTTGTACTAGGTCCAATTAAATGGTCAACATAATAACGATACCCTTTTTCGGACGGGACTCTACCAGAAGAAGTATGGGTTTTTTCCAGGAAACCCAATTCTTCCAAGTCTGCCATTTCGTTTCTTATTGTGGCAGCACTATACGGGAGATTTTCTTTTTTGGATAGCGCCCGTGAACCGATAGGATGTGCAGAATCAACGAAATCATCAATTATGACTTGTAAAATTATAAGTTGCCTTTCTGTTAACATGATGATCACTCCTGTTAGCACTCTAACTAATTGAGTGCTAATACTATAATTAAATTATCAAATCCGTATTTCTTTGTCAAACAGAATGTCTCAGGGCTTCGCTGTTTTCACCAGTTGTTTGTAGTTTTTGTCCAGTAGAAACTTTTCAAACACTCTATTTCCGAGAAGTAATCCCCGGTCTGTTAGCTTAATTGTAGTTTCATTCTCCTTTAGAAGCCCAGTTTGAATCAATTCATCAATCTCTTTCTCAAATAACTCTTTTACTTTAAAACCAAATCTATTTTGGAAATGAACTTTGTCAATTCCTTTTATTTTCCGGAGACCAAGAAACATTTCCTCTTCTATTCTTTCCTTCGTTGAGATTTCATCTATATGTAGTACTGGTCGCCCGTTTTCAAGCGCCTGTTTTACATAAGCTGGAAGTGGGCGAATATTTGTAATTCGCTCCCCCGGTAAATAACCATGAGCACCTGCTCCAAAACCATAGTAATAATTATTGCTCCAATAGGTTAGATTATGCTTACTCTCATAACCAGGCACAGCAAAATTACTAATTTCATATTGTTTAATACCCCTTGATTTCATCGTGGATTGCAGTATTTCGTACATGGCCACTTCATCTTCTTCAGCAGGCCTATGTAGCTCTCCTTTTTTATGCTTTTGATAAAAAACGGTTTTCGGTTCAATTTGCAAAGCATAGGTGGAGTAATGGGGGAGTCCAAATGATAACGCGTCCTGTAATGACGTTCTAAATTGCTCCACGGACTGATGTGGCAGCGCATAAATTAAATCAAGGCTTATGTTTGAAAAATGATGTTTTTTCAAAAGATGTACCGTATCATAAACATCTTTTACCCGATGAACTCTACCTAGTTTCTCCAGCATTACATCATCCATCACCTGTACTCCGAATGATATGCGGTTAATTCCATAGTCTTTTAATAGACGTGTTTTTTCTTCATCGATGTCTCCTGGATTGACCTCTATGGAAAATTCATCGCAGCCTGTAATATCAAATTTTTTATTCAGGAAACGAAGCAATGATTTTAGCTGTTCCATATTTAAAGCTGTAGGTGTACCCCCGCCGATGTAAATAGTTTTCATTTTATGATTCGTACCCGGCAATGATACATTTATTTCTTGAATAAGCGCCTCTAAATACGCAGTTGCTGACTGCTCATTATAGAAGAATTTTACAAAATCACAGTAATGACAAATCTGTCTGCAAAAAGGTATGTGAATATATGCCGATTGTATATCGTTCATCCAGTTTCAACTCCTATGTAAAATACAAAAAGGAAAAACTATCCAGCAAAGTAGATGCATTCAAGTTTTCCCTTTTTCTCAAGATTAATCGTCACTCATTTCCAATACGGCCATAAATGCTTCCTGTGGCACTTCCACAGACCCAACCATCTTCATCCGTTTCTTACCTTCTTTTTGTTTTTCAAGTAATTTACGTTTTCGTGTAATGTCACCACCATATAGTTTAGCTGTAACATCTTTCCGCACTGCTTTAATAGTAGACCTGGCAACAATCTTATTCCCGATTGCAGCTTGAATCGGTACCTCAAATTGTTGTCTTGGAATAAGCTTTTTCAATTTATCGACAATCTGTTTTCCTCGATTATAGGCAAAATCTGTATGGACAATAAATGATAATGCATCGATTGTTTCCGTATTTAAAAGAATATCCATTTTGACCAGTTTGGATGGCTGGTATCCGATTAGTTCATAATCAAATGAAGCATACCCTTTTGTCTGTGATTTCAATTGATCAAAGAAATCATAAACGATCTCAGACAATGGTATATGATAAATAACGTTTACGCGAATATCATCAAGATATTGCATATCCACGAAGTGACCGCGTTTTTTTTGAGAGATTTCCATAACTGCACCAACATAATCATTTGGTACCATAATGGTAGCTTCAACAAAAGGTTCACGTATTTCTTGCACAACTTGCGGATCAGGCATTTTGGAAGGATTATCCACATTAATTACTTCACCGTTTGTTTGTTCCACTTCAAAGATTACGCTTGGTGCAGTTGTGATTAAGCCAATATTGAATTCACGCTCAACTCTTTCCTGGATAATCTCCATATGCAATAATCCTAGAAAACCACATCGGAAACCAAATCCCAATGCCTGGGAAGTTTCAGGCTCGTATTGAAGCGAAGAATCGTTTAATTCAAGTCGTTCTAATGCTTCTCGTAAGTCATTATAGTCATCGGCATCTATCGGATATAACCCACAGAACACCATCGGATTTAATTTACGATATCCTGGCAGTGCTTCATTTGCCTGTCTATTTGCAAGGGTGACCGTATCACCAACACGAGAATCACCAACATTTTTCATAGATGCGGTAAGATAGCCAACGTCCCCGACGGTCAATTCCCCTTTTGAAAAAGGTTTTGGTGTGAATACCCCGACATCATTAACTTCAAATTCTTTTCCGGTAGCCATCATTTTTATTTTATCCCCGACTTTTACGGAGCCTTCTTTCACACAAATATATGCAATTACACCGCGATAGGAATCATATAAAGAATCGAATATAAGAGCTTTCAATGGAGCTTCCGAATTGCCGGCAGGCTCTGGCACGACCTCTGTGATTCTCTCCAAGATTTCTTCGATACCAATATTCGCTTTGGCTGAAGCTAAAATAGCATCTTCTCCATCAATTCCGAGAACATCTTCTAGCTCTTTTTTCACTCGCTCCGGATCAGCACTCGGCAAATCGATTTTATTAATAACCGGTATGATTTCCAGCTCGTTTTCCATGGCTAAATATACATTCGCCAAGGTCTGTGCTTCGATTCCCTGCGCAGCATCCACTACTAATATTGCACCTTCACATGCGGCAAGACTTCTGGAAACTTCATATGTAAAATCTACGTGACCGGGAGTATCAATTAAATGAAAGATAAACTCTTCACCACTATTACTTGTATATGCCAGTTGAACAGCATTCAATTTAATTGTAATTCCTCGTTCCCGTTCAAGATCCATTCCATCAAGAAGCTGTTCCTTCATTTCTCTCTTTGTAACTGTTTTTGTATTTTCTAAAATTCGATCAGCTAATGTTGATTTTCCGTGATCAATATGCGCTATAATCGAAAAATTACGTACTTTACGTTGTTTTTTCACCATTGCTGCTGTTCACTCCCACAGTCTTTCATCCAACAATCAGATGAAAGTTTCAAAATTTAAGGCGTCAATTACTAGGATTGATTATAGCAATAGCAGCAGTTATATTCAATCAATAAATATTATCACAGCCTTTATTTACAGTTCACCATGACAGTTCAAAGCATGTCTTTAAAAAAATAGTTGAGCAATTTGATACATTAGTGCCATTAAAATCTCAAAGAAACCTTTTACTCCGGCTTCCAATACAGATGCCGTTTTTTGTGTGTTTTGAATCGATGAAGTCTCATTCAATCCCGGTTGGCTGCTGACCGATACAATTTCTTTTTCTGCAACCGGGACCGGATCTTCCTGTATATTAGTTTCTTCATTCATTTCCAGCACCGAGGGTGAATCTTGATTCATTCCAAATACGGTTCCTGATAAAAAAAATACAGCCAACAACAGTAGAACAACAAATAATCGCATCAATTAAAATACCTCCTATGGATTTGCTTGTACAGCTTCTGCGTCCCAATAATATTCGCTGAAAATTTCTGCAAGTGCATCCGCAGAACGATAAAGTTCTTCCATGGTATTATCGACTCCACCAAATTCAATCAGTAAGGAATTTTCAGAGAGATCCTGATTGAATATCCCATTTGTTCGTGCACCCTGTTTAGGCAGCACACCTCTGCTTAATCCTGGGTATTTTTCTTCAATTAAATAATGAAGATCCGAAGCAAGCTTTAGATTCTTCTCATGACCGGCATGCTCAGCACCGACGACAAACATTACTTTTGCAAAGGATTTCCCATCGATTACTTTTGTCGTTTTATCTTTAGGAATAGAATCCCGATGGAGGTCAAACACAAATTGAATATCCTTATTCGCTGCAAAAGCTTCTTCCACGATATCTCTTGAAGCATTATACGATTTCCCGTAATCCCATCCTTTATCATTCAGTAATTTCCCAATATCCGTATCGTCCACATAAGTACCAATACCTTTTCGCTCTAAGGATTCTGCGAGTCTTTCACTTACCTTTGTAATGTTCATTTCCGAATGATGTGCTAAATCAGGATCTGATGTATCCGGTAAATATGGAAGAAATGATTCACGATTATGTGTATTGTAGATAAATACAACATCCCGCTCACCTGTCGTTTGTTGAATATCTTCTTGTGTATCTTCTATTGGTTCTTCCATTTCTTCATCCATAATTGCTTCACGATCTTTTAACACTTCCTCGAGTGGTGGGTTCGATTCTATAGGAAGGTTCGTATAGTTTGTTCCTTCACCAGCTATAAGAATCTGGCTATCATATATTGAAAAACCCGGGAGTTCATTTCCTAATAAGCTTCTAGGATCATTCGGTTTTAAGTTTGTCGCGATTTGGAACAGAACACCAGAGATTTCCGGTAATTGACGATCATCAGGAAAAGCTCCATTAAAGGATCTATTTTCCATTCCTAAAAGATTGTAGAATACAAATCCATCAATATCTCTAGTCCATTCCGTTATTAAATTGGATGAAAAGCGATAAGCCGGCTGGACGGTTGTAAGTAATCCAATAAATAAAAACAAAAGTACAATACTGAATAAATATAATCCGCCTCTTCGTGATAAAAACTGTACGTTGCTTTTTAGGTGTTTTTTATTCATAAAAATACATGATCCCACCTTTCTGCGGTCAACTCTTGTTTAAAATCTATGAGCCGAGCAGAGAAACTAGAACCATGTATGGTAAAAAAATAGAGCCTTTAATAGAGTTAAATACAGTTACCTGGAATAGGAAGCAAAATTATTCACGTTTATCTTTTCATGCAATGCAGCATTTACTCCATTAGCGATAAGATTTGCCATATCAATCATGAATCCATCCACTTCTTTTGGTGTAACCATCAAATTGTGTCCAATTGGTGTCAGAACTTCTGAAATCAGTTTCCTCTTTTCTTCTTCTGATAGCGATCCAACAATACCAAGAAAGGTTTCCCTTTTTTCTTTATCCGGAAGATCTGATTCGGTAAGCTTTTTATTTCCAAAAGACATTCCAGCTGGAGTTAATGATTTGGATGGTTTATCTTTCTCCTTCCATTCCCTTCCAAAATGCTTCAAAATAAAGTCAATCGAATCACTTGCGATCGTTACTGCATCCACAACAGTAGGTACACCAATTGCCAAAACAGGAACCCCCAAAGTTTCCTTACTGATTTCTTTACGCTTATTGCCAACACCGGAACCAGGGTGAATACCGGTATCTGAAAGTTGTATCGTTTCATTGATTCGTTCAATAGATCTAGATGCAAGTGCGTCTATTGCGATTACAAAATCAGGCTTATATTTTTCAGCTATTCCGAAAATAATATCACTTGTTTCTATACCTGTGACACCCATTACGCCTGGGGTTACTGCAGCAACCTGACGATATCCATCAGCAACGGTTTCCTGCTGTAATTTAAATAAGTGACTAGTAACAAGAACTTTTTCAATTGTCATTGGTCCCAGTGCATCTGGAGTAACATTCCAGTTGCCAAGTCCAACAATTAAACCTGTCCCGCCTGCAGGAATATTATTACGCGCTATTAAATCTTCGAGCTCTTTGGCAAGTACCTTGGCAGCGGCTTCTTGTCTGGATGTATCCTGTTTTTTCACGCCATCGGCATAGATTGTCACGTAAGACCCAGGCTTTTTCCCTATTGCTTCTGCGCCTTCTTCATCAATATCAACATAAGAAATCTTTATGTCATCTTCATTTCTTTCCTTGAAAGTTACTCCTTTTATTTCACTTTTTTTCTTCTCTTTTTTTGTTTCTGTATACATATCTCGTGCTTCCACAGCTAAGTCTGTTCGAACCTGAAATACTTTATTTAAGTCTTCCATATGCATGTCTTCCCTTCATTTGGTTATCAATAATAGAATTGACAATTTACCCAAAAACATACTAAATGATCAAATGGATAACAATTCTATTGAAAATATCTGCTACCTTTGGTAAAATACACTTTGTCCCACCTGAAAGTTGAATTAAAAATAACAGATAACTTTAAGAGGATAATTGAACATTATTAACTATTTAAATAACGTTCATTACTAGGAGGTGAAATACATGGCTAATATTAAATCAGCAATCAAACGTGTTGGTGTAAACGAAAAGAAACGTGTTGCTAACACTGCTCAGAAATCTGAAATGCGTTCAGAAATCAAACGTGTTGAGACCCTAGTTGAAGCTAATGACGTTGATAATGCTAAAGTTGCCTTACAAACGACAACAAAGCATATCGACAAAGCAGTTCAAAAAGGTTTGATCCACAAAAATGCAGGCGATCGTCAAAAATCCCGTCTTGCTAAAAAAGTAAGTTCTCTATAATAAAAAAAACGATCCAATTTAACTGGATCGTTTTTTTATGGCTTTTTATGAAGCTTGAATCAGATCATAGAGCAGGAGTTCAAACGCAAGTTCCTTTTCCATTCTTCCCTGTTTCATTACACTGTCAGCATCCGTGAGTTTACTGATAATATCCTCAAGTTTTCGAACAGTGAATTTTTTTTCGCGGCCTAGTGCTATTTTAATAACATATGGATGTCCTCCGATGCTCTTCTGCATCTGAAACTGACTATATCCTTTTTGTTTGAGCAGTTTCACTCGTAATATGGTGCGAAATTGAAACGCGAGCAAGCCTATCATAGCAATCGGTTCCTCTTTCATCTTTTCCAAATCTTTATAAATAGAAATAGCTTTGTGTAAGTCACGATCGATCACAGCATCCACCAGCCTTAACGATGAACTGTTTGAAGAATGGGATATAAGCTTTTCTGCTATTACTTTTGTTATAACACCATTTTCCCCAACATATAGCGCAAGTTTCGTCAATTCATTCTCCAATAAGTGAAGGTTGGACGATAATTCAGCTTCCAATATCTCATATACGTCAGGATCAATTTTTATTCGAAGTTGCCCTGCCAGTGTGTCCATCCATTTTTTTAATTCCTGCTCTTTAACTGCATTACATACTGCAACGGTTGCTTGTTTCTTAAGAAGTTTACTTATTTTTTTACGTTCGTCGATTTTGTCATAAGTAGCAATAAATACGAATACAGAATATTCTGCAGGTGCTTCAAGATATCTTTCTAAGGATGCAGTATCATGTTCAAAAGGCAGCTTGTCCGGTTTCGCTTTTAAAAAGCCTGGATTGTTGGCGATTATTAGTTTCTTGTCGCCAAAGAATGGGTATGTCTCTGCATCTGCAACAACTTCTTGAATAGGTGTTTCCTCTAGATCGTAAATAGAGAGATTATCTTCGTCTCCCGATAGTACTCGTTTCATTAATTCTTTTTTAATATTCTGCAGAAAAAAGGATTCAGAACCGTACGCAAGGTATACTGAATCAATTTGGTTCTTTTTGATATTATTCATTACTTCAATATAAGACATTCTTTTTCACTCCAACTATGTATACGTATAATGGTAAAGGGGAATGCCGCGAATGGCAAGAGATATTTTGAAGGGGAGAAAATCTTCTTGTTGAAATGCTCCCCTCCTTCATCTATATGAACGCCTGATACCCAGCTCTAGAAACTGTATATCAAACGATATTTTTACTTGTCTTTAGCTTATGCCGACACAGCAAAAGTATAGATGTTAACTCTTACTAAAAATGGGGATGAATAATAAAATTCATGTAGTATAAATTATAAAGTAGATTTTTTAAACAATTTAATTTATACTAAAGTTAGACATTAGGAGGGATTTATTGTGAACGAATTTGAAAAAGATGTACAGTATAAAGGTAACGATGTAGTCGATTCCATTAAAGGATTTGCTTTCTCATTTATTTTCTTCTTTTTAATTTTTACTATTGGTGCCGTTATCAGCGTTATAGGCCAATAGAAGAATCTGAAATCATTTATTTATGGACACCTTTCAGTAAAAGGGACTGGCTAATCAGTCTCTTTTTTTAATAGCTATAAATGTTCAAAATGCAACTGCTTTTAACTACCCTCTACATGAGTAGCTTATGGCAAATAGGTGTAAAATGTTCCTCCTTGCCCATTATAAATATATTGAACTGCTCCATTCTTGTCGGTTCGCAAAATCTCTATTTCCTCTTCCATCAGTGATTGAACAACCTCGACTGCAGGATGACCATAGGAATTATTTTCTCCAACAGAAATAAGCGCAAACTGCGGATTAGTTGCTTGCAAAAATGACTTGTCCGTGGATGTATTACTTCCGTGATGTGCAACTTTTAAAACATCGACAGATAAATTTGAATATGTTTCTACAATTTGTTTTTCCTCATTTTTCCCTATATCCCCAGTAAATAACCAGTATTTTCCACCCAATTGTGTATACAGAACAAGCGAATTTTCATTATTTGACAAACGATTATGTGAGGGTGCAAGGAAATGAAATTCCTGTCCACCAAGTAATAACGTATCATTTTGTTCAACCTGGACGATTTCAGTCAGTGAACTTCTTTTAGTTATTTCGTTTAATGTCTCTTCATCAAAATAATTACTTACCATTAATTTCTCCACTTTCATATCTTTCATCAAGTAACGTGCACTACCTATATGATCTATATCTTCATGTGTGAGTATTAATGCATCTAGCTCCGATATCCCTCTAGAATAAAAGTATGGTTTTAGAATCTGTTTATATACACTTTCTGTTTCTTCCATATCATCAAACGAGAACTTTGCTCCAGCATCAATCATTACTACGCCTTTACGGAATGGTAGTTCAATTAAAAATGCGTCACCTTGGCCAATATCTAGCATGGTGATTACACCTAACGGCGAAAAATAGGGTTTTGCGGCAATAGCTACGATCAAGAAGCAAAAAAGAATTCCAGATAAAAACGATTTTTTCAATCTTTTACGCTGCAAATCATTCATAAAAGTAAAAAATAATACAAAATACAATACTGTAGCAATCAATGGAAATGCGTCCATAAGTAGTGGAAAAGAAAAATTGCCGTCAATATATTCAATAAAAGATATGACCAATTTGTGAATAAAAGTAAATGTCATGTCAAGCGGACGCAAAAGAACACTTGGTAAGAAAGTCAATGGTAATAAGATATACATACAAGGAATTGCAAACACCGTAAAATAGGGTATTATGATTAGGTTGATGATAATGGATAGTGGTTGAAATATGGAGAAATAGGCTAGCTGGATTGGGATAATAACCATTTGGGATACGAAACTAATCTGGAGAACTTGCCAGAATGGGGATCTCACTTCGCTGATCCATTGTTTTGAAAGAAGAATTGCGAAAGTGACAATAAAAGATAATTGGAATCCAACATGATAGACAATATAGTTATCAAATAGGATTAAAACTAGAAAAACGATGCTAAGAACATCTGTATAACTAAATTTGAGTTTGTACTTATTCAAAAGAATAAAGATGACTACCATAACAGTTGCTCTCCAAACGGACGGCTCACCTCCGGCAAGTAATGCATAAACCGGCATTAAGAATACCATAAGCCACTGGGCATTTTCCTTTGTCATTACATTAAGTTTAATTAGGAAAAAGTAACTGAGTGCAATAATGAGTCCAATATTGGATCCAGAGATAGCGATAATATGTGTTAAGCTCCAACGTTGAAAAATTTCTTCCGTTTCGTCATCTATATTCGAATCTTCCCCAAAGACAATTGCGCTTAACCAGGATGCTGTAAAATCCGTTAACCTTTTATCCACGAGGGTTAGTAAATGCTCTCGTACTTTATAAAACCGATGAATAAAAGAAGATCCTTGACACGATATCTCATCTAAAGACTGCAAAACAACCTGATGCGTAATCCCTTTTGTCAATAAATAATGACGATAGTCAAATTGTCCGGGATTCTTGCTTTGTGCTGGCAATTCCGCTGTACCTTTTAACGTACATTCTGCTCCATGGTTTAAATGGTTTACCATTGATTTGTCAATATTCTTATCTGGGAAATAAAGGACAAGTATGTTTGATTCAGTATTGTTCTCTTTTACAACGAATTCCAATCGCTCCTCCGTTTTCGTAACAGGTCCTGAAATTTTCCCGTTATAAAGCGTTTCTTCAACAGGGAATTTATAATCTATTGTCTCGTGACTTTCTATTGAGGGTATGTAAAATGAGAAAAAAATAAAAGCGGTTAAGGAAACGATTATCGGCCATTTCCTTAACCGTTCATAAAAATATAAATAGAATATCCAGAGTAAAAAAACGAGGATGATCCAATCATTATTAAAATAAATTTTAATAATGGCTGCTCCGGCTGCTAACGCCGCAATATGCCAATAGCCTTTCAATTTTCCACTCACCTATTTCGATTAGTTTCATTTGTTTTTTAAAAGTTTTCTTGCTTCTTTTTTCATATGATGAACTTCCTGATCATTCTCTGTTATTGATTCCAGCTTAACAATCAGGTTATTAATCAAGGAATTTTTTTCCTGATAATTCACGTCTACCGCCAGATAATCCAATTTAACTTTCTTTGTTTTTACCCCTGCTTCCTCAAACAGTTGAATGGCATATTCATGGTTATGATAATCTTCTGCATAATAAACCGTACTTATGCCACTTTGAATCAGCTGCTTTGTACATTGCAGGCATGGGAAATGGGTCACGTATATATCCGCTTTATCGGTAGGTACTCCGAATTTTGCACATTGTAACAATGCATTTGCTTCTGCATGGACTGTGCGAACACAGTGTCCTTCAATGACATAGCAACCATCATCTGTACAGTGGATACTTCCGGATACACTGCCATTATATCCGCCTGCAATAATTCGTTTATCTCGAACGATGGTAGCACCAACCATCAGTCTTGTACATGTACTTCTCAGTGCCAGTAAATGGCTCTGTGCCATAAAATATTGATCCCAGGATATTCTTTCCATCTGTTAAAACTCCTTTTTACGTTGTTACTACTAGTTTACATTTCCTGTCGAAACTTCGTCAATCCTCACTTCAAAACGTATGTACTAAGGAATTTGTATCTCGTCCTTCATATTCTCTAATGTCTTCTCACCAATCCCTGATACTTGAAGTAAGTCTTCCAATGACTGGAAATTACCATTTTCCTCTCTGTATTGAATGATTGCCTGAGCTTTTGTAGGACCAATTCCCGGAAGAGCTTCTATTTCAGCAGGTGTTGCATAATTAATCTTCACTTTCCCATTACTATTAGTTAAAGTTTCTCCAGCAGGCACATCTGCCTCAGTTGTTGGTACAATGATAATCATTTCATCTTGGACTTTTTGTGCAAGGTTAACCTGTGACTGATCTGCATCGGCAGTAAATCCCCCAGCCATTAAAATGATATCATTTATTCTCGAATCCAGTTTTATTTCATATACACCTGGTTTCAAAACAGCACCTTTTACATCAATTATCGCCATATTACTATTCTGACTTGATTCAGATTTTTGCTCCAATAGGTTTTCTGATGGTGTAACAGCATGAAGATCAGTTTGAAAATGCTCACTTTCTTTTTCCCTTGTAAAAACAAGGAAAAGAAGAATCACTAACGAAGCAACTATAAAAAAAGAGGATTTTTTCAGGAGTTCGAACAATAGTAGACACCTCCCTCCAAAATAAGATTCTGGAAATTTAACATAGAGGGTTTTACTTATAGTTATTCGACATCATTTATGAAACTCCTGCACACAAAAAAAGATCGGGAAATATGAATTATCCCGATCTTTTTTCAGCTAAAAAGAAAATCCTCTCCGCATTTTCATCTATATCATTTTCTTTCAATGAAAAGTCTGCATATACTTTTAAATTTTCAAAGCCCGCATTCATTAAAAGTTTTTTATAAAACGCAACAGGATAAGTTTTCTGGTGGTGAAATTCATCGAATCTCATGTACTTCTCATCAACGCGTGAAAAAAATGTCAGATCATGAAACATCTCACCAGGCTCCTCCCCTTCCGTACAGAACCAGATATAGGAAGCATCTTCTGTCACATCCGCAAATGTTTGATTGATGTATTGTTCTTCAACCTGATAAAGGGAATGAATATCAAAGATAAAAAGACCACCAACTCTTAATGAGTCAGCAATATTTTGAAACGTCTTCTTCAAATCATCAGGGGCGGTAATATAATTTATTACATCACAATAGCTAATTGCAGCATCATATTGACTTAGACCTTCAAGCGTGATTAAATCTTGATGTAACCACTGTATCGAAAGATTTTTCATACTTGCTTTATGCTCTGCATACGTCAACATTTCTGTAGAGTAGTCCACTCCAGTCATATGATAGCCGGATTGTGCTAATCTGGTTGTTATCTCACCAGTACCACAACCAAGATCAGCTATTTTGGTAACGGTTTTACCTGAATCTTTAATTAGTTTTTCTGTAAAATTTATCCATTCCCCATACGGTGCATTCAACATTAATTGATCGTACAGGTATGCCATTTGCTGGTATGCCATTTATTAACCTTCCTGTCCCAATTGCAATGGTACTCGGGCAGCGTCTCCCCATAATCTTTCCAAATTATAGTAGTGACGTTCATCCTTGTGGAAAATATGACAGACGATATCCCCGATATCAACTAATATCCAACGTGCTTGCTCAAACCCTTCAACTCTTCTAACATCTACTTCATTCTCATGCATGGATTCTTGAATTCCTCTTGCGATAGCCTGTACTTGTCGTTCTGTATTACCATGGCAAATTAAAAAATAATCGGCTACAAGTGAAACTTGATTCATATCCAATGCGACTATATCTTCTGCTCTTTTATCATCACAAGCTTCTGCAATTATTTCTACTAATTCTTTATTTTTCATATAATTAAACCCCTCCGTTAATTTGATTTGTTAAGTCATTATATGCATAAAAACTGTCTGGATAGATGGTTGCATTTTTTTTCATAAGATGGCTAATCGTATTTTTGGATGCCATCCAGCATGCTTTCGTTAAATCCTGTTGCGCCATTTCCCTTACTTCTTCAACTCCAGGGAATTTCCTCCCAGGTTCAATATAATCGGCAAGAAAAATTATTTTTTCCAATTTACTCATATTTGCTCTTCCTGTTGTATGAAAATGAATTGCATCCTGTATCTCTGTATCCGCGATTCCATGTTCCCATTCAACTAACAGTGAGCCAACAGGTCCGTGCCATAATTCAGAATGGTACCCGAGAAGATCTTTCGGCAAAGATGATTTCTTTATCCAATGTTCCATTTCTCTTAATGGGCGATACTTCGCATAATCATGAAATACTGCTGCAAGTTCTGCTTTAGAAATGGAACCATTATACACCCCTGCAAGATGTACAGCTGTCTCTGCAACACGAAGCGTGTGCCTGAATCTTGCCTCTGTTAAATGGGGTTTCACTTTTTCAATAGCTAATTCAATTTTCATATAAATTGTTCTCCTTGATATAGGAAATAACTGCATCAGGTACGATATATTTAACAGACCTTTTGGACCTGAGCCATCTTCTCAACATAGAAGATGAAATATCAATAATTGGAACATCAACTTCCGTTATTGGGTACTTCGTCTTCAGCTGATAACCGGCACGTTTTACACCTATAAAGTTTACGACTGAGAAAAGTTCGTCCACTTTGTACCAATTTGGTAAATATTCAACCATGTCTGCACCAATTATAAAATAAAAGTCCTTATCAGGAAATTTCTGTTTTAGAATTTTCATGGTGTCTAAAGTATATGATTTACCTGGACGTTCTATTTCAATTGTATTCACTTTAAAAAAAGAATTGCTATCTGTCGCCAAACGCAACATATTTATTCGATCAGATGCATTCGACTTTGCAGCATTTTTATGTGGTGGTGTATAGGTAGGAATAAACCATACTTCCTGCAACTCCATAACCAGTCTGACCTCTTCCGCAATCAATAAGTGACCTAAATGAGGTGGGTCAAACGTTCCACCTAATATTCCAATCCGCTCCATTATAAACCCCTCTTACTAACATTGATGGTTAACTACTGTTTCGATTGATTGTTTTCATTTATGAAGGTAGTTGCAGTTTTTTATTTTCCTTCGATTCCTTGTATAATACGATATTACTCCCAATAATTTGTACAATATCCGATTTCGTACCTTCCGATAACTGCTCCGCTACTGTATCTTTGTCTTCCATACAGTTTTGTAGAATACTTACTTTGAGTAGCTCTCTTTTCTCTAAAGCTTCGGATATTTGTTCTACCATATTATCATTCACACCCGTTTTTCCAACTTGAAAAATCGGCTTTAAATGATGTGCTTCAGATCTTAAGAATCCTTTTTGTTTACCTGTTAACATATTATCTTCCTTCCAATATATCTTTTAATTTTGTATCCATATCACCAATGTTTATTTTCTTATTTGTCCAAATTTCAAAAGCATATTGACCTTGGTATAATAGCATTGTATGTCCCTGATGAATCATCGCACCCTTCTTAGCAGAGTCTCTTAGGAATTTTGTGAGAACGGGCTGATAAACGATATCACTGACAATTGTATTTAATTTTATATTGTTTGACGAAATAATTGCCTGCTCTTGATTAGGCTTCATCCCAACAGACGTTGTTTGTATAATCAATTCATAACTTCCTGCATTTTTCTCGGCTTCTTCCAATGAGAGTATTTCCGTACGTCTTGGTGAATGAGCCATCTCAATAATTCCCTCTGCAGTGGCCTTTGTTCGATTCGCTATATCTATATTTGAAAATTCATATTGATCAAGCGCATAATAAATTGCTCTTGCCGCTCCCCCAGCTCCGATTACTAAGACACGATTCTCTTTATTATTGAAAAGATTGGGATATTTACTTTCCAATGAACGTACGTAACCGACCCCATCTGTATTGTAACCAATCCATTTACCATTTTTATAAGCAACAGTATTTACGGCTCCCATTTTCCTTGCAGTGTCATCCAATATATCCAGAAACGGAATAATCGCCTGCTTATAAGGAACTGTAACATTAAAACCGTCAATTTGTTCATTTTTCAGCCGCTTTATATTTTCCTCAAAAGAGTCCTCCGGCTTAAATTCATCTATCTTGTATGTCCCCTGCAAATTAGATCTCTCAAGAAATTGTTCGTGAATCCAAGGAGAAAGGGAATGCGTTATCGGATATCCAATAAGTTTAAAATGAAATCCCATATGAATCCTCCTTATAATAATGAGTTGCGGATGGAGACCGCAACTCCTTTTGGACTATGTGCTGTGACAGTTGTATTTTCTCCGGATATACTTACCCAGCCTAGACCAGGAAATACAATATCTGTTTTTCCTCCATTTAATTTAAATGTACTAGAGACTAACTTCGGTAAATGTTCCATCGTTTTCTCATTAGGTGGAGAAAGAAGTTCCCCCACATGATTTTCATATAATTCATCAGCTTTATCCAACTTCGTACGATGTATAGGCAACTCATTTGAGAAATAGCAAACAAATGACTGCCTGTCCCCTTTTACAAAATCTATACGGGCTAAACCACCGAAATACAGCGTCTGCTGGTTATTAAGCTGATATACTCTGGCTTTAATTTCTTTCTTTGGTGTTATAACTTTCAAGTCTTCTTCGGAAATGTAATGAGCCATTTGCTGCTTGTTAACAATTCCTGGAGTATCAATTAATGATGTCTCTTCATCCAGTGGTATCTCAATAAAACCTAAAGTAGTACCAGGGAAATAGGAAGTAGTGATCACTTCCCCTAATCCAGTCGATTGTTTAATCAATCGATTAATAAACGTTGACTTTCCTACATTTGTTGTCCCTACGACATATACGTCCTTATTATCTCTATCGTTTTCAATTTCATGGGTAAGTTCTTCAATGCCAGTTCCCTTCACGGAAGAAATCAGAAAAACGTTCTTTACTTTAATGCCAGCTTGTTTTGCCTCAGAGCGTAGCCATTGTTCCAATCTGTTACGATTTGTAGACTTAGGTAAAAGATCAAGTTTATTACCGACGAGTATAATCGGATTGTCTCCCGTAATTCTTGGAAGACTTTTAATCAAACTTCCGTTCACATCAAAAATATCGATAACATGTACGACAAGGCCGTTTGCTCCCCTTATCGAACTAACCATTTGAAGAAAATCGTCATCCGTAATTGAAACGTCTTGTATCTCATTGTAATGTTTTAGTCGAAAACATCTCTTACACAATAAGTTTTCTTTCTCCAATGATGAAGAAGGTGTAAACCCAGCCGCTTCCGGATCTTTCGTCTGAATACCCACTCCGCAACCTTGGCAATATAAATTTTCCAAAATCTATTCCTCCCAGCTTATCTTCCCTTTACGTCTAAAATAGTTCAAAATTCTACGTTCGATTTTCCGGTTAAACTTCGTTATTTTTCCATCTGTCTGAACGATGGGAACAACAAGGATGGTGTACAAATCGGCTAAATTCCCACCCAGCACATCTGTGAGCAATTGATCACCAATTACTACAACTTCTTCCTTCTTTAAACCCATTTCATTAGCAACCGTTTTAAAAGCCTTACTTAAAGGTTTTCGCGCACTGAAAACAAATGGTGTGCCCAATGGTTCTGAAAAGACTTCCACCCGCTCTTGATTATTGTTTGAAATGATCGTCACTTTTATATCATGATCCTTCATTAACTTAAACCATTGGATAACCTCAGGAGTAGCATCCTTAACATCCCAGGCTACGAGAGTATTGTCCAGGTCAGTGATAATCCCCTTAATGCCTCTGTTCTTTAATGTTGCCGGTTGGATGTCGAACACACTCTTTACATGTTCGTTTGGCAAAAAATACGTTAACATTTATTACACCTCAATACCTTTAATTCGCATCATTTAATATACAATATCTCATTATAACCTAATCCTATAATAACTTACTACAGTTTTACAGTGAAAACCGTTAGTTGTCTATTTTTATCAAACAAATTACATCTATATGTGTAAAAACATATCGAAATTACCGAATAATCAATAAAAACAGAAAAAATCGTTCGACAAATTCTATGCTTTTTCTCATTGTGGATAACTTTATTAACATCGGAAAGGGTTTATAAATGGTATTTGCGTCTTAAATCAACATGCTTATACACAAGTTATCTACAAGATGATGTAGATAACTTGCGTCTTGTCCTACCCATGTAAACATGTTAAGTTATTACTAACTTCAAGTCAGAATAATTATTTAGGAGGGCTGTATTATGGAAAATTTATCAGATGAATTATTGCTGGAGTCCTATTATACAGCATGTGAATTAAGCTTAAGCCCTGATTTCATTTCTCTTTTTGAAGAAGAGATTCATAAAAGATCTTTATCTCATAAAATTAAGCAATCAAAATTTGGTTAGAAGGTATAAACATCCAACTCCCTCATTTTCATTATACTCCATAATACATGGTATTTGATTAGGAATCTATAAGCTGAGTACCCCTATCTAATTTGATAGGGGTGTTTTGTTTTATCGACCAAATTAATTGTGTTAAACTGTTCTTAAAGTATATTATTACATAGTAAAGAACTCGATTGATTGTTTATCCACCCGTATCATATCAACGCAGTTCATTTGTTCCATCCAATAGTAACTCTTTAAATGAAGATCTACCCCGATCTCAGGATTAAAACCACTCGAAAAACATTTCAAAAAACACTTTTTTCAGCTTAGGAGGAATACTATCTGATGATTTATGCAATTTTTGCCCCACTTCTTTTGGCAATATTTGTTCCAATGTTAAGTAAAATAAAAGATAAAATACATACTGGTATTTTTGTATTTTTCATTCCGTTTGTTATATTTTTATACTTTGTAAGATACATCGGCAATGACTTTCAACCAGTGAGGGAGACAGTTAATTGGATACCTTCCATGGGAATCAATTTTGATTTCTATCTGGATGGTTTGAGTTTACTATTCGTACTACTTATAAGTGGTATCGGTGCATTAGTAGTACTCTACTCTGTCTTCTATTTAAGTAAATCGGAAAAGCTGGGGTCTTTCTACGTTTACTTACTAATGTTTATGGCAGCAATGTTAGGTGTTGTCTTATCCGATAATGTATTCGTACTTTATACATTTTGGGAATTAACATCTATTTCATCTTTCTTACTTATTGGTTATTGGAATTTCAAAGAACGTTCTAGATATGGCGCACAAAAGTCAATGCTAATAACAGTATTTGGTGGATTAAGCATGCTTGGTGGGTTTATCCTCTTAACAATCATTACCGGCACAACGAGTATTCAAGGAATGATTGAACAATTGGATGTCATTTTAAATAGTGAATATCTGTTTCTAATACTTGTATTCATTTTACTGGGTGCTTTTACAAAATCAGCTCAGTTCCCTTTCCATATTTGGCTTCCGGATGCAATGGAAGCACCGACACCAGTCAGCGCTTACCTGCACTCTGCCACAATGGTTAAGGCGGGGATCTATTTAGTAGCTAGATTTTCACCGATATTCTCAACCTATGAATGGTTCTTTATTATTGTAAGCCTAGTAGGAATGATTACCTTGTTCTGGGGCTCCTACATGGCTGTAAGACAAACAGACTTAAAAGCAATTTTAGCTTTTTCGACAATCAGTCAGCTTGGTATGATTATGGCTATGCTTGGATTCGGTACAGAAGCTGCTGTATTTGCGGCTATGTTCCATATTTTAAACCATGCAACATTTAAAGGAAGTCTCTTTATGATTACTGGTATTATCGATCATGAAACAGGGACAAGAGATATACGCAAACTCGGTGGTTTAATGACATTTATGCCGATGACAGCAACGCTTGCATTGTTTGGAACTTTTTCCATGGCAGGTGTACCATTACCATTCCTAAATGGGTTCTACAGTAAAGAATTGTTCTTTGAATCTACACTTGGTTTGGATAGTGCCAATTTCTTTGGTCAGATAATTCCTTACATTGCAGTGATTGCAAGTATCTTTACATTTGTTTATTCCATGTATTATTTCTTTGGCGTATTTACTGGGCCAAATCACGTTGAAAAATTACCTAAAAAGCCACATGAAGCTCCATTCGGGATGTTGGTCTCGCCTATTATTCTGATCCTGGGAGTAATACTGATTGGTCTCTTCCCGAACATGGTGAACGCTCCATTTATACAACATGCCGCAGAAGCGGTTAATAGTAGTGTGGAGTACCATGACGTATACTTTTGGCATGGTTGGTCAAGTCCAGCCTTTATTATGTCTCTAATTGTTTTAGTTGTAGGTACTGTTTTATTCATTACCCGTAAAAAATGGGCTGGCGTTTATCGTATTCTCCCTGGAAAAAACAGTTTCAATAAAGTGTATGACGCTTTAATTGAAAAAGTGGACACATATTCTGCGGGGATAACTAACTTTTACATGACTGGCTCACTAAGAACGTATATGGTGCTAATCCTGGGTTCAATATTTATCGTTACCACTGCATTTATGCTGATTACAACCGGTTTTTCAATAAGTTTTGATGACGTTGCTAGTGTATCTATTTTGGAAGTTTCCGTTGTAATGGTAATTATTATTGGTGCAGTGGCAACCCTCTTTACTCGAAATAATCTTGCCGCAATCCTGGTTGTTGGAATTGTTGGGTATGGTATAGCTTTACTGTTTGCTATCTACCGTGCACCGGATATTGCTTTAACACAGCTCGTTGTAGAAACGATCTCAATTGCATTGTTCCTTCTTTGCTTCTATCACTTGCCTAGGATGAATAAAAGAGAAGAAAGTGTTCGGACCAAAACAACGAATATTATTATTTCAGTCGGTTTTGGTTTGATGATGACTTTGATAGGTATCTCAGCTCATAGTACTAATTTGTTCGATTCAATATCCGATTATTTCCTAGAAACCTCATACAAACTTGGTGGTGGCGATAATGTAGTTAACGTAATTCTAGTGGACATGCGTGGCTTGGATACATTATTTGAGATTGCCGTGTTAGGAATTGCTGCCCTGGCTATAATTGCCCTCATTAAATTAACAAGTAATAAGGAGGCGAAATAATTGGAAATCATTATTTCAATACTTGCTGGTGTATTATTTACTACAGCAATCTATAATTTATTACAAAAACAATTGCTCCGGATAATTATAGGCACGATTTTATTATCACATGGGGCTCATCTATTTATTTTAACAATGGGGAAATTAAAACGCGGTCAGCCACCTGTACTGACCGATGGTGTTTCCGAATATACCGATCCTTTACCACAGGCTTTAATTCTCACATCAATTGTTATTAGTTTCGGCATTACTGCCCTCTTACTAGTGTTGGCATACCGAACTTCACAGGAAAACAAGACAGATAATATGGAAGAGTTGAGGGGTAATTCAAATGAGTAATTTAGCAGTTCTACCAATAATTATACCTTTAATATCCGCGATAATCCTTATATTTTTCAATACAAAAATAAAAGTTTCCCGGCTTTTAACACAGATTTTTTCTTTAATTGGCCTTGGACTTTCCGGATATATTACGTGGCAAGTTATCGAAAATGGGAGTATTATTCTTGAGACCGGTGACTGGATTGCACCGTACGGTATCATTCTCGTAGTAGATTCACTTGCTGCAGTACTTGTATTTACAACAAACATAATTTCAGTTGCTGGAGCATTTTATGCGCCGCATGCAGGATTGGGAGAAAAAGAAAATTATTACTTTTACCCATTTTACTTTTTCTTGATTACTGGTGTATCCGGTGCTTTTATAACAGGTGACCTTTTTAACCTTTTTGTATTCTTTGAAGTTCTCTTAATGGCTTCCTATGCATTAATTGTACTCGGTGGCGGGAAAGTTCAATTAAGAGAATCTGTCAAATATCTATTGATCAATTTATTTTCCTCTATGCTCTTTGTTACTGCTATTGCTTTCCTCTATGGAGTAGTTGGAACAGTTAATATGGCTCAAATTGCCCAACGAGTACAGGAGGTTGATCAACAAGGTATTTTAACTACCATTGGAATTTTGCTCTTTTTCGTATTTGCGACAAAAGCTGCAGTCTTCCCTCTTTACTACTGGTTGCCAAATTCTTACATCGTGCCTAACCCTCTCGTTTCCGCACTGTTTGGTGCTCTATTAACCAAGGTCGGTGTTTATGCGTTAATAAGGGTTTTTACGTTGATTTTCATTCATGATATTGATTTAACACATGACATTTTCATTTGGGTAGCAGGCCTTTCCATGATTTTTGGAGTTATAGGTGCTCTATCAACGAATAATATTAAATTAATTGTTGCTTATAATATCATCCCAGCTGTTGGTTATATATTAATGGGAATTGGTATCTTTAATCAGGAAGCATTTAGTGGTTCCATATATTATCTCATACAGGACATGATTGTGAAGGCTGCACTATTCCTGCTTATTGGAATCATTGCTTACGTTGCTGGCACATCAGATTTGCGTAAGATGAACGGCTTGATCCATCACTACCCTATCCTCGGATGGCTCTTGTTTATATCGGCTTTCGTTTTAGCTGGTATTCCACCATTCAGTGGATTTATTGGTAAGGTATTATTATTGGAAGGTGCGTTTAGGAATGATCAGATCATCCTCGCAATTATTGGATTGCTCACAAGTTTGCTTATTCTCTACTCGATTATTAAAATCTTTGTAAGAGGATTTTGGGGGGATAAACAAGCAATGGAAGGAATAGAAAAGAAACCGATTAAAGGGATGATTGCACCTGTTATCTTCCTGTTATTACTTACTGTAATAATGGGTGTAGGAGCAGAATTTTTCTATCCAATTGCAGATTCGATTGCAGCTTATTTGTTAGAACCAGAAATCTATATTGATTCTGTATTAAAGGAGTAATTGACTATGGCATTTCAGATAGTAATTAATTTAATTATTGCAGTTATGTGGATGTTCCTAAGTGAGTCGTACACAATGGCGAGTTTTATTACTGGTTTTCTGTTCGGTGTTCTTCTCTTATTGTTATTGAGGAGATTCCTCCCTGGTGGGTTTTATCTTACCAGGGTGCTCAAGGCCATAAAACTGATTTTGGTATTTCTTAGGGAAATGGTGATGTCCAATATTGAAATGATAAAGTATATTTATTCACCCAGACCAATCAGAGAGCCTGGAATCTTCGAGTATCCCCTTGAATTAAAAACCGACTGGGAGATAACAATCTTATCAAGTTTAATATCACTTACACCAGGCACATTATCAATAGCGATTTCCGAAGATAAATCGAAGTTATATATTCATGCGATGAATATAGAAAATGTAGATGACGAAATCCGATCGATTAAAGAAACTTTTGAAAAAGGGATAATGGAGGTAACAAGATGACACAATTACTTCAGACAACAGAAAATCTACTTGAACTAACTGTACAGATCGGGTTTACAGGCATCTCGTTATCCTTGATCCTCCTCATGTATCAGATTATTATAGGACCGTATAATGTGGATCGTGCAGTAGCTTTAGATACAATAGGTATTAATTTGATGGCTGTTGCAGCCCTACTTTCTATTTTTCTTGTAACCGATAAATTGAATGACATTGTATTATTAATTGGTATCCTTGCATTTCTTGGAACCGTAGCAATTGCAAAATATCTGGAAGCAGGTGTTATCATTGACAGAGATTGAAACATTATTTCAAATTATTGTTAACATCCTTATAATTATATCGATCTTAATAGGGACCTTTTTTATCGTTTCTGCTGCTATTGGTGTTATTCGCTTTCCCGATATTTATACAAAGCTGCATGCAGCTACCAAAGCTTCGACTTTAGGTGTTATCGGAATTCTGATAGGTGCATTTTTATTCCTATATATTCAGCATTCAATCATTAGCGGAAAGTTACTACTGGCAATTGTATTCATTCTTCTTACTAATCCGGTGTCAGCCCACATGATTTCAAGAGCAGCTCACTTAAAGGGGATCAAACCGGTATTAAATAATCGGAAAGATGAGTATGCAGAAGCAATGAGGAAATTGGATGCGTCAGATTCAACAAAAAGGTGACACTATAAGTCACCTTTTTGTTTGTCTCAAACCATAAGAAATAAGATTAAAAATATAAGATATAGGGAAATATGGATAACAATAGAATTTATAAACCATTTCGGTAATAAAAAGTGTTGAAGATTGTGAGGACGATTAATGATGAATACATACGAATTATTATCCTGTTTAAAAATGAAACAAGTATACGGTACGCTTCCCGAAAAAATAGATGGTTTGTGCGACGACTCGAGAAAAGCTGTTAACAACTCTCTTTTCATATGTCTCCGTGGTTATACAGTGGACGGGCATAATTATTATTCAGAAGCAATAAAAAATGGGTCAACCCTCATTATCGCAGAAGAAAAATTAGATATTCAATTAGATCATGTTGGGATGGTTGTTGTTGAGGATACTACAAAAGCATTAGCCTTACTCGCATGTAAATTTTACAACTACCCTTCCAGGCACCTTACTATTTTTGGTGTAACTGGAACTAATGGGAAAACTACCGTTACAACGCTAATCAACCATGTATTAAAACGATCAGGTCAAAAAACTGCTTTATCTGGGACGAATGGTTCGGAGCTAGATAATGAATATAATAGCAGCCCAAATACAACATGTGATGCATTAACAAACCAACAAATGATGAATAGAGCAAGTAATCTCGGTATAAAGAATATGGTCATGGAGGTCTCTTCACACGGCTTATCTCAAGGAAGACTTTGGGGAGTGGAATTTGATATTGTCACTTTTACCAATCTGACCCAGGATCATTTGGATTATCACGATACGATGGAGGATTATGGTTATATTAAAGGATTGTTGTTTTCACAATTAGGTAATGACATGACCAAAGAAAAATATGTCATTTTAAACAAAGATGATGCATGGTTTCAAACATACGCTTCTATGGCTCCTGTCGAAGTAATATCATATGGAATTCACAGTGCAGCTCATTTTAAAGCTGAAAATATTAACTTTCATGAGCATGGCACTGATTTTACTCTCATAGCACCTGCTGCAAAAATAGATATGCATATTAATTTATTGGGTAAATTTAATGTCTACAATGCTCTTGCTGCAATCACATCCCTTTATGCAAAAGGAGATATTCCTTTAGAAAAAATTGTTGCGTATATTCAAGAAATGAACCCTGTTAGTGGTCGTATGGAGAAAATTGATATTGATTCTCCAATCAGCATATATCTTGACTATGCTCACACGCCCGATGCCATTGAAAATATAATCAAAACGGTATTACCTTTCAAAAAGAAAAAGCTGATTTTTGTTGCTGGAACTGGTGGAAACCGGGATGAATTAAAACGCCCATTAATGGGGGAAAAAGCCTCTGCAGCAGATTTCGTTATTCTTACAGTAAACGATCCACGTTTTGAGGACCCTGCAACAATCCTATATGATATGGAAAAAGGAATGCGTCATAATAATTACGAAATGATTCCTGATCGTAAAGAAGCTATCCAACATGCAATAGACATTAGTGAACCAGGTGATATATTAATTATCGCCGGTAAAGGACAGGAAGATTATCAGATTATCGAAGACAAAAAATATCCGCATAGCGATATGAAAATAGCTATGGAAAGATGCAGTGCTAAGTATAATTTTAAAGTGTAATAAATATTCGTAAAACCTTTTATAAGATTATTATTATGGACAGACACTAATCAGCCCGAAGCTTCATAAAGATGTTATATAGGCAAAACCCCAAAGTACATCTTTAATCGTTTGAAGCAGACTCCACACCTAGGAGGTGATTGTGTTTGTCCGGGATTCTATCTGTCCTCGCCCTTTTGGTTAAAGAAGCTCTCTTTTTCGTTTCCTATGTAAAAAATCATGCCTTCCCGCAGCCTCTACCCTCTGATGAAGAAGCGAAATACATTCAGGAAATGGAAAATGGCAGTGAAATAGCTAGAAATAAGTTAATTGAACATAATTTACGACTTGTCGCACATATTGTTAAAAAGTTTGAGAATACAGGGGAAGATATGGAAGATTTAATATCAATTGGTACGATCGGGTTAATAAAAGGTGTTGAAAGTTTCTCTGCTGATAAAGGTACAAAATTGGCTACTTATGCTGCCCGATGCATTGAAAACGAAAGTGTAAAGTCAATAGGGTGCGTATTACTTCGAACCATTCTGCAAACAATCCACAACAACTTCATAGCAACCGTCACAACACCGTTTTTTGAAATCACATTTATTCGTGAAGGCAACAAGAAAACATTACGGGGGGACGGTTGTTCATGAGTAAAAAAGGACTTATCCCAAAAGAGAAAATCCACGTCGTTGTAATTGACGACAATGCAAGCGACCAAGCACTTATTGATTGTTACAACGATATAAAGAAATTGATACGAAAGGAGAAACGAAATAATGATAGCAATTTATGTAAGGGTCTCGACCGACGAACAAGCTAAATCGGGATATTCACTTCAAGATCAAATCCGCCAATGTCGCAATAAAGCGGGAAACGACGAAGCTATCCAAGAATTTGTTGACGACGGTTACTCGGGCGAATTTCTTGAACGCCCTGCCCTTTCAAAACTTCGGGAAAACGTTCGGGAAGGCTTGGTCGACAAAGTTATCGTATATGACCCCGATAGGTTATCTCGGAAACTAGCAAATCAATTAGTAATCACGGAAGAAATCGAAAAACGTGCGGAACTGATATTTGTCAACGGAGAATATGCGAAGACGCCCGAAGGCATTATGTTTTATCAGATGCGGGGTGCATTCTCGGAATTCGAAAAGGCAAAGATCACGGAACGAATGTCAAACGGACGTCGGGCGAAGGCACGAAAAGGAAAAGTCGTGAAGGATTCGAAAGTTTACGGATATAAATATAACAAAGAAACCGCCGAACTTGAAATTCACGAACCCGAAGCGGAAGTCGTGCGTTTGGTTTTCGACCTATTCACCAATCCGCAAGGACGGGTCAAAGGCATAAACGGAATCGCAAAATATTTGATGGACAAGGGAATTCCGACCAAGAAAGGAAAAGGAACGTGGCATAGGCAAGTTGTCCGTCAATTCCTTTTGAATGAAACGTATACGGGGGTCTTCTATCAAAACAAATGGAACACGGAAGGAATGCTTGGGAATAAATATAAAAAAGATAAGGACGAAAAAGTTCAAATGACCAAGCGTCCCCGTGACGAATGGATTGCGGTCGACGTCCCCCCTATTATCGACAAAGAAACTTTCGATTATGCACAAAAATTGTTGAAGGAATCACGTCGTCGTTGGGCGGGTAATTCAAAGAATATATATCTTCTATCGGGATTGGTTCGTTGCGGCGAATGTGGCAACACTATGACGGGAAGAAATGCAAAGAATTGGGACACGTACGTCTTCGAATACAGTGACGTCAAAAATACCGCAGGGGCAAAACATAAAGGGTGTGGCAACCGTGTCAAATGTGAAATCCTTGACGACGCCGTTTGGGAACAATTCGTCAATCTTATGACGACAAAAGCCCACGCATTGACGGAAGCGGCGGTAACAACGGAAGACAAATCCAAGACGTTTGAAGAATCCGAACTTGATCGAATTGACGGGGAACTCGGACGAATCAAATCGGGAAGAAAACGACTTCTCGACTTTATGGTCAAGAATGGCGATCTTATCGACGAAGCAGATATCCGAAATCAATTGAAAGAACTCAAAGACAAGGAAGAACAGTTGTCGAAGCTAAAAGACGAAACCGCCGCATTAATTGAAGATATGCAACACGAATCATTCAACGAAGAAATCATGAAAGAAACATTCGAAGAATTCATGCAGGAAGATGCGTCCGAAATGTCGGTTGAACGCAAACAAGAATTACTTCGAAAGGCATTACGTGAAGTTCGTGTATATCCAAGCGGCAAAGTCGAATTTATCCGAATGTAGTATAAACCAAAGGGGACGAATAATTGTGAAAGAAATCAACGCAATCAATTTGAAGGAATTACGGAAGCACGAATCATTTGAAAATATATCGCAAATGGACGAATCAATTTATAATTATATCGAACACATTCGACACGACGTTCCTAGATCGGTCATTGATGTCTTGCTATGTATTGGCAAGGCGTCTTTGCGTTGCGTTGGTATTTCATTCATGAAGCAATCGACAATCGCGAAAGACACGGGATTCACACGCAAGACGGTCAACAAGGCAATCAAGCGTCTTGAATCGTTGGGCGTTGTCGATAGCGTTCGTACTCAAACGAAGGCGGGTCGCCCGTCGGTCAAAATCATGCGGATTCTTCCCTTTTCGCTTGTAAGGTTACAACAGGCGGTTACATCATACGAAACCGACGAAGCCAACAATGACGAAGGTTTGACGCTTGTTGAAACTTTCGAACCAATTGTACCAGAATCATTAAATTCTTTTAATACATTAGACAAGCCCGTTGAACAATCGGCAAATGAATCTTCCGTTGATAAAATAGACGACATTGACCCCGATCAATTGAACGATCTTATTCCAGACGTTGTTGTCGAATCTGATTTCGTAAAATTGGCGAAACCGTTCTTTGGCACACGAAAAATTCTTTCGTTGTCACGGGTGCTTCGTAATGCCTTAAATAAGCATAGTTTGACGTATTATGACCCATCTATACCCGAAGCAATCGAAAAGGCGTTCAAGGCGACCGTATTCGCTTATAAATACAATCGAATCAAGAAAACATTTGCGTCATATTTCTTCGGGGTCTTGGATACAGAATTGTCGAAAGTCAAGCGTCTTTTAAATCCGCAAGGAACGTTGAAGTTGTTCGCAGAATGTATGCAAGAAGTATAATCGTCTTTATCGTTGATTTAAGCCATTATGGGGCGTTTTTGGGGATTCGTGACTTATCCCCTTCGGAAGTCGTCAATTGTTCATTGTAGGCGGTTGTATGTTGTTCGTTATATGTAACGGCGGGAAAAAGTAACCCCCGTCATTCGTTTTATTCTTCCGTGTTCTTATTCGCCGCAATTGCGTCGCCCAACGAAGAAATCCCCGTACGTTTTTGGTAAAACGCTCGGCGCATATCGTTCAACGTGCCGTCAAAACCCATTGATCGTAATGCGAAGACTTCTTTGTCTTGATTCGTCATTGGTCGTGGTGATTGACCTTCAACGAAATAAGCGTCACCGTGAAGCGTTCCATTGTTATTCAAGCCGCTTGTGTCGATAGCATTGCCGTTCATCAACCATTCACCGACAAGACCGTCACGGACGACGTTGCCTTCATAGTTGGATTCGATTTCTTGCTCGGTCAATACTCGGTTGTAAATGCGAACGTCCTGTATTTTTCCGTGCATATATCCGTTCAAATATAATGAATGATACATTCCACCGATTCGAATTGGAATTACGTTGTTGTTCGACCAATCCATTGAATCGGGCGTATAATCGACCATTACACCGTCAACGAAAAGTTCAAATTTCCCGTGTGGAACGTCGGTTGTTGTGTCGTCACCGTTGTCCACCGTTTCAATCCATTTACTTGCGGTCATTGTTACCGTGTGCCATTCATTCAGATTCATTTTTTCTTCGGTTACAACAGAATTTAGCCCGTAATACAAATCGAAATTACCTTCGCCGTAGTTCTTGCCTACAATTGCAAGTCCCCAACCGTCCATGCTTGAATCAATACGGGAAATAACACCCGAATAAAGACCTTCGTCATAACTTTCAAGAAAGAAGGTTGCTTCAACTGTAAATTCATCTTGAATGTCTATACCATTAACCGTTACATAATCGCCGTCACCGTCCAACGCAAGACTTCCACCGCCAACACTTGCCGAATATTTTTTATCCCAATACGATTGTTTCATTTTCATTTTATTTCCCCCCCCCCCATATTATCCGAAATACTTATTTCGACGACGTTCAAGTTCTTTGTCGGCGGATTCTTGGGTTCGATATCCTTTATCGACTTCGTATGTCATGGCGTCGACGTCCATTTCGTACAATTTATTTTCAAGAACCGCAAGTTTCTTCAACGTGTCATTCGTTTCTTTTTCTTTTTGCAACGCTTGAAGTCGTTTCAATATATCATTCGCCATTTACAACACCCCATTTTTCCGATTTATATTGGACGATATTATCAATCAATCGTTGTTTTTTCGCTTGGTCTTCGATCGTTTCGGCGACCATTGCTTGAACCTTCCATTGCTTGAACGTCAAATTGTGGATTTCTTTTTGTTCATCTTCGGGAAGACTTGTGACATTGGGGACGTTGTAATAATCATCTATAAATGTATCGACTTCTTTGTAATTCATGAATTGTCGCCCTCCTTAGTGGATTCACGTTTCAAATCGCCGAAAGTGTGGCGGCGGTCGTATTCTTGCTTTTGTCTATCGTAAGCCGTGGAAGAATCTGATTGCGGCGTCATTGTACGTGTATCAATGGAATATCGACTTCGTTTTCGTTTGTTATAACTAATTGGTAACATATACTTGACCCCCTTTATTTATTTATTGCACGACGTCGGGAAACGAATCTGATTTCCTTTTCATATTTGTGTTTGAAGGGGCACGTCAATGAAAATAAACCCGACGAAAAAACCCGACGCCTATGCAATTTTATATTTATATTTTATTTGTTTATTGTGTCGCCTTGATTTGAAGATCGGATTCAATTTCCCGAACGGTCATGACTGGCAGTTTTGCAACGTCCGCAATCTTGAAAAGATCGTAACCTTTTCGTTCTTGACGGAACAAAGACTTCGCGGTTTCCTTCCGTGATTCGAAATCTTTTTTCGTTGCAAAATCCCAAGATTTCTCCCGATTTGCATGGACTTCGAAGTCGGTTTCGTATAAAAACAATTGGGTTATATCGACAAGACGGTTCATCATTCTTCGCCGCCATTCATTTTTTGGAAATCGGCTTGCATTTGCGCCATGTTTTCCGCCAACGTCTGGAAATCTTTCGAAGATGCCGAAATCATTTCTTGGTCTTTGTCGTGTTCCTTTTTGTCTTCATTCGCCGCCGATTGTTGTTGTTCGGATTGTTGACGATTCTTTTCGTCATATTCATAAGACCCCAACGTCAATAATTCCATAGGCGAAAGGGAATCGGGATTTTCCTTGAATCGTTTGCGAAGTGCTTCATAAGAAACGGAAGCGGCGTCCGTGTTCGCTTGGTTCGTTCCCCTTTCGGCGTAACCCTGTGCAATTGAATCAATCGGACTATATTTCTTTTCTTGATAGTTCAACATGAATTCATTCCCCCTTTATATATTGCAAGTTGTTCTTGCATCTTTTTCAATTTTATTTGTGTCGCATATGGAATTTCGCTTGACAACACACCAACAAGTTCGGCAATCTTGGAAGCTTTGATGCCTTCGTTCTTCAATTTAACAATTTCTTTGATTGTTTCGACTTCATATTCCAGTTGTTTCACCATAAACTCGAAACCATTTAGTCGACATTGTGAACTCATTTCGAATCACCAACCCAATGCGGAAGAACCCCACGTTTGGCGGCGGCTTCTTGTGTTGCCTTCGAAAGACCGATCGCCGTATCTTCTTTGACTTCGGAAGCATATAATCCGACTGTTATCGTTTCGGGATATACGGAAGGAACGTTGATTTGCACGGAAGTTTTACGTTCCCCAAGCGATTCCATTAGATCGTTATATTCGGCGTTTGGTGCGTTGATCTTGCTTTGTGCTTGTCCGACCTTCGCCAATGCTTTGACGAATGCTTCACGGGCGGCAAGTGCTTCTTTGACCGCTTTGTCAACGTCCTTTTGCACGGCTTCGGCTTGCTTGTTTCTCCATTCACGAACCAATGGAACGGATTCGACTTTCACCTTGCTTCGAACAGATTCAACACGTGCAACCATGCGTTCAATGTCCGAAAGTTCCGCCCGTCGCTCTTTTAGAAAGTCATGTGCTTCGTTGATGTCCTTTTCTTCGATTTGCCCCAATGCGAACATTTCGACCGTTTGTTCAAGAGCGGTTTCCATTTCGCCGATAGTGTTGGCGATTTCTTCCCGCTTGGCTTCCAACGTTTGCAATCTTTCGTTGATCTTGTCGACCTTTTCGTTTTTGAACATTAATATTCAACCCCCTTATATTTTCGATAATTTAATTGTTTTTCGGATATAGGAAAGAAGTTCTTCGTCAATATTAAATGCGGTCAATACGGCTTGCGATTGATTTTCGTCAAGTGCCGAACGATTCCCGCCTTCAACATATGTCACCGCCGAAGGATATCGACCAATGACAATTGCAACGTCGGAAATCTTTAATTTTCGTAAAGTTCGAATCATGCGCAATTCTTCACCTGTCAACTTTGTTTTCATTGCTTCAACCCCCTTTTTGTTCGAAGTATATTTTAATTTAGAAGTATTGTTTCTAATGATAGGAATAAATAAAAACGGCAACCCCGAAGGATTACCGCATCCGCTACAACGTATATAAACCACAATGACGTTAGGGCTTGGTATAGACGAAACTTCGACCATGAGTTCCGCCCTATACGTGAATTGTTCCAATCGGTTCGATAACAAGTCGATACTGGAAAAAGTTTTATTCGTCTTCTTCGTCCCCAATTTGTTGCTTCAATTCCGCGATTTCCCTTTCGATCTCTTCGTTCATGCGGTCGAAGTCGGTGACGTCGTGTCGGTTTCGTTGATCTTGAATCGCAACAACTTCGTGCTTTTCCGTGAACATTCCTTGCATTTTCATCAAAAGTTCGGCGTGTTTCCCGCTTCGATCGTTGATCGCGGCGTCAAGGACGGTGTTCAAGACGTCGGGCATTCTTTCACGGACAAAGTTCTTCGTCTTCGTTTCAACCAAACGTTGGAATCGCGGGTCATTTCTCCAATTGCGAAGTTGTCTTTCGGATATCTCCGCCTTTTCGCTTATTTCTTTCAACGTATGACCGCCGCGAGAAGGTAACGCAAGAAGTTCTGCCGCGATTTGCATATTTGTCGAATGTGTTCCCGTCCCTTTCAAGTGTTCAAGTGTTCTATCATTATAGTTTGCCATAGTAAAGACCCCCTTTATTTTGTTTGGTTATTTTTATTTCTTCGCCTTGACTTTGAATAGTGAACGGATTGAATCGTCGATTTCCCCACGACAAGCAATTGACGGATTGACCATGAAGAATAGGGATTTCCCACGTTGAATGGAAACAAATACATATTCGCCTTCGAAGTGCATTTCTCGAATCAACCTATAAACCGCCTTTTCTTGAACCCCTAACAATTCGGCAAGTTCCGCCTTTGAGAATGCTTGAATCTTCGTGTCGTCTTCTTCGAATGGATTCGCCGCAACGACATTGTTCTTCATGTGAAGATAGGGCAACGTTTTGACCACGTATCCCAATTGTTTGACCTTCTTCTTCGACCTTACGACTTCATAGACCTTTCGAACGCCCATATCGTAAGCCTTGACGACACGCTTCCGATTCCCTTGACGACCACGAAAGACATATGCGTCGTTGATTACGAATCGACCTTCCGTGTCTTCGATAACGACCGAATATAATTCCATTGTCTTCATGAATTCCCAAAACACTTTTCGACCGACATTCAACGCCGCTTGCATATCCTTTTTCGTCATAGGTCGCTTGTCCCGTCCGATTACAAGAATGTTTGTATCGTAATCAATAAACGTTTGAAGTACGAACAAATATCCTAATTGTACGGTGTCAACTTCTTCGGTTAATTTTTGGATTGGTTGCATATCTGTAAACGTAAAATTACCCCCTTCGGCACGACGGAAGTCGCGTTTTTCCTTTTCTCGTAAAGCTTCCATTTGTTCGCGGCGGGTTACTTTAAGCGAATCGCCTTCACGGACTTGAACCGTGACTTCTCGAAAATCATTCCTTTCATTGTTTGTCATTTTCGTGTACCTCCGTGGTATTAAACCAAGTATTTTTGTAGACGCCCTTTTTGGGCATTATCGGTAGTTTTGCGAACATCGGTAGTTTTGGAAACATCGGTCTTTTTGCGAACATCGGGCATTTGCGAAACAAAAATCAATGTGCATTTATCGGACATTTGGTGACACATCGGTCTTTTTGGAAACAAAATCGCCCTTTCATCGGTCTTTTTGGAAACACTCGAAAAGTGCCTTCGCCCTTACTCCCCCAACGGTTATAGCGATTTCGGGGTCATTTTCACTTCTTAGTCTTGTTGCATTTCATGAATCACAACAATTAGATCAAGTGACACCTTCGCTTCGCTTGGGTCTTCGGCTTACGCCTTGACGTGCAATTTTCGAATCATTCCCAATCGGTTATTGAATACCGACAATCTATAATCAATTAGGCAAGGCGAAGCCCCGTCCGAAGGGCGGAATGTCTTTCCCTGTGTTTTTAATCAACTAACATTCCGCCAAATTTCTGATTCATTCGTGCTTTGACTTCCTTATATTCAAAACCGAAATCAATCAACGTGGAAGCCCCTTGTTCCGCCTTTTCGACCATCTTCAATTCTTCCTTCGATAGACCATCACGCAACGAACCGCTTATATTACGATTTTTGATTAGCTTCTTGGAAGTCGTGCCGAACAACGGTTTGTAAATCAGTTCATTCGTAAACAATCCGTATTGTGCGGGGACTTTCGGTTGCCAATGGTCACGAATCGTATCCGTAAGCGATCGGCGAACTTCCTTTCCAAGAAATCGAATTGCTTGACGTTCCATTTCAATGAAGTATTTGCGGAATTTACGACCCATTTCGTTATTTTCCATCATTGCGACTTCCTTTGCGGCGTCTAATCTGAAATAATATTCCGAAGTTTCTTTCGAAATGTTCGTCCCCTCAATACGCACAATTTTGGTCGTACTGAAATAATCAATGTTTTCTTCAAGCCCGACTTGTTCAATTCGTCTTTTAATCCACATATCGAAGCGTGTTTTTACTTCCAACGCTTCATGCAATTCACGGGCATTGACAAGTTGCTCTTTCCTATCCGTGATAATTACGTTGACCATTCCTTCAAGCAATCCTTTGACTTCGAATAAAGCTAATTGAGTGTTTTTAGTCATTTTTGATTCTCCCCCTTTCGAAATTGTAGTTTTATTTTGTTGTGGCTTATTTGAACCGCTTATTCATTTGAACTTGGTTGAATAATAGAATGACGTCGGCTTCCGAAAGGTCGAACGCCTTCATGAAGCGATTGTTGTTGGTCGGCGAAATAGCCAAACGACCCGATTCCATTTTTGAAACGCTACTTTGTACAATCCCGACTTGTCGTGCAAGCGTCCGTTGGTCAATTCCCCGTGTAAATCTCAAAAATTGTATAATTTCACCCGTAAGTTTCATAGATGTTGCCCCCTAATTGAAATATTTGATTCCTTGAATGGTAAAAAATAGTCGGGCGACCGAAGCCGCCGCAACCAAACAAGGGAAGGATTAAACGCAAATGAATTTTTGGACGTTGGAACGCCCGTTCATAAACACAATTGTTCCAAGCTAATCGAACACAAGACGATTTTCGAAATGTTATCCGATTAATTTCGTCTTACACGAATACTTGTGCTTCAAATCAAGCGGATTGTGACGCTTCATGAAATTTTTCCGCTTAAATACACTTGAATTCGGGAAGCTTCCCTTTTCGAACAATCAAATCAATCCAATTTTCGTACGGTTTTAGCTTTTCGGATTTGAGTTTATACACGTTGAACCCCGTCTTGAACGCTAATTCCTTGTATAGCATTCGATACAACACACCGTTATGAACCCGCTTTTCATAGTCGCCCCCGTATATCTTTTCGCCAAGAAATGAAACGTCAAAATCTATATTTCTACGAAGTTCCCTTTGATCTTGGTTTCGATAAAATTCAAGTTGTGCTTGGTCAATATTCAGATATTCTTGTTCAACTGCAAGCAACGGTTGTTCCGTCGTTTTTTCATCTTTGTTCGAAGCCATTATTCCGACCAATTGTGTAATTGCTTTTCGCATTTCACGATTTTCCTGCAACAATAGATCGACTTGTTCGTCCCGCTTGCGGTCACGATCTTCCATTTTCGATAAGAATAGTTCGACACCCGCAACTTCCCCTTGACCTGCAATTTCATTCTTCTTTTTGTTTAGTCCTAAAATATTCATTTACATTTCCCCCTTGATATCAATGATTGTATTTTCGTTTTGGATTGCTTTTATAAATCGTTCAAAGAAATCTCCGAATGCGTTCATATCGTCAACAACTTGATTGTCTTCTTCCGCCCAATCTTTGAATTCCTTGCCTTCGAATTGGATATCCGAAAAGCGACGTCGACCTTCGTTCAAGAAGTTGACAAAATCGGTGAAGTGTATATCGCGTTCTTCCGTATTTCTTACACGACGAACCGTGTCGCCGTTTTCGTGAAGTTCACCGTATTGATTTTTGTATCGTTGAAGTTGTTCCGATTGCTTCCGAAGTTTCGCTTCGGCTTGCGTGTCCTTGACGACCTCTTTGACGACCTTTTCGACAACTTCGACTTGCGGCGTCTTCTTGTTTTGTTCTTCAAGACGCTTCGCTTTTTCTTCGTTCAACAATGCTTCCAAGCGTTGATTTTCTGCTTCGGTTTCGGATTTCTCTTTGCGAAGGTTTTCGATAGATTCTTGATACGTGATTCCTTCCTTTTGCGCTTGCTTCAACGCTTGCTTGACTTCGATTATTTCGGTTCGGGACATTTTTTCGACCTTCTTTGTTTCGCCGCTTGACGGGATTTCAAGGGGTTTCGTGCGTTCTTCTTTTGGAATCATTGCGATTTGATAAAGTACCGAAACACCCAAATTGTAAACTGGTTCACCTTTTTCGCCGCTAAATTCTTCATATACTTTTGTGTACTGCCGAACCATATGCGACGATATCCCAATTTCATCACGACACCAACGTTTCCATTCACCCCGCGCAATGTCATTTTTTTGAACGTGCCGCAACCTTCTTCCGATTTCAAACACCGCTTGACCCGCAATATTTTGATAAGATTTGATTTCCGCGGTGATAACGTTTAAGTCATTCGACAATTCCATAACTTCATTTTTTGTGTTTACGTCATTCATTTTCGTTTCCCCCACATTGTGTTTGATTTGCTTTACACGAATAATTGTGGAAAGGAATCGTTGATTCGTGACACTATACACGAAGAAATTTAAAAAGCGGAAATCGGCATATTCGTCAATTTGACAAGGATTGCGGTTGTGTATGAAGGAATGAATCGAATATTCGTTGTAATGGATAACGTATATTTAATAGGAAGAAAGTCGATTTGCTTGCGAAGAATATGTCCTTTAGTCGTTGATATGACGGTCATTTGCGACAATGAAGGTAAAAGGATTGACGAAGGTTTGACGTCCCTGTGCGCGTGTTATATGGACGATTTGTCGGTGATTGAACGAAGTTTCGAAAGAAGTACGTTGACTTGCAGTATCCGTTGATCGGTTCGTTTGCCTGCCGTTGTCAAGAACTTTTGCTTGACGGATATTGCGACAATAGAAAGACCCCCGCCGCAATTGACGAAGGTCTTGTTGTTCGTATGTATAATTCGCATGTTGGTCGAAGGTCATATCGCTACAATAGGAATGAATGTCGAAGGGTCTTATCGAAGGTCACGGAAGCAACCGAAGATCGTTGTCGAAGGTATGTGCAAAGTACGTCGCCCCAAATAATATAGGACTATACGCTATTACTATACGAATGATAGGTTTGGCGATAGTGCGAAGGTATACGATATATAATGCGATAGTATGTCCCGAATTGCTTTCACCTTTAATTCGCACCTTTCTGTAAAAGTTGGACGCTTTTTTATAATTTATTTTTATTTTTTGCATAAAAAAAGAAGCCGCCCAAATGGACGACCTTAATCAAACAATCCGTTCAATTGTACTTCGATTTCTTGTTCGCTTGCCATAGCATAACGACGGGTGACTTCGATTGTTTCATGACCCGCCAATTGCGAAACGGTCACGATATCAACGCCTTTACGAATCAGATTGCGACAATAAGTGTGTCGAAGTTCGTGGGCATGGTATCCGTATTTTTCAATGATACGTTGTGCCGACCGCTTGGAAATAGGTTTGTTGTAATTCGATAGGAATAAGGCGTCAAGATCGTCCGTGCGACTTTCAAGGTATTGTTGAACGTGTCGACGTGCTTCCTTTGGAATCGGAACTTTGCGTTCCTTATTACCTTTGCCGATAACCGTCAATTCCCCGCCACGACGAAGATCAATGTCATGCCGCTTCAATGTAACCAATTCACCGATTCGAATTCCCGTATAAGCCAACAAATTCACAACCGCTATATTGCGAAGGTTGCCGTCCCTTTCAACGTCACGAAGAAGACCATTTATTTTATTACGATCAAGCGATTTCGGGGCGATTCCCGTCACCGATTGTTTCTTCGGTCTTCGGATATCTTCAACAATATTTGTTCGATCAAGATATTTCGCCAATACTGAAATCGTTCCAAATATACGATCAATTGTTGCGGCACTTGCGGGAATGAATTCGCCCGACTTATTCTTGACGATTTCCCCCGCTTGCAATGCGTTAATATATGCTTGAACGTCGTATCTTGTAATAGATTCGATAGAACCGCCGCTTCCCTTCAACCAATTGTCAAGCCGCTTCAATTCCCGAAGATATACTTCAACCGTTCCTTTCGCTTTTCCTTTGTCCAATTGATCGAATTCAAAACGTGAAAAGAAGTCCGCATTCCCTTCAATTACTTTCATGACACTTTTATTGTTCATTCGTTTATGCACCGTCCTTGATTTAATAATGTTTCGATACTCTTATAATACATAGAAGTGACATAAAAGTCAACTTTCGTGACACTTTTGAAAAGGAAGACGGAATAATTGACCGTGGGGGGGGGGGGCGTGGGCTACCCCATCAATGCCAAACATAAGGTGAGCGAAACGTATACAATCCGATTTTCATATCTTCGGGTCACTGTACGTCACTTGACGAAGATCAATCGGACAACTTTAGTTCAACTAAACTTATCGAAAAAGGAAACGACCCCTTCCGAAAAGTGAAAGTCGCTATAAAAATTTTCGCAATAAATTTTGAAAACTTCGGGGTCATGCGGTCAAGGCGACATTCACCATTTTGTCGTGATATAATAGTAGAAACGTATTTTCGAAAGGAAGTGCCGCCAATGAACGAATCATTAAACGAATACTTGACCGACCGATTACTTGCCAATTCAATCGAAGCACACAAACGAATTGTGACCGAAGGCGAATCCGTTGACCTTGCGTCGCTATCTTATGAAGAAGGAACGCCGTTTGACCGTGTTCATCAACACAACGCATTTACGATATTATCAAAATTGGATTTTCCGAAAGACGAAGTTTTGAACGTTTCAAGCGAATCAACAAAACATCTTGACGATCTTGCCGCAACCGATCGACCGACCGAAGAAATTATCCAATCATTGTTAAAGTATCGGGACGAAATCAAATAATGATATTCCAAATCGTCAATCCGTAATGGTTGGCGGTTTTTCGTGTCGTCACAACGCCCTGTGTTGCATTCACTTTCGATTGAGCGAATAGTTGTCCGAACGCTTCCCCGTATGCTTGCGATATATAAGACTTGACTATGCGCTCTATTGTCTTTAGTATAGAAATACTGATGCATCTAAGAGCTCTTAAAAAAGTTAAAAAAGACGTATCACTCCATGATCCTATTGGGCAAGACAAGGAAGGAAATGAGATTAGCCTGATTGATATTCTCGAAGCTGAAAATGATAACGTAATCGAGTACATTCAATTGAACATGGAAATAGCAAAAATGCAAAAGTATTTTTCTGTTCTCGATAAACGGGAACGTGAAGTTATTGTATATCGGTATGGATTAAATGACTATAATGAAATGACGCAGAGAGAAATAGCCAAAAAACTTAATATATCTAGGAGTTACGTATCACGTATTGAAAAAAGAGCATTAATGAAAGTATTCCATGAGTATTATCGAAAGGAAAGACAGAATTAAAGCAGAAGCGCCTGAATGTAATGTTCAGCGCTTCTGCTTATTTTAGTCTTTAATCATATTCATTATTAATTGTGCAGCATTTTTGGCAGCTTTCTCAAGAAACTGATCAAAGGATATAGATGACTTTTTCCCAGCGATATCAGATAATGCACGAATAATAACAAATGGCTTCTCATATTGATAGCATACTTGAGCAACTGCGGCAGCCTCCATTTCGGATGCTAGCATACTTGGAAACTTTTCACGAACAAATGATACGCGTTCAGGATCCTCCATGAATGCGTCACCTGTTGCGATAATCCCTTTTTCATAGTTAATCTCCAGTTTGCTTATAGCAGATACTGCCTTTTCGATTAGCATTTTATCCGCCGTATACATTGCAGGATGACCAGGTACTTGTCCATATGCATAGTCAAAAGCAGTTACATCTACATCATGATGAACGACTTCGGTGGAAATAACAACATCTCCTACTTCCAATTTCTCTGCAAAACCCCCAGCTGATCCAGTATTGATTACATATGCAGGCGAAAAACGCTCATGCATAATCGTTGTAGCCATTGCAGCATTCACCTTACCAATTCCTGATTTCAAAAGGACAATATCTTTATTATGAATTTTTCCTTCTACAAAGAGGCAACTAGCAACCTCTTTTTCTTTCCTATCCGTCATATTTTCTAATAACAATGCAATCTCTTCGTCCATTGCACCAATTATTCCGATTGTCATGATGTATCCTCCAGTTTACTATTTCTCGACAATTTTACTTTTTGTCATTTTCAATAAGAATTTCAACTTTGGTTGGTTGCCATCCTTCGTTATCTATCCATGAAAGGAAAACACGGTAGACCTCTGTTTCCACACTATCGGAAACCGTAGCTATTGCTTTTTGAGCGCCATTGTTTTCAACCCACCATTCAACCATGTCATTCTCATCTATGCCTGTGGCCATGGATGCAGCCTTTTTAATTTCAATTCGATCCTTAGAACCATTGTCAAAATTCAGTGTATGAGGTCCTTCCTGTTCTGTGCCAACAGGTTCCCAGTTGCCGGTATATGCTTCTGCAACATTATCATCCGATGGTTCTGCTGCTTCTGTTTCTGTATTGTCCTCTTCTTCATTCTCTTGACTATCGTTTTCTTCTTCATTACCTTCATTGTCTTCCGTTGATTCCTCATCTGTAGTCGCATCGTTCTTGGTTGAATTATTTTCTGAATCCTCATTTGACTCCGCTTCATCTTCTTCCGTAATCAGAAAATCAGAGGAATTCCCTTCATCATCAGCAGTTGAATCGTTTGCCGTTTCATTATTACCGCCACCGAAAAACCATATACCAAGCAATAATATCAGTAGAAATGCTCCTACTATAAGGAAAATAGAAATCGCCTTTGTATTCTTTCTACGTTTCTCAAATTTGTTAAAGCGTGAATTGTTTTCTGATTCGCTCACTCTATTCCCTCCTATCATCTATATTATAGTATCATATTATAGGTGATATGCCGATTCATATCCAACGAAATGAGCGCACAAAAAAAGCGGGGACTTATCTCCCCACCTTTATTTTTATAATTAATTAACCTTTACGATTCTTACCTGAATTTCTCCACCAGGAGTTGCAACAGCAACCTCTGTACCAACTTCATGACCTAGTAAGCTTTTCGCCATTGGTGAATCATTGGAAATTTTACCTTCAAACGGGTCTGCTTCTGCACTTCCTACAATGGTGTAGGTTTCTTCTTCACCATTTGGTAATTCGACAAATGTAACTGATTTGCCTAAAGAAACAATATTTGGGTTATCATTATCATTCTCAATAATGACAGCATTACGAATCATTTTTTCAACTTGTGTGATACGTTGTTCAACAAAAGCCTGATCATCTTTTGCTGCATCATATTCGGAATTCTCTGAAAGATCTCCAAAGTCACGTGCGACTTTTATACGTTCCACAACTTCTTGCCTTCTTTCAGTTTTTAAGTAATGCAATTCTTTCTCTAATTTTTCTTTCCCCTCTTGCGTCATATAATAACTTTTCTCTACAGCCATTAAAAACACTCCTTCTTTTCACTGTGCAAATAAAAATAAGCTTTAAAGCCTATGCGTTACATATGAAGAATATACTAATCATTACTATGGCAGATTTGCAATAGTTTTTCAATATTTTTGACCAAAATTATTTATTTCGACTTTGTGATAAGATGTTCTCAATCTTTGTAGCCATAATGTCAATTGCTACATGATTCTGACCACCTTCAGGAATAATTATATCTGCATAACGTTTTGTAGGTTCGATAAATTGCAGATGGGATGGTCTAACATTATTGATGTACTGATCAATTACAGAATCTAAATTACGCCCTCTCTCTTTAATATCTCTTAAGAGTCTACGAATAATCCTTAGATCTGCGTCCGTATCAACAAATACTTTAATATCCATCAATTCAACAAGCCTTGGGTCTTCAAGAATTAAAATACCTTCTACGATAATAACTTCTTTCGGTTCTACATGAATCACTTCATTTGATCTGGTATGAATTTTATAATCATAAACAGGTTTTTCAACTGGTTTGCTATCAAGGAGTTGATTAAGATGATCGATAAGTAAATCATTATCAAATGCCAACGGATGATCATAGTTTGTATTTAACCTTTCTTCAAGCGGAAGATGACTTTGATCTTTGTAATAATAGTCTTGTTCGATAACTAGTATTGTTTTATCTGTGAATCGTTGGCATATAGAGCGGGTCACAGAGGTTTTACCACTGCCACTTCCTCCTGCTACACCAATAACTACCGGTTTGTCTTTCATAGATGTGTGAAGCTCCTTTATTCGCTTATTTTATAACTGACTGCTACCCCATCTCCTATAGGGATAATGGACGTATTAAAATTCGGATGATTCATCAGCATCTCGTTATAATCTCTTAGTTTTTTAACCATTTTCGTATACCTTTTTGGAACATCTTCTGGATCTGCTACATAACCTCTAAACAAGACATTATCTGATAAAATAATTCCATTCTTCTTCAACATCGGTTCGGCAAGTTCAAAAAATCGCTGATATTGACCTTTTGCAGCATCAATGAAGATAAAATCAAAGGTATGGCTTTGATTTGAAAGCTCCACAAGCTTTTCCAGCGCATCACCAAGTATTACTTCTATCTGTTTATCTTTCTTTAATTGATAAATATGATTCATTGCCTGTTCGTAACGATGCTCATCCTTTTCTATCGTTACAATGGACGAACTCGGGTTTGCTTCCAGCATTCTTAATGCAGAATAGCCTATCGCCGTACCCACCTCCAGAATTTTCTCAGGTCTTTTCATATGAATCAATTGCATCACAAAATGAATGCCAACCTTGTCCATAATTGGTACATGATCTTCTCGGGCCTGTGATTCCAGCTCATAAACCCATTGTTGTTGAACTGGTAGTGTTTCTGTTAGATAACTCTTCAGTTTTTCACTCATTATTTTACCTCTTTATTGAAAGATATCTTTATAAAAATGGGAAATGTGAATGGTAATCCACATTTCCATGTTATTTAATTTAAATATTGATCTCTGTTTTGTAAATGCTCATCATGTGTTTCTGCATAATATATATTTCCTTCCGAGTCATGAAGAAAATATAAAAAGTCAGACTCTGCCGGCTCTAGCACAGCCTTCAATGAATTTTCAGCAAAATTCGATATAGGACCAATAGGAAGTGCATCAATGTAGTATGTGTTGTAAGGTGATTCAATCTCTAAATCATCGTACGTCACCGTTTCATTATGTTCACCTAGTGCATATAATACGGTTGGGTCTGTCTGCAACGGCATACCAGCATCCAATCGATTATAAAAGACACGTGATATTTGCTGGCGTTGCTCTTCACTTGCTGTTTCCCTCTCAACGAGCGAAGCAAACGTAATTGCTTCGTGCGTGGTGAAATCAATTTGTTCTAAGTCTGCTGCATATTTGGAGTAGACTTTTTCTGTTTGTGTAAGCATTGCTTCAATAATTGATTCTATAGTCGGTTCTTCCTCATAAAAGTCGTATGTAGATGCAAAAAGATAACCTTCTAATGGAGTTCTGATTTCTTGATCAAGGATCGCATTAGATAATAGATTAGGGTAACTTGCAATCAATTCTTCTATATATGTTTCATCATTCACTTGCTCCAGGAATTCTTCTTTTGTGAACTCAAATGTTTCACTGAAAATATCTGCTATCTGATCAACTGTCAGTCCTTCAGGTATTGTCACGGTATGAACTGGTTCTATGTAAACTCGTCCATTTTTTAATGACTCAATGATTTCATCAAATGTTACTGCAGGTGTGAATGTATATTCTCCAGCTTGGAAGTCGGACTCATTATTAAATTTAGTATAGAATCGGAAAATTCTTCCGTCTTTAATAATTCCATTCTCTTCAAGGATAGTTGCTATCGTTGAAGTTGAAGAACCGATAGGAACTTCTACAGTAATCTGCTCATCACTTTCTGAATTTACTGGTTGAAGTGCTGATTTAACATACAAAAAACCTGATATTCCTCCAATGACCAATATTAGTATTAATGCTATAAGGATAATAGACACAATCTTTCTTACCGTACTGGCTTCTTTGCTTCTGGCTAGAAGATTGTCCTTAAAACTGCCAGGCTCTTTCTTCTTAGACATCCAGTATCCCCCCTTCGTCCGCTATATTATACTAAAAAAGAAAGTTTTTATCCATAATATAGTGGATTACAAGCAAAAGCTGATGTCGAATTACTGACATCAGCCGCTATAATCTTAGATTTTTACGCTTCGTCTTCTTCGTCTGCCAATGTGTTTAACATTTCCTCAACCAGTTCCCATTCTTCATCCGATTCTATCGGAAAAAGCGTGAAATCCTCGTTATCCTGTTCTTCGAAACGGAATGCATATACTTCCACTTCTTCTTCTTCTGCCTGTTCAGCTGGTACTACTGCAATATACGATTGTTCTGTTTCATCAACATCAAAAGTGAACAAAACTTCAAATAGGTGCTCATCACCATTTTCATCAGGGATAATTATTCTTTCTTTTTCTTCCAAAGCCATTCGATCACTCCTCTATTTCTGATTTAAGTACCCTTGCAGTATCATGACCGCAGCCATTTTATCAATTACTTTCTTTCTTTTCTTTCTGCTCATATCTGCTTCGAGCAATACGCGTTCGGCTGCTATGGTAGAAAGACGTTCATCCCATAATTCAGTAGGTATGCCATGTACGTTCTCTATATGTCTGGCATATCTTTGAGAAGCTTCTCCACGTTCTCCAATGGTTCCATTCATATTTTTCGGCAGCCCGACAATAGCTTTTCCAATCTCATGCGTTTCTATAATTTGTTTTAATTCCTCATCGGCAGAATGAATTTCTAACTCATTCCATTTGATTGTAGTCACTCCTTGGGCAGTCCAGCCAAACGCATCACTGACCGCAACACCGATGGTTTTTGAGCCAACATCTAATCCTACTATTTTCATTTATTCTCCTTGTTCTGCTCCAGATAAAATTTAACCAGTTCTTCAATCACTTCGTCTCGTTCTATTTTACGGATCAAATTTCTGGCATCATTGTATCTCGGAATATACGCGGGGTCACCTGATAATAAATAACCCACAATCTGATTAATCGGATTATATCCTTTTTCTTGCAATGATTCATGTACAGTCAATAGAATATCCTTAATATCCTGATCAAATGGTTCTTCTGAAAAGTTAAACTTCATCGTTTTATCAATTGAACTCACTGTGACACCTCGTTCCAAGTTTGCATTCTAAAAATCATTTTAACATGTTTATTGGTATTATTATACTTTTTTAATGCTTTGTTTACAAACAGTTACGGTTATTTTACATTTTCTGTAATATAATTTTTTGCAGATTCAAGTGCTTCTTCTATTTTTGCAGGGTCTTTACCGCCAGCTTGTGCCATATCCGGACGGCCCCCACCACCACCTCCGCAAATTGTTGCAGCTTGTTTAATCAAGTTGCCAGCATGCAATCCTTTTTGATTTAAATCGTTGGATACTCCTGCTGCCAATTGTACTTTTCCATTATTCTCAGCTGCAAGTAGAACAATACCTGTAGTTAATTTCTGTTTTAGACTATCAACCATGTTTCGAAGCTGGTTCATATCTTTAACATTTACTTTCTGAGCTAGCAATGGTATATCCTGTACGTTTTCAACCTGGTCCAAAATAGATGAGGCTTCCAAATTAGATAATTTTGCACTTAATGATTCTGTTTCTTTTTGCAATGCTCTCAGTTCTTGTTGTAATCCTTCAATTCTTTCCGGAACTTGTTCATCACTGGATTTAACTAATTCCGCAGAGGAACTCAAAATAGAAAGTTTCTTATTCAGGAATTCATAGGCATATTGACTTGTAACAGCTTCAATTCTTCTTGTACCTGCTCCAATGCCACTCTCTGAGACGATTTTAAATAACCCTATCTCGGATGTATTTGTAACGTGACAACCTCCACATAATTCCAGGCTATAGTCTCCTATTTGTACTACACGAACCACATCACCATACTTTTCACCGAATAATGCCATTGCACCCATTTCTCTTGCCTCATCCAAATTCTTATTTTCAATTGCTAATGATACAGATTCCCAAATTTTTTCGTTAACTATTTGTTCTACCTGTTTCAATTCATCACTGGAAACACCACTGAAATGGGAAAAGTCAAAGCGTAAACGTTCAGGTGTTACTAATGAACCAGCTTGATTAACGTGTTTTCCTAAAACATCTTTAAGGGCCTGGTGAAGTAAATGTGTAGCCGTATGATTCTTGATAACAGAAGTTCGGAAATGGGAGTCTACAGCAGCCTTCACCGTATCGCCAGTACGTATCTCTCCTTCTTTTATCTGTACTCGATGAATATTTTGTCCTTTCGGAGACTTTTGAACATCTAGCACATATGCGGAAGCATTTTCCGTAATAATCCAGCCATGATCAGCTACCTGTCCGCCACTTTCAGCATAAAATGGTGTTTCATTTAAAAATAGAAATACTTCATCATCTTGACTTGCAGAATCGATTACTTCTTTTCCACCGATAATGGTTTCCACCGTTGCATCCACAGCCATTTGGTCATATCCAATAAATTCACTTTTTACATTGATTTCACTTAAAATCGTGTCTTGAACCTGCATGGAATCGACTTTTTGCCTTGCACTTCTAGCACGTTCGCGTTGTTTATTCATTTCACGATTATAACCTTCTTTATCAATGGTAAACCCTTGTTGTTCCACATATTCTGCAGTTAATTCCTTTGGAAAACCATACGTATCATAAAGACGGAATACTTCTTCTCCAGGGATGACGGTATTCCCAGCAACTTTTTGTTGATCCATAATGGCAGTCAAAATTTCCAGACCATCATTTAATGTTTCATGGAAACGTTCCTCTTCCACTTTAATGATATTTATAATGAATTCGCGTTGCTTGAGTACTTCTGGATAGAAATCCTTCATGATCTCTCCAACCGTATCTACAAGCTCAAACATAAAAGGTTTTTCGATACCGATTTCTTTTGCAAATCGGATGGCTCTTCTCACTAATCTACGTAATACATAGCCCCTGCCTTCATTGGAAGGGACAGCCCCATCACCTATTGCAAAGCTGACAGTTCGAATATGATCTGCGATTACTTTAAATGCGGTATCACTGGATAGTTCTTTTCCGTAAGTCGTATTCGCGATTTCTTCTGTTTTGCGAATAATCGGCATAAATAAATCTGTTTCAAAATTGGTTGGTACTTCCTGAATAATTGATGTCAGGCGCTCAAGTCCCATGCCGGTATCAATATTTTTCTTTGGAAGTGGTGTATATGTGTCATCCGGGTTATGGTTAAACTGGGAAAATACTAGATTCCATACTTCTAGATAACGATTATTTTCTCCACCTGGATATAGTTCCGGGTCAGCTGGGTTATTTCCGTATTTTTCTCCGCGGTCGTAGAATATTTCCGTATTCGGTCCACTTGGGCCTTCTCCGATATCCCAGAAGTTTTCTTCCAATCGAATGATGCGTTCTTTTGGCAATTTAATATCATTTAGCCACATGTCATATGCTTCATCATCTTCTGGATGAACAGTTACGGAAAGAAGTTCCTTATCAAAACCAATCCATTTATCACTCGTCAGGAATTCCCATGCCCAGTCTATTGCTTCTTTCTTAAAGTATTCTCCAATTGAAAAGTTCCCAAGCATTTCGAAAAATGTATGGTGACGTGCTGTAAAACCGACATTTTCAATATCATTGGTACGAATTGATTTTTGCGCATTTACAATCCGTGGATTCTCGGGTATAACACGCCCATCAAAATATTTTTTTAATGTCGCTACGCCACTATTAATCCACAATAATGTAGGATCTTCAATTGGAACAAGTGAGGCACTTGGTTCGACACGATGTCCTTTTTCCTTAAAAAAGTCAATAAACATTTGTCTGATTTCTGCTGAACTTAACTGTTTCATCTAAATTCCTCCACATTCTTTAAAAATAAAAAAATCCCCTCTCTGCATTATTGCAGGGACGAGATATGTTCGCGGTACCACCCTAATTATGAATGAAGAAAATCATTCATCACTTTATCATGTTAACGGTATGAGACCGACGGGGTTTAACCGTACTCCGGTTTAGCTTTCCATGACACTGTGTTTGGAATTTCTCTCAGCCCTCGGAAATTCTTCTCTAAAAACAAGTAGATCATGTACTTATAACCATCAAAGTGTTTAATTTATTATGTTAGCGATATTATATGAAACTTTTCAAGCATTGTCAATCATATGAATGTAACGCGATTAATTGACCAGTTATTACTTTGGTGATCGTAAGAACTGGAACAGCCAATATCATTCCCCACACTCCAAACAACTGACCACCGAGCAATAGTACAAAGATGATGGCAACGGGATGAATTTTCACACTCTTGCCCATTATATATGGCGACAGCAGATTACCTTCAATAATCTGTATTACAAACAAAGCAAGAATAACTAAAAAAACTTTATTTCCAGCCGTAGTATAGGAGATTGTCACCGCTGGTATTGCACCAATGATTGGACCAAAATAGGGTATAATATTCGTGACCCCCATTACAATAGCTAGCAATAAGGCATATTTTATATTTAGCAGTTTAAACATGATTAGTGATGTGAGACCTACAAATAAGCTGATGATTATCTGACCGCGAATATAGCCACCCAAACCTTTATCAATCTCGGACAGCAAATTACTTGCATCACTCCGGAATTTTTTGGGAATAAATGTAATAAAGAAGGTTTTTATTTTCGTATAATCCTTAAGGAAGTAGAAAACAAGTACCGGTATTACCGTAATTATAATAATCATATCTATTATTTTAGCAAAACCTGCTACAAGTTTAGAAATCAATTGATCCAATGATGTTTCCAAGGAGAGTATTAGTTCATCTATTTTATCATGTACCGCTTCAGGCAAAAACGACGTATAGTTATATATCTGATAAATTAAATTTTCATACATTGCTATAATTTCTGGAAGATTTTCATTTAAATCTCCCAGTTGATGGACAATTAATGGATATCCCCGATAAAACAGATAGCCTGTTCCGCCAAAGAAAATGAGATAGATCAACAGGATAGCCAAACCTCGATGAATATTCATGCTATCCAATTGATCAACTAATGGATGCAACAAATAAGCAATTAAAGCAGAAATAACAAAAGGTATTAACAGTTTACCGAGAAAAGAAAAAAAGGTACCGTAATATGGCATTGTTTTAAAAAATAAATAAGAAAATATAAATAATACGATACCAATGACTAACCAGTATAATATCGTAAAGCGTTTTTTATCCTCAAACATGAAAGACACTCCTCAGCAGATTGGTATTATACTCATTTTTTGCTGGGAGCTCTCTATGGAAGTTGGCGTTGTTCTTTTGTAAACAAATCATCCAATGAACTTAGACTTCCGTCAGATTCTATTTGATGAACCATTAGTTCTTTACCGGATACTGTCATTTCAATACAGCACGTCCAGCAAAAATAATCCTGTGTACCTATTTTGCCTATATCTTTTCCGTTACAATTCGGACAACGCAGCATAATCATAACCCCTTTTCGGATAATACGCTACTATGCTTGCCCGATTTATAACTTTATATACATAAATAATCACATAAAATCATAAGGAGAGATTTCTTGTTCTTCTGGTTCTTTCATTTCTGTGAGTGAAATTCCTTGAAGTCTTTCTGTTAACTGTTCTTTTAATGAAGTAAATCGTTTATTTGTGTCTTTTGTTTGTATTCCTCGTAAAAAAGCCTGTTCTTCCCCGCAAATAATCAGTGACTCTTTACTTCGGGTAATTGCTGTGTACAGTAAGTTTTTTCGCAGCATACGATTATAGGTTGAGACTACTGGTAAAATGACGATTGGAAATTCACTTCCCTGAGACTTATGAATGGAAATACAATAGGCATGCGTAAAATTCACATAATCTTTCCGTACATATACTACTTCTCTATCTTCAAATGTGATTACAAGCTGCTCTACATTTTCTTTGTTTTCGTCTTCTTTGAAAATAGCTGCGATTTCTCCAATATCCCCATTATAAACGCCATCTTCAGGTTGGTTAACAAGCTGAATCACCTTATCACCCACACGATAAGTAACATCATTGAACTTAATTTCTCGTCTTCTTTTTGTCTTTGGGTTGATTAGCTGCTGCAGTTCTTTATTAATCATCGTTATCCCGGCCTGCGATCTGTACATCGGAGCAAGGACTTGAATATCCCTTGCGTCTAAACCTTTATCCAGTGCCTTTTTATAAATGGACGTAATTACGTGGATCATATGATGTTCGAAACATGCAATAAAGCTGAAATCTTTATCATTCGCAAGCGACCCCGCTGAACATGTATCATTTTTGATCTCATGTGCAAGCTGAATAATTTTGGATCCTTCCTTCTGCCGATAAACCTCGCTCAAACTTACGAGTGGCAGTAAGTTACTTTTCAATAAATCTGATAGAACCTGTCCTGGCCCAACAGATGGCAATTGATCTTCATCCCCTACCAATAGAACCTGCATATCATCGGGAATTGCTTTGAAGAGGCTATTTGCCAACCAGATATCAACCATCGAAAACTCATCAACAATTAAAATTTTCCCTGAAAGCTGTTCCTGTTCATCTTTATCAAAACCGTTGCTACCATTCCATCCAAGAAGTCTATGTATTGTTAATGCAGGAAGTCCGGTTGATTCGTTCAATCTTTTTGCTGCACGGCCGGTTGGAGCAGTCAGTATAAATGGATAGTCCGACTTGGATTCGTAATCTTTCGGATCAAGAGATACCTGATGTATTGCAGCATATGCTTTGAGAATTCCTTTTATAACGGTAGTCTTACCGGTCCCGGGTCCCCCTGTTAATATCATAATCTTAGAATGCAATGATTGATTAATAGCAGAAAATTGCTCCTTACCATAACTTAATACTTCCGCTTCTTCAATTTGTCCAGTTATTTTTAACATTTCTGCCAAAGACGTTTCTTCCTCCAACGGTTTAGTAATAATTCGTTTTAAATTGGAAGCAAAGCCATCCTCTGCATAGTAAAGAGTCGGGAGATACACGTTACCTTCATAAATAATCAACTTTTTCTCCGTATTTAATTCTTCAAGCCTATCTGTAATAATTGATTGTTCAGCAGGATGAACTGCAAGCAGTCCCATCACCTGATCAACACAGAGGTCCATTGGTAAAAAAACATGTCCTTCCTGAATACTTCTCTGAAGAACATAAATACACCCTGCACCAATTCGATTCGGATGTGTCAAAGAAAGTCCATTTTGCCTGGCAATTTCGTCCGCAGTTCGGAATCCAAATCCTTCTATATCAAATACATATTGATATGGATCTTTTTCCAGTATCTCGATTGCTTCCTCTTTGTACTTTTGGTAGACGTTTTGAGCCATTTTTAATCCTACTCCATAGTTGGATAAATAAACAGCTACATGTTCAAAGCCTTGATTTTCTTTTAGGCTTGCTGCCAATCTCTCAGCAGTTTCTTTTTTTAATCCTGGTACATCTTTCAATACGTTTGAGTCGTTTAGTATTTTAGAGATGGCTGTTTCACCTAAGTATCCTACAATACGTTCTGCTGTTTTTTCGCCAATACCATAAAATAAATCACTTGATAGATATGCGACCAAACCATCTTTTGTATCTGGAATAATGGTTTTATAAGAAGACACTTTATATTGCGTACCAAACCGGACATGCCTCTCAAATTCTCCGTAAAAATAGTAGGTTGTCTGTTCATGGAGATTGGAAAAATAGCCTTTCGCAACAATCTCTTTCTCTTTGAAGTCTTCATTTGTCTCCTGTACTTTGATTTTTACGATCGAGAAATGTTCAGCTTCATTATTAAAAATTGTATTAACTATTTCACCTTTAATATATCCTTGTTCTTCATTTGATTGTTGTTGACTCATTTCCATTTCAAACAACCCCACTATCTATATACCTAGTTTTCGTTTATTAGTTGTTCCACATTTTTCTTTCCGTTAGCTGCAAGAACATGCTCTGGCTGTATTCGAAGCGCCTCGTTGAAATGGCCTAATGCCTCATCGACATTTTCATTAAACAGGGATAGGACACCCAGATTGTAATGGGTGTCACTATGATCCTGATTTATTTCGAGGACGCGATTAAAAACATTCTCCGCATCTTCCAGACTGTTACTTTGTGCTAGGGATAATCCATATTGAAAGAGAATCTCTTCATCGTTCGGATTCAACTCGGTAGCTCGTAATAAATATGGTAGCGCATATTTAAACTGTTCCTGATTCTGTAACGTTAAGCCAAGCATAAAGTATACATCACTTTCCTCGAGTCCAAGCTCAATTGCCTGTTGAAAATTCATCTGTGCTTTTGGAAATAAAGATTGCTCAAAGTAAAGATTTCCTAAACCGTAATAGGCTGTTGCAGCTTCTGTGTCCAATTCAATTGCTTTTTCAAAAAAACGCTCTGCACGTTCATTCTCATTTAATTGCACTAAAAGATTGCCAAAATTAATATAGCCTAACGGTTCATCTGGCTGTTCCTCAATGACTTCATTGAACAGTCTGGCTGCTTCCTCAAAATTCTGTTCCCTCATATAATTTATTGCTTGTGTATTTTTATCCATCTCAAATCTCCTTACTTAACCTACATAATCAAGTGTATGATTATTCTTTATAATTTCATCAATTGTCCCACCACCAAGACAGACGTCTCCATCATAAAAGACAACCGCCTGTCCAGGAGTTACTGCCCTTTCGCTTTCTGCAAATTCAACGAAAACTTTCCCATCATTTTGAAGATGGACGGTAACATTACTATCTTTTTGACGGTAGCGGAACTTAGCAGTACAGATAAACGATTCCGTGATCACATCATCATTTATCCAGTTCATATCCGTTGCAATTAATGCATCCGAATACAGTTTATCATTACTATAACCTTGTTCCACATATAGCGTATTATTTTTAAGATTTTTACCTATAACAAACCATGGATCTCCTGCTCCGCCAATACCAAGTCCTTGGCGTTGGCCTAATGTATAATACATTAAACCATCGTGTTTTCCTTTAACCAGTCCATCCATCGTTTGCATATCACCAGGTTGTGCAGGTAAGTACTCACTTAGAAATTCTTTGAAATTACGTTCTCCAATAAAACAAATTCCAGTCGAATCTTTTTTATCGGCTGTAACCAAACCGTATTCTTTCGCAATTTTTCGTACTTCAGATTTTGGCATATGTCCTAATGGAAACATCACTTGCCTCAGAACGTCTGAAGATAATTGATTGAGGAAGTACGTTTGGTCTTTATTATCATCTACACCACGTAACATTTCAATGCGACCATTTACTTCCCTTACTTGAGCGTAATGACCTGTCGCAAGATAATCTGCGCCTAGAGACATGGCGTGGTCAAGAAATGCTTTGAACTTAATTTCTTTATTACACATGACATCAGGATTTGGTGTACGCCCTGCTTTGTATTCTTCCAGAAAATAAGTAAATACTTTATCCCAATATTGTTTTTCAAAGTTAACAGAGTAATAGGGTATATCCAGCTGATTACAGACACGAACAACATCATCAAAATCCTCTGTTGCCGTACATACACCGAACTCGTCTGTGTCATCCCAGTTTTTCATAAAGATACCGACTACATCATAGCCTTGTTCTTTAAGAAGTAAGGCAGCTACTGAAGAATCGACACCACCGCTCATTCCCACTACTACTCGAATATCTTTATTACTTTTCATTATTTTCACGATCCTTTATCTTAATCTTTTTATAATCCTTGAAACCCGTCTCGCTGCCTCTTTAACATTTTCTTCCGTATTAAAGATTCCAAAACTAAAACGGATGGAATTTGTCGTACATGGATTATCTTTTCCAAACATGGCAGTTAATACATGTGATGGTTCCACACTTCCTGCCGTACAGGCACTTCCACTTGAGGCTGCAATCCCATCTAAATCAAAATTCGTTAGCAATGTTTCCACATTTGCACCTGGAAAACTTATATTTATAATGGAGGATATTGTCGACTCAATATCACCATTGACTTCAAAATTAATCCCATGTTCCTTCAGTTCTTCGATAAATAATTCTTTGTATATCTGATACTGGTTTCTTCTTGTTTCTCTGTTTTGAATTGCCAGTTCGACAGCTTTTTGGAAGCCTGCTGCTCCTGCAATATTTTCTGTACCTGGGCGACGTTTTCTTTCCTGTTCACCGCCATACTGCAAAGCATTGATTTTTACATTTTCTTTTACATACAAAAATCCAATCCCTTTTGGTCCATTAATTTTGTGTGAAGACACCGTCAGCATATCAATTCCCAATTCTTTAACATCCATTTCAAGGAGTCCGAACGCTTGAACTGCATCTGTATGAAAATATGCCTGATGATTTCTGAGTAGATCGCCGATTTCCTTTATTGGCTGAATAATTCCAGTTTCATTATTTACATACATAATGGAGACAAGAATTGTTTCATTCGTTAATGCGTTTTTTAAATCTTCTATTGCTATTTTTCCATCCCTATATACTGGGAGATACGTTACTATAAAGCCTTGTTTTTCTAATGCCTCAGCAGTATGAAGTACAGCATGATGCTCCTGGTTAGTTGTAATTATATGATTACCTTTATGACGGTTAGCCAATGCAGTTCCAACAAATGCAAGGTTATCCGCTTCTGTTCCCCCACTGGTAAAGGTAATTTCTTTTTCGTTCGCTCGTATACTCCATGCCATAACACGTCTTGCCCCATCCAAAATCTGCCGCGCTTTTCTACCGAATGAATGGACACTTGATGGATTACCAAAAACCTCATTATAGACAGGAAGCATTGCTTGAATTACTTCCTCAGCCATTGGAGTAGTTGCAGCGTGATCCAAATAAATTGGTTCCATAGTACATTTCCCTTCCATCTCAAAAAAAGATTCTAGATATAAAACATGTATGCATCTTGTAGTTCATCATTATCATGATTAGCTAAATCATCCAATGTCGTTTTATCCATAACGCTTTTTACTGCATCTCGAATTTCCATCCATAATGCCTGTTGAGCAGGCTTTTCATCTTCAATACCTTCCACAATGGTAAGCGGTCCTTCAAGAACACGGATAATGTCTCCTGCCGTGATTTCCTTTGGTTCCCTAGATAATTTATATCCCCCATATGCACCGCGAATACTTTTAATTAAACCGGCATTTCGAAGTGGTGATGCTAGTTGCTCCAAATAATGTTCTGATAGGTCATTCTCTTTGGCAATCGATTTTAATGATGTTGGCCCTTCGCCATACTTCTTTGCCAATTCAACCATAATTGTTAATCCATATCTTCCTTTTGTAGAAATTTTCATATATATAAACTCCTCTTAATGATTTGATCGTCCATCATACTATAATAAGTGCTATTATAGCATGAATAGTATGCTCCTTGCATTTAAGCTGAATCAGGATTAAGCTTTAAATGTAATATTATATATAAAGGACGTTGTAAATGAAACAAAAACCTCTTGCATTTCGTATGAGACCAGAACAAGTAGAAGATATTATCGGTCAGGAACATCTGGTCGGTAACGGTAAAATAATTAATCGAATGGTAAACGCCAATAGACTTGCTTCCATGATTCTATTTGGGCCACCAGGAACAGGTAAAACATCGATGGCCTATGCACTTGGAAAAAGTGTCGGCCTGCCTGTTAAAATGTTAAATGCGGTTGCAGACAAAAAGAAGGATATGGAGATAGTTGTGGAAGAAGCAAAAATGATGGGACAAGTTGTCTTAATACTAGATGAGGTCCATCGGCTTGATAAAGCGAAACAGGATTTCCTCCTCCCACATCTAGAAAGCAATTTGGTTACATTGATCGGTTGTACGACGAGTAATCCGTATCATTCTATTAACCCTGCAATACGTAGTAGGTGCCATCTGTTTGAATTACAGGCTTTAACCGATGAGAATATTAAAACTGCGATTACTCGTGCTTTAAACAATGAAGAGCATGGATTTGGGAGCAGTGATGTAGTCTTAACAGAGGATGCCCTTAGTCATTTTGCTACTGCAGCGAACGGTGACCTCCGATCTGCTTTAAATGGACTCGAACTGGCCGTTTCTTCCACACCAGAAAATGAAAAAAGGCAGATTTTAATTGATCTAAATACTGCAGAGGAGTGCATGCAAAAAAAAAGCTTTTCTCATGATAAAAATGGCGATGCTCACTATGATGTACTTTCCGCATTCCAAAAATCAATTCGTGGTAGTGATGTGGATGCGGCACTTCACTATTTAGGAAGATTAATTGAGGCCGGGGATCTTGATAGTATTGCCCGTCGTATGATTGTGATCGCCTATGAAGATATCGGTCTTGCAAACCCACAGGCAGGCCCACGTGCAGTTTCTGCGGTTCAGGCGGCAGAGAGACTTGGATTCCCAGAAGCACGAATTCCATTGTCTGTTGCCATTGTGGAACTAGCATTATCACCTAAATCAAACACTGCCTATAAAGCGCTTGATGGAGCTTTATCTGACATAAGAAGTGGTAAAAGCGGAGAGATTCCTGCGCACCTGAAAGATTCCCATTATCAAGGTGCAACAAAACTTGGTCGGGGAGTCGATTACAAATATCCACATAATTATGATGGGGCTTGGGTGAAGCAACAGTATTTGCCTGATTCTATCAAAAACAGAAACTACTACCAACCAAAGAACAGCGCTAAATTCGAACAAGCTCTAAAGCAAGTTTACGATAAAATTCAAAGAGATAAGAAGAATTAACGTATATAACCCTTTCTATAAGGCAATAATAGACATAAAAGTTACAATCTATTGTTGTGCTACTAGTGTGTGTTCCAAATTAAAGAATCTTTAACAGGACTTTTGGAACATTCCCTACTATAAAAAGGAGTTGAATATTTTGGTAAAAGTTAGACAAGACGCCTGGTCCCACGAGGACGATTTATTACTTGCTGAGACAGTATTGCGTCACATTCGAGAAGGCAGTACCCAATTAAATGCTTTTGATGAAGTCGGCGACAAATTAAACCGAACATCAGCAGCCTGCGGTTTTCGCTGGAATGCAGAAGTTAGAACAAAATATGATAGTGCTATCGATCTCGCAAAAAGACAGCGAAAAGAGAAAAAAAGGGCGATGAGTTCCACGTTGAAGCAAACAAGAGTTCCGCCGACACTTTCACTTCCACCGGTATTTGAAGAAAGCAAATCCGAAGTAGAAGAAGAAAATACCTTTGTTATGGTGGAACCACCAACTATAAATCTTGATATGGTTATACAATATTTAAGAGAATTAAAAAAAGACTATCATGCTTCCAATCAATCAAAATCAACACTGGAGACTGTTGAAAAAGAGAATACCATGTTGCAGACAAAAGTGAAAGAACTTGAAAAACAGCTTTCCAATACGGAAGAACAGTTGGTTACCATTCAAGAAGATTACCAGACATTTATTCAAATTATGGATCGGGCAAGAAAAATGACCGTACTCAATGATAAAGGAAGTCACGCTTCCCCTGCATTCCGAATGGATAAAAACGGTAACTTGGAACAGCTCATCCAAGGTTCCAATTAAAAGAATCAAAGAAGATTTTCTAGGAATAAGTGTTAGATATGGCTGTTCAAGCCAATAAAAAGAGGACCTGTATTTTATACAGGTCCTCTTTTCTTTTTTGTATGTATAGCTTAATCCCGATTGTGCCGTCCTATTTTAAAGTTTTGATCCCGCTTGAAGCAGGTGGGTGCCCTGTTTTACATGTATTGTGCTTCCATTGATTCCGAAGAATACAGGCATGCACGCACTATAAAAACTAAATCAGGCTCCCAAATATATAGTTGTTCGGTCAAAATACTTTTTATAGACGAACACATCAGGATTAAGCTATTAATATTGATTTGTAAATTAATCTTAACACAGCTAATTATTTATTTCAATATTTACAATGTTAAAACTTTATTTCTTTGGTTTTTGTTTGGATAATGCTATAGACAGTTCATCTAATTGAGCATCACTTACTTCATTGGGCGCATCAGTCAATAAATCGGACGCTGAGGCTGTTTTTGGAAACAAAATGGTGTCCCGAAGATTTGTTCTACCAGCAAGCAGCATTATAATCCGGTCTAGACCAAGTGCGATTCCACCGTGTGGAGGAGCACCATATTCTAATGCATCCAAAAGGAACCCAAATTGCTCTTTCGCTTCTTCTTCACTAAATCCTAATACTTTAAACATATGATCCTGCTGTTCCTTTTGGTAAATACGGATTGATCCTCCACCTAGTTCATAACCATTGAGAACGAGATCATATGCATTTGCCCTGACACTTGCCGGGTCACTCTCTAATCTTTCCATATCTTCCTCAATAGGAGATGTGAACGGATGGTGAGCCGCAAAGTATCTGCCAAGTTCTTCGTCGTATTCAAGTAATGGCCAGTCTGTTACCCATAAAAAGTTAAATTTAGATTCATCGATAAGTTCCAACTGTTTCCCTAATTTTAAGCGCAAAGCACCCAAACTGTCAGAAACAACGGATGTTTTATCTGCTACAAATAATAACAAATCACCATCTATCGCATTTGCTTTATTTGATAGATCAGATATTTCTTTATCGGTAAGAAATTTAGCGATTGGTCCTTTCAGTTCGTCCCCTTCTACTTTCAGCCAAGCCAGTCCTTTTGCTCCATATACTTTTACATAATCGGTTAATTTGTCAATGTCTTTGCGAGAGAAATTAGCCGCTTCCCCTTTTACATTCAATAGAGCAACATTTCCACCAGATTGAATTGCACCTTGGAAAACTTTGAAAGTAGAGTTAACTAGGATATCGGAAACATGTATTAATTCAAGACCAAATCTCGTATCCGGTTTATCCGAGCCAAAGCGTTCCATTGCTTCATCATATGGCATTCTTTGCAATGGCAACTCTATATCCAAATCTTTAACTTCTTTTACAACTTGCTGCATCATATGTTCCGTCATTTCCATAATTTCATCGCTGGTTAAAAAGGAAGTCTCAATATCAATCTGAGTGAATTCCGGCTGACGGTCAGCACGAAGATCTTCATCACGGAAACATCTTGCAATTTGATAATATTTTTCAAAACCACTCATCATAATCAACTGTTTAAAAAGTTGTGGTGACTGCGGTAAAGCGTAAAACTCACCAGGATGAACACGGCTTGGAACCAGATAATCCCGAGCCCCTTCTGGTGTGCTCTTTGTCAATATTGGGGTTTCCATTTCCATAAAATCATTATCGTTAAGGAAATTACGAATAGCTTGTGTGGTCCGATGGCGCAATTTAAACGTTTCCTGCAAAGGACTTCTTCTTAAATCAAGGTACCGATACTTCAGTCGGACATCTTCGGACACATCTGTATCATCTTGAATCGTAAAAGGTGGTGTCTTTGCCTTGTTTAAAATTTTAATAGAAGTAGCGATCACTTCAATCCTTCCAGTTTTCATTATTGGATTTACAGTTGATTTATCTCGTTCAACCACTTCTCCATTAATTTCCACTACATACTCGGAACGGATCTTTTCAGCAATTTCAAGAGCATTCTTTGAATGATCAGGATTAAATACTACCTGCACAATTCCTGATTTGTCACGAAGATCAATAAAGATTAATCCACCTAAATCACGTCTTCTTTGAACCCAACCTTTTAGTAGTATCGCTTGCCCGATAGTTTCTTCCGATAACTTTCCAGCCATTACCCGTTCACTCATGTCCTTTACCTCCCAGAAGCTTTTGCTTTAATGTTTCAACAATATTTTCTAATGGTATTTCTATTTGTTCACCAGATTCCATTTCTTTTACATTAATAATTTTTCTGTCGATCTCTTCTTCTCCAAGAACGAGCACATATTTCGAATCGAAACGATTAGCAGCCTTAAACTGACCTTTCATCTTTCGATCCTGATAATCCTTATCGACTTGTATACCGTTAACACGGAGCTGATGTACAAGTTTTGTTGCTTCTTTACTCACTTTATCAGAACCCATTGCAACGATGAAACAATCCAAGCTGTCATTCAGTGGTAGGGCAATGTTTTCAGCCTCCAAAGCCATGAGTAAACGTTCAAATCCCATTCCGAATCCAATTCCTGGTGTATCAGGTCCTCCAAGTTCTTCGATTAATCCATTATACCTGCCACCACCAGCGAGTGTTGTAATTGCACCGAAGCCATCTGCTTCACTCATAATCTCAAAAGCAGTATGATTATAATAATCCAGTCCTCTTACAAGGGTTGGGTCAACAATAAAATCAATTTCCATCAATGATAAGTATTCTTGAACCTTTTCAAAATATAATTTTGATTCTTCATTTAAAAATTCCAGAATGGATGGAGCTGTTTTCATTGCCGGGTGGTCACGGTCGGTTTTGCAATCCAGGACACGAAGCGGATTCTGAGACAGTCTGTTTTGACAATCATCACAAAGTTCTTCTTTATGTGGTTCAAAATGGTTTACAAGTGCTTTTCTGTGATTGCTTCGGCTTTCTTTGTCACCCAGGGAATTAATCACTAATTTTAATGATTTCAAACCTAATTCTTTGTACGTCGTCATAGCAAGATCAATAACCTCTGCATCCACAGCTGGATCCGCACTGCCAAGTACTTCTACACCAAACTGATTTAATTGACGCATTCTTCCTTTTTGAGGGCGTTCATATCGAAACATTTGTGCAAAATAATAAAGTTTAACCGGTTGATTCGGTTCCCCAAATAATTTGTTTTCCACAAAAGCTCTTGCTACCGATGCAGTTCCTTCAGGTCTAAGTGTCAGGCTTCTACCACCACGATCATCAAAGGTATACATCTCTTTTTGTACGATATCTGTAGAATCTCCAACACCTCGTTGAAACACTTCGGTATGTTCAAATAAAGGCGTACGAATTTCTTTAAAATGAAATCTGTTGCATATATCTTTAATTTTATTTTCTGCATACTGCCATTTAGCTGCATCTTTAGGCAAAATATCCACTGTACCTCTTGGTGCTTTCATACTCATCTTAAAACCCCCAATAACTTATATTAAATTAAAATAAAAAACTCCCGTCCCTTATATAAATATAAGGGACGGGAGTTTTCCCGCGTTGCCACCCTAGTTGATGCCAATATCAGCACCCGCTCTTCACAGTTAACGCCCGCAAAACGTTCATACCTACTCTATTTCGATATAAATCCTCCGGAACGTCCTTCATCAGACCAACAGGGAAAATGTTTTCAGCCAAAGCCATTTTCTCTCTATACAGGTGGTTCCTGATTACTTTTTCCTTCATCGGTAAGTTTATTTTAATTAGTTGAATGTCTATAATATTAATGTTAACAACCTGTATTGTCAAGAACGATTCAGCTTTTTCTTTAACATTTTAACTTCCCCTATAGAAATTCCAAGTTCACTGGCAATTTCCAAGTGTGTACCACGTCCTTCCATCTCCACAAAATGATGAAGATCTGTAGAAAAGATATCTTTCTGATCATTTACATTCGTTTGTTTATCATTCATTCTCACTATACTGTCTCCTCTTTTTTGCAAATACCTCGTTTGAAATATTTCCTTAATGTTTGGGACTGCAGTTTCTCGTCCCACTGTAAAAAATGGTTCTTTTAATATATCGCAGAGTTGAGATAAACTGCGAAATAACTTCTTTTACCACAGTCCGGGATCGCTCTGGGCGGATGCTTTCCGCGGGCACGGCCTCAGCCCCGAAGAGAAAACCACTCTTCTGGTCTTCGGTCACGTGCTGTTCCCGCAGGAGTCACCGCCCGCCGCTCATCCGGACTGGTAAGGCTGTATGACGATTTTAGCTACCCATCGTCAGCAACCTTCTAACCAGCTCTGGGAAATATACGGAGACTCCTACGGGAAGAGAGGCATAGGTGAGACACTGAAATGCGTCAGCATGAAGGGGCTCACCAGCCGCCCGTGGAAAGCGAAGTATATTTCCCAGAGCGGTCGCCGAAGTTTCTTCATACGGATAGAAATCAACTAGCAGTTACTTCGCAGTTTATATATATTGCGATAAAAACAACATTTTTTTCAGTGGGAAGAGTATTTCCAGTCCTATTTAGAGAGATAACCTTCAAAATATTTTGGAACGTCTTCTTACAGTTTTGCCTTAAAGGAGAAATTTTATTATACTAAAAGATACATATACATATAAAAAATTAGGGAGGCATATTGTGCAAACGCATTCGAGAAAACTAATGTTCATACTATTTACAGCAATTATCTTCCTCTATTCTGCAAATGTGGAAATTGTTTATGCGGATGAAGCTATCATTGAAGGATCCAATCTAAATATTAGAAGTGGTCCTGGGACTGATTATGATAGTGTTGGTGTAGCTGATACTGGTGAGTCTTACACCATTATTCAAGAAAAGAATGGTTGGGTGGAAATTGAATTACCAGGTGGATCTGGCTGGGTTGCGGAAGATTTTACAACTGTAACTGAGTCATCTGAAGAGGATGAAGAAACAGAGAAAGAGACCGATGTAAGCTCGATTACAATACAACATGAGCATACACAATTAAGGGAAGGACCTTCTACAGACTATGATATTATTCACTTTGCAGAAAAGGGGATAGAATATGATGTCTTGTCCGCAATTAATGAATGGTATGAAATAGATGTTGCCGGCCAATCAGGTTACATACTGAAAGATCTTGTTAGTGAACCAAAAGAAGCTAGCAATAAAAATGTTTTCAAAAATAAAACGATAATCATCGATGCGGGGCATGGTGGTAGAGACGTAGGTGCAATTGGTACTACAGATACTTATGAAAAAAGCTTTACATACCTAACTGCACATGAACTTGAGCAAGAACTCCAATATCTTGGTGCCAACGTTCTTCTTACGAGGGAAGAAGACGAATTTATCTCATTATCCAGTCGGTCAACATACTCCAATTTTAACGATACAGACGCATTTATTAGTATTCATTATAATAGCGTACCTGAACTTCCTAATGTCTCTGGTATCGAATCATTTTATTATGCAGATCAAAATGAGAATTTAGCTAAATATATTCAGCAAGGGATTATTAAAGAAACAGATGAGTCTGACCGCGGAATAGCAAAGGGAGATTTTCAAGTTCTAAGAACAAATTTAAAACCGTCTGTCCTCCTCGAACTTGGTTTTATATCAAATCCGGAGAGAGAGGCATTGCTCCAAACAAATGCCTATCAGAAGAAACTCGTTACCGGTATTGTAGAAGGACTTAGAAAATATTTCAGTGAATAAGCAAATTCTAAAGCCAAAAACAGGGATGTCAATCATGACCATCCCTGTTTTTATTTGGCTACCTATTTTTCTTTGCTGTCAATGATTAACGTTACTGGTCCAGTATTTGTAAATGTAACATCCATCATTGCACCAAATTTACCTGTTTCAACATGTATCCCATGTTCTCTGATCAAAGCATTAAAACTTTCATACCTATTATTAGCTTCATCTGGCTTAGCTGCCTGCATAAAATTTGGACGTCTTCCTTTTCGTGTATCACCGTAAAGGGTAAACTGAGAAATCGACAAAATACTTCCGTGTACATCTTGAAGGGAAAGATTCATCTTTTCATTTTCGTCTTCAAATACACGTAAATGAATGATTTTATTGACAAGATAATTAACGTCTTCCTGGGTATCTTCATGTGTCACACCAAGAAGAACAACAAAACCTTCCGTTATTTCTCCCACTATCTCTCCTTCTACACGAACACTGGCATCTTTTGTCCTCTGTATTACTGCTTTCATTATCAATTACTCCTTTAGAACTTTATAAATTAGCCTCTTTTTGTAATGTTTGTTTTTTCAAGCATCGCAGAATTGAGATAAAGTGCGACGTAACTTCTATTTATGTACAGCGCTTATAATGGAAAATAGGCTCTCAGGCGACCGCAGCCCGTATACACTTCGCGCATTCTAAGGCTCACCAGCCGCCCGCGAACCGTAAGTGTATTTCCCAGAGCGGTAGCCGAAGAAACTTGCTTCCATTATTAGCTAAAGGTCTCTCGCAAATGGCAGTTACTTCGTAGTTTATAGATTTTATAACAATAACAACAATTCTTTCCAACGGGAATAGTAACCGTAGTTTCAATTTTTTTAGATTACAGTCATGAAGTAAAATTCAGTAGGTATTAATCCTACTGCAAGATAGGTGTCTATTGTACCGTACGTGTAACCGTATAAACATCTTTGATTTGTTTGATGCGTTCGACGATTTTTCGTAGATGACTGGTATTATGGATTAATATGGTAATCTGAATAATCGCCATTTTATTTCTGTCCGATTTTCCATTTACATGGGTGATATTTGTTTTCATTTCATTGACAGCCTGTAAAACTTCATTCAGAAGTCCTCGACGGTCATAACCCGTTATTTGAATATCAACATGATATTGTTTATTTTCTGTATTTCCATTTTCCCACATTACATGCAGATAACGTTGTTTAGCTTCTTCCGTCTGCACATTAGGACAATCCGAACGGTGAACAGATACACCTCGACCTTTTGTAATATAACCTAAAATTGTATCACCGGGTACAGGATTGCAGCATTTCGCAAGCCGGACAAGTAAATTATCTACACCTTCCACCCTTACACCAAAATCCTTTTTATGTGATCTGCTCGTACTCGCTCGATCTGTTTTAACTTCTTCAATGGTTGTTTGTAGGTCCTGTTCCTTTTGTCTCGTTTGACGAAGCTTTTCGGTAAGTCTTGTTGCAATAAGTGCTGCTGTGATTCCTTGATAACCTACTGCAGCATACATATCCTCTTCACTAGTAAAATTAAATTTATCAAAAATCCGTTGCATATTATCGGATACAAGAACTTCTTTCGGATCGATATTTAAGGCACGAATTTCCTTATCCACTGCTTCCTTGCCTTTTACAACATTTTCTTCTCTTCGCTGCTTTTTAAAAAATTGTTTAATTTTACTTTTAGCCTGAGAAGTCTGTGTCATCTTCAACCAGTCCTGGGATGGACCATAGGAATGTTTGGAAGTCATTACTTCAACAATATCACCATTTTGCAGTTCATAATCAAGTGGCTCCATTTTACCGTTGATTTTTGCTCCAATTGTCTTATTTCCAATTTCTGTATGAATTTTATAGGCAAAATCCAGCGGGATCGATCCAGATGGTAATTCAACTACTTCGCCTTTCGGTGTAAAAACATAAACCATATCGGAAAAGAGATCAATTTTTAGAGATTCAATAAACTCTTCCGCATCATGGGTGTCATTTTGCCAATCAAGTATCTCCCGGAACCATGTTAACTTTTCCTCAAAGGATTTCTTCCCAGACTTAAACTGCTTTCCTTCTTTATAAGCCCAATGTGCGGCAATACCATATTCAGCAATTTCATGCATTTCCTTTGTACGTATTTGGACTTCCAGTGGGTCACCCTTTGGTCCAATTACCGTTGTGTGTAAGGATTGATAAAGATTCTGTTTCGGCATTGCAATATAATCCTTAAATCTTCCGGGCATTGGTTTCCAGTTTGTATGGATAATTCCAAGAACTGCATAGCAGTCTTTAATACTATCTACGATAATTCGAACGGCCAATAAATCATATATTTCATTAAATTGTTTACCTTGTTTCACCATTTTTTGATAAATGCTGTATAAATGTTTTGGGCGTCCTGACATTTCCGCTTTTACATTGACATCTTGTAATTCTTCTGTAAGTTCTTCAATTACTTGTTTAATATAAGATTCGCGTTGATCTCTCTTTTGTTTCATCAGTTGGACAATGCGATAATATTGTTGAGGATTAAGATATCTTAAAGCAGTATCTTCCAATTCCCATTTTATAGTAGAGATTCCAAGACGATGTGCCAGAGGAGCGAAAATTTCCAACGTCTCGTTTGAAATACGACGCTGCTTTTCAGGGGCGAGATGCTTTAATGTCCGCATATTATGCAGTCTGTCTGCAAGTTTAATTAGAATTACGCGAATATCCTTTGCCATTGCTACAAACATTTTACGGTGGTTTTCAGCTTGTTGGGCTTCTTTTGTTTCATATCTGATTTTACCCAATTTTGTAACGCCATCCACCAACATTGCAACTTCATGATTAAACGCTTCTTCTAATCTTTCCACCGTTATATCCGTATCCTCAACAACATCATGCAGAAAACCTCCTGCAATCGTTTCTGCATCCATCTCAAGATTCACAAGTATACCTGCGACCTGAACTGGGTGAATAATATAAGGTTCCCCTGATTTTCTAAATTGATCATGGTGTGATTCGTTTGCAAAATCATAGGCAAGCTGAATCAAGTCGATATCTTCACTCGACAAATACCGTTCTGCTTTATTTAAAATGTCCGTTATTGTTATGTTTTCATCGTTTGCCATGTAATCACCTTTACTAGCTGTCTGCATTATTTACCACATATTCACGGAAATAAATATTACCGTCTATCCTCCAGTTTAAGTGGTAGACATATTTTTACAAGCGTCCTAAATATTTTTAATTATATGCTTTTATGCTTCAAGTGTCCATTCAAAATTTTTATATAATAATAGGTCTGACGTTATTTACATAGCGCCAGACCTATTATTATATTTTTAATATGTCATTAATGCTAACACATCATAGCCATCCAATTTATCTTTACCATCAAGATAGCTTAATTCAATTAGAAACGCACAGCCAACAACAATTCCACCAAGCTCTTCGACAAGCTTTATAGTTGCTTCAATTGTCCCCCCCGTTGCGAGTAAATCATCTGTTATTAAAACACGTTGCCCTGGCTTAATTGCATCTTTATGGATTGTTAATACGTTAGAACCATATTCAAGACCATAGTCTACCCTAATCACTTCACGTGGCAGCTTTCCTTCTTTTCGAACAGGAGCAAAGCCCACTTCAAGCGCATAGGAAACTGGGCAACCAACGATAAATCCTCTCGCTTCTGGACCTACTACGATATCTATTTCCTTTTCTTTAGCAAATTCAACGATCTCATCAACAGCTGATTTGAACGCCTTTCCGTTATCCATCAGTGGTGTGATATCTTTAAACTGAATTCCTTCTTTAGGCCAATCTTCAACAATTTTAATATATTGCTTATAATCCATTTATTGCTTCCTCCTTGGGACTTCCCAAATAATCCATACAACTGGTAAACCATTGTTTCAATTCTTGGTAATTTGAATAGTAAAGTTGCTTTTCAATAGCTGCCTTTTCAAGGCGTTCCTGATACAATTTTGAATCTTGGAGATCTTTTTTTATTGGATTCGATTGTACTTCAATGATACCATTTTCTATTTTAACAAACCCGAGCTCAAAAAACACATTTGAAATAAAGATGATTTTATCTTTGTTCCATCCTTTGTGGTTCATAATCTTTGTTAATTCCTGTTTCATATCCATCACTTTACGTTGCCTGCATAGTGCATAAAACCAAACGAATTCTTCTCTTGAAGGAAACGCTGAAAGATATGCACTGTCTTCTAAATGAAAAAAGACGTAAATATTTAATGGTTTTACGTGCTGAATGATTCTCGTTAAAGATTCCAGTTTTTCAGGAAGGTCATATAAATAGAGAGAATCCTTTTCATCGACCATTTCCATTGAAGTATTATAACTTACCTGTTCAATCTGATTATGAATCCGTTCAACAGAATTACTAATAATTAATTCTTTCCCATTGCCGACTGGTTTAATCTCCATTTTCCGTTTACCTCTAAAATCAAATAGCTGCCATTCCTCAATCTTCATATCCTGGATGAGAATTTGGGCTTTCCGATTGCCATTCCATTCATTAATTCCAAGTTCTCCAGCAATCGTAAGAGGCGTATGTGGCGAAATATGATCGTACAGTTCCCCCATACCAAAGGCAATTCCATCGAGTGAGAAGCCCTCTTTTTTGAATTGAAGTTTTAGATGATTTTTAGCACTGCCAATTTTTCTTGCGTCTGAAGGAATTTCTTTTACCTGAATAATCGGTTTTGGATTTCCCATACCAAATGGTGCCAGTTTATCAATTTCGGATACAAGACCTTCATTTATATCTTCGAGAGCCAATTCGGCACTAATCATGATTTCCTGTTTAAAATCTTCTTCAGTCAATTCTTCCTGTATAAATAAATCCAGTTTATTCTGTACATGTACCATATTTTCTAGTGGAAATGTCATCCCGGCAGCCTGTGAATGTCCACCGAAATGTGTGAATAGGTCTCTTATTTTCATGCAGTTTTGAAATAAGTCAAATGCTGGAATACTTCTCGCTGAGCCTTTCACTTCTCCGGTTTCCGGCTTAATCGTCAGGACGATTGCAGGGCGATCGTATTTTCGAACTAATTTGGATGCAACAATTCCTAGTACCCCTTCATTCCAACCTTCTTTTGCCGCAATGATAACACCATGTGAATCGGAGGATTGAACAATTAGTTCTGCCTCTTTAACAATATCATTTACTATTTTTTTTCGCTGCTCGTTTATTGCATCAATCTCTTCTGCAATTTCTTGTGCCAAATCGGCATCTTCGGTCAATAGTAACTTTACTGCCAGATCGGCATCTTGTAGCCTTCCAACCGCATTAATTCTTGGTCCAATTAAGAAACCAACGTCTTCCTCGGAAACATTACCTTCTATCTTACAAATTCGTTTAAGCGCCTTAATACCTGGTTTTTTTGATATAGTCAGTGCATGAAGACCATAAAATGACAGAATACGATTCTCATCCACCAATGGTACTAGATCAGCTATTGTTCCGATTGCTGCAAACTCTAGCAAATGTTTTGGGAAATAACCAAGTAAGGCTTGTGCGAATTTAAATGCTACACCTACTCCCGCAAGTTCCTGAAAAGGATAATCAGGTGAACACTTTGGATGCAGAATGGCATAAGCCTCCGGTAATTCTTTCTGTGGCTCATGGTGATCCGTTATAATCAAATCAATACCTAATTGTTTAGCGACGAAAGCCTCATGCACGGATGCGATTCCAGTATCAACTGTGATGATTAGTGAATACCCATTTTCGGCTGCACGTCTAAAAGCAGATTCATTGGGACCATATCCTTCTGTAAAACGGTTTGGTATATAATAATCACATAATGCTCCAAGTTCATGCAAGGCTTTTATAAGAACAGTTGTAGAACTTACACCATCTGCATCATAGTCCCCAAATACAAGAATTTTCTCGTTGGAGTCTATTGCTTTATGTACACGTTCTGATGCTTTTTCAATTGAATCAATCTGTAGTGGAATGTGTAAATTCTTTAGATCAGGTGATAAAAATTTTCTAGCATCTTCAGTGTTGGTAATCCCTCTTTGCTGTAAAAGTTTTTTTACAGTTGGGGATACGTCTAATGTATCATCTGTTAAAACCTCTGTCTGATTTTCAGTTGTAGTATATTTCCATATTGCCTTACTTTCTAACATAAATTCACCCCTGACTAATCTATTATACAAGAGACTAGCAGGGGTAGCAATCAGAATTATTTAGTTGGAGTATTGTTATCTTCTATATCTCCTTTAAAATCCTTCTTTTCACTCTGGATTGGAATACCGTTTTCATCGAGTCTTTGAGATAATGTAACATTTTCCGTTTTTAGAAGTTTAATTTCCCTTTGTAATCGGTAAATTCGCATTGTACCTACAGAAGCCGTTATAATTCCCCCCATGAGTACAGAAAATAAGATTACGAGGATTAATGGTGATTCTTGTGTCACGAATAAATAATTTACCTCTACGGGATCTACATTAATTACAGCAAAAATTGCAACAATAATTACTAGTATAATTGCTAAAATGACATATGTCTGTCCTTTCATCTTAAATTCCTCCTACAGCTCAATTTCATTATGTATGTTAGAGTACCCTGTTTCCGAACAATTCAAGCATGCATGATAATATACAAGCTTTGTTAGAACTTCTAACAAAGCTTGTAATTATATTTCTTATACCTGTGGACCTTCCACTCGTTTTTTCTTTGTGAAATCCAAAGGCTTATCTTTAACCGATCTTCCTCGCCATACGAGCCATAGTTGAGAGGCTAATAATAACGAAGAATAGGTTCCAGCAACAATTCCTACTGCCAATGCGATAGCAAAACTTCCAATGGAAGATGCTCCTAATATTAGAAATGCCAGAATTGCAATTAGCGTAGTGATTGATGTGTTCATCGTTCTTGTAAAAGATTGGATGATACTTGTATTCACAACCTCAGCAAGATCCTTAAAGGATTTGACACGTTTTTTCTTGCGAATATTTTCCCTGATACGATCAAAAATAACGATCGTATTATTTATCGAATAACCTACAATGGTTAAGAGTGCAGCAACAATCGTAATATCGAATTCCAACTGTGTAATGCTGAAAACGAATAGAATGATAAATACATCATGCAGTAATGTAATTAAGGCTGTAATTGCAAAGAAAAACTCAAAACGGATGGTTACATAAATAATCATAAATACGGAGGCGATTGCCACTGCATAAATGGCATTCTTAACCAATTCCTGACCTACAATTGGCGATACTACGCTGACACTTGGGTCCTGCCCGTATTTCTCACTAAAATAGGCTTGCACTTCTTCCACTTCCGCCTCAGAAAGCACATTGTCAAATCTGGTAACCGCAAGTTCATTGTTGGCACCTGATAGCACAATTGATTTAGCTTCCAATCCAAGCTCTTTAAATCCTGCTTCCACTTCTTCATTCGTAAGACTTGTATCAGAAACAACTTCCACACGGGAACCACTAGTGAAATCAATCCCGGGATTAATCTGGAAGACAGTAAGGGCTATCCCCCCAATAATAATCAGTATGATTGTTCCCGTGAAAAACTTTTTCCGATGTTGAACAAAATTTACGTTGCGTTTAAATAATTTCGGTTTTTCTTCTTCTTCAGCTATATCTTTAATTTGCGATTGTTTAACACCGAACCATGTTTTCCTTTTTGTAAGATAGCCACTCTGCACCCACAATCCGAGAAGGATTCTTGTACCAAGAACTGCTGTCAGGAAACTAATGATAATACTGATAATGAGCATTGTCGCAAAGCCTTTAACTGAACTTGTTCCAAAAATAAACAGAACAACCGCTGCGATTAAAGTGGTAATATTAGCATCCATAATCGTTGAAAGGGAATTTTTATTTCCGGCTTTAAATGCTGCTTTAACAGATTTCCCTGTCCGCAGTTCTTCTTTAATACGTTCGAATGTAATTACATTCGCGTCTACCGCCATACCAACACCCAGTATAAGTGCTGCAATTCCAGATAAAGTTAATACACCATTAAGAAGCTCAAACACCAATAAAACTAGATATACATAGAAAGTTAAATTGATCGCTGCTATAGAACCGGAAAAGCGGTAGACAACAATAAGATATAGCAATATTAAACCGATACCTACAATGCCTGCAATTAATGTCTCGTTTAAAGCTTGCTCCCCAAATTGTGCACCGACAGAAGTAGAAAATATTTCAGTCATATGAACTGGTAGTGAACCAGAGTTAATAATATCTGCGAGTTGTTTTGCAGATTCTACCGTAAAGCTCCCCGAAATCATGACATTTGACGTATGTAAAGGTTCACCTACATTCGGTGCAGAAACAAATTTCGGTTCTGCCTCCATTGCTTCCGCTTTATAAGAATCTCCTTCCTGATAATCCATCCAAATTACAAGCTTATTATCAGGTGGGTTCATTTGGCTGATTTCTGTCGTAACCTCCCCAAATTTTGCAGCATCTTTCAGTTGCAAGGTAACAATTGGAGCATTTGTCTGTGGATCAAAATCCTGTGCAGCACTACCCTCTTTTACATCATTTCCATCAAGCAGTTCATTATCATTTACATCACGAAAAGATAATTGCGCAGATGTGGAGAGTAAATCTCTAGCTTCTGACTGGTTTTCAATACCTGCCAACTGTACGCGAATTCTATCTTCGCCCTCTATATTAATGACTGCCTCACTAATTCCAAGACGATTGACACGGTCATTCAGTGTTTCAACTGTACCTTCCAATAACCCTCTTGTTACTTCCTGATTTTCATCCACAGGTGCAACTTCATAAAGTACCTCGAATCCTCCCTGTAAATCCAACCCAAGATTGATATCTTTTGTAATTCCTATTACCGTTGTTCCTATTGTTCCTGCCAAAACTAAACAAACAAGAAAAAAGGAAACGATTCTTCCTCTCTTTTTCATTGAATATACTTCCTCCTTAAAAATACTAAACATCTATGTATACATTTTATTTTTCTTTGTCACCAGTTAAGGCCGCAATAGAAGCCATCAGATTGTCATTCTGATAGGAACTCATTGTTAAATAGCTCAAATATGTATTGGATGCAAGATGAAGTATATCCTGAACAATCTCGTGGAGCAGCATTTCAGGATCCCCTTTCCAAACCTTTTTCACCATGCATGACCATACATCATCTGGTGTTGCCTGGGAGTATCCCATCATTTCCAATTCTTCTGCCTTGCTTTTTAAGGCGGGAATGATCATTTGCTTCCACTCACTAACAGTCTGTTTAATTTCCATATTATCCCACCAATTCCTGTCATATACTTTTAGCTTGTCATGCTTTGTACACCTTTGTGCATATATATCATTGTATATGAAATTTAATTATTTGAGAAGGCAGGTCGACAAAAATGACCAAACAAACATTTTTGCAGGGTGCTATGGTTCTAATAATTGCAGGAATGATTACCCGTTTTATGGGTTTTATCAATCGTATCGTTGTAGCTAGGCTCATGGGAGAAGAAGGTGTCGGCCTATATATGATGGCACTCCCAACACTATTTCTTGTGATGACGTTAACACAGCTGGGATTGCCTGTAGCAATATCTAAGCGAGTGGCTGAAGCAGACGCGGTTAATGATCAGGCTAAAATCAAAAAGATTATCATCGTTTCATTGATGATAACCTTAACTACAAGCATCGTGTTCACCATTCTATTGGCTATTGGTGCACCATATCTAGCTTCTAGCCTTTTAACTGACAGCAGGTCCATGTTTCCGCTACTAGCGATCAGTCCAATTATTCCTATTACAGCCGTTTCAGCAGTCATCAGGGGATACTTTCAAGGCAAACAGAATATGAAGCCTCAAAGTTATGCCCAAGTCATCGAGCAAATTGTAAGAATAGCCTGCGTCGCTTTTTTTATTAATCTTTTACTTCCGTATGGCGTTGAATATGCTGCAGCAGGTGCTATGTTTAGTGTTATACTAGGTGAATTCATCTCCATGATGTATATGATTTATGTTTTTAAAAGGAAAAAGACATTAAAACTGAGAAATCGATTTTTTTCCTATTTTAGATCTGGACAAACTGTAGCAAAAGAACTTTTCTCCATTGCATTACCAAGTCTGGGAAGCAGAATGATTGGCTCCATCTCTAATTTTCTAGATCCGATTTTAGTCTTTCAAAGTCTTGCTATTGCGGGAGTTGCAAGCTCACTTGCTACAAAACAGTACGGGGAATTGACAGGATATGTCATGCCACTGTTGTATCTTCCTACTTTTATTACCCATTCACTAGCAGTTGCACTTGTTCCTTCCATTGCCGAAGCAGAAGCAAACAAAAACAGAAAAATTATCCATTACCGGATACATCAATCGATAAGGATATCATTTGCTTCGGGGGCAATATCAACAGTTGTTCTCTCACTATTTTCCGTTCAACTACTGACGTATATGTATGGAACAGGAAATGCAAGTCACTATCTTGTTTTAATGGCACCGTTCTTTCTGTTGCTTTACATTCAAGCACCATTGCAGGCAACCCTTCAAGCACTTGATCTTGCCAGACCTGCTATGTGGAATAGTTTAATTGGGGTCGCACTTAAATCAATCGTCTTACTAGCTCTTGCAACGAACCCAAACTTTGGAATTATGGGAGCAGCTATTGCCATCAGTTCAGGCGTAGTCGTGGTTACCTTGCTACATATGGCCGTTCTTCGAAAAGAAATCGGCTATACCATTCCGTTAATGGATACATGTAAGATGATACTCTTGTTATCCCTTTCCTGGGGCGCTGGAAGCTTCCTTAAAAATATTCTAGAAAGAACAGACTCGAATCTGTTGCTATTCGCTCTCCATATTATTGTTCTATTACTATTCTATCTGGTTTTACTTTTTGCGCTTAAATTTATAACAAAAGAAGAATTACGACAACTCCCTTTTTTCAACAGAAAAAAATGACACTTGGAAATTTCAAGTGTCATTTTTTTATCCTTGTCCCATATAAGGAATCAGATATCGAAAATAAATATACACGGTTGATACGACTAAAGATATGAGAACAATAGGTATTCCATACTTCATAAATCGAATGAATGAAATCTTCTGATTGTCCGCTTCTGCCATGCCAGCAACGACAACATTCGCAGATGCTCCTACCAACGTTGCATTTCCTCCCAGACAAGCTCCAAGTGCTAATGCCCACCATATTGGATCCAAGTAAACCATTCCATATGTTTCAAATTCCTGTATTACCGGTATCATCGCAGCGACAAATGGAATATTATCGATAAACCCGGAAAACAAGCCTGAAACCCATAGAATAAGCAATGTCGTTTTGACATAGTCTCCTTCTGTTGACACGACAATCATTCTAGCCATTTCATCAATGACCCCTACTTGTTGCAATCCACCCACAATTGCAAATAAACCAATAAAAAAGAACAATGTCACCCATTCTACTTTAGAAAGAATTTCTTCTGTATCCAATTCACCTTCCGTTAATAATAAAAGTAATATTGCTCCGGTAAGTGCGATGGTCGTCATTTCAATATGCAAAATTGAGTGTAGCAGGAAACCGAGTAAAGTCATCATCAGGACTCCTACAGATTTATATAATAACGGTGACCTAGTTAGATTTTTACTGGCGTCAATAGCTGAAAGTTCTACCATATTAGACTTTATGTTAGATAATTTCCCTTTGAAAAATATAAGACAGAAAGCTATCAAAATAGCAAACATAACTATAGCTACAGGTGCTGTATGCTGAATAAAAGAAAGAAACGTAAAATGTTCAACAGCTTGTCCGATCATAATGTTGGGCGGGTCTCCGATTAATGTAGCGGCACCACCTATATTCGAGCTAAAAATAATCGTTAAAAGGTACGGAAATGCAGGAAGTTTCAGCAGCTTTGTTATTTTAAGCATAACCGGTACAAATATTAATACCGTTGTAACATTATCCAAAAAGGCTGAACCTATTGCTGTAAGTATGGCCGATCCAATTAATAGGTATATTGGATTTCCACGTACTTTCTGAGCGAAACGGATGGCAATAAATGTAAATAGTCCTGTTTTTTCTGTAATGGAAATCAATACCATCATTGAAAATAACAATGCAATCGTATTCCAGTCTATATACTGGAAAAACACTTCATGTGTCGAGTAAATTCCTGTCAGTAGTAATAGAACACCTCCAGCAAGTGAAGCTATAGCACGATTAATTTTCTCTGTCATAATAAAGAAATAACTGACCACAAATATAATACCCGCAAGAATTACATCCATATTAGCCCTCTTTCACATTAGAAATGATCTCTTTAGATTATATGCAACGAAAATACAAATATTTTCTTCTAAATTAAATTCACTTGAATAATATAAAGATAGGCGGACAAACAATAGGGGGGAACGTGATGCATAGGAATCAGTTTATTGCATTGTTATACGGTTGGATTGTAGTCTTCGGTATCATTCTGATATCCAGTTTTGTTTTAGCTCTAATACTAAATTTCGCCGCTTTTGGCGAGTCAAGTCTTGAATGGGCAACATTAATCATCGGACTGTTGGCATTATTCATAGGAGGAGTTACAGCAGGAATGAAAGGGAAAGCTAAAGGTTGGATGATTGGAGGGACAATTGGACTCGGATTCTCTCTCATTATCTTTCTAATCCAATACCTTGGATACCAACAAGGATTCTCAATTGAGCAGTCCCTTTACCACCTTGCCTACTTAGCAGCTGCACTACTTGGGGGTATCATCGGAGTCAATCTGGTAGGAACGACAACAGAGTAATATTCCAAAAATGCATAAAAAGAAGTTAATGCCTAAGCATTAACTTCTTTTTTACGATAGTAATATTCTTGTTATACGTTAAATATTTTTCTATGTATATACATACATAAAACTAGTATCTGGATAAGCCAAAGATAATTCTTCAGCCTATAACCCAAATACACATTAAGATTGTTTCACTTCACGGACCGATGAACGGTCGTACGTAAGTTTTGTGCCTTCTCCAGTAATTACAACGATTGTAGCTTCATCAAGTGCATGAACCTTAGCGTGCATACCACCGATTGTTACGATGTCATCACCTTTTTGTAGGTTTGTTTGCATTTCTCTTACTTGCTTTTGACGCTTTTGTTGCGGACGGATAAGCAAAAAGTAAAAAATGACGAACATCAAGATGATAGGTAATAATGATACTAACATTTCCATATAGTTTCACCTCTTTCCCGAGTATTAGTTTAAAAGTTCTTTGGATTCGGTTTGTTCAAACCATATTGCTCAAAGAATGACTCTCTAAAGTCACCAAGTCGATCTTCTTTTATAGCAGCTCGAACTTGCTCCATTAATTTTAACAGAAAATGGAGGTTATGATAAGTCGTAAGTCTGAATCCGAATGTTTCATTGCATTTTACTAAGTGTCGGATATATGCCCTCGTATAGTTTTTGCATACATGGCAGTCACAATTCTCATCTATCGGACTAAAATCTCTAGCATACTTTGCATTCCTGACAACGAGTCTTCCATTCGATGTCATACAGGTACCATTGCGGGCAATCCTTGTTGGCAGTACACAATCAAACATATCAATACCGCGAATGGCTCCATCAATTAATGAATCAGGTGAACCTACCCCCATTAAATAACGAGGTTTATTTGTCGGCATGAATGGTGTGGTTGATTCCAAGACGCGATTCATAACATCTTTCGGTTCTCCAACAGACAATCCACCAATGGCATAGCCCGGAAAATCGAGGGATACAAGGTCATTAGCACTCTGTTTTCTCAAATCTTCAAATTCTCCACCCTGGATAATTCCAAATAAACCTTGCACATCTTTCCGTTCATGAGCTTCCAGACATCGTTCAGCCCAACGGGACGTTCTCTCTACTGATGACTTCATATAATCATATGTTGCAGGATAGGGTGGGCATTCATCAAAGGCCATCATAATATCTGAACCAAGTGCATTTTGTATTTGCATGGCCTTTTCTGGTGATAGGAATAACTTATCGCCATTTAAATGATTACGGAAATGGACACCCTCTTCTTTGATCTCTCGCATATCACTCAAACTGAAAACCTGAAACCCACCAGAGTCCGTTAAAATAGCTCCGTCCCAGTTCATAAACTTATGGAGACCACCAGCTTCCCGAATGATATCCTCTCCAGGCCGTAACCATAGATGATAAGTGTTGGATAATATAATTTTTGCATCCATTTCTTGTAATTCTTCCGGGCTCATTGTTTTGACCGTTGCTAGAGTCCCTACTGGCATAAATGTTGGCGTGTCGAATGAACCATGTGGAGTATGAACTCGTCCAAGTCTCGCACCAGTTTGTTTATCTGTTTTTATTAACTCATATGTTATTGGTGTCATATATTCGTTCCTCTTTTATAAAATTAACATCGCATCTCCGAAACTGAAGAAACGATATTTTTCTTTTACTGCTTCATTATAGGCTTTTAGAATCGTATCTCTATCCACTAATGCACTGACGAGCATAATCAACGTGGATTTTGGCAGGTGAAAGTTTGTGATGAGACCATCTATTGCTTTAAATTGATATGGTGGGTAGATAAAGATATCCGTCCACCCTGTGCTTTCCACGAATTCACCTTCGTTATCTCTAGCAATTGTCTCCAAAGTTCTTGTCGATGTAGTTCCAACAGAAATAATTCTGCCTCCATTATTTTTTACCTTATTTAAGGTTTCTGCCGTCTCTTGTGTCATATGATAAAATTCAGAATGCATTTGATGATCATCTACATTATCAACACTTACAGGTCTAAAGGTTCCCAATCCAACATGTAACGTAATAAAAGAAATGGTTATTCCTAGATTTTTTATCTCCTCTAAAAGTTGGTTGGTAAAATGTAAACCAGCTGTTGGCGCAGCCGCTGATCCCTCTTCCTTGGCAAAAACAGTTTGATATCGTTCCTTTTCAGGTAGCTGTTCTTTAATATAAGGTGGCAATGGCATTTCACCGAGCTCATCTAAAACTTCATAAAAAATCCCTTCATACGAAAACTCCAGAATTCGACCACCATGTTCCTTAAACCCTATACAAATCGCCTTTAATTTACCATCCCCAAAAAGGAGTTCGGTCCCTACCTTCACTTTTTTCGCTGGTTTCGTAAGTACTTCCCAAGTATCCTGCTCTTCCTGATGTAGCAATAATACTTCTATTTTTGCACCGGTATCTGCTTTTATACCATATAACCGAGCAGGTAGTACGCGCGTGTCATTCAGCACAAGACAATCTCCCTTTTTCAAATATCTTTTTATATCTGAAAAATGTTGATGCTCCATTTCATTTGTTTGTCTACTCAATACAAGCAGTCTGGATGCCGTCCGATCTTTTAATGGGGTTTGAGCAATGAGCTCTTCTGGTAAATTAAAATCAAAGTCCTCAATATTCATTATGATGAATCTCCTATCCGTCTCTTAACGAAAAAATCGTCCAAAAATAAAAAATAGCAATGAAAATATAATACTGACTATGATGGAAGTTACAATCGGAAAATAAAAGGTGAAATTTCCTTTTTTAAACGTAATATCTCCAGGTAATTTTCCGATAAATGTCCATATAAAACCAATAATGATAAACAAAATACCAAGTATGATAAAAAGCTTACCCATATTCATCACTCACCATGCCTTTTTAATCCAAAATGCTGATATGCTTTTGGAGTCACAATCCTTCCTCTCGGGGTTCGCTGGATAAAACCGACTTGCAGAAGGTATGGTTCATAAACATCCTCAATAGTTTGGGATTCCTCCCCTATTGTGGCTGCAATCGTATCCAAGCCAACCGGTCCACCTTGGAATCCATCAATCATTCCTTTTAAAATTTTATGGTCAATATGATCCAAGCCTGCATCATCCACCTGGAGCATTTCTAAAGCGATATTTGTTGTTTGGAGGCTGATTTCAGTCTCACCTTTAACTTGTGAAATATCCCGAATACGCTTTAGCAATCTGTTTGCAATTCTTGGTGTTCCCCTTGACCTGCGTGCAACTTCAATAGCAGCCTCTTTCGTAATAGTCGTATTAAATATTTCGGCCGTTCGCTCAACAATCGAACATAGATCTTTAACTTCATAGAATTCCAATCTACTTAATACTCCAAATCTGTCTCGAAGTGGAGCAGTAAGCAGACCGGATCTTGTAGTTGCACCTATAAGGGTAAACGGTGGTAAATCGATTCTTACCGATCTGGCACTCGGTCCATTTCCAATGACAATGTCGAGGAAAAAGTCCTCCATCGCAGGATAGAGTACTTCTTCTACCGATCTTGGCAACCGGTGGACTTCATCAATAAATAAAACATCACCTGGCTCAAGGGATGACAGGATAGCAGCAAGATCTCCAGCACGTTCGATCACTGGACCGGATGTAGATCTGAAATTAACGCCCATTTCATTTGCTATAATGGCTGCCAGTGTTGTTTTCCCCAATCCTGGTGGACCATACAGCAAAACATGATCCAGCGGCTCCTCGCGCATTTTGGCTGCTTGAATAAATATGCTGAGATTATCTTTCACCTTGTGCTGACCAATATATTGGTTGAGTTTTGTTGGGCGTAGACTTAGTTCTATTGTTGTATCATCATCCTCCTGTAATTCCCCCGTTACTATACGTTCTTCCATCATCTGTCCCCCTTCCTAATTTTTTACGAGCAATCCCAATGCTTTTCGTATGATTTCATCCGTATTGGAATAATTCTCCTTTTTAAGTACAGGAATAACACTTTTAATTTCTCTATCCGTATAACCAAGTGCCTTTAGAGCCTCCTCGGCCTCCATGTATGCTCCCGAATGATTTCCTTCACTACCTACAGATTCCTGCTCTAATTCTGCATTTACTGAGAATACATTCGTTAATTTCCCTTTGAGGTCAAGGATAATTTGTCTTGCAGTTTTTTTACCTACTCCTGGAAAACTGGTAAGGAATTTATCATCTTCTTGTTCAATTGCCGAAATAAAACCAACTATATCCACACCAGCGAGAATAGCCAAAGCACCCTTAGGACCGATTCCAGAAACAGAAATTAACTTTGTAAATAAATATTTTTCATCTTCATTTTTAAAACCATATAGTACTTGAAGATCTTCACGTACATAGTGATATGTATTGATCAGTATCTCTTTATTTAATGATGATTGAAAGGCAAAGGGGTTTGGGCATATAATTTCAAAGCCAACACCATTGACATCAACTACAACGGAATCATCTTGTATCGTTACAACAATACCTTTAATATATGCGATCATATAATCATTCCTTTACTTATTTTAACATAGTTGTAGAAGAAGTAATAAACTTCTATTTCCTAATCAGAAATAGAAGTTTAAGTGACAGTTTAATTAGATTCTTCTAAATTATGATGAATATCCTGGACATCTTCATTTTCTTCCAGTGAATCAATTAAGTTCATCATTTTTTCTTCGTCTTCTTTAGATAACTGATTGTAGTTTTGAGGTATCAGCGTTACTTCACCATCAGCGATTTCATACCCGCTCTCAGTCAAATGATTAACCACTTCCTGATAGTTCTCAGGTTCTGTATAAATTTCATACGCGTCTTCCTGATTCGTAATATCCTCTGCACCTGATTCAAGCGCATCTAATGTAATGGCATCTTCATCGATGGAACCTTTTTCATTGGAGATTACAATATACCCTTTACGATCGAACATAAAAGATACACTACCATTTTCGCCGAGATTTCCGCCATTCTTTTTGAAAGCATGTCGGATGTCGGCTGCTGTTCTATTTTTATTATCTGTCAAAATGTTGACGATAACAGCTACACCGCCTGGACCATATCCTTCATACGTGATTTCTTCATAGGTTGCTCCATCAAGTGTCCCTGCTGCCTTTTTTATATTGCGTTCGATGTTGTCATTAGGCATGTTATCTGCTTTCGCTTTTTCTACAGCTGCTCGTAGTGTAGCATTTGTTCCGAGATCTGCCCCACCCTGTTTAGCAGCAATATAAATATCTTTCGCATGCCTCATAAAGATTTTACCTTTTTTGGCATCCTGAGCATTTTTTCTTTTTTGTATGTTTTTCCACTTAGAATGACCAGCCATTGGACTTTCTCCTCTCTAGAAATTCTTTTCTAACTATATCAAAGAATACAGTTTTGGAAAAGGAAAATCCTTCAGGCTTCAATGGCTTTTAGTCATTTATTTGAAATAAATCCTCGATAAATTCCTCCATACCTTCTCCCATATTTTTCGACTGCAATCTTGCGTCAAAGTCTTTCATACGATCCCATTGAATATCATCTGTATAAACTATAATCTCTTTGTCCGTCTGTGGGACAATTTCTCTTACGTTTTCTTCAATATCATCCGGTATTTGACGATCAAAGTGCTCACGAAGCATTACCGCAACGATAATTCGGTCATCCGTCGAGGCTACCTGTGCTTGGATGATATCTTTTTGTTTCTTTAATTCCTCTGTAATACGAATCGATTCCTCATTGGTAAATGCATCTGAATACTTGCTGAAATCAGAAGAATTGACTCCTTTCTGTTCACTCTGCGGATAACCGCCTCGTTGACCAATTGAAGGCTCTTGGATGTTATAGATATCCCTATTCCTATCATCATAATGCATTGGCTGTACGGATTCTTCAGGTGGGTGTTCAGAAGTATTCTGTTCTTCGCCATTACAAGCTGCAAAAATAAAAATCATCAAAACAAATAACATTAAATTTTTTGTACGCATAAAATAAACCTCCCTTATACATAGTTTGTATAAGGGAGGTTTATTTACACAGTTAAATTTAGGAAAAATTAACTTCTGTTAAATTGTGGAAGAGCTTCACGTTTGTGTGCCGAACGTTTATGCAGATTTTCGATAATTTCCTTATCTTCATCAGAAATTTTATTGCCTTTCAAATAAGTGTCAATTGTATCATAACTTACTCCCATTTCCGATTCATCGGTTTGGTCTTCCCAAAGATCAGCACTTGGTTTTTTAGTGACGATTTGTTGGGGTACTTCGAGGTATTTCGCCATTTCTCTAACTTCTGTTTTTGTATATTCTACAACTGGAAGTATATCCACACCACCATCACCGTACTTCGTAAAGTAACCTGTATACCATTCTGCAGCATTATCCGTTCCTACAACCATATAATTATAATTGGTGGCCAATGTATACAAAGTACTCATACGAAGTCTTGCTCTTAAGTTTGCTCCAGCTAGACGGTCATTCGCTTCATTAAATTCGTCCTTTTCTTTCAAGCCATTTTGAATTTGTTCATACATGACATTATGCGTTTTCGTTAAATCCACTGTCATGGAGTCTATTTTACATTGCTCAATTACGTTTTTAGCATCATCCAAATCTGCATCTGATGTATAGATAGGCATCAAAACACCAAGGGAGTTATCTGGACATGCCCGTTTAATTAAATTGGCTACTACGGCTGAATCAAGTCCACCACTTACCCCAACAAGCAACCCGTCTACACCTGCTAGTTTCACTTGATCCTGTAACCATTCAACGATTGCATTTACTTCTTTTTCCAATTTTCATCTCTCCTTGATTATAGCAATTTACTTTATATTCTAACATTGTTCTAGCTTTTTTCAAAAAATATAGCTGTGGAGATGTGAAATTTGTTGAATGCAAAACAAAATAAGAGACGAATAAGATTCGCCTCAGGTGATGTACGCTATTCATCTTCTTGATTTTCTTTTTCTTTACGAAGTGCTGAAAAATTCGGGAATGAAGGTGGTTTTGGATAAAAATCTCCATCTTCCGGCATCGTTCCAAATTGTGGAGGATACATACCGGGATTGGATTGGTGTGACGGATATGCATTCGGCATGTTCTCCATGCTCGGCTTCATCTGCTGATTAGGATAGGGAACTAATTGGCTTCCATTACAACCACAGTCAGACATTGGTGCAACTTGTGTTGGCGGTTGAAAAACTGGTTCCATCTGTCCATCAAAAGGCATTTGAAATTGATGATAGCTACTAGGATGGCAGCATAGTGGATGAAAATGCCAGCAAACAGGAACCGCATGATGGAACGGAGGCTGCATTGGCTGGTGATGTATAGGCTGATATACTGGCGGTTGATGTATCGGTTGCATTGGTTGCTGGGCAGGTTTCAGATCGATTGGTTGTTGCATTGGTTGTTGCATTGGTTTCTGCATTGGTTTCTGCATTGGTTTCTGCATTGGTTTCTGCATTGGTTGCTGCACTGGTTTCTGCATTGGTTGCTGCACTGGTTTCTGCATTGGTTTTTGAATCGGTTGTTGCTTTTTCACTTCTTCCTTTTTAACTTCCTTTTTTTCCGGTTTTACTTGTGGAGCTTTCATTTGAGGCATCTGAGGGAAATTTATTGTCGTATACTGTTTAATATCCTGTTCCATGATTGGCATTTGTGGCATTGCAGGAACTGGCATTTCAGGTTTTACAGGCTTCTGAATCTGATAATCATCCTCTTCAATTGCTGCTATTGGCGTAGGGGAAGTGTCCTTGTACGGTTGAACGGCTTCCTTTTTTGTTTCCTTTATCGCAACTGATTCTTTTTTTACTGCTTTTGTTGAACCAGGTACTTTAATTTTCATTCCCGGCATAATCATATCAGGGCTAGATAATTGTGTGTTCATTCCTTTCAATTCTTCAAAATCAACACCATACTTTTTTGAAATTTCCCACAATGTATCTCCTTTTTGAACAATGTGTATCTTCAAAATGAACCATGCTCCTTTCATTGCATATAAATCTGGGCTAATTACTCTATATCAGCATATGCACCAAAAGAAAAAAAGTTGCCCATCAATTTTTAAAACCTATCCAATTAAATTGGTAAGTACAATACACTTAAGCGTTGAAAGGCGACGTGGCTGTGTATGTGTGTGAATTAATTTATGTCATACTTTATATTTACCTCTTAAAAAAAACCGCCCATTGCGATATACGCTGTGGACGGCTTGTCTCAAATATTTAAAGGGTAGACAGGATATGTACCAAGAATAGTCACTTTACATCCCAATGATTCCAATTCAGCCTTTACACCTGGAAACAATACATCATCATACGGCTGGTCTACATCGATGAGAAAGAAGTAATTTCCCAATCCAGTTTTGGTTGGACGGGATTCTATTTTTGATAAATTCATTTTTCTCCAAGAAAACGCCGATAATATTTGATGCAATGCACCAGCCTGATCACTTGGTAATGTGATTAACAAGGTTGTTTTTGTTACTTGAATCGGATGGTTTATCTTTACCAATTCTTCGTTCTTCGATAATACGAGAAAACGTGTATGATTATTCGGATAGTCATGAATATTTTCTTTGAAAATTCGTAAACCATATTCCCTAGCAGCTAGTTTGTTACCAATTGCTGCTATGGATTCCCTGCTTTCACTTACCAATTCTGCCGCTTTACCTGTAGATGTTGTGAAAACCATATTGGCTTCAGGTAAATGCTGATGTAAATATTGATGGCACTGTGCGATTGCATGACTATGTGAATGTACCTCCGAAATATCTGATAAATCCCCTTCGAAATCAGATCTTACAAGCAAATGCTGCTGAATTGGAACTATTAATTCTGCAGCAACGGGAAGTCTTACCTGGTGAACAAGATAATCAACGGTTAATTGCACCGTACCTTCAATCGCGTTTTCTAATGGAACAACACCGATTTCGATTTCATTTTTGTCTACAGCATCAATACATTCAGGAATTGTTTTAAAACCCCGTGTTGCTTCTTGATTAAACGCAGTATCTACTGCCAGTTTTGTAAATGTCCCCTTTGGACCTAAATAACCAATTGTTGTCAAAATCTTTCCTCCCCCAAAAGCATTTTATTGCTTTATCTATTCTATAAATTCAAATTCATAATCCAATAGACGAATGATATCTCCATCTTTAGCCCCACGTTCTCTAAGTGCTTTGTCTACACCCATTCCTCGCATTTGACGAGCAAAGCGTTGCGCTGCTTCATCATGTTGGAAATCAGTCATTTTGAATAGCTTTTCTATCTTATTACCATAGAGTACATAGGCGCCGTCTGGGTCCCTAGTAAGTTTAAACGGAGCTTCTTCTTTTTGATGACGATATACTACCGTCTCGTCGATATCCTCTATTTCAGTCGTTACTTTCGGAATAGCTTCCAACGTATCAGCTATTGCGAAAAGAATATCCCTTAAACCTTCTTTGGTTAGTGCAGACATTTCATAAACCGGATAGTCCTCACCAATTTGTTCTTTAAATGTTTCCAGGTTTTCTTTCGCACCCGGCATGTCCATCTTATTAGCTGCAATAATTTGCGGCCGTTTCATTAATTTTTCATCATATTCTTCCAGTTCCTTGTTAATTTTCATAAAATCTTCATATGGGTCTCGACCCTCCGTACTTGCCATGTCAATTACATGAACAATGACCCTCGTACGTTCTACGTGTCGTAGGAATTGATGTCCAAGACCAACCCCCTCGGATGCACCCTCAATTAATCCTGGAAGATCAGCCATAACAAAACTACGATGATCGCTTGTGTCCACAACACCAAGATTAGGAGACAGTGTTGTAAAATGATAATCTGCAATTTTAGGTTTTGCTGCACTTACTACAGATATAAATGTTGATTTACCAACACTTGGAAAACCAACAAGACCTACATCTGCAATTAGCTTCAATTCCACTTTTATATTACGTTCTTGACCTGGTTCGCCGTTCTCTGCCATATCTGGTGCAGGATTATTTGGTGTAGCGAAACGCGTATTTCCGCGGCCACCTCTGCCTCCTTTGGAAATAACTGCCTGCTGCTCATGTACCAATAAATCAGCAATTACTTCCCCAGTATCTTCATCGAATACTGTCGTCCCAGGGGGAACATCCACGACTAATGGCGCTGCATTTTTCCCATGCTGGGTTTTACTCATTCCATTTTCGCCACGTTTTCCTTTGAAATGACGGTTATATCGAAAGTCCATAAGTGTGTTGAGCCCCTCATCAACTTTAAAAACTACATCTGCACCATTTCCACCGTCTCCACCAGCAGGTCCGCCCATTGGCACATACTTTTCTCTTCTATAAGCAACGAGACCATTACCCCCGTCACCAGCTTTTACATATACACTGACCTGATCTACAAACATTCCATTCACCTCATTATTGACATGGTACCGAAAAACCGATAATTAAACCATCAATTGTCCTATCTATGTCAATTTCTTTGTTCACAAATTTATTTTTCATTTCCTCTATCACAAGTCCATCCATCTCTTTGTCACCATTTATGAACAAGACAACTTTCATGATGGGCTTATTTGGTACTTCCTTCAATTCAAGAAATACTTGATAAAGAACTAGTGGATCAAGTTCCTTGATACAAAACTCCATAATTTCCCGACACTGTTCTACTAATATAGAATCTGATATATGCACATTTTTATACTCTGCATGGATTTTATACGTTAAACGGAAATTTTCAAAGTTACTATTGAACTCAAGAATCCAGAGCATAAAGGCAGGCACATTCAAACTCATTAATTTGCGTTCTTCATTGTAAAAATTCAGAACTTCATAAAGTTTCTCTTCTGCTTTTTCAGTCTTCCCCATACTTAAATAACCTTGAACAACCTGCAACCGATTCATTAAATCGTGGCGATAATGCTGTAAAACATGAATAACTTCCTCACTCATTACGCTCTCACCCCATTATGATGAAAAGTATAGCAGAAATCTACTAAAAGCGGAAGCTCCTTTGTAGCTGTGTTAGTAACGAACCCATACAAAAGGACGGGTGATAGTTCAACGTTGTGCTACGTGTTGTTGACTTATATAGGACCTGTTCCAATAACCAAAAACAAATTCATAATAAAAACTCCAGCCAACGAATTGGCTGGAGTTTTTATAAGATTAATTATGCTTCTTGTGCAACCGGATATACACTTACTTTTTTACGATCTCTACCATAGCGTTCAAATTTCACAACACCATCGATTTTAGAGAAAAGAGTGTCATCTCCACCGCGGCCTACATTTTCGCCTGGGTAAATTTTCGTACCGCGTTGGCGATATAAAATAGATCCACCTGTTACAAATTGTCCGTCGGCACGTTTTGAACCAAGACGTTTGGATTCAGAATCACGACCGTTTTTTGTGCTACCTGCACCTTTTTTAGTTGAGAAAAATTGTAAATCAAGACGTATCATGGATTACACCTCCTTATTTATTTTTTATCTTTATAAATTCACTATACTCAAGTTCAATTGATTTTAGTGATATGAGCATACCCTCGAACAAAAGCTGTACTTCTGCCATTATTTCTGGTCGAAGTTGATTCGGGAGTTTTACAGATAAATAACCGCCTTCTCCGCCTTGTTCGATGTCCAGGTTTGTTTCACATAATTCCATTACTGCATTAACTGTTCCAATTGATACAGCCGATACTCCTGCACATACAAGATCATAGCCGTAAGGACCACTATCAGCATGTCCAGATAATTCAAAAGATTTAATTTGATTGTCTGATCGATTTACAGTTACTAGAATCATATTCCAAAACCCTTATGCATTGATTTTTTCAATCACTAATTTTGTGTAAGGCTGACGATGACCTTGCTTACGATGGTAGTTTTTCTTTGCTTTAAATTTGAATACAGTAATTTTCTTCTGACGGCCTTGTTTTTCAACTTTAGCTGTTACAGTAGCACCATCAACATATGGAGCACCAACTTTAACATCATCTCCGCCGACGAAAAGAACTTTTTCAAAAGTAACAGATTCACTTGTATCTGCTGCAACTTTTTCTACATAAATTTCTTGGCCTTCAACAACTTTAATTTGTTTACCGCCTGTTTCAATAATTGCGTACATACTTGCACCTCCTTAATAGACTCAGACTCGCCATACAGGTACTCCGAAGAGTTTAAGACCTGTTCTGTGCGGTTGTAGCACGGGTGCTACGATGAATAACGTATTGATAATATCATGATTCTTCACTGTTTGTCAAGCTCACAATTATTTATAAAGAAATATGTCACCTATTGTATGATTATAGGCTTTTTCATAAAAGTAACTTTGCAGACAGTCACTCTCATCCACCGATTTACGTTCATTGCCGGGATAGATAATATAAATTGGGTGTTTCTTTTCTCTTCTGAATTGCGAAAACACTTCTAAAAAAGAACTTTCCGATGCAACATGCAGTGGTACGACTCCGTTAATTGAAGACTCTCCATCATATCTCCTTAGTAAAAAGCGCATAAAGACATAGAATCGCTGTTTCCAATCTGTCCTATTTTCCATGAATAGAAATATCCATATAAAAAAAGAACTTAATGTAAAAGGAAAAAATAGAAGTTGTATGATTAAGACGATGACAATGGTAACCATCGAAAATAGAATGGTAAAGTGATACGATTTTTTAAAGGGAAAGTATGCAGAAGTTAATAAAAGAAGTAATTTCCCTCCATCCAATGGCCAAATGGGAATAAGATTAAAAATAAATAGGATCGTATTATAATAAAGTATGAGTTCCAGTACAGACAAAGGGAAAATTTGAAATGCTTCAGCCAAAAAGCAAAAGAAATAAATGATAAGATGCTGAAATGGTCCAGCGATAGTAACAAGTACTTCTTCTTTCATCGGCTTATTCCCATGCTCATCTGTGTCCATAACTCCACCAAAGACCCAAAGCACAATATTCTTTATTCTCCATTTAAATACTTTCGCAGCTGTATAATGGCCCAGTTCATGAAACAGGACGAGAAAAAAAATAATAAATAATTCCAAAAATGTGCCGGTAATAAAGGAAATTACAATGAAAATGTATAGAACAGGATGAATGTGAATACTTGGTACATAATTAGTTAGATTCATCAACCTGAATCACCTGGACTGGATCAATATAATCATTATCTTTCGTTATGGAGAAATAAACAGTCTCATTTTCAGCGTTAGGGACAAAGCTTCCTATCCGTTGATTTCCTGAGATAAATTGATATAGATGTACATCAATAGAGCTAAGATTTCCATAATTGGATACTGATCCATCTGAATGCTGAACAGTTACCGTTTTATTCGTCTCTCTGTCATTTCCTGAAAAAATGACTACTCCTTCTCGAATTGCTGATACATTTGCTGTTTCACCAGGACTAATCATGATGCCTGTTCCATTTACCTGAAAGGTTTCTGTAATGTTGCCTGTTACAGGTAGGGCTATTTCCTGATTTTGATCCATTTGTGCAGTTGAACTGGGTGATAAGGATAATGGTTGGCCAAATGTTTCTTTATACCATACATTTACTTTTGCAAAGGGAAATTCGTCAGTCAGTACCTGGCTTGTCCATTCTTTAGGCTTTTGTAAGATATCGGAATCCGTTTGCCATACGATTGCAGTACCAAAGAAAAGCATGACTGATAATATACCCTTCACAGCGATTCCAGCAGCCCCATTACTTTTCCCATTAGATTCTCCAGTACCTGTAAACACAGGATAATAACCATGTTTTTCCTCTGTTTCTGGAAATGGTGAAAATAATTGCTTGCTACTACCTGTGCCTGGATTTACTCCACGCACTTTTTTACGCTGTTCAATCGACTTTCTGATTTTCTTGATATCTTTGTCCATTTTCCTCACATTCCTTCAGTATCATTTATACATCTATATGTACAAAAGGAATAATGTATGAACAAAAAAGATGTAATGAAGTTAGGATTTCATTACATCTTTGACCATATCTAGGAATCAAATAAGAGATCTATTCTCTTTGACGATTTACGCACGCATACCAATAAATTTTTTCAATCTCTTTAGTACCCCTTTATCATCTTCAAGTGATTGTAATGGAACGGTTTCACCGAGTATCCTTCTGGCAATATTTCGGTAAGCAAGAGATGCTTTTGAGTTTGGACTAAGTGCAATTGGTTCCCCTTTATTTGATGCTTTGATCACTTCATCATCATCAATTACGATTCCAATTAAATCAATAGACAATAATTGAACAATGTCATCTACATCAATCATATCTCCACTTTTCATCATATGATTTCGGATACGATTGATTACTAATCTAGGAGACTCTTTCATATCTTCCTTCTCAAGCAATCCTACAATTCGGTCAGCATCACGAACACTGGATTTTTCTGGAGTGGTTACTACAATTGCTCTATCCGCACCGGCAATTGCGTTCTGGAATCCTTGTTCAATACCGGCGGGACAATCTATAATAATATAATCATATTCTTGTTTTAATTCAGTGACTATTTCTTTCATTCCTGACGTAGTTACCGCTGTCTTATCACTAGTTTGCGCTGCAGGAAGCAAAGATAAATAATCGAAACGTTTATCCTTAATGAGTGCTTGCTTAAGTTTACAGCGCCCTTGGATTACGTCCACGATATCGTATATGATTCTGTTTTCAAGTCCCATTACTACATCAAGGTTTCTTAAACCAATATCTGTATCTATTAAACAAACTTTTTTATCCATAAGAGCCAGTGCTGTCCCTATATTTGCTGACGTTGTGGTTTTACCAACCCCGCCTTTTCCGGAAGTAATAACAATTGCCTCACCCATTATTCATTCTCCTTTCGAATCCGCTTATTTCCTTACGTTTATGTGAAAGAACTTTTAACGAATCAATAATAATTTTGCCCTGCTCCTCATCGATGATTCCACATTCCATATATACACCATCAGATTCGTAATCAGGTGCACGGCTTATATAATCAGCAATTCGAAGTTGTGTCGGCTTCATATATGAAGCTACTATAAATGAATCAGGATCACCTTCTGCACCCGCATGAGCAATCCCAAATAAATTACCCATGATATAGATATTTCCGGTTGATACAACCTTACCACCAGGATTGACATCCCCAATTAATAGCAAATCCCCTTTAACTTCCAGAACTTGCCCGGACCGTACAATACGATTTATCGCTTTTATCTCACTATCTTCCTGCCATTTCAAAGCATCTTCTATTCGGATAAGCTCTGATTCTATCGTTTCAATTTTGAAACGATTTTCCATACTGATAATACTTCTTAAATCGTTTTCTTGTTCTTCGGTTAAGTACCTGTTCCCTAATTTAACTTTCACAGATACGATAGGTTCATCTTTTTTTGGTTTGCTAGCCTTAATAATTTCTTCCAGTTCTCTAATTGCATCCTTATATGATGACGAATCCTCAATAAATATACTAAGTCCTTCTCTTGTTCCTTTTATTGTAATTATCTGTTTCCTGTCCTGCACAGCAAGTTCACCTCATTAAAATTAACCTAACTTGTTTATGTAAGGACACTATGAAGGATTCCTCACAGTGTCCGGTTTCCAGTTAGTTGTTCTCTTTGCCACCTGGCAAGCCTTTTGGCGGTGAAAGGATATAGAAGTAATATAAATACAAGATTTGACAAAACAGTTGGAATCATCCGGCTGAAGGTATAATCCTCAAAAACCATGTCTGCTAATCCCACCGAAGTATAAATCAAGTATATAAAGAGATCTGCCAAGAGTACACCGACAGCTCCCAATAATACTAATACGTAAAAGTTCCCATGTAGAATTTTCTTTAAACCATGGATAATATAAGTGGCCAACCCATAGGAAAACATGTACACACCAAGTACTCCCGTATATACGACATCAATCAGTAGTCCAAAAAGTAATGCATATACAATGGAATGATACGTATGATCCTTATCATAGAAAACTGCCAAGTATACTAAAAAAGCAAAAACCCAGTGAGGTACGAGCATAAGATTACCCATCACAAGGTCAGATGGTAATAGTTCTAATGCTACTCCCTCAAGTATGGTTAAAAGAAAGAGGATGAGAGGAAAAAATAAATGTTTCATCACTCATCTTCCTCCTCATCATTGCTTTCTATCGGTTCAGCAAGTGCACGATCAACTACAATAACATTACGTAAATCATACATATCAGCAGCAGGATCAATCATCGCAATTCGAGTCAGCCCATATTGATCCGAAACTACCTCCTTGACAGTACCTATGGGCAATCCAGCTGGAAATTCTCCTCCTAGTTCAGAGGAGACAACTAATTCTCCCTCTTCTAAATCTTTTTCCGATTCTTCGATAATTCGGAAGAGGAGTGAATTGGTTTCCTCATCAAACCCTTCTATCATACCGAAGATATCATTTTCATCTTCTCGTGAAATGGTTGCGGAAATGCGGTTGTACTGATCAAAACCGGTTAACAGCTGTACAGTGGATGTGAATTCAGATGTACTTTGAATTTTTCCAACCATTCCTTCTGCAGTAATGACTACCATATTAGAACGGACACCATCCTGCTCTCCTTTATTGATGGTTACTTGTTCCACCCAACGCTCTGGAGACCTGGAGATAACCGTAGCCTGTATGGGGTCATAGTCTCTGACAGATTCTGATATACCAAGTAAATCCCTTAACTCTTCATTTTCTTCTTCAATATCCTGAACTTCATAAATTAAGCTCTTATATTGGGATAGTTGTTCTTTCAATAACTGATTCTCATCATATGTGTTTTTGAAATCTTTTATATTTGTCACGATATCTGTGACAAAGGTAACAGGGGTATGAATCACGTTTTGTGTCCATCCAACTGTATCATTGATGAATTTTTCGACAGTGGTTAAATTTTCTCTATCTTTGAATGAATATCCTATTAATGCTACCAAGACGATAAATCCGATTAGTAGAATAAATAGTCTTTTGTTACGAAAAAATTGCATAAGAACACCTACTACTTATTAATTTAAAGAACGAGATGAAACATTAGGACTGGAACGGAAATGATGGATATAATCCAATGATTTACCTGTTCCTATTGCTACACTTTCCAAAGGATTATCTGCTACAAATACAGGTATTTTAGTCTCATCGCTTATCACCTGATCTAAATTTCTGAGCAATGCTCCCCCACCTGATAATACAATCCCACGATCCATAATATCCGCTGCTAATTCAGGAGGTGTTTTTTCCAAAGTAATTTTTACTGCATTCACAACTGCGTCAACCGTGTCATCCAGGGAAGTAGAAATTTCATTTGCAGTAATTGTAATGGTTTTCGGTAAGCCTGTTAGGAGGTCTCGGCCACGAATATCCATTTCCTCATCCGAATTTGTTTTTCTTGCGACACCAAGATCCATTTTTATAGACTCCGCAGATCGCTCACCAATCAACAAACTATAATTTTTCCGAATGAAATTAATGATTGCTTCATCCATATTGTCGCCTGCAACCCGAATGGATTCACTGGTTACAACACCGCCAAGAGAAATAACGGCAACTTCAGTTGTTCCTCCACCAATATCCACAATCATACTCCCTGTTGGTTCCCAAACAGGGAGCCCTGCCCCAATTGCTGCTGCAAATGGTTCAGCAATCGGAAATGCATCTTTTGCACCTGCTTGTTTAGAAGCATCAATCACGGCACGTTCTTCAACCATCGTAATTCCTGATGGCACACAGATCATAACGTTCGGTTTTTTAGCCAAGAAAGAACGTTTTTTCATCGCTTGTTTCATGTAATACTTCATCATGATGGCTGTCGTTTCATAGTCCGCAATGACGCCGTCTTTCATAGGGCGTATAACAGAAATATTCCCCGGAGTTCTTCCAATCATGTTTCTCGCCGAACTACCTACTGCCTCTATTTCGCCAGTTGTAATGTTTTTTGCTACAACAGAAGGTTCCCGTACAACAACACCCTTCCCTTTGACAAAAACAAGTGTATTAGCGGTCCCTAAATCTATTCCTAAATCCTGTGAAAAGTTAAAAATTCCCAATAATATCTCCCTTTCCGATACAATTCCGCATTTATATGTAGTTTTACTATATCGATTAATTATATAAGTCGCAAACAATCATTAATTATTGCATCTTAATTAAAATAAGTAAACTATTCTATTTGTTTCTCAAATTAGAACAAGCGCCAATTTCTATTAAAACTCGAAAAATGGCGCTCTAATTTCAATTCTTATATAATTATACGAAAAATCTTCTAAAATAGATAGTATTATAAGTATCCTTTTTCTTTTAAAGAAACAAATTTTCGGTCTCCAATTATTAAATGATCCAAAAGTTCAATACCAATCATCTTTCCTGATTCAACCAATCTTCTTGTAACATGAATATCTTCCTGGGAAGGTGCGGGATCTCCGGAGGGATGATTATGAGCGACGATAATAGATGCTGCAGATCGCTTCACTGCTTCTCGATAGACTTCTCTGGGGTGGACAATAGAGGCATTTAAGCTACCGATGAATATCGTTTGCCTATGAATAATCTGGTTTTTCGTGTTTAGAAACAATACGACAAAATGTTCCTGCGTTAAATTCCTCATTTCTTCCATGATATAATCTGCACCATCATCCGGCGATTTAATTACATATTTTTCATTCGGTTTGTATTCATTCATACGTTTACCAAGTTCGATAGCCGATAGAATTAACAAGCCTTTTGCAGTTCCGATTCCCTTTATGGCAATCAATTCTTCGATTGTGGCTTCTCTCAATAATTTTAAACCATCAAAATGCATTAACACCCGATTTGCAACCGACATTACCGGTTCATCCTTCGTACCACTTCCAATTAAAATAGCAAGTATTTCTTGATTGGATAAATGAGCTGGTCCTAGCTTTAGTAATCTTTCACGAGGTCGATCTTCCTTCGGGACATCTTTAATCGTTATTGTTGATAGTGTCAATTCCCATTCTCCTTTCTTTCGTAATACCACTATCATACCTGCTTCTTAAGAGAGCAACAAATAGCTAAAATAGAGTTATGACTATTATATTAGCATCAACAATCTAAAAATCTCCTAGAGAGAAATGCCTTTTAATAGGTGTTCATTACAGCAAAATTAAAAAACAGGTAATTTTTAAATTACCTGTTTCTGACCAATACCTATTCTAATAATTGCTCATAGAAATACATCCACTCCAAAAGTTGAAGGTGATCTCCATCTCCACCAGACTCACTTATGGAAGATAGAAGTGGAGTTAATTTAGTTGACTCATCAGGTTTTTGTTCTAAAAGATTCGTCCATTTTTCAGTGGGAAACGTATTCTGTTCATTCAAGTTGTTTAATGTATCCTGCCACAAACTGCGAAATAGTTCCATCCAGTTTTCCTCTTCTTCCGTAAGCTCAATTTCCCCATTTATCGTCGTCCATTCCTTCACAAATATATCAACAGAATTATCCAGTTTTAATTCATCAGCTAGAAATTTAGCATCTTCCTTTGTATTCGCCGCACCAGCAATAAGAAAAAACTGATTATCCCGCTCCCAAGTCATCGTTGGTAGCCCTTTAGCGTTATAAATAGATGCCCATTCTTCAGCATTTACTTTCTCAGAAAAGAGACCAACCTGCAGAATGTGCGCCTGCAATGGTTCAAGGTTTATAGAAGAAGTTGTTGTCGTTTCTTTATTCTCGGTTACTGCGGTAGACGGATTATTATTTAACGTTTGTCCAACCATATCTGCTTCCACATCTACAAATAAGCGTAACATCACAAAGCCGAGGATAGAACCAACTATGATTGCTGAACCGATAGCGAATATAATAGGTTTAAAATACTGATATTTATTTTTCCTCATTTTACTGCCAGCTTTTTTTGATTTATGAAGCCCTGTTAAAACAGGGATAGTGTCATCAGAGTCATCAAGGGCAGCCGCGAATTCTTTTTCTGCGGATGAATTGCTTCTATCATTCAGTTTGTACTTCAGTTGTTTCCCGTTTTTCTCTACTAAGATTGCTTTGTTTTTGTCCACGATAATCGCCTCCTGTGCCCGCTAATATGTTTAAACTCTAGCACACAGATTTTAAAAAGTAAGACGAATAATGACAAGCTCAGAAAAAATCGTTCTACATATTTCCTGTAATTCCCCTAACCTATTTAATCGCTAAAATATAGGTTCGAACAAGGAAAATGAAATTTAAAGAACCAGTAATAAAATAATAACCAGATTCCTTCTTTATTATTTCATCAACTGCCTCGATCCAATTATCATGGATACGTTTATTTACGTCTGACGATGAACTAAATAATTGCTCGGTTTGGGCAGCACGGGGATGAGGAAAGCTTGTAAATGTTATGGATGCGAACTTGTTTTCAATTTGCTCAAGCATCAATTCGAGATCTTTATCTTTAAATGCAGCAAATAAAATATGCTTATACGTATGAGGGAAATTTTCCTCAACAGTTGATAAAAAAGCAGCCATTCCATCCGGATTATGAGCCCCATCCAATATAATGATAGGCTCGTTGCTAACCAACTCAAATCTCCCAGCCAATCGTGTAGCTGCAATTGCATCCCCTGCTTTTGAAAACGAAATAGAATACCCTTTGTCTGAAAGTAGTTCCAGTGCCATTAAAGCAATCGATGCGTTTTTTGCTTGATGTTCACCGACCATATTTAGTCTTGTTTCTATTTGTACGTGGTTGCCTTTCCATATAAATTGTTGATGCTTCTCCCTTCTATAAAAGAAATCTTCATCCAACTTATATACACCTGTTTTTCTTTTCTCTGCTTCTAATTCAATGACCGATTCTGCCTCTCTATCCAGCTCCCCAGTAATGACAGGTGCATTCCTTTTAATAATCCCAGCTTTCTGATATGCTATTTCAGCTATCGTTTCTCCTAGGAATCTTGTATGGTCTTTTGCTATATTTGTTATAATGGATATAATTGGCTGAAAACAGTTCGTTGTATCTGCTCTGCCACCCATTCCTGCTTCGATAAGCGCAATATCACCGTTAAGTGAGAAATAAAGAAACCCTAATGCTGTAATAATTTCAAATTCGGTTGGAGCGAGGTTTTCATTATCCAATTGCTTAATATATGGATAAATCTCATTACAGAGTTGAAGAAACTCTTCATTACCTATTTCTGTATCATTTAAATAGATATGACCAGTTAATCCAGTTATGCTTGGTGATATGAAAACCCCCACCTGATATCCATTTGCCTGCAGTGCATTTTTAATATATTGAACGGTTGACCCTTTGCCATTTGTACCTGCAACATGGATTGCCTGAATTTCTTTCTGTGGATCACCTAAGAGCCCTAGTAGTCGCTGGATGCGATCCAATCCAGGCCTAATACCAAGTGATTTTCTAGTATCAAAAAAGGATTCAACTTCCTGAAAGGTTGTAAACATAATTCCACCACTTCCCCAAAATATAAGTAAAGTAAGTATAGCAGAAAGGAACGGAGCCAATGAATAAAAATGGATGGATTATCTATAATGGAAACCTGCCTGGCAATAAATTTCTTGATTATGCAGAAATGATTCAACAGGCGGCTGCAGCAAAAAGTATAGAAACAACGATTTATAAAAACAATGAACTACTTAGCCTGTTGACTAAGGACCAACTTGATCTATTAGAGCCTTATAAGAAAGAATTGCCAGATTTCGTCGTATTTGCTGATAAAGACATATATTTAGCGAGACAACTCGAATTACTAGGTGTTCGTGTTTTTAATTCGGCTAAAGCGATTGATACGAGTGATGACAAAATAGCAACCTATCAATATTTAGCTGCAAATCAATTGCCGATTCCAAAAACGATTATTGCACCAAAGATTTTTTATAAGGGCAATGTTGATCCATCACTTTTGCAACAGGTCATCGAAAAACTAGGCCAACCACTGATTATTAAAGAAGCATTTGGCTCTTTTGGTGAACAGGTATATTTGCTTGAGAATATGGAAGAAATTATAATGAAAATAAAAGAAATTCAAGGGAAACCTTATCTATTTCAAGAGTTTATTCCTTCCAGTTTCGGCATGGATTTACGTCTTCAAGTCGTTGGCGATCGAGTTGTTGCAGCAATGGCAAGAAAAAACACCAATGATTTCCGTGCCAATGTAACTGCCGGAGGGACAATGAATACATATACCCCATCAAAAGCTGAATCAGACCTGGCAATTGCTGCAGTAAAGGCAATCCAAGCTGATTTTGCCGGAGTAGATTTGTTGGTCGGTAAAAACAATTCAAGACTTGTCTGTGAAGTTAATTCAAACGCTCATATACGAAACCTCCTTGATTGTACGGGGATTAACGCTGCTGATTATATTATCGACTATATTATGGAGGTCCTATTATGAAAACCGGGTGGCTAATTTACAGTAAAGAAGATGCCGTACAAAACTCATCTTATATTGATTGGTTTATCGAAGAAGCGAACAAGCAAGCACTTGCCTTAAATTTAATTCTTCGTGAAGAAATGACAATTGGCATTGTGAAGAATCAGCAATGTGTTCAGGTAAGAAATGAATCCGTAGACCTTCCAGATTTTGCAATTGTCAGGAGCATCGAACCACTCTTAAATCTGCACCTGGAAGCTTTGGGAGTATCTGTCTTTAATTCTTCCATCGTTTCCAGCATTTGTAATAATAAGGCTTTAACACATCATCATATCAATCAGCTCGGTTTACCGATGGTGGATACGATTTACAGCAAAAGAGAAAGTATACAGGATACACCTCCCCTAGCATATCCGTTTATCGTTAAGGAAGTCAGTGGCAGAGGTGGTAAACAAGTATACTATATTGAAAACGCAATGGATTGGATGAATTGCAAAATGAGCATTCAAACAGACATCATTATACAATCTTCGGACGTACAGCTCGGCAAGGATCTTCGTGTTTTTGTTGTCGGCAAGGAAATAGTTGCTGCTGTCCTTCGAGAAAGCTCAACTGACTTTAGGGCCAATTACAAATTAGGGGGGTCTGCACAACTTTACAAGTTAAATGAAGAAGAAGAGAATCTAATTCATCAAATTATAAAGACCTTTGATTTTGGCATGGTTGGTATCGACTTCCTTATCGGTCATGAGGGTGAGCTCTTATTGAATGAAATTGAGGATGTTGTTGGGTCCAGAACATTAAGTGCAGCGGATGATGTTAATATTTTAGAGAAATATATTTCTCATATTAAAAAAAATTTATTGTAGAAAGGCGGAAATCCCAATCAGGATTTCCGCCTTTCCATTTGTCTCTCGTAAGTATTGCTACATTTAATCCTAGCAATTGACATAAAAGATGGTACAGTTTTTCTCTTTTGTAGCAAAAGTAACAAACTTATAGAGAGCAGACTGTATATTTTATCCTTTTAATTCATCCAAACGTACTTTCACTTTAGCTTGCTTATCGATGTAATCCTGCTCTTTTCGTTTTTCATCATCAACAACAGATTCTGGTGCTTTGCTGATAAAACCTTGATTAGAAAGCTTCTTCTGAACGCGTTCCACTTCTTTTGTCCACTTTGTCAATTCTTTCTCTAAACGTGTAATTTCTTTATCAAAATCAATCAGTCCTTCAAGTGGAAGGAAGATTTCTGCACCGGTTACAACCGCAGACATTGCTTTTTCAGGTACTTCCAATTTTTCAGCAATCATTAATTCACTAGGATTACAGAAGCGTTCTAAATACTCCCGATTACCTTCAAGCTCACGAACAATCGTCTCATTCTCTGCCTGAATCAGCATCTTTATCTGTTTCGACATTGGTGTATCCACCTCTGCACGGCTATTACGAACCGATTTGATAATAGAAACTAAACGTTTCATTTCCTCTGAAGCAGTAATATCATGGAATTCAGCGCGTACTTCCGGCCATTTTGCTACTGTAATGGACGTACCAACGTGTGGAAGTTGCTGCCAAATTTCCTCCGTTATAAAAGGCATGTATGGGTGAAGCATACGCATCGTTTGATCGAGCACATAAGCAAGGACGGATCTCGTTGTTTTCTTTTTCGCCTCGTCTTCTCCATATAGCGGAAGTTTTGCCATTTCAATATACCAGTCGCAAAGTTCATCCCAGATGAAATTGTATAAATGGCGGCCTGCTTCACCAAACTCATATTTATTTGTATTTTTAGTTACATGTTCAATGGTTTCATTCAAGCGAGTCAGGATCCATTTATCTGCCAAAGAGAGTTCTCCAGTTAAATCTATCTCTTCATATGTGAAGCCTTCCATATTCATCAATGAGAAGCGGGAAGCATTCCAAACTTTATTAGCAAAGTTCCATGTAGACTCTACCTTTTCCCAGCTAAATCGCAAATCCTGTCCGGGTGTTGAACCAGTCAGTAGGAAATAACGTAAAGAATCTGCACCGTACTTGTCGATTACATCCATAGGATCTACACCGTTCCCAAGTGACTTACTCATTTTTCGTCCCTCTGCATCACGAATCAGACCGTGCATCAATACATCTTTAAATGGTTTTTCACCAGTGAACTCCTTTGACTGAAATATCATACGGGCAACCCAGAAGAAAATGATATCATATCCTGTTACAAGCACATCCGTTGGGAAATAACGTTTAAAATCTTCTGCTTCCTTATCCGGCCAACCCATTGTAGAGAAGGGCCATAACGCAGATGAGAACCATGTATCCAGTACATCCTCATCCTGCTCCCAATTCTCAATATCTGCTGGTGCATCTTTACCTACATATACTTCTTTTGTTTCCTTGTGATACCAGGCAGGAATACGATGCCCCCACCATAACTGACGTGAAATACACCAGTCACGGATATTGTCCATCCAGTTAAAATACGTTTTCTCAAAGCGTTCCGGTATGAAATTAACTTTATCTTCCCCATGCTGCAAATCAAGTGCAGCTTCTGCTAGGGGATCCATTTTTACAAACCATTGGGTGGAAAGGTACGGTTCGACAACCGCTCCGCTTCTTTCTGAATGTCCTACCTGATGGACACGTTCTTCAATTTCAAAAAGCACATCCATATCTTGTAAATCTTTTACAATTTGCTTACGGCATTCAAAGCGATCGAGTCCATTATATTTTCCAGCATTTTCATTCATTGAACCGTCTTCGTTCATAACGAGTACACGTTCCAACTCGTGCCGATTACCTACTTCAAAATCATTCGGATCATGTGCAGGTGTAATTTTTACAGCACCTGAACCGAGTTCCATATCCACATACTCGTCTGCAACAATTTCTATTTCACGACCTATAATTGGCAGAATAACCGTCTTACCTACGAAGTGCTTATAACGTTCATCTTTTGGATGAACGGCAATCGCAGTATCTCCGAGCATCGTTTCTGGGCGCGTAGTTGCTATTTCAATTGTTTCATCGCTGTCTTTAATTGGATAACGCATGTGATAAAATTTACCTTGGACTTCCTCATAAATAACTTCAATATCGGACAAGGCAGTTTTTGTCTTGGGGTCCCAATTAATGATGTACTCCCCACGATAGATGAGCCCTTTTTCATATAACTTAACAAATACTTCTTTAACCGCATCTGAGAGGCCATCATCCAAGGTAAATCGCTCACGGGAATAATCGAGACCAAGTCCTACTTTTTCCCACTGGGAACGAATAAAGTCTGCGTACTCTTCTTTCCATTCCCATGCCGTTTCAAGGAATTTCTCGCGACCTAATTCATAACGATTCGTACCCTGTTCTTTTAATTTCGCTTCTACTTTGGCCTGTGTTGCAATTCCTGCATGGTCCATACCCGGAAGCCATAATACATCATATCCCTGCATTCGTTTCATACGAGAAATTGTATCCTGCATCGTGGTATCCCATGCATGACCTAAATGCAGTTTCCCGGTTACATTCGGTGGTGGAATAACAATGGAGAATGGTTCTTTTTCCGGATTACCGGTTGCTTCAAAGTATTTTCCCTCCAGCCAAAACTGATAACGTCCTTTTTCCACTTCCTGGGGATTGTATTTTGATGGAAGTGAAGTTTTTTCTTGATCATTCATTCGTATACCTCCTATTTTAACTAACTAAAAAAACCCTTTTCATCCTATAAATAAAGGACGAAAAGGGTTAGCTTCCGTGGTACCACCTTTGTTTACAAACTAAAAAAGTCTGCACACTCAAGATTTGATAACGGTCAAATTCCGGCTTCTTCTACTCCAATTTCAAAGAAACTGCATCGAGGGCGACCTTCTAGAACAACCTGCCTGGGAAATTCTCAGCTCTTGATTTCCCTCTCTTTTAGGCGTTTACTCTGTACTCTTCCCTGTCATCGCTTTTTCATATCAGTTCAATTGTTCGTATGCCTCTTATTTTAGCGATAAGTGCGGATATCGTCAACTATTAATATTATACATATTGCACATATCAGGTTTGTTTATACATAGTATATTGAAAAAAGGAAGTATGTGAACACATATTGAATTAAAGGGGGTGAATGAAGTGGCTCGTTATTACCGATACAAGCTTCCACCATGGGCAAGACATTGCCTTTTTGTTCTTGAAAGGATTACATTACCAATCATGATTTTTCAACTGATACGGACATTATTTATTCCTACAACATTTGATATTCTATTGCTGGGAATGTTAATCGGATTATTTATAGCGTTTTATTTGGAATGGATTTAATGATCAGCATCCTCAAAGGCTATTGTTTCATATTCTTCTTTCATGAATTTATTCCAATTCAATGCAAAAATAAGTTTTCTGTATTGTTGTTGCAACTCTCTGATTTGAATTACCATTGATTTTTTTGATGTATTATTCACGTATTCACGAATCGTTGTCAAATAAGAAGATGGATTAAGTAAGTATATCGTTAGCAACTTTAGTTCTATCTCATTTAGATCATTTTGGTTTTTATATAGTTTAAATGCTTCGGTTATCTTATTTTGCGGCTGATCATAATTACCTGTCAAATGGCTAAAATAATTTGCCAAATCCATTACAGGATGATCGTAACGAGCATTTTCCCAATTAATGATATACCTTCCCAATGTGTGGTCTTGTGTAAGATTTCCATGACATAAACATTGATTCCATGTTAAATCTTCATCAGACGGATCAAGAAATTCACGTATAATATCATTATTCATTTTTGACGCATATTCTATATCTCTAAACTGTGTGCAAACAAGTAATTCAAATGGTGACAAATATCGGTTACCTTCAAATTGACGAACAATAGCATTCAGTTCTGTTGGGACTTGTGCGCAGTGCGTTTGATATGTAAGGAAATTTTGTGTCAGTGTATCTTTGGAAATGCGCTGTGATGTCTTTGTCTTTTCATGCAAGTGGCCTAGATATTGCATCGTATTTTCAATCTCGTTTTTTAAATTAGCTCGATTGGGAGATTCAATCCAAGGCGTAAGATAAAAAAAAGATTCATCCATTTCCTTATATAGTTTCCCATCCCTCGTTACATAGACAGGTGCTATTTCCGCTAGTTTTTTTTCGTTCGCAATATGATATACCCTTAGCCAGGCAGGTATATTCTCCTTCGTCAACGTACTTCGTTTCAAGGCATAATCACGTTGACCATCCTTTATACGAACTAATCGTTCTGTTATTTCCTCTATTTCTGTTGGGTATACCCGGTACGATTGCATGACTTCTTTTATGATTTCCTGCATTTTTTCTTCACCACCTGTAAAATAATTTACCCCCTGAATTAGAATAAACAAGGGGTAGAATTACAACCTGCTAATTATTGGCAGGGATATATAATAACTGTCCTTCGTGAACTTCAAAATCAGCCTCCAGATCATTGTGTTTGATCAATTGTAAAGGACTAATTGAAAAACGCTGGGCAATCGTTTCAATTGTATCCTGATCCTGAACAATACAAAGTTTCATTTTTGTGAAACTTTCTTCCTCTGTATTTCTAAAAATGTCGGATAAGTAAGTGGCATCTTCCACTGATAGTTGTTCATAATCATCATCTTTTGATTCTATTGATTCGTCTGTTTCATCCGATACCGAATCTGTCTGTACCTCCTCTTCTACATTGGATGCCTCATTTTCTTCTGGTAATTGATTAAAAAACTCAGATAAGGTCTGTGATTTAACCTTCCATCTATCTGGATCTTCATTTGAGGAACGTGTAACTTCCGTCTCACTTAACTCAACAGGATCTTCCATTGCAATCGCTTCTTCAATAACCTCAGTAGCTTCAACGTCTTCTTCTGTCTCTTCCACATCTTCCTTCTGTTTCCTGATTTCAAATTCAAACGAATTTTCCTCATCATTCACAAATTCTTCCATTACCTCTTCTGTATTTTCTTCTTCTGTTACTTCTTCTGTATTTCCTTCTTCTTTTTCCTCCCGTGGTTTCTCTGCATCACTGTTGATCCCGTGGATTTCGATTGATGCATACAGCTTCAATTGGCTGGATTCTGGAATTTCGTAGTCAAAGGATTCAATATTGACTGTAACTTCATCCAGATCAGCAACACGGTATGGTGGAACTGAAATCTCTACTGGAAAACGATGAGAAAACATAGTGACCCCATTTTCTTCTATAACTTTTTCCACATAACGTTTTGCTTGGAAATCTTCAAAATCAATTAATTCATCTTCCGAATCACTAGAATTAATCTTTTCATACTCTCCACGCAATTCAATAATACCTCTTATTGAGATATATTCATCATAGGGCTGAATCGATATCTCGGGTTCTAAAGAAATTCCCCTCATTTCCGCAACTTCCTGTCCCTTTTCAAAAAATAGAGACTCCTGTAGTTCAAAGGTAAATGTCTTGGAATCGCCTGCCAAAAAACCTCCTCCTTTCAACATATATCCATATGCCGATATGTCTTTATAATCTATATGACCTGTTCCTTGAGGATATGCATGAAAAAAGCTATTCCTTACTGAGTGCCACCTTAATAGATGGTACTTCAGTAATGGAATAGCTTTTAGTCGCATTCGCTCATGATGTGGCTAGATTCGCCTTTTGGAGGGATGCTAGGTATTCGTATTTATTTCTCTATTTTAGAGAATGCTGTGCGAATTGCTTGTATTGTCTTAGCTATATCTTCATCGGTATGTGCTGTTGAAAGGAATAAACCTTCAAATTGCGATGGTGGAAGAAAGACGCCTTCTTCCATCATGGTCCGGTAATATTGTGCAAAGTAATCTAGGTTTGATGTTTTCGCACTTTCAAAGTTGACTACTTCTTCATTTGTAAAAAACACGCCAACCATTGACCCTGCACGGTTAATTTGCAATGGAATACTATATTCCGCTGCGGCAGCACGGAATCCATCGACAAGGTGATCTACTTTTTTATTTATTGCTTCGTATGATTCTGGTGTCAAAGCTGATAAGGTTTCAAAGCCAGCAGTCATTGCTAGCGGATTACCGGAAAGAGTTCCAGCCTGGTAGATTGGACCCGATGGTGCCACTTGTTCCATGATTTCACGCTTCCCACCATAAGCACCAACCGGAAGTCCACCACCGATAACTTTCCCAAGACACGTTAAATCTGGTGTAATATCAAAATACCCTTGAGCACAGTTATAACCAACACGGAAACCTGTCATTACTTCGTCAAAAATGAGAAGTGTTCCATTATCTTCAGTGATTTTTCTTAATTCTTTCAAAAAGTCAGGTTGTGGGGGTACAACACCCATATTTCCGCAAACAGGTTCCGTTATAACTGCTGCAATATTTTCACCATAAGTTTCAAAAGCAACTTTTAAACTTGCCAAATCATTATAAGGTACGGTAATGGTATTACTTGCAATGGATTTCGGTACTCCCGGGCTATCCGGTAAGCCAAGTGTAGCGACACCAGAACCAGCCTTAATTAGTAATGAATCACCGTGTCCATGATAGCTTCCCTCGAATTTTAAGATAAGGTCTTTTCCTGTATAGCCCCTAGCAAGACGGATCGCACTCATCGTCGCCTCTGTGCCGGAATTAACCATACGAACCATTTCAATCGAAGGTACCCGATCAATTACAAGCTGAGCAAGTTCGTTTTCAAGTTTCGTAGGTGCTCCAAAGCTTGTACCTTTTTCTACAATTGCTTTAAGTTTTTGTACTACACGATCATCCGAATGACCTAAAATCAGTGGACCCCAACTCAATACGTAATCAATATATTCGTTACCGTCGATATCATATATTTTTGAACCCTTTCCAGACTCCATGAAAACAGGTGACATTCCAACGGATTTAAATGCTCGTACCGGTGAATTAACTCCTCCTGGCATTAAATCTACCGCTTCTTTATATGCATCTATTGAATTAGTAAAATTTTTCAAGTTTAGCACCCCTTATTCGTTTTCTTTCAGCCAATTAGCAACATCTTTTGCATAGTAGGATATAATCAAATCTGCTCCAGCACGTTTCATGGAGGTGAGTTTTTCCATCACAAGTGCTTTTTCATCAATCCAGCCGTTTTGGGCGGCAGCTTTAACCATGGCATATTCACCACTTACATTATACGCGACTACTGGTACATTAAAGTTGTCGCGAACTTCTCTGACAATATCAAGATAAGACATTGCTGGTTTTACGATAAGAAAGTCTGCTCCTTCAGCAACATCTGATTCAGCTTCTCTTAGCGCTTCTAGGCGATTAGCTGGGTCCATTTGATAGGTTTTCCGGTCCCCAAACTGTGGCGTACTATCTGCAGCATCACGAAAAGGACCGTAAAAAGCGGAAGCATATTTTACAGCATAAGACATAATTGGAATATGTGAAAATCCAGCCTCATCTAGCGCATTACGAATGACAGCGACAAAACCGTCCATCATATTGGAGGGAGCGATAATATCTGCTCCCGCTTTAGCTTGTGATACAGCCGTTTTGGCTAGTAACTTTAATGATTCGTCATTATCTACATCATGGTTATGAATAACGCCACAGTGACCGTGTGAGGTGTATTCACATAGGCATGTATCAGCAACTACGAGTAATTCAGGGAATTCATTTTTAACTAAACGAGTTGCCTCTTGAATAATACCGTCCTCAGCAAACGCTCCTGTACCAATTTCGTCTTTATCTAAGATGACACCAAAGAATATAACCGATCTGATTCCTAGTTCGTATACTTCTCTTACCTCATCTAACAATAAATCAAAGGAAAGTTGATATACACCGGGCATCGAAGGAACCTCATTTTTTACATTTTCTCCTTCAACGACAAACATCGGATAGATAAAATCTTCTGCGCGCAAATGTGTTTCCCGTACCATGGAACGCATAGCTAGTGATGAACGTAAACGGCGATGACGCTTAAAATTAGTTGATTCAGACATGTTATCGTTCCTTTCTGTTTATGTATTTACTTATAGATAAAAGCATTTCTTCTGTTGTAAACTCTTCTGGAGTAAGGAGCGTGGAAAATCCAAGCTCTTCTGCTCGTTGTTTCGTTGTTGTCCCGATGCAAACAATCTTCTTCCGAGGAATCGCCTCAGCCAATTCCACAAAGGCCTCTACGGTGGATGGGCTAGTGAAAGTAATAAAATCAATTTCGTCCTCTGATAGGATTTGATTGAGTTTTTCTTTTGCATCATAATTTACAGCTGTCTCATAAACTTCCATGGAATCAAAGGCTAGCTGTTGTTTGGAAAATTCCACAGGAAGAACATCTCTTGAGCGATTGCCACGGATTAATAGGGCTGGTCCTTCCTCACTAAATCCATTTAAAAATTCCTCAGCCATGATCTCTGCATTATAGATGGAAGGAATAAACGAGGATTGATATCCATACTCATTTAATACTTTCTCCGTTTTATGACCAACAGTCGCAAATTTATGTTTTCTAAGATGATGCACATGGTATTTTTCAGTAAGTCGAAAGAAACAATCGACCCCATTTGCACTCGTGAAAAAAATCCATTTATAGGTTTGGATTTTGGAGAATATTTGTTGATTTTCTTTTGCATCTTTACACGAAATTCTAAGTATTGGAACCTGAACAGGTATACCATCAAGCGCTATAACTTTTTCGGCAAGATCTTTTGCCTGCTTCGCTTCCCTTGTTATAAGAATTTTGTATCCATGCAATGATTGTTCCATTACTTGTCTAGCTCCTCTTTTACCTTATCCACAATCTCCTTGGCACCTTGCTTAATCAGAGAGTCTGCCGCTTCTTTTCCAACTGCTTTCGGATCACTTCCTCGTACCTCTTCTTTTAGGATTGTTTTTCCATCAGGAGTACCAACTAACGCAGTCAGGACAATATCATTCTCTTCAAGGTAAGCATATCCGCCAATTGGTACTTGGCATCCACCTTCAAGTAAATTCAGAAATGTTCTTTCTGCTGTAACTGTTCGTGTGGTTAAGTCATCATTGATCTTTTCTAAAATTCCACGAATTTCTTCGTCATCTTCACGGCTCTCAATCGCTAAGGCTCCCTGCCCGACTGCTGGAACACATATTTCTGGCTCCAAGTATTCCGTAATTAATTCTTCACTCAACCCAACACGTTTAAGTCCCGACACAGCAAGAATGATTGCATCATAGCCTTCTTCCTGTAATTTGCGAATTCGCGTTTCGATATTGCCGCGGATCCACTTAATCTCTACATCAGGGCGTTCTGAAAGAATTTGGGCAGCCCGCCGTAAACTGCTCGTACCCACGATTGCTCCTTTTGGTAAGTCCGCAAGCTTTACGTTATTGTTTGCGATATATGCATCACGGTGATCTTCCCTTATCGGAATGGAAGAAATTATGAGCCCTGGTGGCATCTCAGAAGGCATATCTTTCATACTATGTACAGCAAAGTCAATCTCTTTATCATACATAGCCTGCTCAATCTCTTTTACAAAAAGACCTTTACCGCCTACTTTTGATAATGTAACATCAAGAATTCGATCCCCTTTCGTCACGATTTTCTTTATTTCAAATTCATTTTTAACCCCTGCCTCTTTGAGCTGGTTAATTACCCATTCTGTTTGAGTTAATGCTAAATTACTTTTTCTAGTACCTACTACAATCTTACGCATATATAATCCTCCTAAAAGTGAAAACTCGATAACGAGCTGAATAAAAAGAAATTAATCAGCAAAATTAAAAATGCAATGGTGTTGTAAGAGGAGAGAAATTTACCCTCATACCCCTTAACAATCCGTAAAATCAAATAAACAATATACACCATCAGCACAACAATCGAACCAATGGTCTTACTATCAAACCAATAAAATGCGGATGAGGAAACATAGGCCCAGACCAAACCTAAAATAATAGCTATTAATAATAATGGTACCCCTATAGATACCGCTTTAAAACTATAGTTATCCAGTTCCTTTAAATCACCTAGGCGCCACATCCATTTTAACCCTTTTTTCTTTTTTAACAAATGATATTGAACCAAATACATAATGGAAAAAAGAAATGCAATTGTAAAAAAACCATAAGATATGATTGCAAGGGTAATATGTGCAACCAGGATTTCGTTTACGAACTGTATTGCTTCATTAGGAAAACGATTAGCAGCACTAGCTGCAACATACATTAATAGAATAAAGAATCCAAATACATTAATAAAGAATATAATAAAACGCACAGGAAACAATTTATTGATAATTAATGAAAAAATAATGAGTACCCATGAATACAAAAGTAAACTATCCACGACTGTCGCTACAGGGAAGTTCTTCTCAATGAACACTTCAAAAAAGAAAAAAACCGTTTGAATAATCAAAACCATACTAAGCAACCAGAAAGCAAACCTGTTTGCCTTCCGGTTGTTATGAATAAAATCTATAAAATACCCGATCAAACTGAAGCCATATATAACCAGGCTAATTTCGTAGAGCCACTTCATTTCAATCATTATGTTTTCCTTTCTCGATTAAGCTGTAGTGATTTTTTCAATCAAAGGAAAGGAGGACTTATCATCTTTTGACAAAGTCTTCATTGTGTCATTTTTTTTTGCCTGTTTTTCAAATTCGGCTTTTACTTCCTCTTCTATACCGAAAATATCAATGAAAAGTTGCAGTGATTCATCTGCCTTTTCATTACCTGCAAGCTCTTTTGCCTGCGTAACAGGTTCTTTCAATAACTGGTTGATAATACTTTTCGTATGCTTATTTAGTACTTTTTTCTCACGAGCGGTCATATCAGGTATCTTTCTTTCAATACTTTTCATTGTTTCTGCCTGGATCGACATTGCTTTTTGACGTAGAGCGGAAATGACTGGAACGACACCGAGCGTTTTCATCCATTCCTTAAATAGGACAATTTCCTCTTCCATCATTAATTCGATTTGCGCAGCAGCTGCCTTTCTTGATTCCAGATTATCGTCGACAATATTTTTTAGATTATCAATATCATATAGAAAAACATTATCTAAGTTACTAATCTCAGAATCGATATCTCTAGGCACTGCAATATCCACGAGGAATAATGCCTTTCCTTTACGTTTTTTTTGAACGGGCTCGAGCATGTCCTTTCTCAGAACAACGGAATCCGAACCAGTTGAACTGATAAGGATATCAGCTTCCTGGATAACATGCATTAGATTATCCATGCTTTCTGGAGTTGCATCAAATTTCTCTGCCAATTCTTCTGCCTTTTTCATTGTTCGATTAATAACAGTAATTTTAGTGACACCTGAACCTTGGAGGTTTTTGGCTGCGAGCTCTCCCATTTTACCTGCACCAAGAATTACTACGTGTTTATTCTGAAGATCACCGAAAATTTTCTTTGCTAATTCTACTGCCGCATAACTGATGGATACTGCATGCTCACCAATTGCTGTATCTTTATGGGCACGCTTACCAAAAGTAATTGCCTGCTTGAATAGTTCATTAAAAATGGTACCGGTCGTTTTCATTTCCTGAGAAGTCAGGAATGCCTGTTTTACTTGGCCAAGTATTTGTGTTTCGCCAAGCACCATTGAGTCTAGTCCAGTAGATACACGGAAAAGGTGTTCCATCGCACCATCGTCTTCTGTAATACGTAAATAGGAGGAAAATTCCTCTTTATCTATATCAAACCAATCCGCTAAAAATTGTTTGATATAAAAACGACCTGTGTGTAATTGATCAACCACTGCGTAGATTTCCGTACGATTGCAAGTGGAAACTATCACATTTTCTAAAATGCTTTTCTGACTTTTAAGTTCATTCATTGCTTCATGAAGTGAGTCTTCTGAAAATGTGAGCTTCTCCCTTATTTCTACAGGGGCTGTTTTGTAATTGAATCCGACTTTTAAAATATGCACTTTTCTACCCCCAAAATAATTTACGGATAAATTCAATATAAATTCTATAATTAATTACCTAGTTTATAGTATAACACGGATTCCTATACTCATTTCCCCAAAATGTGAACAGAATCTGAAACAATATGTTAGTATAAAATGTATAATAATAAGTTCGAATGTACTTTATCATACTGTAATCATGTTATCAAGAAATCGACTCAAATCGGAGGGAATTTCGTAAGGTGAAAAAAACAAATTCTTTACTAGCATATTTATTGATTGGAATTGGTATCTATTTTCTTCTAAGGGAAATGAAAATACCCATTCTAACAAACTTTTATTCATGGCAGACATTGCTGATCATAATAGGTCTTGCACTGCTAATACATAGTTATACATCAAAAACATATCAGAACTTGTTCGTCGGAACCATTGTACTTGGATTAGGTATTCATTTGCATGGTGTGCAGCATTATTCCTTTTGGATTGATCATTGGGGCGTCATTTTACTGATCATCGGTATTGCTTTTATTGTTCGTTATGCAAAAACAAAGAAAGGATTGTTACCAGGTCTTCTTCTCATTCTATTGGCCGTTCTGTTCATTTTTTCTATCAATCTACCAGCATACTTTGACTGGATATACAGTATTATTGATTTATTAGAGAGATTTTGGCCGATTGTCCTTATCGTTATTGGTTTTTATCTGATGAAAAAGCAATAAAAAAGCTCCCTATGCCGAGAACTGTTCTCGAATAGGGAGCTTTTTATCAGCTTTTTAGATATTTCGTAATAATTGACCATGACTCTTCTTTTCCTTCTCCTGTTTCAGAGGAGAAAGGAATCACGATATCCTCAGGGGCAACTTGGAATGTTTGCTTTGTCCGTTTTATATGCTGTGCCCGTTTACTTTTAGGAACTTTATCTAATTTCGTCCCTACTATAATTACTTCAAGATCATTAAATTTAAGAAAATCATACATCCGTAAATCATCTTTCGTTGGTTCATGTCGAAGATCGGTAATAAGAAGAACTGCTTTCAGCGTATTCCTTGTCTGAAAGTATTCCTCCATCATTGGTCCCCATTTTTCTTTTTCCGATTTGGAAACCTTTGCGTACCCATATCCAGGAACGTCAACAAAATAAAAAACATCGTTTATTCGGTAGAAATTTAATGTTTGTGTCTTCCCTGGCTTTGAAGATGTACGAGCTAAATTTTTACGGTTGATCAATTTATTGATAAACGAAGATTTCCCCACGTTTGAACGGCCTGCCAATGCAATTTCGGGTAACATGTCCCCAGGATATTGCTTCTGACTTACCGCACTAATTACTATTTCAGCTTTTGTTACTTTCATTTTTTTCCTCCACTAATGCATGCTTTAGAACTTGATCAAGATGGTTCACTGGTATAAATGTCAATTCGTTTCGCACGCTTTCCGGTATATTTTCTATATCTTTTTCATTTTCTTCAGGAATGATCAACGTAGTCAGTCCAGCTCGGTGTGCGCTTAAAGATTTTTCCTTTAATCCGCCAATCGGCAGTACACGTCCCCGCAATGTTATCTCACCGGTCATACCTACTTCTTTTTTTATTGCTCTTCCTGTTAATGAAGATACAAGTGCTGTAGCTATTGTAATACCAGCTGATGGACCATCTTTCGGCGTAGCCCCTGCTGGTACATGGATGTGAATATCATACTTCTCATAAAAATTAGATTCAATATTAAATTCGTTCGTTCGAGAACGAACATAGCTGAATGCCGCTTGAGCAGATTCCTGCATAACATCCCCTAATTGTCCCGTTAGTGTTAGTTTCCCTTTACCCGGGTAGTGGCTAACCTCAATAGAGAGTATATCTCCACCGGCAGAAGTATATGCCAATCCTGTGGCTGCTCCCACCTGATCTTCCAGTTCCATAAGTCCATAGCTGTATACCGGTTTGCCAAGTAGATCCTCGATGCTTTTCTCTGTAACAACTACTTTCTCTTTATCTTTAGATATTATGATTTTCGCAGCTTTACGGCATAATTTAGCTAATTGTCTCTCCAGACTACGTACTCCAGCTTCCCGTGTATAGGTGCGAATCAACTTAAGTAAAGCACCTTCTCGTATTTGCATCGTTCCCTTGGACAAACCATTTTCTTTTAATTGCTTTGGAAACAGGTGTTGTTTGGCAATATGAAGCTTTTCTACTTCCGTATAACCAGCAATCGAAATAAGTTCCATGCGATCTAATAAAGGTCCAGGGATACTGTTTACATTGTTGGCGGTTGCAATGAAAAGCACATTGGATAAGTCATAGTTTTCTTCTATAAAATGATCACTAAAGGTACTGTTTTGTTCCGGATCCAAAACTTCAAGCATTGCCGAAGAAGGGTCACCACGGAAATCATTGGACATTTTATCAATTTCATCGAGAAGAAAGACAGGATTAATGGTTCCTGCTTTTTTCATTCCTTGTACGATTCTTCCTGGCATGGCACCTATATAAGTTCTGCGGTGTCCTCTTATCTCAGCTTCATCCCTTACTCCACCAAGTGAAATCCTTACGAAATTACGATCAATGGAACGGGCAATCGATTTCGCCAAAGATGTTTTCCCCACTCCAGGAGGGCCTACAAGACATAGAATTGGGCCTTTTATCGTGTTTGTTAATTTCTGAACAGCAAGATATTCTAAAATGCGCTCTTTCACCTTTTCTAACCCATAATGATCTTCATTCAATATTTTTTCAGCGCGATTAATTTTGATTGTATCTTGTGTCTTTTTTGTCCATGGTAGTACAATCAGCCAATCGAGATAGTTTCGGATAACAGAGCTTTCAGCTGATGATTGTGGAACTTTCTCATATCTGCCCAACTCTTTAAGAGCGACCTCCATAATATGTTCCGGCATATCGGATTCTTCAATCTTCTCCCGCAACTGCTCCACTTCACTGGATTTACCATCTCTTTCACCAAGTTCTTTCTGGATCGCTTTTAACTGTTCACGCAGATAATATTCCTTCTGTGTCTTTTCCATCGATGTCTTTACACGCTGGCCAATTTTCTTTTCCAAGTCCAGCACTTTTTTTTCGTTGGAAATTATTTTAATAAGATGTTTAATTCTTTCTGTCACATTAACTAACTCTAAAACCTCTTGTTTGTCTTTCACTTTGAGTGTTAGATGTGAGGAAATAATATCAGCCAACCGACTAGGTTCTTCAATATCTTCCACCGTTTCATATGTTTCTTGGGTGATTTTTCTGGATAGTTTTGTGTACTGTTTAAATTGACCAAGTAAAGAACGCATTAATGCTTCTTCTTCATGTTTTTCCCCATGAATATCATCCATTGCTTTTATTTCCACCATAAATTCATCATCAGAATCAAGGAATTGTTGAATCTCACCACGATGTAACCCTTCAACAAGGACTCTAATTGTCCCATTTGGCAATTTCAGCATTTGTTTTACGGTTGCCAATGTTCCAATATTATAGATATCCTTTGGTTCCGGGTCATCCAGACTGACTTTTTTCTGTGCCGCCAAAAATATCCTTTGATCATCCATCATTGCTTTTTCAAGTGCAGCTACGGATTTATCTCTACCTACATCCAAATGAAGAACCATTGACGGAAACACCAGTAGTCCACGCAAAGGGAGGAGGGGGATTTGTATTGTCTCTTTACTCATAATTTGTACCTCCAAATTTGTATGTAATCAAAAATAATTGCTATTATGTATCACTTAAGTTTAAAGAATATATTTCCATTTGTAAAACTATTTCTTTTCTTTAAGGTGCTACTTTTCTTCGTTAGTATTACCATTACCGGCTTTTATAAACAAAAAAAGAGACTGACTGCGGGCAATTCTTAATTAAAGAAGAAGTTGCCCCAGTCAGTCTCAAAACCAATGATTATGCACTTTCTTTAGGAAGTGTTTCATTTCCTCTTTTAACCGTTCCATCATGGAAAATCAGTTTAGGACTACCATCTTCCTCTGTAACTGTTTCTTTTGTAATCACACATTTTTTTACGTCTTCTCTAGACGGAAGATCAAACATGACTTCTAGTACGATGCCTTCGATTATAGAACGCAGTCCACGGGCACCTGTTTTACGTTCAATTGCTTTTTTGGCAATTTCAACTAATGCATCCTCTTCAAATTCCAATTCAACATTATCCATTTCGAATAATTTTTCGTATTGTTTTACAAGCGCATTTTTTGGTTTAGTCAAAATTTGAATTAGAGCCTCTTCATCTAATGGAGTCAAACTTCCGATTACAGGGATACGTCCAATGAATTCTGGAATCAAACCATAACGGAGAAGATCTTCAGGTAATACTTTTGAAAGTAATTGACCCATGTCTAAATCTTCCTGCTTTTCGTTTGAACCAAAACCAATTACCTTTTTACCAAGACGACGTTTGATAACCTGGTCGATTCCGTCAAACGCACCACCAACAATAAATAAAATATTAGTTGTATCAATTTGAATAAATTCCTGGTGTGGATGCTTGCGGCCCCCCTGTGGTGGAACACTTGCTACCGTACCTTCAAGAATTTTCAACAATGCCTGTTGTACACCTTCACCGGATACATCACGAGTAATTGATGGATTTTCCGATTTACGGGCAACCTTATCAATTTCATCGATATAAATTATCCCTTTTTCGGCTTTTTCAACATCATAATCTGCTGATTGAATCAATTTCAGAAGAATATTCTCAACATCTTCACCTACATAACCAGCTTCTGTTAATGATGTTGCATCTGCCATAGCAAAAGGTACATTAATAATACGGGCCAATGTTTGAGCCAACAACGTTTTACCACTACCTGTTGGTCCAATCATAGCAATGTTACTTTTTGATATCTCAACGTCATCTGTACTCTTTGTTGAATTAACACGTTTATAGTGGTTATATACCGCTACAGACATATTCTTCTTAGCTTTATCCTGGCCAATCACATAATCATCAAGAATGTCACAGATATCTTTTGGCTTTGGAATTTCATTCATTTCCATTTCTTCTTCTGTTCCTAATTCTTCCTCGACAATTTCTGTGCAAAGTTCAATACATTCATCACATATATAAACGCCAGGACCGGCTACTAACTTACGTACTTGTTCTTGACTCTTTCCACAAAATGAACATTTCAGTTGACCTTTTTCTTCATTAAACTTAAACATAACATCTCACCCCTAAACGTGCTGATTAATATCAACATTCAACTTTTATAGTCATCATATCAGATAAAAATTAAAAAACAAAACAATATACCTTAACCCATCTCCATCGTATTAAATACAAATGAAATTGGTTGTTGTTTCCATTATGGATAATTAAATCGAAATGTCAACTTATAACTTTTAAAAGTCTTATAGTTACTATATGAATGGTACAGCAAATTAATTGCATTATTTCTATAAAAAGTAAACTTCATCCACTTTTATCCCACACTTTATGTAAGTTGCACAAAATTAGGTCTAGCAGTTTATGCGGAAGAAAAAGCAAAACAAGATGCGACATAAATCGCACCTTGCAATGTAAATCATCTATGAATGCTGACTAATTTAGACTGTTTTGCTGTTTTCAGCGAGGAAATCAATTGCAGTTCTCATTTTCAAATCATTTTTAATTGTATCTGTGTTGCCACCAAGCATTTGAACAAGCTGGTCAACTTCTGCACCATACATAGATGCCATTTTTTCAAGTTCTGCTTTAACATCTTCTTCAGATGCTTCCAGATTTTCTGCTGCTACGATAGCTTCTAAAGTAAGATTCGTTTTAACACGTTTTGCTGCATCTTCTCTCATTTGTTCTTTCAAAGCACTCTCATCTTGACCAGAGAACTGAGAATACATTTCCATCGTCATACCTTGCGCTTGCAATTGTTGTTCAAATTCACGAATCATTTGCTCAAGTTCTGTATCTACCATCGCGTCTGGAACTTCAACTTGCGTGTTATCGGAAGCTTTTTGAATTAATACTTCACGTTTCTCATTTTCAGCATTTTGTTTTTTCTGTGCTTCCAACTCTTCTTTCTTTTTCTTCTTCAAATCTTCAAGTGACTCAACTTCTTCGTCTACATCTTTAGCAAACTCATCATCAAGTTCAGGAAGTTCTTTTGATTTTAATTCATGGATTTTAACCTTGAATACTGCTTTTTTACCTGCCAGATCTTCAGCATGGTAATCTTCAGGGAAAGTGACTTCAACTTCAGTATCTTCTCCTGCTTCTTTTCCAATTAATTCTTCTTCAAAACCAGGGATAAATTGGCCTGATCCGATTTCCAATGTGTGGTTCTCACCTTTTCCACCATCAAATGCTTCGCCATCAAGGAAACCTTCAAAGTCGATTACTACTGTATCACCATTTTCAACTTTGCCTTCTTCTTTAACAACAAGTTCTGCATGACGTTCACGCAGTTGTTCAATTTCATTTGTTACATCTTCATCAGTTACTTCTACGGATTGTTCTTCCACTTCAAGGCCTTTGTAATCACCTAAAGTTACTTCCGGTTTCACTTCAACTGTAGCTGTGAAAACAAGATCTTTTCCTTTTTCAATTTGCTCAATATCCACTTCTGGTTGTGCAATTGGGAAAATGTCTGTTTCATCAATTGCTTTTGTATAAGCTGCCGGGAGTACAATATCTACAGCATCCTGGTACAAAGATTCAACACCAAAACGTTTTTCAAACATACCACGCGGAATTTTCCCTTTACGGAAACCAGGGATTTGAACATCCTTGGCAACTTTCTTAAATGCTTGATCCAATGCCGTGTCAAATTCTTCAGATGTTACTTCAAATGTTAATAAACCTTTATTACCTTCTTGCTTTTCCCATTTTGCTGTCATAAAAATTCCCTCCAAAATCTATTGTTTCGATTCATTTTTAACGGTTCATGCTTGAATGATATGTTATCAAAATTGCAACCATCTCATTATAACATAATTTGTTTGCGTTTCAAGCATTTACTGCTTCTACAAGGCTAGTCCTCAATGATACTCAAGTATAAGGAGTCACACATTCTTATTTCTTTCATATAGTGTTGAACTTTCGCACTTGATATATCATTTTCAGTTGTCTGTATATGTAAATATTGATTTCCTATATTTTTAATTGCTGCTGCAATGTCCACAATATCTTCAGTCGAAGGCATAAATGGATAAATCACGTAAACATACCGATAGAGCAGTTGTTCAAGTAATTGGAATAATGTTGGGTTATCCTGCTCGACATCCAGTATCACTAGTAGAATTTGCTTATATATTTCATTTACTTTTATATATGGAATGTCGAATGGTATGACAGTCATACTAGTACTGAATTTATGTATTTCCACTTCATCAGAAATATGCTTATCCTTCATCCAGGCAAGGATTGCTGTTTTTATAACTGGATGAACATGCTCATTCGTCAACAAGGACAAAACTTGATTCACTGGCTGGGCCTTCATATTTCTAAGTTGTTCAACCACACGCCACTGTTCTATATGATTATCCTGATTCACTGCGGCAAACAATTCATCAATGATCGAACTTGATTCTTCAATCATAAAATCCAGCTTCATTTTTTCACTCATATCATAGAGCTGTTTAAATTGTTCATGCAATAGTTCAGGAACATTGTTTTTCTCAAACTCAGATTCCACCTGCTCCATTAAGAGACTATATTGGCTTGTTTGAAACAAGATGGTTAAATAAATATGTACGTAATGGAAATAATTTTCATCTTTATGGTGAAGGAGATCTTCACAGAGATCCTGTGCTTCTTCATGTCTGCCCAATTCCATTAAGCAAATAAGTTTACCGATAATTATTTCATGGCTGTGTTCATGGTAGCTTATTAGTTGATTCAGTTTTCCCAAAGCTTCCTCATACCTTTTTTCCTGCAGCGCTTTTAAACTTTCTTCTTCAAGCGTTTTCTTTAATCCGGGAAAAAGTATGATTTTTTCAGATTTCGACTCCATCTATTCACCTCTTTCCTAGGAACTATAATTGCTCAAATTCTTTAATATGTATAAATACCCGAAATTAAATAAATAAAACATAGTAGCGATATAGGTTGTTCGTGTCGTGAAAATCTGAATCAATTGAATTTATTATTCAATAGTATCCTAACTATGAAAAAAAAGAAACCTAGTATGTATCCTTAGGTTTCTCTTTGTTAGAATGTCCCAGGCAGGATTCGAACCTGCGACCCACAGCTTAGAAGGCTGTTGCTCTATCCAGCTGAGCTACTGGGACATGTTTTTGGAGCGGGTGAAGGGAATCGAACCCTCATCATCAGCTTGGAAGGCTGAGGTTTTACCACTAAACTACACCCGCATGATGTATGTAAGGTTATTTAATTATTAAAAACGCTAACTAGTTGAAATAACAAAGCAATCCAATGTATTCATTATATGTAAAAAATGACAAACCCAAAATTAGCGGACAAGAATTATTATAGGCATTATATGTATCTTTGTCAACAGATTTTTAAATTTTTTATATGAAGTGTTTGTCAGGAACCATTTTTATTTTTCCTGACAAACACTTAAAAGCCTATAATGAGGCATTATATGTGAGATCATCCACTCTTTCACCAGTTACCGTATAGAATTTTACCGTAATAGAAGCAGGGGTATCCCATTCCATTATTGCATATGTTTTTTCAGTCCTGTTTCGCGGTTGCCGAATACTTCCCGGATTAATAAAAAGCTGCTTATCCACTTGTTCAGCTCCTGCGATATGAGTATGACCAAAACATATGACTTGTGCCTGTTCTTCTTCAGCACGGTACGACAGTCCCATCAAATTCAATTTTACGTTGTGAAGATGACCATGCGTAATATAAAAAGTGATCCCATCAAGCTTAATCGTTTGTTCATCTGGATACCTAGTATCAAAATCACAATTTCCTGCAACTTTATAGAAGCCCTCCAATTCTTGTGCATCCAAATCGAGTTCTGAATCACCACAATGAATCATTGACTTTATTTGATGACGTTCTTTAATGGCAGAAACTTCCTCCATTAAACCATGACTATCACTTAAAATGAGTACTTTTGACATTTTACCACCTCCAAAAACTTTTTCCGTTCCTATAAATTATGTATCCATTTTTCCAATTGGCTAATCGCATTTTTTCGATGACTGATTTCGTTTTTTACTTTTGGTGTTAATTCTGCCATGGTTACATCAAAGTTTTCCGGGATAAAAATCGGATCATAACCAAATCCATTTCTACCTTTTGGTACAGTAGTAATTTGTCCTTCACAAAAACCAGTGCGAAAAACAGTATCTTCACCTGGTATTGCAATGGCCAGAACACATATAAATCTTGCAGATCTTTTTTCCAGAGGAATATCTTTCAGTTCTTGTAGTACTTTGTCGATATTTGCTTGATCATTTTTAGGCTCTCCTGCATATCTTGCTGAAAATAAACCAGGGCGACCATGCAACGCATCAATGATCAAACCAGAATCATCGGCAAGCACAGGAGTGTTTAACAATGTTGCAATTTGTTCTGCTTTTAATGCGGCATTCTCTTCAAAAGTGGAACCTGTTTCTTCCACATCTGGAAGTTCCTTGTTCAAATCCAATAATGAAACAGCTTCTATCTCATATTTGGAAAAAAACGCTTTAAATTCATTTGCTTTCCCTTTGTTTTTTGTAGCAATAATTATTTGATTCATCAATATTCTCCTATTAGACAGGGTTTGTTTCTCCAATTCGGTTTGCAAGTTCACCTATCATTTCTTTTTGGGTTTCTATAATCTGTTGTATCCCTTCATTAGCAAGCTTCAACATATTCTGCAGCTGGTTATGAGAAAAAGTTGCTTCCTCTCCAGTACCCTGAATTTCGACAAATTCGCCGGCACCTGTCATTACGATATTCATATCAACAAGAGCCTTGAAATCTTCTTCATAATTTAAATCCAGAATTTCCGTACCACCCGGTAAAACACCAACAGAAATAGCTGCAAGATAATCAGTTACAGGCATTTTGGAAATCGATTTTTTCTCTAATAATTTTCCAAGAGCAAGTACAACTGCAACATACGCACCTGTAATGGAAGCTGTTCTAGTTCCACCATCAGCTTGGATGACATCACAATCGACCCATATGGTTCTTTCACCAATTTTATTTAAATTAACTACGGACCGTAGTGCACGACCAATCAGTCGTTGTATTTCCATTGTTCTTCCACTTACTTTCCCCTTAGAAGATTCACGAATATTACGCTGTGCTGTTGCACGAGGTAGCATCGAATATTCTGCTGTAATCCAGCCTTTTCCCTGTCCACGCATAAAAGGTGGAACCCGATCTTCAATACTTGCATTACATATTACTTTTGTATTGCCCATCTCTATTAAGACAGAGCCTTCTGGATGGCTGATATAATTTGTAGTCATTTTTATAGGTCTCAAATTATTAACTTCGCGTTGATCATTTCTCATAAAAAAATTTCCTCCTCATCATACAATTATTAGCTTATCATATTTTTTACAAAAGAAACACGCTGATACATTTTATTTAAACAGAAGCAGAAGCACCTTAAACATCTCCCTTAAAGAAGAATTTTCGACCAAGAACCAAACGTGCTTCCAAAATAAAAAGAGGCTGGTATTCTCAGCCTCTTCGTTTACAGTTTTTCTGTAGGAATAAAAGCTTGCTTTGTAACTGGTTCGGTGTATTCTTCTCCACTTTCATTAACTAGTTGGTCGACATTTTCCACCTTCACATTAACTGCTTCCACATTTCGTTGTTCTGTTAATGTTCTTACAATGGTTTCCATTACCTCATCCGATATTATCGATTGGTCGGAATCCTGTAATATACCTTCGTTAAAGACAATATCCAGTACCCCATCATTGAGCTTTGGTTCAGCTGCCAGAATTGTTTCGGGATTAAATACATGAACAACATTGGTATTGAAACCCGGGCCTTCGATAAGAGCCTTGATAATGGAACTAAACTCACTATTCCCATCAGATTCGATATATTGCGTAACCGGAACATAGTAACGGTTCTCATCATGTTCTGCAGGATAATACATGGTAACTGGTTTACTATCCATGAAGTCCAATGTGTCCGTATCAACGATATTTATCCCATTTACACGAGAGTATCCATCCGTGATTGGTGCTCCATTAACAGGCATTTCATTTAACTGATGTCCATTTATTCGAAGCTTAATTTTATTTACATTTTCAAACTGTGTAAGTGTGTGTGTCATTGCTTCTAAAATTTTTAGTTCCTCTGTTGCCTCGTAATTTTTGAAATCCTCGGAAACATCGACAATCATTGTTCCATCTTCTTGCAGGTTCAACCCAAGAATTTCAGTACCCTCTGGTAATACAGCTTGAAACCCATTAGGTAGAATTGGAGTTACAGGTCCACCCTTAACCAGATATTCCATTACCTGTGTCGCTACTTCATTGGAATCTGGAGTAGGCAATTCAAGAGTCTGTGAAGCTACCATCCCATTTGAGTCAATTAAAAATAGTTCTCTCGGAACAGTTTCGGATACGAGTTGTTCTTCCTCATTCAACTCACCAGCATCAGCTTTTTCTATATTCTCCAAATTATCTACTGCCTCCGCATCTTGAGGCGGATCTATTTCTTCCGATGATTGTTCCCCCTGAAAACAGCCTGATAGAATTACCGTAATACTGACCGTACCAATTAAAAGCATTCCTCGCTTACGCATGTCATTACCCCCTACGATGGTTTGTACTACTATATATACGAGCTATTAAAAAAAATAGACCATCAAAGCGAAAAAATCAGATATCCAATTTTTTAGGATACCTGATTATGGCTGATATTTGCATTTTTGATGGTTAGCATTTGGAAATGGGCTTCTTTAAATATACTCTTGGATATTTCAATAAAAATTTCCAAATCTCCTGTCGTATAAAATTGATGCACAGGACTTAACTCTTCTTTATTTAACAATTGATGAACATCCAGTATCGTACTTGTTTCTCTGGCAGTTTCTTCACTTGAAGATATAATGGTTACATGTTTCCCCATTACTTCCTGTATCGTATCTTTAAGCAGTGGATAATGCGTGCATCCTAATATTAATGTATCCATTTCCCTGTCATACTTTAAGGGTTGCAATGATTCATTAACTACCTTCAGAGCCTGACCACCTGATAATATACCTTTTTCGACCATTGGAACAAACAAAGGACACGCAAGTGCAGTTACATGAATATCTGTTTTTATATTCTTTAAAGCATGTGTATAGGCGCTGCTGTTAACGGTGCCTTCCGTACCTATGATACCAACCTGATTATTCCTTGTGAACTTGATCGCTGCCCTCGCACCAGGTTGGATAACACCAATAACCGGAATGTTCAATTTTTCTTTTAAATCATGCAGTGTAAATGCAGTAGCAGTATTACAGGCAATGACAAGCATTTTTATATCTTTGGTCAATAAAAAATCGACCATTTCCCACGTATACTTTTTTACCTCTTCTTTTGTACGCGGACCATATGGACACCTGGCTGTATCTCCCAAGTAAATAAGTTGTTCTTTCGGTAATTGTCTCATCAGTTCATGAACAACAGTTAAGCCACCAACTCCCGAATCAATAACACCGATAGCTCTATTCAAAATTATGTCTCCTCTGTGTTGTTATTTTTCATTAACGGATTTCATTTCCTCATAGAGAAAATCAAGCAAATAATTTAATGAATCTTTTTCTTCCTCGGAGAATTTATTTAACACTTCTCCAAGGTATTCTTGTCGTTTTTTTATTACTTCACGAATTATCTTTTTCCCTTTACTCAATAAATGGATTCTAACAACCCTTCTGTCGTTTGTGTCACGAACTCTTTCCACGAGGTCATTTTTTTCCATCCGATCCACTAAATCAGTTGTCGTACTAAAGGCAAGGCTGATTTTATTGGATAACTCTCCAATTGTCAGATCTCCTTCTTCCAATAACCATTGTAATGCAACAAATTGTGGTGAAGTGATAGGATAATTATTCAGAATTTGCCGGCCGTTTTGCTTAATAATACCGGAAATATATCGAAGTCTTTTTTCCATTTTCTTTATCGAATCTAAGGTTGCATCTTTTTCCAAAAGTGTTACCCCCTACATTTCATCTTATCGAATAGTTTAACATAAAGAAAAGTAAACCATATAAATGAATGTTTACTATTTAATGAACAGTATATTCAACATTAACTTATTTGCCCACATGCGGAAAAAAGCCTCAATATAAGTCACTTCTATATGTATCATAATAAACCAGATCATAAAAATTGGGAACTATTCTTTAAATGTGCGCACTTTTTTTCTACCATTTCATAAGCTATATTGACTAAATAATTTCCCTTCATACTGCAGCTCTATAGAGCAAGGAGGGGGTAACATTTGAAGGACAACGAGTACAAACCGAAGCAATTATTAACCAAACGCGAAAAAGAAGTGTTTGAATTATTAGTGCAGGATAAGACAACAAAAGAAATAGCACAGGAGTTGTTTATTTCCGAAAAAACTGTCCGGAACCATATTTCAAATGCTATGCAAAAACTAGGAGTCAAGGGGCGATCACAAGCCGTAGTCGAGCTTCTTCGCATGGGGGAATTAAAGCTCTAATAATGTGAAACTTCATTCAAGGGAGTTTATTCCCCACTGAATGTTAGTTAAGCAGAATCGGGATTTACTGGCAGTTTGATTCCAACTTACATTTTTTCGATTCACTTGGGAGTTGGGAAGTGGGAATCATATTGCCGGTTTATCTGAAAAAACCGACTTCCTTTATTAGGATTTCGGTTTTTATATGTTTCCTATTTGGTTAACAGCTTCTTTTTTTGCTCTGACATTTGTATCGGACGACCAGTCTGAGCATTAATATAAACTATTCTACTTCGAGCAGTTAATGCTATTTCACCATCTTCTTTTAAGCCCATATAATGAATATCAAAGGATGTATTTCCGATGGAAGCAATCTTGACATAAATTTTTAAGGCTTCGTTAAAGTATATTTGTTGAAAATAATCACATTGCTGATCTGCCACAATTATAGCTTCTTCTTTACTTGTGTAATCAGGCAAAAAATCAAGATATTTAATATAGTCAATTCGCGCTTCTTCAAAATAAATAAATGCAGATACATTATTTACGTGCCCATACATATCTGTTTCCGAAAAACGAACCTTTACAGGAATATGAAATTTAAATTCAGATTTCCACTTTTCCAAATTCTCTATGTAATTTACTGCCCTCATTTAAAAACCCTTTCTTTAAAACAATGCCCCTTACCTAGTATGGAAAGGGGCATTGTCTATGAAACTATTGATTATAACGCACTGTCACTTCCAAAGAAGTTTTTGAATGCTTGTATATTTGTAGCACGGTTCATAGCAGCAATTGATGTCGTTAACGGAATCCCTTTAGGACAAACTTGAACACAGTTCTGTGAGTTTCCACATCCATCAATTCCTCCATCTTCCATTAAACCATCCAAACGATCACCTTCATTCATTTCTCCTGTTGGATGGGCGTTGAACAAACGTGCTTGTGAAATTGCAGCCGGCCCAATAAAGTTTGATTTATCATTAACATTTGGACATGCTTCCAGACAAACACCACAAGTCATACATTTAGACAATTCATAAGCCCATTGGCGTTTCTTTTCAGGCATACGAGGTCCAGGACCTAAATCATGTGTTCCATCAATTGGAATCCAAGCTTTAACCTGTTTTAATGCATCAAACATTCGCTCACGATCAATAATTAAATCACGTACTATCGGAAATGTTGACATTGGTTCCAACCGGATTGGCTGTTCAAGTTGATCCACCAAAGCCGCACAGGATTGTCTTGCAGTTCCATTAATAACCATGGAACATGCACCACATACTTCTTCCAAACAGTTCATATCCCACATTACCGGAGTTGTTTTTTCCCCTTTGGCGTTAACAGGGTTCTGTCTAATTTCCATAAGACCGGATATAACGTTCATATTTGTCCGATAAGGAATTTCAAAGGTTTCCTCATAAGGAGCAGATTCCGGGCCGTCTTGTCTAGTTATTATAAAGGTAACTGTACTTTGTTCAGCCATTTTTATTTACTCCCCCTTTAATGTTTTGTTGTGTAATCACGTTTACGAGGCGGAATTAAAGAAACATCAATTTCCTCGTAACTGAATACAGGTGATTGTGCTAATTTATCAAATTCAGCAATCGTTGTTTTCAAGAATTCGTCATCATTACGTTCAGGGTATTCCGGTTTGTAATGTGCACCACGACTCTCATTACGATTATAAGCACCGATTGTAATTACCCGAGCAAGATGAAGCATATTTTTTAATTGACGGGTAAACATAACACCTTGATTGCTCCAACGGGATGTATCGTTAATATTAATATTATCCCAGCGTTCAAGAAGCTCCTTAATCTTATCATCTGTTTTTAGCAGCTTCTCATTTTCACGAACCACTGTAACATTATCTGTCATCCATTCTCCGAGTTCTCTATGAATCTGGTAAGCATTTTCAGTTCCTTCCATATTCATGAGATTTTCAAAGTTATTCTTCTCTTCTTTTTCCAGAGATTCGAATAAATCATTCGAAAGATCCTCTGCATGAACATCAAGACCATCAATATAATTGATAGCCTTCGGTCCTGCAACCATTCCTCCATAGATTGCTGATAATAAGGAATTGGCTCCAAGACGGTTACCACCATGTTGAGAATAATCACATTCGCCAGCAGCAAATATACCAGGGATACTCGTCATTTGATCTTCATCAACCCACAGACCACCCATGGAATAATGAACAGCCGGGAAGATTTTCATTGGCACTTTACGGGGATCTTCACCTACAAATTTTTCATAGATTTCAATGATTCCACCTAATTTAATATCCAATTCTTTTGAATCCTTATGTGAAAGGTCAAGGTAAACCATGTTTTCTCCATTAATTCCTAATTTTTGGTTTACACAGACATCAAAAATTTCACGTGTAGCAATATCACGAGGAACAAGGTTACCATACGCTGGATACTTCTCCTCCAGAAAGTACCATGGCTCTCCGTCTTTATACGTCCAAATACGTCCACCTTCACCACGAGCCGATTCACTCATGAGTCGTAACTTATCATCACCAGGAATAGCAGTTGGATGAATTTGAATAAATTCACCATTTGCATATTTAGCTCCCTGCTGATAAAGCATGCTAGCAGCTGAACCGGTATTTATCATGGAGTTCGTTGATTTACCAAAGATAATCCCTGGACCACCAGTAGCAAATATAGTTGCATCAGAACGGAATGCCTTGACTTCATGTGTCTTGATGTCCTGGGCAACAATTCCTCTACCAATACCCTCTTCATCAATGATTGCTTGAAGAAATTCCCAACCTTCATATTTTGTAACAAGGCCTTCTACTTCAAACCGACGAACTTGTTCATCTAAAGCATATAGTAATTGCTGACCTGTAGTAGCTCCTGCATATGCTGTACGATGCATTTGGGTTCCACCAAAACGACGGAAATCAAGTAACCCTTCCGGAGTCCGATTAAACATAACCCCCATACGATCAAACATATGTATAATACCCGGAGCCGCATCACACATCGCCTTTACTTGAGGCTGATTTGCAAGAAAATCTCCGCCATAAACTGTATCATCAAAGTGAAGCCAAGGAGAATCTCCTTCCCCTTTTGTGTTTACTGCTCCATTTATACCACCTTGAGCACATACAGAGTGAGAGCGTTTTACAGGAACAATAGAAAACAGATCTACTTTTACGCCTGCTTCGGCTGACTTTATAGTAGCCATTAATCCGGCTAATCCACCACCGACAACAGCGACTTTACGATTATTCATTTTGTTGGCTCACTCCTTCTCTTTCTATTAAACACCATAAGCAAATTGAATTAATGTTCTAACACCTAAATAACTGACTACTAAAAATATACCGATACAAGCATAAGTGGATATTTGTTGTGATTTCGGTGATTGTGTAATTCCCCATGTAACCAAAAAGCTCCATAATCCGTTAGCGAAATGGAATACTGCTGATAGTACACCGATAACGTAGAACCAGAACATAAATGGATTTGTTAAAATACCTTCCATCAAGCTGTAATCGAGTTCCGCATTTCCTAGACCGATTTGAACACGCGTTTCAAATACATGCCATACCAGGAATACAAGTGTAATAATCCCTGTAATTCGTTGAATTTTAAACATCCAGTTACGGAAAAATCCATATCTGCTCACATTGTTTCTTGCAGTAAAAACGATATATACCCCTAAAATTGCATGAAACAAGATTGGCAGATAAATCACGAATATTTCCAGCAACAGAACAAATGGAAGCCCTGCCATAAAACCTGCCGCTTGATTAAAACTCTCTTCTCCATACACAGCAAAATGATTCACTACTAAATGCTGCACCAAGAAAATACCAATTGGAACAACACCTAAGAATGAATGCAATCTTCTGTAAAAAAATTCACGTTGCTCTGCCATGTTTACCCCCCCTTAGCCAAATTCATTGTTTATGTGATATGTAGTCTATTAAAAAAAGTAAAGCGCTTTTATAGCAAATAGCGAAACTTTTTAAAATAGCACAAATTCGTAACATATTTATTGTACTTCTTACTATGAAAAGCGTCAAGAAAACTTAGACAATAATTTATAGATTAATAGTAATATATAGAATTGCCTTTTGATGAAAATGATAGAGAATACTTGATTATTCCTTGATTTATATAGATAATAATAGAAGTTATCATACAGTTCTCCTTGAGAATATGAAAATGTATACAGGACTTTTTATGGAGAGGATGAAAAGGATGTCAAAAAAGCAACATATATTAGACTTATCACATCTAGAAGAACTCAATACAACGGGGGCGGGTTATGACATCCTGCGTTATGTGAGCTTGCCGGAATTGCTAGGAAAAGAGAAGGATACACTTTTCTATTTTATGGGTAAAAACCTGGCAAGAAAATTCGATATTAATACGATGGAAGATATATATATTATATTTGATAAACTTGGTTGGGGAAATCTTGAACTTATCAAACAAAAGAAAAAAGAGTACATTTTCAATCTCCTATCGGATGCTATCGTAATGCGACTGAAAGCTCCTTTCGAAACTGACTTCCGTTTAGAGGCTGGATTTTTATCAGAAGCTGTTCAGATGGTTGAAGGAATGGAATGCGAATGTATGGAAGAAGTAAACCAACGAATAAGTCAGATCGAATTTTCGGTCGTATTTACGGACGCTTAAAGCTCTCTAATGTTTGTTGCTTTATCATCCACGCAGTAGAGATAAACTGCGAACTAGGATATGTCTCTTCAGCGACCGCTCTGGGAAATATACTTCGCTTTCCGCGGGCGGCTGGTGAGCCCTCCTCGTGCTTCGCACTCCGGGGTCTCACCGATGCCTTTCCTCCCACTGGAGTCTTCGTATATTTCCCAGAGCTGGTTTGATTGTTATAAAAATCTCATCACACATCTTCACCAGTCCGGCATCGCTGTGGGCGGTGACTCCTGCGGGAAAAGCACGTGTCCGAAGACCAGAAGAGTGGTTTTCTCTTCGGGGCTGAGGCCGTGCCCTAAGGATGCGCATCCGCCCAGAGCGATCCCGGACGGCGGCAAACAAACTTATAGAAATCAGTCAAAACTAAATAAACAGGCAGAAGCTCATTCTTCTGCCTGTTTTCTATTCTTCTTTATTTAAATGAGCGAGTATATCTTCTGCCGTATTCTTCGGTATTCCAAGTTTCGTAATATCTGATACAGCTGCTTTTCTTATTTCAGTTACCGACTTAAAATGAGTGAGTAAAAGTTTCCTTCTTTTTTCACCGATCCCAGGTATTTTATCCAATTCAGATTGGAATAAACTTTTACCACGTAGCTGTCGGTGAAATGTAATAGCAAATCGATGAACTTCATCCTGTATACGCTGCACAAGGTAGAATACCTGTGACTGTCTTTCTAGAGGAACAATTATCGGAGGCATCCCAAACAACAGTTCACTTGTTTTATGTTTATCATCTTTAGCCAGACCTGCAAGTGGTATATCGAGTCCCAGCTCGTTTTCCAATACATCTAGCGCAGAAGACATTTGCCCTTTCCCCCCATCAACAATGATTAAATCAGGCATTGGAAGTTTATCTTTCAATACGCGTGAATACCTTCGACGAATAACTTCCCGCATCGTTTCATAGTCATCAGGGCCCTGAACATCTCTGATTTTGTATTTACGGTATTCTTTCTTATTCGGTTTTCCATCTTCAAAAACTATCATTGCTGATACAGGGTCTGTTCCTTGGATATTGGAATTATCAAATGCTTCAATGCGATGTGGTGTTTCAATATTTAATTGTTCTCCCAATTCCTCTACAGCCTGGATTGTACGTTCCTCATTGCGTTCAATAAGTTGAAACTTTTCATTTAATGCAATCTGCGCATTTTTCGTTGCCAACTCCACAAGTTCCTTTTTCCTACCGCGGAGTGGTGTATGCACTTGAATTTCAAGCAGTTGTTCCAACAACTCATCATCGGTACCGATTGGAACAAGTATTTGCTTCGGTTTTAAGTGATTTTCGTGTAAGTAAAAACGACCGATAAAGCTAATAAATGTTTCTTCATGTTCATCAAAGAAAGGAAAGACAGTAACGTCCCTTTCAATCAATTTTCCTTGACGGATGAAGAATACTTGTATACACATCCAGCCCTTATCATAGTTATAACCAAATATGTCTCTATCCACAAGATCGTTCATCGTCATTTTTTGCTGTTCCATAACTGCATCAATATGCTGAATTTGATCACGCATTTCCATTGCCCGTTCAAAATTTAGTTGTTCACTTGCTTCCAACATTTTGGACTTCAAATTATTTCTAATTTCTTTATATCCACCATGAAGAAAAGATGTTATTTCCTGCACAATTGCCTGATATTCTGTTATAGAAGGAGGATTTTCGCTGCAAGCCATACATTGATTCATATGATAGTATAAGCATGGACGCCCAGGTGGATTATTACATTTCTTCAATGGGTACAATCGATCAAGTAATTTTTTTGTTTCCCTGGCGGCAATTACGTTTGGATAAGGACCAAAGTACTTGCCTTTATCCTTTTTAACCTTACGAGTGATCAGCAACCGGGGATGTCTTTCCGAAGTAATTTTTAGATACGGATAAGATTTGTCATCTTTAAGCATGACATTATATTTTGGGTCATATTTTTTAATTAAATTCATTTCAAGAATAAGTGCTTCCATCTCTGAAGAAGTTACAACATATTCAAAATCCTCTATCTCCTGAACAAGGCGTTGTGTTTTCCGGTCATTTGCACCCCTGAAGTAGGACCGAACGCGATTTCTTAGCAACTTGGATTTTCCAACATATATAATTGTACCGTGCCTGTCTTTCATTAAATAACAGCCCGGCTGTGCAGGCAAAATTGCCAACTTGCCCTCAATTTTTTCATTCATAGAATTCAAATCCTTTTAATCTTAGAAAATCCCTTGTCACATGAGTAACAAGGGATTTCATATTTTCTTTCTATTATACACGGTATAGATGTTCAAAAAGCTTTTAATTATGCATGTTTGTTAATAAGGTCAGTTAGAGCCTCTTTCGGCTGAAAACCAATTACTTGATCAACTACATTACCATCTTTGAACAATAGCAAAGTAGGGATACTCATCACACCAAATTTACCAGCAGTTTCTTGATTTTCGTCCACATCTAATTTAACGATTTGAACTTTTTCTTCCATTTCACCATCAATTTCTTCCAATACAGGCGCAATCATCTTACATGGACCACACCAAGGTGCCCAAAAATCAGCTAATACTAAACCTTTAGATGTTTCGTCTGTAAAATTTTGATCTGTTACATGTTTAATAGCCATTATTTTATACCTCCTAAAAATTCAATATTATGTGAAGCTTAGTATGAGTATATCATCCGACGTATATTCTTCCTAATAGTTTGCTTAGAAAATTCAAAAGCAAAAATGAGCCTTTAGCGACGTTTGCACTGCGAATCCCCGCCCCTCAAAAAATTTCCACTTAATGAGGCGATTTTAGTGGAATCCAAATTAATGCTGACTTATTGTACGGTAATGAAGGGATCCAAAAATTGCTGTATCTGATGTTCCTTACAAATTGAATAAAAATGACCTGATGTAAACAATCAGGTCATTTTTAAGTTATTTTATTTTCTTGATTTCTTCAATAAGTAGAGGAATGACTTCGAATAAATCACCGACAATTCCATAATCTGCTACATTGAAAATATTGGATTCGGCATCTTTATTGATCGCAACAATTACTTTGGAGTTAGACATACCAGCAAGATGCTGTATAGCTCCGGAAATACCGACTGCAATATAGAGATCAGGTGTTACTACCTTTCCTGTTTGCCCAATTTGCAAGGCATAATCACAATACTCCGCATCACATGCTCCACGTGAAGCTCCAACTGCGCCGCCTAATACTTCCGCCAATTCATACAATGGCTTAAACCCATCAGCACTTTTAACTCCACGCCCACCTGCAACGATAACATTGGCTTCAGATAGATCTACACCTTTAGCAGCTTTACGAATTACTTCTTTAACAATGGTCCGAATATCTGCTACATCCACATCTTTTGCATTAACTTCCCCTGTACGAGACTCATCTTTGTCCAATGGTGGAATATTATTTGGACGAATGGTAACAAAAGTTATATCACTCGTATTAATTTTCTTTTCAAAGGCTTTACCTGAATAGATTGGGCGGATAAAAACAGGCTGTCCTCCATCAGATTCAATACCAACAGCATCAGAAATGAGTCCTGTCTCCAATTTACTTGCAAGCTTAGGAGTTAAGTCCTTTCCTATCGACGTATGGCCCATAACAATTCCTGTCGGAGACTCATCATTAACAACAGCCATAACAGCCTGGCCATATCCTTCAGATGTATACGTTTTCAAATTTGAATGCGACACAGTTGTAACTCTATCCACACCATATTCGATCATTTCCTTTGCCAAATCATCTAGAGAGCCATCTCCAACAACTACTCCAACGACTTCAGCATCTGAACTAATTTTTTTCGCTGCAGCAACAGCCTCGAAAGAAACGTTTCGTAATTCCCCTTCTCTTACTTCACCAATAACTACTATTTTATCACTCATATCATTGCTCCTTTCCCATGTCTGTCTTTACAATACTTTTTTATCATTTTTAAGTAGAGAAACTAATTCACTTACTTGATCTGCTATCTCACCTTCGAGCACTCTTCCAGCTTCTTTTTCTGGTGGCAGGTAGATATCAATTGTTTTTGTTTTTGCTTCGACATCATCTTCATCCAAGTCCAAATCATCTAATTCAAGTTCATCCAGTGGTTTCTTTTTCGCTTTCATAATTCCTGGAAGAGATGGATAACGAGGTTCATTTAATCCTTGTTGACACGTTACCAGTAATGGAAGACTAGCCTCTATGATTTCTACATCCCCTTCAACATCCTTCTCGATAACTGCACTATCTCCAGTTACTTTCAAACTAGTAATAGTAGTTACATATGGGAACCCCAACAGTTCTGCTAACCTAGGACCAACCTGACCACTGGCTTCGTCAATAGCAACATTACCTGCAAGGATTAAATCAACTTCTTTATCTTCAAAATAAGCTTGGAGAACTTTAGCTGTTGTAAACTGATCTCCTTCTTCAAGATCTTCTTCAATGTTAATTAACACAGCTTTGTCTGCTCCCATGGCTAATGCAGTTCGAAGTTGTTTCTCGGAGTCTTCATCACCAACCGTTACTACTGTAACTTCTCCGCCATGTGCATCACGTTGAACAATCGCTTCTTCCACCGCATATTCATCATATGGATTAATAATGAATTCAGCACCGTCGTCTTCAATTTTTCCACCAGACACAGATATTTTTTCCTCTGTATCAAATGTCTTTTTTAATAGTACATAAATATTCATCTGGCATCCTCCTAAACTATTAATATCTATTTATCCTGGAAATTTGGTTTACGTTTTTCCAGAAAAGCCTGTACTCCTTCTTTTGCATCTTCAGAACCGAATATTTCACCAAATGCTTTCGCCTCTTCACGAACCCCTTTAGAAAACTGTTCGGTTTTTGCAAATGGAATAAGGTGCATAATCTGATTTATTGCCGGTTTACTTTTAGCAGCAATTTTTTCTGCTAGTTTTATAGTTTCAGCTGTTAGGTCCTCTTCGGGTACTGCTTTGTTTGCCAAACCATATTCAACTGCTTGTGTTCCACTGATTGGTTCACTGCTAAGTATCATTTCATACGCTTTTGCAGTACCTACATATCCTGGTAAGCGCTGCGTTCCTGCAAATCCAGGAATAATTCCAAGACTCATCTCAGGCAAGCCTAGTTTTGCTTTTTCCGTAACAATACGGATATGACAAGCCATCGCTAGTTCCAGCCCGCCACCTAAAGCAGCACCATGTATAGCCGCGATTACGGGAATGGAAAAGTTTTCAATACGCTCTAATATTTGTTGGCCTTGTGTGGAAAGGGATTCGTATTCGGAAGCATTCTGTAATTCTGTAAATTCTTTAATGTCTGCACCTGCTGAGAAAAACTTCCCTTCCCCCTTAAAAACAATTGCTTTTGCCATGTTTTCCTCTTCAATTTGATCGAGTTTCTCGTTAATGTCTTTAAGAAGGGACCTTGATAACGCATTTGCAGGTGGACTTTGAATTGTCAAATAGGCTATTTTTGCATTTACTTCATAAGAAACTTTTCCCATCGTATAAGCATCCTCCTTTTTAATTTTTTCTGTCATCGCTCAATCTGTGCGGGACAAGGCACCAATCAGTAATGCATGAACTTCTGGCACCTGGCTCAGTAAATCGTATTTCTGCTCCTTCATGACCCAATTTGTCACAATCTCATCTAGTGTCCCAAATATCATTTGCCTTACTAATGGAGTATTTAAGTCACTGCGAAAATGATTTTGTTCGATTCCTTCTCTCACTATATTGTCTATTACCGTTAGATACGGTTTTAAGACGTTATTAATTTGAAGGCGAAGGGAATAATTCGACTGCCTCAATTCCAATTGTGTAACAATCGCCAGGTAATAATCTGCAGAGAGCTGTCCAAAATGCTCCTCGATTAATGTCTGCAATTTCTCTTCTGCATTCTGTTTCTGGCTTGTGGATTCAGCAATCTTTTCAATAAATTGACCCATTTTCTCTTCAAACACGGATACAAGCACATCTTCCTTATTTTTAAAATAAAGGTAAATCGTACCGTCTGCTACTCCAGCAGCTTTGGCAATCTTGGAAACCTGGGATCCATGATACCCATTTTCTGCAATGACTCTTACTGCTGCTTCTATAATTTGATTATACTTCGGCTTATTATTTCTCATGTCTTTCTCCTTAGATGCGTCCAAACTCCCCTAACTGAGTGAATAGTCATTCATAATTTATATTGTAACTTCAACAGATTATTCTGTCAATGAAAAGCTTGTCCTGATTTAAAGGAAAAAAAGAGCACAAGGCTCAAACCGTCTTCGTTACTTCTGTCTGTTTGCTTGTTTCTTCATCAACTAGTCTTCTTCTCAATATTTTACCGACAGCGGTTTTAGGAAGTTCATCTCGGAATTCATATAATTTCGGTACTTTATATACAGCAAGATGTTTCCGGCAAAACGCATTTAAATCTTCCTCCGATAGCGAATAGTCCTCCTTAAGCACGACATAGGCTTTAACGGTTTCCCCACGATAAGGGTCTGGTATACCTGCAACGACCGCTTCCTGAATACCTTCATGCTCATAAAGTACTTCTTCCACTTCGCGCGGATAAATATTATACCCTCCTGCAATAATCATATCTTTCTTTCGATCCACTACAAAGAAATAACCATCTTCATTCATATAACCTAAGTCTCCAGTAAACAGCCATCCGTCTTTTAGTACATTGTCCGTTTCTTCCTCGTTATTCCAATATCCCTGCATAATTTGCGGACCCTTTACCGCAATCTCTCCAACTTCGCCAACATCTGCTTCTTCTCCACCTGCATCCATGTTAAATATTTTACAGTCTGTATCCGGCCAAGGTACTCCAATACTTCCATTAATCCGGTCTGACCAAATAAAGTTTGCATGGGTTACAGGAGAAGATTCTGTTAAGCCGTAACCCTCAACAAGTTTTCCACCTGTAATTTTTTCGAATTGTTCCTGTACTTCCAATGGCAATGGAGCAGAACCGCTAAGACATGCTTCAATAGATGATAAATCATATTTTTTTATGTCTGGATGGTTTAGCAAGCCTACATAAATGGTGGGAGCACCAGGAAATAGTGTAGGCTTTTGCTTGTCGATTGTTTTAAGTACGTCAAGGGCATTAAACTTCGGCATCAATATCATTTTGGATCCTAATTTAATTGCGAAATTCATTACTGTCGTCATTCCATACACATGGAAGAATGGTAAAACACCCAACACGACTCCTTGTCTTTTACTTGTCTTATATAGCCATGCTTCACTCATCTGTACATTTGATGTTAAATTAAAGTGAGTCAGCATAACCCCTTTCGGGTGACCAGTTGTACCGCCTGTATATTGAAGTAGGGCAAGATCAACACGAGGATCAATTACCGTCTCAAGATAATCGTCAGAAGACTTCTCCATTAACTGCTTCCAAACATGGGTATCTCCACTCTGCTCGACTTTGACAACCATATTGTATTCCTTCTTTTGGATAAATGGATAAATAAGATTCTTTGGAAAAGGCAAGTAATCTTTTATTCCAGTAACGATTGTATGCTTAAGAGAAGTTTTATTTCGGACATTCGTTACTTTTGGAAGAAGAATATCCAAACATACAATAACCGACGTATCGGAATCATTTAATTGATACTCCAATTCCCTTTCTGTATACAGAGGATTGGTCTGAACAACAATTGCTCCAGCCATTAGGCTACCGTAATAGCTTATGACTGCTTGCGGACAATTCGGCAGCATAATTGCTACTTTATCACCTTTTCTAACTCCAAGAGATTGCAAGTAATTTGCCATTTTCTTGGATTCCGTGTATAGATCTCCATAAGAAATATCTTTTCCTAAGAAATGAAGCGCTTTCTTTTCTTTGTGGCGTTCAGCACTCTCAACCAGATAAGCATATAAAGGCTTCTCGTCATATTCTAAAGATGGCGGTATTTCAGTCGGATAATGATCATGCCATTTACGGGAAAATTCCATTTTACATTCCTCCTTATAGTTATACTATAATCATTATACCGATTAATTTCTATTTTTTGAAATTTTATTTAATTATTTTGTAAATTTCTTTGTCATATTAAATAAACAATACCTACTACTAGAAAAATAACTGCGACCACAATTAAGATTTTTGCCAAACGATCCAGTACCATTGCTGGCTTCCCCCTTTATACGATGCTTGCACCTATCACAAATGCCAAACCAATTGAAATCATCATCGAAATGAATCCCACTGCGGTATTTCCTTTCCCAATTTCTTCATCAACTTTGATTGTTGGTGTAAGGAATTCAAAAATCAAATAACCAAATAATAATAAAACAAAGCCAAATACTCCCCACCCAATTGATTGAAAAAGGCTATCATTATGTTCAATGGAATAACGAAATATCGTCGCTAATCCGAAAAGTTTACCACCGGTTGCCATTGCAACAGCGAAATTTCCTTTTTTAATCTCTTCCCAGTTTTTGTAGGATGTGACGAGTTCAAAGATTGCCAGAAAGACGAGCGTACAGAGAACAAATACACTATAGCGGGCAGCAGTTACAACAATAATATTCTCCCAAAAGCTTTCCATCACGGTCAATCCTCTCCTATCCTGTAAGTATATGTAGCTTTCGCCCCTCTTAAGGGGCGAAAGTAAAATCATTATTTATCAAAAATAAGGAGGTTATCGAAATTCGATGACGGTAACACCACTTCCTCCTTCATTGCCTTCACCGGCTCTTGCTGATGCAATATGTGGATGACGCTTCGCATACTCTTGCACACCTTTACGTAAAGCTCCCGTACCTTTTCCGTGTATAATGGACGCTTTCGAATATCCTGCAAGTAGGACATCATCAATGTATTTTTCAAGTTTTAATAGTGCATCATCATATCTTTCTCCACGCAAATCCAATTCCGAACGAACATGATAATTAGATCCCTTAATTGTTGCTACTGGTTTATGGTCGGTTTGTTTCTTTTTTCCAAGTAGTTGAAGGTCATTTCTTTTAACTTTAACTTTCATAATACCTACCTGTACCATGTATTCTTTGTCATTTATTTTCTCCAGTACTTCACCGTTCTGATTAACTGTTAATAGTTTAATTTCATCACCGGGTTTTAGGTCCTGTTTTTCGGTAGTTTTTTTCTCAACCGATTTTTTTTGCTTTTTGGAGAGGTCCGGTTGAGCATCTTCAAGCATTTTTTTCGCTTCAATCCATTCATGTTCTTTTAACGTAACATTTGACTTCATTTGGCGAATTTCATTCACAATAAATTCAGCTTCTTCACGTGCTTTCTTTAAAGCCTTCTCCGCTTTTTCTTCTGCTTTTTTATATAGCTCTTCCCGTTTCTGCTCCAATTGCTTCCATTCTTTTGCAATATCAGCACGCAATTGCTCACTTTCAAGCAAAATTTCGTGGGCTTGTTCATAATCTTTTTCAGCATCTAGCTGGGATTTTTCCAAAGAAGCGATCATTGTTTCCACACTTTTGGAATCAACACCAACAAGTCCCTTAGCTCTTTCGATTACATGTTGATCCAATCCAAGCCGCTTGGATATTTCAAAAGCATTGCTTCGGCCTGGAACACCGATCAGTAAACGATATGTCGGTTGTAATGTTTCTACATTAAATTCAACAGACGCGTTAACTACATTCTCCCTATTATAACCATATGCTTTAAGTTCCGGATAGTGGGTTGTGGCAATTACGCGCGCATTCCTGGATACGACTTCATCGAGAATCGACATAGCAAGTGCAGCACCTTCTTGTGGATCTGTACCAGAACCAAGCTCATCAAATAAAACCAATGATTGGTGATCCACTTGTTGAATGATGTCCACGATGTTTGTCATGTGGGAAGAAAAAGTACTTAAATTCTGCTCGATCGATTGTTCATCACCAATATCAGCGAAAACATCCTTAAATACCGCCATCTCGCAGCCATCTAATGCTGGAATCTGTAATCCAGACTGGGCCATCAATGTACATAAACCAATCATTTTTAATGTGACCGTCTTCCCACCAGTATTTGGGCCAGTTATGACGATTGACGTGTAGGTTTTTCCAATTTCTACATCATTCGGCACTACCTCATCAATCGGAATTAATGGATGTCTTGCCTGTTGCATTTTAATATAGCCTTGATCATTCATTTTGGGTTTTGCTGCCTTCATTTTCTGTCCCAGTTTCGCACGTGCAAACATAAAATCAATTTTAGCGAGGACGATGACATTTGCATATAAATCATGTTCAAAGCTTGCTATATGTTCACTTAGCTCTTTTAATATCCGTTCGATTTCTTCTTGTTCTTTACTAACTGCCTCATGTAATTGATTGTTCAGATCAACAACCGCTTTTGGTTCCATAAATAATGTTTGTCCTGAAGAGGATTGATCATGTACAATTCCACCGACAGAACCTCTATGCTCCTGTTTAACAGGAAGTACGTAGCGGTCATTACGAATGGTTACAATAGCATCTGAAAGCATATTACTGTTGTTTCTCGTATAACTCTCTAACTTTTCCCGTATTCTATTTTCATAGGTACGAATCGATGTTCGAATACTGCGGAGCTTGGTGGAGGCATTGTCTAAAACATGACCATGATCATCGATACAATTTTTTATGCTTTGCTCGAGTTCCCGAAGTGGGGTTATTTGCTCCACTAATTCATATAAAATAGGCAGTTCTTCATCTTCCAGATTTTCAATAAATAATTTAACCTGCCTGCCTCCATATATCGTATTAGCTACATCAAGACATTCTTCCGTTGATAGAATGCCTCCAATCGCACTTCGCTTCAGACTTGCTCGAATATCCGTAATTCCCCCAAGCGGGATGGCTTTGTTAAGACGTACAATATGGGCCGCTTCATCCGTTTCCTGCTGTAATTGAACAACTTCATTCAATTCTATAGAAGGACTTAACCTGCCTGCCAGATCTTTACCAAGTGATGTGGCTGCGTTGCTATTTAATTGTTCCTTAATTTTTTTGAACTCTAGTACACGGAGAATCCGTTCATTCATGCTATATACTCCTTTAATTGTGTTTCTAAGTCGGAATAACTTTTATTTATTTTGATTAAAAAATTCCAGTAGTTTTTCTTTTGTCCATGTATTCATAACCATATCTTTCTCCACCCAGCCTTTTCTAGCAACCCCAACCCCATATTTCATATGATCAAGCATTGGATAGCTGTGAGCGTCGGTATTGATGGCTAAAGTAACCCCTGCCTCCTGAACTTTACGCACCCAGTCAGATGATAGGTCCAACCGATTCGGGTTTGCGTTAATTTCCAAAGCAGTATTCGTCTCTTTCGCTTTTTCAATTAGTTTCTCCACATTAACATGATAACCTGGGCGTCTTCCAATCAATCTTCCGGTCGGATGCGCAATTAGGGATACATAAGGGTTCTCCAATGCATTATATAATCGCTTCATAATTTTTTCTTCTGATTGATTGAAGCTGGAGTGAATTGCACCTATAACATAGTCCATTTCGCGTAGGAACGCATCTGAGAAATCGAGTGTGCCATCAGGTTGAATATCCATTTCCACGCCAGCAAATATATGAAAATCATTCATTTGTTCATTCAACTTTGTAATTTCCTCTCGCTGTTTCAGTAATCGTGTCTCATCCAATCCATTCGCAACCCGAAGGTATTTGGAGTGATCTGTTACAGCCATATAGGAGTAACCCTTATCTCGAACACGTTTCACCATCTCATCCAGTGACTGTGCGCCATCACTCCATGTCGTATGCATATGCAAATCACCTTTGATATCCTCTAACTCAATGAAACGCTTCTCTTCTGTAAAAACTTCTATTTCCCCCGTGTTTTCTCTAACTTCAGGAGGAATAAAAGTAAGTCCAAAGTGCCCAAAGAATTCTTCCTCCGTGGCAAATGTCAAAATTTCATTTGTTTCTTCTACCTCAACACCATATTCACTGATTTTCTCCCCTCGGGATTTAGCCAGCTGTCTTAATGCGACATTATGATCCTTGGAGCCGGTAAAATGATGTAATGTAGTTGCATACTCTTCCATTGTTACGAGTCTGAAATCAACATTAATGTCAAAAGCTTCCTCCAAGGTGACAGATACTTTTGTATCTCCTTTGGCTATAACATCTTTAATATCAGGTATTGAAAGCAAGGCATCTCTTACTGCAGATTGTTTGGAAGTTGCGATAATAAAATCAAGATCTTTAATCGTTTCGCGCATTCGTCTTAAACTACCTGCACGCGAAAAGGAATCGATCTCCTCCATTTCTGTCAAATAAGCTTCAATTTTCTCAGCTACGGGAAGCATCATGGCGATAGGAAGTCGCTCTGGACGTTTTCCTGCTTCATCCAGTGCAGCAACTATTTTTTCTGCCGTTTTCTTTCCAAATCCCGCAAGGCTCTCCACCTTACCATGAAGGCACGCTTCCTTCAGCGTGTCGGCATCCACAACATGAAGTTCCTGGTACAGTTTGGACAATTTTTTACCGCCAAGACCGGGAAGATTCAATAGTGGGATTAAACCTGGTGGTACTTCCTCTGCCAGTTCTTTTAATGTTTCCGATTCACCATTTTCCACATATTCTACAATAACTGTACTTGTACCTTTACCTATTCCTTTAATCTTTGTAAAATCATCAATCTCTGAAAGGGATCTATCATCCGTTTCAAGTGCCTGTGCAGCTTTTCTGTATGCGGATATTTTAAAAGGATTTTCTCCCTTCAATTCTAGATATATAGCAATTTGTTCGAGTAATTTAATAACATCTTTTTTATTTACCGCCATCATCTTACCTCGCTTTATCTTTTCGTATCTAGTAAAAAACTGATTCATGTTGGATAAATACTATTGTACATGACATACAAGGTATTCCCTACTACGATGAATCAGTCCTTCATAATTATATCTTCATTGATGTATCCCCAGTATAGGAGAACCATAGTTCGAGAATTTTCTCCGAGAAATAAGGAGTTTGTTCAATAATATACAGGGCAATCGATGAATGATTAACCGCAGTTTGAATGCCATCCATTGGTGTCAATGCAAGGATATATAACAGGATAAACAATATTAAATATACCTCTAGAAAACCTAAAATAGCACCAAGCAATTTGTTCACCGAGCTTATAATCGGGATGGAAGCTACGAAATCGAGCATGGAAGCAATAATTTGCAATACAAGCTTTACAGCAAAAAAGATAACTGCAAAAGCGATCGCATTATAAAATGCATTTTCAAGCGGCATTGATTCTAGAAAATCGGCCCATGCACCGTCACTTGATAATTCGGGGTATGGAATCCAGAGTGCGAACCTTGTACCTAACTCATCATAATACATAGCTGCAACGATGAACGCGATAATAAATCCGCCCAAATGGAGAATTTGTAATATAAAGCCCCTCTTTAATCCCATTAAAAATCCAAAAATTAATATTAGTATTAAAATTAAATCCAACATATGTTACTTATCCTCTTTCTTATTAAACGACCCCAAAAGAGTTGCATAATCTTCCTTTAGTTTCAGGTAATCATTCATTGTATTTACAGCAGTTAATACCGCCAGTCTCGTTGTATCCAATTGTTTATTCACATTATGGATTTCTTTCATTTTCTGATCTACCAGACTCGCAACCAACTTTACATGACTTTCTCGTTCTGTTCCAATGATCGTGTATGTTTTATTATGTATGTCTACTGTTATACGATGTCTATCGTCCTGGCTCATGATGATACCTCCTGCCGAAAAAATCTTCACTTAATATTAACATGAAGTTCTTGCAAAAAGAAGTATTTCATTATGATTGTCATTTTGCTATAGTGTCTATATACACTGAATGATATAGAGGAGACAACAAGTAAATCAAATTATTTAAAGAATCCAGGAATACTAGTACACAGGAGAATGGAACATGAATAAACAAATTTTACAAAACGACTGGGCTGAACTATTAAGTGATGAATTTAACAAACCCTATTATATTGAATTATGTGAGTTTCTTAAAAAGGAATATGCCAAACATACAATATATCCGGAGATGGGTCATGTTTTTAACGCCTTCCATCACACTCCTTTCCATCGAGTAAAGGTAGTTATTCTGGGTCAGGATCCATATCATGGCCCAAATCAGGCACATGGCTTTAGTTTTTCAGTAAAACCCGAAGTTAAAGTGCCACCATCATTACGGAATATCTTCAAAGAGCTTAAATCTGATTTAGGTTACCCCATTCCTGACCACGGTTATTTAATTAGCTGGGCCAAACAAGGTGTTCTTTTGCTGAACACCGTTCTGACTGTAAGGGCTGGCCAGGCACATTCACACAAGGGCAAAGGCTGGGAATATTTCACTGACCAAGTAATCGGATCATTAAATAAGAAAACTGAACCTGTCGTTTATATCCTGTGGGGAAGTGCAGCTCAAAAAAAAGTAGCTTTGATTGATACCACAAAGCATTTTATTATTCAGGCACCCCACCCGAGTCCGTTGTCAGCGTATAGAGGATTCTTTGGAAGTAGTCCTTTTTCACAAACAAACAGGTTACTCAGAGAATCAGCATTGGATGAAGTTGACTGGCTGCTTCCGAGCAAAAATAAATATGTTTGATATAGGTGCTCTATATATGGTGCACCTATTTCTTTTTATACAGGTTTCCTAAGTAAAAGTGAAATGCTGCTAATTTCAGATATGTGAACTTCAACATTTCCCTGTATTACGTAAAAAAAGCTTCCTCATCACTGAGAAAGCCTTTCGTGGATTTTGAAAAAAACTGCCATATACTTATGATCTTACATACGAATTAAATTTCTCATTAACCGATGTAATAATTTTTTGATAGGAGTCTTCTACTTCTTCATCCTTTAATGTTTTTTCCGGATGTTGATAAAGAAGACTGTAGGCAATTGATTTCTTACCTGCTTCGAGATTGGCACCTTGATACACGTCAAAGATATCTACTCGTTTAACCAATGGTGCGCCTATTTCTTCAATATGAACTTTTATATCTCCAGCATGAACGTTTTCCTCCAAGATGAAGGCTATGTCTCTTGCAATTGAAGGGTATTTCGGTATTTGTGCATAGGAAGGAATATCTTCGTATTCTGCAAAAACAGCTTCAAGATTCACATCAAATACGTACGTTTCTTTTAAATCCAGTTCTTTTGCAAGGGTCGGATGCAATTGACCAATAAATCCAATGATTTGTTCATTCATTTCAATAACCGCACAACGCCCTGGATGCATGTCAGCTACTTTTTCTTGACGGAATGATACTGGAAGTTCCAGATGCCCAAACAGTCCTTCGATGATCCCTTTTACAACATAGAAATCTACTTCTTTCTTTTCCTGCTGCCAAGGTTGTTCCAACCAATTACCTGTTAGAGCGCCCGATAGACGTAATTTCTCATCCGGCTGTTCCGTTAATGTTTTTTCATTTGAAACAAAAATACTTCCAAGCTCATAGTAACCGAGATTCGCTTGGTTTCTTGCGCTGTTGTATGAAAGGACGTTTAAAATCTCCGGTAAAACGCTTAGGCGAAGATATTTATGTTCTTCACTCATCGGCATCGCCAAAGCAACTGGTATAATCTTATTTCCACTAATTTCCGGGCTGATGAGTCTTTTTATATCAGTAGGATTCGTTAACGAATACGTTAATGTCTCCATCAGACCTGTACCTTGGATATAATTTTTAACTTTCCGCTTCAAAGACTGCCTACTTGTTAATGCACCAGCTTGTGCGGCACCTTGTGGCAAAGTAAACGGTAAATTATCATAACCATAGATCCTTGCAACTTCCTCAAGCATATCTTCAAATATCGTAATATCTCCACGACGGGTCGGTACTTGCACAACGAATTCAGAACCATCCTGTTTATAATCAAACTTTAGTCTGTTCAAAATAGACACCACATCTGCAGCGGTCATCTCTGTTCCAAGACGGGTATTAATATGCTCTATGTCCATTTCAACCACTTTTTCAGAACGGTCAAGCTCATCAAATTCAGCAGCACCTGCTGCCACCTTTGCACCTGCATATTGCTGCATGAGAAAACTTGCACGAATACCAGCATTCTTCACACGATTTGGATCGATTCCTTTTTCAAAACGGGTACTTGATTCACTGCGAAGACCTGTTTGTTTTACCGTTCTTCTTACCGATTTGGAATCAAAGTAAGCAGCTTCAAGCAGCACATTCTTCGTTTCAGAATTTACTTCCGTGTTTGCGCCACCCATGACGCCAGCTAATGCTACAGGTTCTTTCCCATTTGTGATAACAAGGTTTTTCTCCGTCAATAATCTTTCCTGACCATCTAACGTAACCATCGTTTCCCCATTAGCGGCACGTCTAACGAGAACTTTTTCCGAACCTAATTTGTCATAATCAAACGCATGTAATGGCTGACCGTACTCCAACAACACATAGTTTGTGATATCCACGACATTATTAATTGGGCGAATTCCAGAAGCTATCAGATAATTTCTCATCCATAATGGAGATGGCTTTATTTCAACATCTCTAATAACGAAAGCACCATAATAAGGATTAAGATCTGCCGCTTCTACCTCAACAGATATGTAACTTTCTGCTGCATGATCTTCTGTAATTGTAACTGCTTCATCAGGAAGATTTACCGGCTGATCCAGAATTGCTCCTACTTCATAAGCAACACCAAGCATACTTAATGCGTCTGCCCGATTAGGCAAAATATCCAGTTCCAGAACAGCATCGTTTAAGTTGAGTAGCTCATCAACATTTTCACCAACCCCTGCATCTTCGGGGAATACGAAAATTCCATCTGCAATATCAGTTGGAACATATTTCTCTTCAATACCCAATTCCTTTAAGGAACAGATCATACCGTTGGATTCAATTCCACGGAGTTTTACTTTTTTTATTCTAAAATTCCCTGGTAGAACTGCACCAGGCTTGGCTACAGCAACTTTCTGTCCTTCTGTTATATTCGGTGCGCCACAAATTATTTGTAGTTGTTGATCTCCAACGTCTACTTGACAAAGATTCAGTTTGTCGGCATTTGGATGCTGCTCACAGCTCACTACATAACCGACAACAACATCGGTACTTTTCTCTGCAACATATTCCACACCTTCAACTTCTATACCTGACTTTGTAATTTTAGCGGCCAGTTCTTCTGGTGTCAGGTTTCCTAAATCAACGTAATTTTTTAACCAATTATATGATACTAACAATTGAAATGCCTCCTTTAAAAATTGTATTAAGCTTTATGGTATTGTTTCAGGAATCGAATATCATTTGTATAAAACTGACGAATGTCATTCACGCCGTATTTCAGCATCGCGATTCGTTCCGGTCCCATTCCAAATGCAAACCCGCTATAGACTTCAGGATCATAACCACCCATTTCGAGTACTTTCGGATGAACCATTCCTCCACCAAGTATTTCAATCCAGCCAGTTCCTTTACATACATTACACCCTGTTCCATGACACACCTTACAGGAAATATCCATTTCGACAGATGGCTCTGTAAACGGGAAGAAGCTTGGACGTAAACGAATTTCGCGTTCTTCACCAAACATTTTTTTGGCGAATATATCCAACGTGCCTTTCAAATCACTCATGCGAACATGTTTGTCCACATATAAGCCTTCGATTTGGGTAAATTGATGGGAATGTGTTGCATCGTCCGTATCACGGCGGTACACTTTACCCGGGCAAATCATTTTTACTGGCTTTTCCCCTTTATACTCCCGCATGGTACGTGCTTGTACCGGGGATGTATGGGTTCGCAACAACAATTCGTTTGTAATATAGAAAGTATCCTGCATATCACGTGCCGGATGATCTTTTGGTAGATTCAATGCTTCAAAATTATAAAAATCTGTCTCCACTTCCGGACCTTCTCTTACTTCATAACCCATTCCGATGAACAGATCTTCAATCTCTTCTACAATGCTTGTCAAAAGATGCGGGCCACCCACCTTAACCGGACGTCCAGGCAATGTTACGTCAATCGCTTCAGACTCCAATTGTTCTTCCAACAAAGCAATCTCCAGTTTTTCATTTTTTTCTTCGAACGCAGCTGTAATTGCTTCTCTCACCTTATTTGCAATTTCACCTACAACTGGACGTTCTTCCTTGGAAAGTTTCCCCATACCTCGTAATACACCAGTCAGGGATCCTTTTTTACCGAGGAATGTGACTTTTATGTCTTGAAGCTCTTTGATATTCTCCGTTTGGGAGATTCTCTCCAATGCTTCGGCTTGTATAGCCTCCAATTGTTCTTTCATTGTATATTGCCTCCTTAAATATGTTAGAAAACTTAGCAAATGCCTACCTAAACCTTTGTGCGAATGCCAGAGCCTGTACTTATGTAGATAGGAATGTGTTGTACTTTCTTATTAGCGAAAATAAAAAAAGCCTTCATCCCTGAAAAGGGACGAGGCTATTATTTCGCGGTACCACCCTTGTTGACAGTAAGTGTATGAAAAATGACATACGTATCCTGTCCAACTCAAATCTGATAACGGAATTTAAATCCGGAACACCTTTACTTTCCACGTCCAATGGCTAGCGAGATTCCCACGTCAAAGCCCCCACATCCGATGTGGCGCGATCCATACGTCGTTATACTAGCATTAAGCTTTGGTCTAAAGGTCCAAGTGTCAGCTCCAGAGTGAAATGTAGGTATTCTTACACGATCGAAATGCTCTCAGTCTGGGGCATTTCTTCCCTGAATCGCTTTCTGAATACTTACAGGCTCTTTCTTCGCTTATATATAATACATACATTATAGATAAAAAATTTAACGGATGCAACTCTATCTTTTTAAATGGTACATAAGAATACCGGCGGCGATACTAACATTTAATGATTCGGCCTTCCCGTAAATTGGAATCGTCACGATCGTGTCAGCCAGTTTCAGCAATTCCGGATGGACGCCTGCACCCTCATTCCCCATAATAATTGCAACTTTATCTTCCGGCACAGTTTCATTATAATTGGTTGCATTCCAAAGAGCTGTTGCCCAAATGGAGAAACCTTTCCCTTTCAGTATTCCAAGTTCTTGTCGGAGATCAGCGTGGTAAATCGGAATATGAAAAATCGATCCTTGAGTTGCCCGAATAACTTTATCATTATACAGATCAACCGTTCCTTCTCCCAAGACAATGCCGTCCATTCCTGCAGCATCTGCAGTCCGAATAATAGTACCCAAATTGCCTGGATCCTGAATGGAATCAATAATAAGAAAATGATTGCCTTTACGTTCTTCTTGATTCTTCATTCTCATAACCGCTAGTACACCTTGGGGGGTTGTTGTCTGGGATATATGTTCCATCACATTGTCACTTACTCTTTCCATTGGATAATTTTCTGTCCAATCTGGTACTATGATATCTTCCTGTGCGATAATTTCAAGAATTTCCCACTCACTTTTGGACGCTTCTTCCAATAAATGAAATCCTTCCACTACAAAAGTGTTTGTATTCATTCTTTCTTTCCGTTTATGCAGTTTTTTCAAACCTTTTACTTTTTCATTCTTTACTGAACTAATCATCATTTTCATCCTTCATTATTATTTCTATCTGTATCATACATATTTTTACTGTCCTTGGTCAAACTATCGTTAGTTTATAATGAGAAGGAGTGTCCTAAATGGATTTAAATTTAAGAAAAGCTATTTATTCAAACATCGCAACCAATGATCAGGACCAATTGGAAGCAACGATTGTCGATGCTATCCAAAACGGCGAAGAAAAGATGCTTCCAGGACTTGGGGTACTTTTCGAATTAATTTGGAATCATTCAGAGGAACAGGAAAAACAAGAAATGATTGATGCTTTGGAACAAGGTGTCAAAAAACTTTAAAACGTTAACCAGGAAGGATGGGTGCAATTGCCTATCCTTTTTTAAATCAAAATGTTCATTACTTTTTTGTAACGAACACATATTGACTAGTCCATTTTTAAATGATATAAAAAGTTGAAATAGTTTTTAATTATATGTTCAATTGCTTTATAATAAACTTGTTAAGACAAAAGAAATGAAAGGGGTAAATTTGTGGGAGAATCGACGAATGGCAATCAGAAAAAAGGGGTTTCGAAAGGAATTATCGCACTTATTGTAGGAGTTATTGTGCTCGCTGGAGGGAGTGCAGCTGCATTCATGATTTTGAGCAACTCACCGAAAGCATCGTATTTCCTTGCTGAAAAAAATACAATTGATTATATGGTGGAGCAAATGGAGAACCGTTATGAGCCCGAACTCGACTGGTACGAAAAAACACAAACAGACAAAACTGCCTCTACGGTAGAATTGACTGCAGCTTATAATGACCCTGCTGCAAGTACTGGTGGGTATGGATTGGATCCATCCATGTTTATCAATAATTCCAGTATTATTTTTGATGCACAGACAGATATGGAAAACAGACAAATATATACAGATCTGAAGGCAACTATTGGTGGCATGGAAATTGATGATATTCAACTTTATTTAACTGAAGAAAAGTTAATGCTTGGTTTACCATTCCTAGAAGAAGTGATTCAAATGAATGATGAGGATCTTGGCCCACTACTACATGAGGCTGATCCGGATATGTTCACAGGAGATGAAAAGCTTGGTTTAGAAACAATTTTTGAAAGCGCAGAGGGTGTTCTTCCTGAAGAAGATATAGAATATCTGGAGAAAGAATATCTGAAGTTTATTTATGACGAATTACCTGAGGATGCGTTTACAAGCAGTGACGAATCTATCGATGTAAACGGTGAATCGATTAATTCGGAAAAGATTGAGTTTAAGCTAAGCGAGGAACAATCAAAAGATTTAATCACAACTGTATTGGATAAGATGGAAAACGATGATAGATTAAAAGAAATCCTCGTAGATCAAATGACTGCACAACAATTTGGCAGCAACATTTATATGGATGAAGACATTGATTTATTGATGTCCGATTTTGAAACAGCCGTTGCAGATGCTAAACAAGGATTGGATGAATTTAAAATACCAGATGGATTAACATCTACGGTTTGGATCCACGAAGATAAGATTGTACAACGTGATATCGCAATGGAAATGGGACCAAATGAAGAAGAGTTAGCAGCATTGTCCGTAAAAGGAACGCAATTATTAACAGACACGAATCAATTCTTCAACTATGACATGACTTTTTCAGATGCTTATAGTGAGGGTTCTATGAATATCTCGGGAGATTTAAATTGGGAAGATAATCAGGCAACCGATTCTATTAGTCTATCTTTGGAAGATATCGTGTTATCCTATGAAGGCTCCGAAACACTTGAAGATGGCAACCGCGATTTTGAACGTACGTTTACACTTCAAGAGCCAACCAGTGGTGGTGGAAGCCTACTATGGTCAGGCAATGCAACGTATGACAATGACATCATGAATTCCGAAAACAACTTATCCGTAGAAACACCAGACTTCGGTCAGGATATGTTTTCATTGACGATTGTTACCGATGGAAAAATGATAGATTCGGTGGAAACAATAAGTGATGAAAATGTGAAAGAAATCGGTGGCATGTCCCCTTCTGAAATACAAGCGTATATTGAAATGGATGTAACACCTAAATTCCAACAATGGTTATTCGGTCTCATGGCCGGAGGCGGAATAGGATTTTAAATTGAGAAATAAAAAACAATAAGCGACTATGTTATAGAAATGAGCGTGCTTCTATGCATTTCATAAAACATCTTTTATTATTTTCAAAAAATCATTTGATGCAATTAAGGAGGAAGTGGTTATCACTTCCTCTTCTTTTAATTTTTCCAATTATTTTAGTAGGTCTTGCTGCAACAATTATTATTAGCTTCTTCTCCCCAGTCGATAAATCCCCAATTGAAATTGGTTTGGTCGATCTCGATGGATCCGAAGAAACACAACTGGTCGTTCAACTGATAGAAGAATCCTCACAGTTGGGGTCTTATATAGTCATACATAGTATGTCGGAAAAAGATGCCTTAGCAGCAATCGATCAAGATAAGATTAGTTCATACATTGTATTCCCAGCCAATTTTACGAACCATTTGTATCAGGGAGAATCCGTAAAAATGCCAATTATTGGCAATCCGAATCAGCCATTAGAGAGCTACATGATCACCGAATTGATGGAAAGTGTTTCACGACATCTTCGCTCCTCACAAGCAAATATTCTAACGATCAATAATTATGCCAAAGAATTTGGATTGGATAATGAAGCTCGTAATGAATTTGTTTTCCAGCAGTTTCAGGATTTTCTTTTTTACACAATTGGTCGTGATCGTGTATTAAATGAAAAAGAAATATCCAATCTGGCTACTGCTTCCCCTGTTGACTATTTTGTCGTTGGAGGTTGGTTGATCATCATTACCATCTGGATTTTTTCCATATTTCAGGTTCTTACAAAAGAACATTCCAATCGTCTAAAAAACAGAATGCGTTTGTATGGTGTCACTGAACTTCAGCAGTCAATAGCAAAAATAATTGTTACGCTCGTCGTTTCTTTAATTTTTTCGGGTATATCCTTTTATTTTCTAAGTAGTCTTTTTGAAACAGAAGTAATCGTACAGGACCTTGTAAGAATTGGAATTGTTACGACCTTGTACAGCAGTTTTTTCCTTCTCTCTCTTGCAATTATAGAGACATTGATTTCATCCCAAAAGCTTAGATTACTGGCACAATCGCTGTTCACTGTTGCTTCCTTGATTTTAAGTGGTGCTATTATCCCAGTCATCTATTATCCTTTATCGATTCAAGCAGTTATGCCGTATATCTTCTCCTTTGAGTCACTACGGTGGATGCAGGAAATTTTGTTGAATGATCGGCTATATGCTGACTATATCCCATTGCTGTTAATGAATGGTGCAGGTACTTTAATATTACTTGCTGCCTCTTCTTGGAAGGAGCGTGTCATTCAATGAAATCGATTATCGAAACACGCCTGATTCAGTGGAAGAAACAGTGGGTATCCCTGCTTTTCTGGTTGATTATGCCACTTATTGCAACACTATTAATGATTAACCTGATGAGCATGTTTCAGGAAGACAGTAAGATCCCAGTAGGCATTGTCATGGAAGAAAACACACCAATGGCTTTAAATCTTCTTGAGTCAGTGAAAGCTTCTCCTTTAATCAGAGTTTACGAAGGAACAGAATTCGAAATACAAAAGATGATTGAAAGCCATGAATTGGACAGTGCTTTTGTTATCGAGGCTGGATATGAACAGCAAATCATGAAAGGGGAGCGTAACCGGCTTATTACAGGCTATAAATCCGACTTATCTTTTGCCTATACTCCGGTAAGCGAAATGTTGATCTCCTATGTGCAACAGGATACAGGGAAAGCTAAAGCGGCCTATACCATTATTGGTCTGGCTGAAAATATAGATACAAACACGTCCGTTTCATTAGATGAAATTATGAAGAATACACGGGAGGTACAAGCACAAGAAAACTTAATTCGTACGGATTTCTCATTTAATAATCACGGTGACACCGACCGTGTAGAGGATTTAACCATCTGGAATACATGGGGAATATGGGTGATTTTCAGTGTTCTTTCTACCTTATTCTTATCTGATTGGATTATAAAAGAAAAAAATTCTGGGGTCGTGCTACGTTTTTCTTTTATCCGGTTTTCTTTTAAAAGTTATCTATTACGAAATCTTATCGTTTATTCGAGTATCCTATTATTATTCGATTCTGCTGCAGCTTTTGCGTTTCATCATTTTCTCGATGAACCGATTAGCTTGAAATTAATAGGAACGATGATTACATTTCGAATGCTTTGCAGTACAGGAGCATTTCTACTGGCATTGTTATTCAAAAATACCTATTTCTATTATTCTATCTCATTTGCTTTCGTATTATTATTAGCAATTACTAGTGGAGCAATACTTCCGGTTGAAGGTCTAACCAATCAGTTCCCTTGGCTAGTCTATATGAATCCAGTTCATCCATTTTTACATCAGGAAATTTGGAATCCCTGGTTGATCATATTTGTGCTACTTATCATTATCTGGTTTGCTAAAGGAGAGAAAATAAATGCTTAATGTACAATCCATTTCAAAATCCTATGGAAAAAAACAAATACTTAATCCCCTTTCCTTCTCTATCCAAAGTGGTGAAATTGTAGGTTTAGTTGGAGAAAATGGTGCTGGTAAGTCGACGTTGCTGCAAATTCTTGCCACACTAATCAAACCGACAAAAGGAATCATGCAGTTGAACGACCTTGCCTACGAAGATGATAAAAAAGAAATACGAAAACAGATCGGTTTTGTACCACAAGATATCGCAATCTGGGAAGAATTTACCGTGGAGGAGAATATGGTCTTTTTTGAAAAACTTTCCTGGAAAAATAAAAACAAACAGCAATTAAAACAGCTCTGCCTCGATATGGAGCTCGACAAATGGAAAGAACCAGTTTATAAAATGTCTGGTGGGATGAAACGTAAACTGAATCTAGCTATTAGTCTGATTCATAATCCCCATGTCCTACTTCTAGATGAACCAACCGTTGGCATCGATTTGAAATCAAGAAAAGAAATTGGAAATTACTTAAAGAATTTGACAACAAATCAAAATAAAATCATTATTTATACTTCCCATGACATGGATGAAATCATCAATCTCTGTGATCAGATCTTATGTATCGGTAACGATCCATTCTATAAAAACATCTTGGAAAAGGCTGGTAAACATGTTGTTACATTTTAGTATTGCTTAACCTCGAAAATAGTCGTAAAATATATGATGTATACAGGAAGGAGAAATGTCAGATGGAAATTCGGGATTTACAGCAAATGATACAATATCAGGCAATGTCTATCATGACAGGTAACTCCAATTCCACACGTTTTTCAGGTTCAACACAAACGATGGATTCATCGTTTCAGCAACTATTATTGGAAAAAATTAATGAAGCCGAGCGGCTAACAAATATGAATACAACAACACAAAATAGCACAGCCTACATCAATGAATATGACAATGGACTTATTTCTCCTGCTGTTACAGGAGCTATTGGTGGAAATGTAACAGATTATCGTTCACTTATTTCAGATGCTGCTAACAAATATGGGGTTGATGAGAATCTGATTCATGCAGTTATTAAACAGGAGTCCAATTATAATGCTTCCGCCAAAAGTTCAGCCGGTGCACAAGGATTGATGCAATTAATGCCTGCGACAGCTGCAAGTTTAGGAGTAACAAATTCCTATGATGCTCGCCAGAACATTGAAGGTGGCACCAAATATTTAGGGCAAATGCTGCAACGTTATAATGGCAATATTGAACTTTCGCTGGCAGCTTACAATGCTGGACCAGGAAATATACAGAAATACCAAGGTATTCCCCCTTTTGAGGAAACGAGAAATTACGTGACTAAAGTTATGAACACATATCTAGCTTAATCCAATGGAAACTCTATTAACTAGGAGTTTCTTTTTTTATTGATTCACTCAACTTTCGCACCAATAAAATTAGTTCAAACAGTTAATTGGGTTAAATTTAGAATGACTCTAATAATCTCCTTGATAACCAAGGCTGTTTTCTAAAGGCTCTTTTCGTAATGTTTGCCGCTTTATAATCCTCGCAATTTCTATAAACTACGACGTAAGATAAACTTCGGGGCTGAGGCCGTGCCCGCGGAAAGCATCCGCCCAGAGCGATCCCAGACGGCAATAGAAGAACACGATTTTGGATATCAGCTAGCAGTTACGTCGCAGTTTATCTCAAATGCGATGATAAAAAGCAACAAAATGAACGAAAGCAGCCTTGGAGTCTAGATATATCGAGACTGCTCAGAGCAAATAGTTAATCCAAAGTCAATTTGAGCAGTGTGTCTCCAGCCTCCGTGATTCTACCAAGGCTTTTTTGTCAGTTTCTCTCTGCGAAAGTGGATTGATTTATATACCGCCCTTTCCCAACTACAATCGAATTGCATTGTAAAATGGTGGTAAGAATTCCAGAAAAGTATTTTAAGTATGTATGCCACTTTTCGATACTCACTTTCGATTGTAATAGTGAGCGCATATTTAGAAGACTTGGCTTATCGCCAAGATCTAATTACGTAAACCTTAGTTGCACTTATACTGATTACCTATAAAAAGTTATAACTTTCCTATCAGTGTAAAAAAGGCACAATCCCATCGTCTAGGATTGTGCCTTGGATTACTTATATTCTTTTTCAAAATGAATCGTACTTCTTACCGTATCGATTGGGCGAACCATCTCTTCAATTTGTTCCCGTTTTGATTCAAGGAATGGTGGCAACGATAATTTCTCACCAAGTGTCTCGTATGGCTCATCCCCCATAAATCCTGGACCTTTTGTTGCAAACTCAAATAAAATCTGTGGCGCAACTTGGCAATAGAGAGATCCAAAGAAGAAGCGATCCACAAAGCCTGAAGTCTGGAAACCAAAGCTATGCATGCGATCCATCCATTCATCTAAATCAGTACGCTCATCGACACATAATGCTGCATGGTGAACCGTGCCATATCCTTGTCGTGCCATTGGAAGTACTGTATTGTGTTCAACAACAATCTGGGCCCCATTTCCACCTTCACCAACTTCAAACAAATGGAAAGAACCTTCGCTCGCTATTTCTTTATATAATAGCACTTTTTCCAGCACTTCTTTAAAATAATCAAATTGTGAAATACGAACAAAAATCGGTCCTAACCCTGTGATCGCATATTCTAATGGGATTGGCCCGTCCTGCCAAGGAGTTCCTGAAGCAAGCCCTTTATTATTCTCGTCTGATATTAGTTGATATTGCTGATCATCAAAATCTACAAATGACAATGTTTTTGTACCAAACTGTTCCTTAATTCCAGCATGGCTTACTTCGAGTCGATCAAAACGTTTCACCCAGTAATCCAAAGCGGCATCACTTGGTACACGTAAAGATGTTTTTGAAATTTCATTTGTTCCATGAACACCTTTTGGTATCCCAGGGAAATCAAAAAATGTCATATCCGTACCTGCATTCCCTTTATCATCCGCGTAAAATAGATGATAGGTTTGAATGTCATCTTGATTAACGGTTTTCTTAACTAATCGCATTCCTAAAACAAATGTAAAAAATTCATAGTTCTTTTCAGCGCTACTCGTAATCGCAGTTACATGATGCATTCCTTTTAGTCCGTTCATTGATAATTCCTCCATTGATTTGGTGATTCTTATTATTTTTAATTAAGGTATCTTTAATTAATTATAAATATATCATGAATGCTGCATAACTGTCAAATAGTAAGTAATCGTTCGATAAAAGTAAAATAAGAAAGACCAGCGATTGTTTCTGCTGGTCTAATCCTACTACTTACGCTAAAACAATTTCCTTTACTGTTTCCGCGTCCATTTTTTTAATCACTTCTACAATTAGTTTTACTGCATTTTCGAAATCATCACGGTGAAGTATTCCTGCATGTGAATGAATATAACGTGTGGCAACAGTAATGGATAATGAAGGGACACCATTGCCAGTGAGGTGAATCGATCCTGAATCTGTTCCACCTCCAGCCATTGATGTAAACTGGTAAGGAATATTATTTTCATCTGCTGTTTTTACAACGAAATCACGTAGTCCTTTATGGGAAACCATTGATGCATCATACAACACGATTTGAGGACCTTTTCCAATCTTACTATCTGCATCTTGATCAGAGATTCCCGGTGTATCCCCTGCAATTCCTACATCTACACCGAATCCGATGTCAGGTTTAACAACTTGTGTAGAAGTTTTTGCACCACGTAAGCCGACCTCTTCCTGAATCGTCCCAACTCCATAAACAATATTTGGATGATCCTCACCTTTTAGTTGTTTAAACACTTCAATAGCAATGGCAAGGCCAATACGGTTATCCCACGCCTTGGCTAGTAATAATTTTTCATTTTTCATTGGAGTAAATTCAAAGTATGGTACCACCGAATCACCTGGTTTTACACCAAATTCTTCCACTTCTTCTTTACTTGAAGCACCAATATCAATAAACATATCTTTAATTTCATATGGCTTCTTTCGGGCTTCAGCTGATAGGACATGTGGCGGTTTAGATCCAATTACACCTGTAACATCCCCTTTGTTCCCCATAATTGTTACACGCTGTGCAAGCATTACCTGATTCCACCAGCCGCCAACAGTCTGGAAATAGATAAAACCTTTATCATCAACACGGGTAACCATAAAGCCAATTTCATCCAGGTGGCCAGCTACCATAATTTTGGGTCCGTCTTCCTTCCCAGTCTTTTTAGCAATTGAACTGCCAAGGTTATCCATTTTCATTTCATCTGAGTATGGTCTAATATATTTCTCAAACACTTGTCTTACCTCTTTTTCATTCCCCGGAATACCTTTTGCATCCGTTAAATCCTTCAGCATCGTTAATGTTCCGTCTAAATTTGTCATATGTAAAAACCTCCTTATTTAAATACTTCATTAATTATAACGCGTATCTTTTAAACAACAAAGTGTTAGTAACCTTGATTCTGCCTTTCATAATTTATCTCATTTTTCTTTATATATGCATGCTGTATATCCTCTTCAGTGAATCCAAGGATTGCAGCCAACTGCAGCGTTGTTATAAATAGGTTAACATAATTAGCCTCTGTCGTATCATTTTTAAATATAACTGCAGACTCAAATACCGCATTAAATTGTTCTGTTTCCGTATGGGAAATATTTTCCCATGCTATTGTTTCATAGCTGAATCCTTTTTCCAAACCGAGTGAGAGAATGAAATGAATAACATCGACATATTCTTCGAGAATGACAGCTTTTTCATTTCGTGGCTTATTGCTCCAAAATTTGAAACATCTCGTTTCATTGGCGAGTTCCCCCAGTTCAACGAGTAATGCTAAGTATTTCTCCTGAAAAACATCTGTCTTACTTAAATCATGGTTATTTTCAATATATGTATCCAACTGTTTTTGCATCGTAAATAATTTATCCCAATTCAATGATTTCCCACCTCTTTTTTTCGTTATTATAATTGTATCATGAAAATTTTAAAAAAGTGAAACCTATTCACATTCTATTCCGTATGAATAGCCAATAGCAAAAAAACAGGGAGAAGATAGAAATGGTCATCATTTTATTTCGCATACTCATTCTTATTGCTTTGGTTTTCCTCGTCTATACGTGGATCCAATACCTAAGAAAACCGGAAAGAAGACTGCAAATTGCCAAAGAATCCAATGAATTCTTCCTTCTTAATGATAACAATAACAATAAAAAAAACCTGCAGCTCGTATATAAAGGATGCCTATTTGAGGGTGAGAAATACTTAGGAACAACGGAAGAGTCATTTGAAGTAGTTGATATCCATGTCACCGTGCGTGACTCAATCGAACTGCGTGGATTTACAAGAGATGATCTCTATTTCTTGGAAAAAGAAATTTTATTACTTTACCCATACGCTAAAGTCACATGGAAACATCCTATAAATCAGCTGATACTAACCGATATGGAATAAAAGCAGCAAAAAAACACGCATCTATACTTTAATAGATGCGTGTTTTTGCGTTTCCTTTATCGGAAAGAAATCCTGCCATTTAATAATGATTTCTTTTCTTCTTAAAATATAAATGAAAGGCAATAAGGCGATTAGAAAGACGAAGAGATAGTAAGGAGTAAGATTGGAAAGCCATCCACCAATGGATGTATAAATAATTACAAACGGAATATTGGATAATAAAGATGATTTCGTGTACTCTTTAAAGCTAGTAGAAACTTCAATCAAACATAGTGATAAAAGGTGAAAATGTATAAATGGGACCAACCTAAGCAATGTAACTTGTGAGGTTGTTAATGCTGAATGCTTACCCATCAATTTCTGCTTTACATGCATCAGTCGATGAAGCGATTGTGGCATCCAACCAATCATCGTATAAAATATTATACTTGATATCGTAATTCCAACAATCGAATAAATGGTGCCTGCCACCGGACCAAAAAGAATACCTCCTGAGATACAGATGAACACGACGGGTAGGAATAATAGTGGTCTCAACAGATGAAAAACGATGAACAGTAGCGGTGAAAATAGTCCTCCCATCTCAATGAATGTCATTAAGTAGTTTGCGAAAAACTCCATAATCCACCTCCTTCACATTTACATACAGTAAATCATCTAGTGGCAGGAAGATGTCTTCTTAGTACATGTATATGACAGGAGACGAGCCTTTATGACATGAAGAATAAAATATAAGTGATAAGAGCAAGATTAATCACTATAAGAATAGGCATACCGATTATAAATGAACGGTGTTTTGTTTTATGTCGAAATAAATTCATTCCAATGTAAGTTCCGATAGCACTGCCTAGAACAGCAAGTCCCCAAAATGTTCGCTCAGGTATCCGGTACTTTTGTTTAATCGCTTTTTGTTTATCAATATACATAAGTATAAAACCTGCCATATTTACTCCAATAAAATATAATAGAATAGAACTAAAGTCTTCCATGATATTCTCCTTTTTCACAATTTAATGTTAATTGATACTGAACTTTAAACGTATGCTCCAATTAATTTCGAGAAGAGCGATTTTAAAAAGGACCAAATCCATGCAACAATCGGATTTGGTCCTTCATTTTAAATTATTTTAGTGCTTCTTTAGCTTGACCAACTATTTGAGTAAATGCCTTTTCGTCGTTAATTGCAAGTTCTGACAACATTTTACGGTTGATATCGATACCTGCAAGTTTAAGACCATGCATTAATTTGCTGTAAGAAATATCGTTCAAACGTGCAGCAGCATTAATACGAGCGATCCATAATTTACGGAAATCACGTTTTTTCTGTCTGCGGTCACGATATGCATATTGACCTGATTTCATTACTTGTTGTTTTGCTACTTTAAATAGCGTACTTTTTGAACCATAATAACCTTTTGCTAATTTAAGGACGCGTTTACGTCTTTTGCGTGTTACTGTTCCACCTTTTACACGTGGCATAATAATTCCCTCCTAGTACAATTCAATACAATTGTAGATCCGAATTTAATCGTTAAATTTTATTTTGCTTATTTAGGTATCATTGCTTTGATACGTTTGTAGTCTCCAGAAGATACAACTGCACTTTTACGCAATTTACGTTTCTGTTTTTGAGATTTGTTTGCGAACATATGACTTGTGTAAGCATGAGATCTTTTCAATTTTCCAGATCCCGTTCTTTTAAAACGTTTTGCTGAACCACTATGAGTTTTCATTTTAGGCATAATAATTTCCTCCTTGTACGAATCATTCATCGAGTAAATAATTTATTGTTTTTCATTGATTGGAGCGACCATCATAAACATGTTACGGCCTTCCATTTTTGGTTTTGTTTCAATCGTCGCAATATCTTTCACTTCGTCAGAGAAGCGGTCTAACACTTCACGTCCAAGTTCTTTATGCGTGATTGCACGCCCACGGAAACGAACCGCTGCTTTAACTTTATCCCCTTTTTCAAGGAATTTACGGGCATTCTTCAATTTCGTTTCGAAATCGTGATCGCCAATTCCAGGTGTAAAGCGGACTTCTTTTATATTGATGACTTTTTGTTTCTTACGCGCTTCTTTTTCTTTCTTTTGCTGTTCAAATCGGAATTTACCATAGTCCATGATGCGACACACTGGTGGTTTCGCTGTCGGAGCAACCATCACTAAATCCAAGTTGCGTGTTGTTGCAATTTCCAAAGCTTCCTGACGTGTTTTAACTCCAAGCTGATCACCATTTGAATCGATAAGTCGTACTTCTCTCGCACGAATTTTCTCATTGACATTCATATCCTTGCTAATAGCCAGCCACCTCCAAATTTTTTGTTACTGATCTATCGTTGACAAGCAATTTTTTTGAATTAAAAAAGTGTCGGTACAATATTGCACCCACACATCTCCAATAACTTATAAAAAATAGTTGGAACCAGTTAACAGCCATTAAGGCGTCAATCAGGTGAGAAGCGGGTGCTTCTACTTGTCTTTAGATCATTTAATTTTCAACTTTATTAGTATATCATGAGGGCCAATTTATGTCAAATAAACGTTTTCCTCCATGCATATCTTTCCTATTGACTACAATAACATATACTCTTATAAATGAAAAGCTAGAGTAATAAATAAAGCAGCGTCCAAAATAGGTCATCTATTTCGAACGCTACATGAATGAAATTGCCTTTTATTTCCGAAGTTGTTTCTCAGCAATTTCTGCAATAATCAATGCTTCAAAATCAGTATAGGAAAGTGTTTCTGTGTTCTGCTCCCCATATCGACGGAAATTAACTGCATCTGCTTCAATCTCCTTATCCCCAAGAACGAGTGCAAATGGAACTTTCTGCGTTTGTGCTTCACGGATTTTATAACCAATCTTTTCGTCACGCTCATCCATTTCCACACGTATACCCTGGAAGCGGAGTTTTTCTTCCACTTTTTTTGCATAATCCAAATGGACCTGAGGAGATACTGGAATTACTTTTACCTGAACAGGTGAGAGCCATGTCGGGAATGCACCTTTATATTCTTCAATCAAGAAGGCAACAAAACGCTCCATCGTTGACACTACTCCACGGTGGATAACGACTGGACGATGTTCTTTACCGTCCTCACCGATATAAGTTAAATCAAAACGTTCCGGTAAATGGAAATCCAATTGAACCGTAGATAGCGTTTCATCTTTACCCAACGCGGTTTTTACCTGTACATCAAGTTTTGGACCGTAGAACGCAGCTTCGCCAATTGCTTCCACATAATCAAGGCCCATATCGTCCATTGTTTCTTTCAGCATCGCCTGTGCTTTTTCCCACATCTCATCATTATCAATATACTTTTCTTTGTCTTCTGGGTCACGGTAGGACAAACGGAAATAGTAGTCACCGATACCAAAATCTTCATATACCTTCTTCACGAGCTCCACGACACGAATGAATTCTTGCTTCAATTGGTCCGGACGTGCAAAGATATGTGCATCATTCAGTGTCATTCCACGAACCCGCTGAAGTCCTGCGAGCGCCCCACTCATTTCGTGACGATGCATTGTACCAAGTTCTGCAATACGTACCGGGAGATTACGGTAGCTCCATAGTTGGTTTTTAAAGACCATCATATGGTGCGGACAGTTCATTGGGCGAAGAACTAAATCTTCATTATCCATTTCCATGACTGGGAACATATCTTCCTGATAGTGATCCCAATGGCCACTTGTTTTATAAAGTTCCACACTTCCAAGTACAGGAGTGTATACATGGCTGTAGCCCAAACGTTCTTCCAAATCGACAATATAGCGCTCAATATTGCGTCGGATCGTAGCTCCTTTTGGCAGCCATAGTGGTAGACCCTGACCAACTTTTTGGGAGACAGTAAATAGATCTAGCTCTTTTCCTAACTTACGATGGTCACGCTCTTTACGCTCCTGGAGTAATTGTAAATAATCTTCCACTTGTGCTTTTTTCTCAAAAGCAGTGCCATAGATTCGTTGTAACTGTTTATTATTGCTATCCCCGCGCCAGTAAGCTCCAGAGATGCTCAATAGCTTAAATGCTTTAATTTTGCTTGTAGATGGAACGTGAATACCACGGCAAAGATCAAAGAATTCTCCCTGCTCGTAAATAGTCACTTGCTCATCTTCAGGAATAGCATCAATTAGTTCTAGCTTCAGATCGTCTCCAATTTCCTGGAATCTTTCTTTTGCTTCATTCCGTGATACTTCAACCCGTTTGATTTCTAGGTTTTCATCCACAATACGCTTCATTTCTTTTTCAATTCTCGGCAGATCTTCAGGAGTCAATGATTCTTCCATATCGATGTCATAATAAAAGCCTTCCTCGATAACAGGACCTACGCCAAACTTAACATCTTTATAAAGACGTTTGATTGCTTGTGCAAGCAAATGGGCAGTGGAGTGACGTACCACCTCTATCCCTTCATCACTTTTATACGTTATGATTTCAATCTTTCCACCATGGTTCAATTCACGTTTTAAGTCAACGAGCTGACCATCCAATTTTATCGCCAAAGCCTGTTTTCTTAAACCGGGAGATATCGATGCTGCAATCGCTTCTCCTGTTGTTCCCGCCGGAAAACCCTTTTCAGCTCCGTCAGGGAATATAATTCCAATTTCTTCTGGCATGCTAATCTCTCCTTCATTATAAAACAGATTAAAAAAACGCCCATCCCTCTGCACTTACTGCAAAGGGACGGCGCTTTATACATCGTGGTTCCACCCTAATTCCCGTAAAAATCTTACGGCTTCATTAATCTTTAACGCAGAAGATACGCTGTCAATTACTGTTATTTCACTGACAGAGTTCAAAGGTGGTAATTACTTGTTTGCATATAGGAAGCTTTCAGCCGCTGACTTCCCTCTCTTATTTATGCTTTGACAAATAATATTGTCCTTATCATTACTTTTGATTTAAACGATTGACGTTTCTAATAAGTATTTAATGAGTATTATAGACCGTCATATAAGTAAAATCAAGTCCAATGTTAATCATTATTTAAATAATAAGGAAAAGGAAAATTGCTGATTGGTTGAAAATCTACTTTTTCCTGAAAAACATTGATGACTGTTAATGTTTTCGGTTCCGATGGATCGTCACCATATATTTTTAATTTTTCAGGCGCCATCGCTATTAGCGGAGCAAGATTAAACTCATTATCATGAAGTCCGACAATATACAATGGTTCCTTTTTCATTAATACCCGTAACTCGATAGTGGTCAATCGCTTTCCATTCTCTTTAAAAAATGCAAATGTATTCCCTTGCAAAATATGGATAACTGATAATCCTGGCTTCTTTTTAATAACATATGCACGGACCATATCAATAAACGCCTGATGATCTTCTTCTCTTTTGAATTCGTCAATCGCAAGTCCCACAAAAGAAATTAGCTGATCTTTAAATTGTTTTAAACGAAAATTTACAATCGAGTCAAAGTGGAACTCAAAACTTTCTTTCAAATTTGCAATAAATAAGGTTTTTAGAATTAAATTTTGATCTTTATTACTTCTTAATCGTTTACTTTCTTCGTCTTCTCCGGTAATGATCCAATGCGTTAAGTCATGTATCCGTTCAATTTCCTCATGTTCGCTATAATAATAATAGTCCGTAATAATGCGTTTAATCATTGTTCTTAACCGATGTGTCATAAAAACATCTACCATCGTACCAGCAATCATATCCACCAGTTCATTTTTGGGCTGTTTCTCCACAAATTTAAGATGATTGCCCCATTTCTCATCCGTTTTCCAAATTAGCTCAATCTGATGATGTTTACGAAATAAATGCTCACAAAAACTGATTACTTCTTTATTCGACTCAAAAAATACCTCCACCAATAATTATCACCCTCATCCACGACCAAACTGTTACATTATATGGACAATCTGTATAAAAAATGATTAAACTTTCTAATCTAGCAAGTATTTGCTGCAGTATTTTTGTTTGGACGTTATTACTTGCTGTTAAAAACTGATGATAGTCTACCTTCTATTTAAACGTATGCAAGTAATTAAGCGAATAGAGCAATGTTTTATATAAAATAAAAAAACCGAGGGATGTGGTACCTATATCCCTCAGGCTTTTACAATGATATATTATACGATTATACGGTCACTTACACTTTTATTTTTACAATCGACGGTTATGTCCTTCGATTTTCACTTCTTTACTGACTTGTTTAATCCGTTCGATAATTCTTCCGGCTTTTACTGTTTCTACTCCACTCTTTGTAGTAGCGAGTTGGACTTCCAGTTGGTCCAAATCATAATTAGACGTAAAAAAGACCGGCAAACGTTCCATCATCCGATATTGAAGAACGGAACCAAGAATTTCATCCCGGAACCATGCAGATTGAAGTTCAGCTCCAATATCATCCAACATTAAGACATCTGCTTTCTTAAAATAATCAATCTTTTCATTAACAGAGTCATCCTTAAATGAACCTTTAATTTCACGTACAAATTCGGGCATATAAATTAACGTAGATGATATATTAAATTTTTTCAGTTCATTGGCAAGTGCACCTAAAAGGTACGTTTTTCCAACACCAAATTGTCCGTAAAAATAAACGCCCTTACGAGGGAGATCTGTTTTAGCCTGATCTAAAAAGTCCAAAAGCTCTGCAATTGCTGTAATCCTTGTCTCATCATTCGCTATATCCGAAAAGCTTGCCTGAAGTATTTCTTTGGGCATATATAGACTTTGAATTAATTTCTGCTTCTCCTGGTCCTTTTCATACATTACTCTACTATGACATTTTTCATAAGATAAACGAATCTCGTCATTCTCCACATGAAGCACTGGTGAATAGCCCGCAATCATATTTTTACATGCTTGATAGGACCCACATTGATCGCATTGTTTTGCCTGTGTTTTGTACTCATAAAGTTTAATCAGACTTTTATTTATTTCAGCTTGTGTAAGTTGTGGGTGCAATGTTAGAAATTCACTAATTTCTGGGTCATTCAACACTTCTTGTTTTATTTTCAAGTAATTTTCTTTGAAATTTTCATTTGTTTGCATCCATGATTTTAATGAAGACTGTATTGGTTTCAATTTAACCATCCTAACACATGATTCGTTTAGTTTCCGTTGGAATATTGTCTGAGTCGGGCAGCAATCTTTTCCTGCTCTTTTGAAATATTTAAGCTATTGCTTACTTCCGGTTGCTTCGTCTGTTTATGCTTTCTTTCTTTAAACCAATCGGGAACAACTTCTTTGGAATTTTGCTTTTTGCTGTAGCTTGACTTTCGTTTCATATCTTTTTGGAAACGTTCTTGCTCTTTTTTCGCAAACATCATTGCCTCTTTTGCTGTTTTAATATTAGCTCGCGACCAATGACTTGCAATTTTTTCCAAATATGCTTTTGACAGCTTCATATTTGACTGTAAAAGTACATAGTGTATAAGAACATTCATCACTGGCGCCGGTAATCCTTGAGTTGTCATAACTTCGCGAATTGCTTTCATGTCCTGTTCTGATGCATGTTGTCCACTGGATAAATCCTCTAGAAGCTGCTTCGGTGATATTATCTCCAATTCCTGAATAAGCATTTCTTCTTTCGTCGTCGGTACTTCTGTTGGTTCCTTTTTAACAGTCTGAACCGTCTCCGTCAGCCTGATCGTTTTATTATTATTTTTCGCCTTAAACAAATCGTGGCAGGCTACTTTAAATTCTTCTGTATCGAGTAGATTTTCATCGTTTAATGCCCATAAAACCGATTTATCGATTTCATGTGTTTCCAAATCATAAAGCACCATCATTTGATAAATTAGTCTACGATTTTCGGAAGTAAGTACCTTTCCCGCAGGAATCATACGTTGTTTGAGCATTTGCTCCATCCAAGAGAAATCCATATTTAATTCTTCCGTAGCTGATTCCTCTTTCGGGATTCCTTCCAATGCTTTAGCGGACGGGGTAAACGTCTGAAAAACCTCACTAAAAACAGCCGTTATATTCTCTCCGCGGTCCGTAAAAGCAGCTTTTAAGTAACGGTTTTTTAACATGTTAAATTTTTGATCCCCAATATGGTGAAACAACAATTGGGAGAGCATTGCATCTTTAAAGAATTTATCAGGTGCAAATGGGCTCTGTAGCTCATATGTATACAGGTCATTCGACTCCCCATTCTTTTTAAATGTTTTTAACAAACCGATTCCTTCAAGCTTAAGTCTGGACTGATAGATTTCATCCAACGGTAGATTTAAGTAATTCATCAATGAATGATGCGTCTGGGGTGAGAAATCCTCTTGGAGTTCCATATCATGCAAAAGGGTCTGGTAAAGTGACACTGCCTGTATCCCTATCAATGGTTGATATAAATGGGTCAGTGACCTGGCGTAGTCTACCGGTAAATATTCTTTTTGATGTACAATATAGCCGTCCACCGGCAAAATTCGTCCTATATAATTCATATTTATCACACCCTTTTGTACGAAGTAACGATTATTTACTGTTTTTATCTGTATTTATAATATCTTTAAGCTCGTCCAGGAACACAGTAATGTCTTTAAATTGACGATAAACGGAAGCAAATCGAACATACGATACTTCATCGACCTTGGATAATCTCTCCATAACCAATTCTCCAATATCATTACTGGATACTTCAGAAGAACCTTGATCTCTTAATGCTTTCTCCACATCCAGTGCTAGGGATTCGATGGTCTCAAGTGCAACCGGTCTTTTTTCACACGCTCTGATCAATCCTCTTGTCAGTTTTTCTCTGGAGAATTCCTGTCTTACTCCATCTTTTTTTACGACAATTAAAGGTACTTCCTCAAATCGCTCAAAGGTTGTAAAACGAAAGCCGCATTTCTCACATTCTCTGCGTCTACGAATTGATCGCCCTTCTTCAATAGGACGTGAATCCAGTACTTTCGTATTCTTGTTTTGGCAATTGGAACATCGCATTTTTGTTCAACCCCATTCATCCTGGCTTTCATATTTACATATGTTTATCTTTGATCAGTGGTAACTCTCTATTTATCTGTGTATATAATTGGTTGATGAGTTTCGTGCTGTACCCAAAATCAAAGGGCAGTAATGATTCCGTAGTTACTGAAAAATCAATAGCTGTATGATAAGGTCGAACCATAATAACCGTTGCAACAACAAAAACCTTTTTACCTTTCTTACTGACTACACTCATTTCACCATGTTCAGCAGATACAGCTTTTACTTCAAAGTCCGTACTGTTTGAAAAATAATTTTCCAATGTAGCCAAAGCTTTGTCTTTACTAGTTTTATAATAATGTGTTTGTAGAGAGGTATCCCAATGTTTTTCTCCAGTCTCTGCATGATTGTTAAAATATTTTTTAAGCATTTCACTAAATGACATATTTCGCACCCCAACCTGCATTGTTTTCCATGCATATCTATTACTATTCATTTTAACATGTTTCAAACAAATCCTCTAGTTGGTAATATTTAAAAACACCTGTTTCGATTTTTATAATCGAAGCAGGTGCGTTCATGTAATATATGATTATGATATTTTTGCTTCATGTTGATGAAACAAATAGCTTCCTACGTGTTTTGTTAAATCAAGAACACGTTTGGAATAACCCCATTCATTATCATACCAAGCAATTATTTTTATTTTGTTTCCTTCCATTACCATTGTGGATAATCCATCAATGGTTGCTGAAAAGTCCGTTGTTGTATAATCAATCGAAACTAATGGTTCCTCCGAATAATCAATAATTCCCTTCAGTTCACTTTCAGCAGCAAATTTAAATGCTTGATTGATTTCTTCCACCGTTACAGATTTCTCTACATCCACTACTAAATCAACAAGCGAAACATTTGGAGTTGGAACACGTAATGACATACCATGAAGTTTTCCTTTTAAATGGGGTAAAACTTCACTTAAGGCCTTTGCAGCTCCAGTTGTTGTAGGGATGATGGATTGTGTACAACCACGTGAACGACGTAAATCCTTATGTGGATTATCCAAGTTTTTCTGGTCATTTGTAAATGCGTGTACGGTTGTCATCAGACCATTAATAATGGAAAAATTATCATCCAATACTTTTACAATAGGTGCAAGGCAATTCGTGGTGCAGGAAGCATTAGAAATGACATGATCTTCTTCGTGTAAATAGGCTGCTTCATTTACTCCCATTACAATTGTTTTATCTACTTGTTTCCCTGGTGCTGTGATAACAACTTTCTTTGCCCCTGCCTCCAGATGCAACCCAGCACTTTCTTTTGTTTTAAACTTGCCCGTTGCTTCAATAACTACATCAATATCATATTCTGCCCAAGGAAGTTTTTCTGGTTCTCTCGAGTTCACAATCTTTACTATCTTTTGATTTACTTCGATTCCATCCTGAAGCGCTTTCACTTCGCCGTCAAAAATACCGTGAACACTATCATATTTAATTAGATGTGCAAGTGTTTCAGGAGGGTAGCTTGCATTGATTGCTACTACTTCTAATTGATTATCAGTAATTGCTTGACGGAACACCATTCGTCCGATTCTTCCAAATCCAGTTATGGCCACACGAGTTTTGTTCATAAGGTACTTATTCCTCCCATATATGTTATACTTTTATTTGTTTTTATATTAATTAGTATAACACATTTGGTTTGAAAAGTGTTTGGCATATATCATAATTTTTCTAAGTTTTTTATAAAATGGACATCCATACAGTTTTTTTATAAAAAAAACTGGATAAAGGAATGATTCCATTTATCCAGTCCTACATTTTTATAATACGGTCCAATTTTTTAACAGTTTTTCCAACTGTTCGTAGGAACTTGATTTCGAGCCGTTATTATCGATTACTGCATCAGCCAACTTCACTTTTTCTTTCAGTGGTATTTGAGATTGAATTCGTTTTATTGCCTCTTCCGCTGTATATTGATCCCTTTCCATCAATCTTTCAAGCTGTACAGACTCTTCAACAAATACAACGATGGTACGATCTACAAAATCGGTTAGCTTGCTTTCAAATAATAAAGGAATATCCAGCACAACACATTCCGCACCAGCTTTTAAATAAGCATCCCTTTGATACAACATTGTTTCACGTATGGCTGGATGCACGATCCTATTTAAAAGTTCTCTTTTGGATTCATCTGCAAAAATGATTGCACCTAGTGATTGCCTATCTAACGTCTTATCATCTCTTAAAATCGTTTCGCCAAAGGTTTCTACGATTTTCTCATAGGCTTTCTCACCCGGTTCAACAACAGTCCTTGCAATTTTATCCGCATCCACAACGGGAATGTTGAAATCATCAAACATGAGAGATACTGTACTTTTTCCACTAGCAATACTTCCGGTCAAACCGATGCATAGAGACATTATCCTTCACCTCATTTAGCTTTTTTGACAAGTTGGACATACATGTGTCCCTCGTCCCCCAACTTTCATTTTCGTTATTTCCGTACCACATTTTTTACAAGCTTTTTTATCCTGTCCATATACAAATAGTTCTTGCTGAAACATTCCCATATCACCCTGGCTGTTTACATAGGATCGAATGGTCGTTCCTCCAGCCTTAACCGCTTCTTCAAGTGTAACGATTGCCTGCTCTTGAATAGCTTTGACTTCTTGCTTTGTCAATTTACTTGCCCTTTTCAAAGGGTGAACTCCAGCTTTAAATAATGTTTCGTCGACATAAATATTTCCAAGTCCAGTAACGATTGTTTGGTCCAATAGAGCTGCTTTAATAAAACGGTCTGTTTTTTTTAGCTTTTGATAAAAATAGTCAAATGTAAATGTATCATCGAATGGGTCTGGTCCTAGCTGCTTTAATGGCTTGTTCGTAAATTCTTGGCCTTTCGCATATACGTGCATCGTACCAAATTTCCTCACATCGTTATAACGGAGCTCTTCGCCATCTGTAAACGTAAAAATGACATGGGTATGCTTTTTCACTGGTTCAATGGATTGATGCACACTATACTTCCCTTCCATTCGCAGGTGGGAGATTAATACATGGTCATCGAGATAAAACATCAGGAATTTTCCTTTTCTGGAAAGGCCACGGATCGTTTGCCCTTGAAGCAGGACTTTGAAATGCTCTGTATCATCGGGTTCTTTAATAATATTTGGCCAATAGATATCTACCTTTTCAATTGTTTTATTTAAAACAAATCGTTTTAATGTGTTTTTTATTGTTTCTACTTCCGGTAACTCTGGCATGTTTAAATTTCTCCTTATTTTGCATCGAACCAGCTGCTACCATATTCATAATCCACTTTCAATGGCACATTTAATTCTACGGTATTTTCCATCATTTCTGGTACGATTTCTTTCAAGATTTCTAATTCTTCTTTTGGAGCTTCAAGAATGAGTTCATCATGAACCTGAAGCAGCATTCTTGCCTGAAGCTTTTCATCTTTCAATTTCCAATGTAAATCGATCATTGCTTTTTTAATGATGTCTGCTGCACTACCTTGGATCGGTGTATTCATCGCAGTGCGCTCGGCGAAACTTCTAAGATTGAAATTTCGGCTTGTAATTTCTGGCAAGTATCTGCGTCTGTTCATGAGAGTCGTTACATAGCCTTTATGCTTTGCTTCCTGAACGATTTCTTCCATATACTTTTTTACACCTGGATAACTTGTGAAATAGCGTTCAATAAAGTTTTTGGCCTCTTTTCTTGTAATTCCTAGACTTTGGGAAAGTCCATAATCACTGATACCATATACGATTCCAAAGTTTACTGCTTTGGCTTGTCTTCTCATATTGGATGTAACTTCATCTTTTTCCACATGAAAAACATCCATTGCAGTTTGGGTATGGATATCCAAATCATTTTTGAATGCCGCTACGAGTTTTTCATCATTTGCAATATGTGCAAGTACACGTAATTCAATTTGCGAATAATCGGCAGCAAACATAATCCAGTCCTTTTCAGCCGGTACAAATGCCTGTCTGATCTTTCTTCCTTCTTCAAGCCTGATTGGAATGTTTTGCAGATTAGGTTCAATAGAGCTTAGTCTGCCGGTCTGGGTCAATGCTTGATTAAATCGGGTATGAATTTTATTTGTATCTTTTTTAACCACTTTTAATAGACCTTCAATATAGGTGGATTGAAGTTTCCCTAGCTGCCGGTATAGGAGCAGCTTTGGTATTATTTCATGCTCGTTTTGCAGTTGTTCCAAAACATCTGCGGCAGTCGAATAACCGGTTTTTGTTTTCTTAATAACGGGTAGACCTAATTTTTCAAATAAGATTGGACCAAGCTGTTTCGGCGAGTTTAAGTTGAAATTTTCCCCAGCCAACTCATAAACTTCTTTCTCTAACGTATTTAAACGTTCTTTTAAATCTATACCCATTTCTTCCAATTTGCTAATATCAACCTGAACCCCGAGATGCTCCAATTCCCCGAGGATTAAGGCAAGCGGCATTTCTAGTTCTTTCAGTAATCCATACTGCTCATTTTCTTTTAATCGTTCTTCCATTTCATCTTTTAATACATATAATGTAGTTGCTTTGCGGACGACATGTTCAGCAAGTTCTGGAAGCTCTGGAACTTTCAATTTTGCTCCTTTACCGTAAACTTCTTCATCGAATAATACATCCTTTTTCCCCATCCGGTTTCCGATGGCGGGTATGTCATGATTATTTTCTGCCGGGTTGAGTAAATAAGACGCCAGAAACATATCAAAGGTAATTCCCTGAACGTGGATGCCGTTCCTTAGAAGAGCGACCATTGTTTTCTTCGCATCGAAAACATGCTTCGTCATCGTACCATCTTCTGCCCATGTTTTGAATACATCGGAATTTAACGCAATTTCAGTTGGAATGAAATATGCTCCACTTTCATTGATGATTCCAAATCCGTCAATCGTTGACTGATGGTAATTTTCCCCAATCATTTCAACAACTAATGATTCATTGCCAATAAACATACTTTCGATCACTTCTTCAACAATAGTAAATGAAATATCATTCATTTCTGTATTTGCTTCCTGTTCCTCTTCCGCGTCATCAGATACACGATTAAGCAATGACAGGAATCCAAGATCTTTAAATGCCGTACTAACTTTTGACTGTTCAAACCCGTCGTATGTAATATTGTCAACGGAAATTTCAATCGGAGAATCTCGATTGATTGTTACGAGTTCCTTACTCATAAAAGCATCTTCTTTATGATTGATCAGGTTTTCTTTTAATTTTTTTCCGCTCACTTCATCAAGATGATTATATACTTCTTCCAAAGTGTTATATTGCTTAATAAGCTTGGTTGCTGTTTTTTGGCCTACACCCGGCACGCCTGGAATGTTATCTGAACTATCTCCCATTAATGCCTTTAGATCAATAATTTGTTCCGGTGTTATTTCCATTTTTTCAACCATATAATCAGGAGTGTACTTTTCAACATCACTTATTCCTTTTTTTGTCACATGAACCGTAACTTGTTCAGAGGCAAGCTGAAGCAAGTCTTTATCTCCAGAAATAACGGTTACTTCCCACGCTTCATTATTACCTTGCTTGGACAGTGTGCCGATAATATCATCTGCTTCATATTGGGCAAGTTGATAATGTTTAATATCAAATGCATCAAGCAGCTCTTTTAAAACCGGAAATTGTTCCGAAAGCTCAGATGGTGTCTTCTGCCGTCCGCCTTTATACTCCTTGTACGTAGAATGACGGAAAGTTGTTTTTCCTGCATCAAAAGCTACTAGCATATGGGTAGGTTTCTCTTCTTCTAATATCCGCAATAACATCGTAGTAAAGCCATAAACTGCATTCGTGTAAACGCCCTTATCATTATTTAAAAGTGGCAAAGCGAAAAACGCACGATAAATAATACTGTTGCCATCGATTAATACCATTTTTTTTGACATTTAAGTTATCCTCCTGTTTATATGATTCCTTAACTCATTTTAGCATTCTCTATAAGGAAATGAAAAAATAAAGATATGCATTTCATAAAACACAGCTTACGGTCATGATAAAATTATGAAAAAAACATCCTCTGTAATAAGAAGATGTTTATTTTGGTAAATAAATATGAATGGTTGTACCTTTATTGATTTCACTTTCCACATCGATTTTTCCATCATGTACTTCAACAATATGCTTCACAATCGCTAACCCAAGGCCGGTGCCACCTGTGTTCCGACTCCGTGCTTTGTCCACGCGATAAAAACGCTCAAAAATTCGAGGTATCGCTTTTTGTTCAATTCCGATTCCAGTGTCTGCCACCTTGATATGGATATAGTCCTCAACATGACCGAGATAGAATTCGACACTGCCATTTTCAGCAGTATAGAGAATTGCATTATCCAACAAGTTTATAATTACTTGTTTGATGCGCTCTTTATCAGCTTTCATCATCAATTGAGAATCAATATCAACAGAAAATTTTAGCCCTTTTTGCTCTGCATTATGTTTTAGAGCAGGTAAAACTTCATCAATTAACTCTCCAGCCTTGAACTTATTCAAGACCAAACGAAAATCTTCTCTTTCTAGTCGGGACAAAGATAATAAATCTTCTATTAACAATTGAAGGCGATGACTTTCATTTTGAATGATAGTCAAGAATTCCTTCGTTGTATCTTGATCATTCATACCGCTTTCCAATAAAGTCTCGGAAAAACCTTTAATTGATGTAATCGGTGTACGCAGTTCATGGGAAACATTGGCAACAAAGTCTTTACGTGTTTTCTCCAATTTCTTTAATTCCGTTATATCATAGAGAACCAATACTGCACCCTTTAGCATGCTTCGCTCATTGAAAATAGGGGCTCCAATAATTTCAAGATGTAATTTATTTAATCCAGATCTGTGGGTAAATGATTCTTTAATATTACGTTCATAGAGAAATGTCTTTTGTACCGTATCATGGAATTTTTCTTCTTCAAGGACGTCGTAATACAAGTAACCTTTATAATCTTTCACCGTTTTACCGAACATCGATATGAATTTTCGATTTACTACGTGAATATAACCCTTCTCATCAATTAATACGAGTCCACTTTGCATATTATCAATGATTGTCGATAACTGTTCAGAATGTCTCTGCTCCTGCATGGAAATTTCACTCATATTCCTTGCCAGCGAATTGATTTTGAGGCTAAGCGCTTCAATCTCTTTGCTTGCAGAACTATGAAATCGGACATTGTAATTGCCTTTAACGATTTGGCTAATGGTGTATGTGGCCTTATGAATCGGTTTTACGTATTTATTAAATAGCAGGGAAAACATTGATAGAAAGACAACCATGTCAATCAATAATAGAACAATTAAAACAAAAGGATGGCCTTCTGACTGCCATATAATCAAACCTGTCGCAAGTAGACTCAAAATAATAACCAATACATATGGTAATAATGCTTTGGAGAATAAATCTTTCATTAAATCGGCTCCTCCATTTTATAGCCAAGCCCTCTTACGGTTTTAATATAAACAGGTTTTTTTGAATTCGGTTCAATCTTATCTCTCAAATGACTAATATGTACATCAACAATTCGAGTATCACCAACAAAGTCGTAGTCCCAAACACTGCTTAAAAGCTGATCTCTTGATATAACCTTCCCCTTATTTTTAGCAAGATGAAATAACAACTCAAATTCTTTCCTTGTAAAGGAGATTGTATTGGAATCCATCTCTGCTTCATAACGTTCTGGATATATAACGAGAGCACCAACTTTCATCAAATTAAAACTTTGCTCTGCAGATTTTTTACTTCTTCGTAAGATTGCTTTTATTCTTGCAATCACTTCTTTCGGACTAAACGGTTTCGTTAAATAGTCATCTGCTCCCATTTCCAATCCAAGAACTTTATCAAACTCTTCATCTTTTGCAGTTAGCATTAGAATAGGAGTGTCAATTTTATTCATTCTTAAGTGTCTGCAAACTTCCATCCCATCCATCTCCGGAAGCATTAGATCAAGCACAATTAAATCATATTCATTCGTTTCACATTTTTGGACAGCTTCACGTCCATCGTAAGCAACGTCAGTCTGAAAACCTGCATTCTCAATATTATAATTTAATAGAGTTACTATCGGTTTTTCATCATCCACAATTAGAATTTTTTGACTCATATTCAGAACCCCCAACTTCAGCAGCTAATTTTTCTCTTCTATCAATATCTTAACATTAATATCGAAAAACGTATAATAAATAAAGAAATATTAAAAAAACTTAACATCTAAGTTATTGTAGTATTCCCGTAATTTTTGGATTTTTGTATAAAAAATCTCCGAATGCATGAACTGCATCCGGAGATTTATGAAAATTCTATTACCATTAACTTAATAACGATAGTACTTTTTTAACAGAAGCTGCAGATTTATCCAATGCTGCTTTCTCTTCTGCAGTTAAATCTAATTCAATAATTTTTTCAATACCTTTTCCACCTAGAATTGTTGGTACTCCAAGGTAGATATCTTTATAACCGTATTCCCCTTCAAGGAAAGCAATAGAAGGAATGACACGACGCTGGTCTTTAAGAATTGCTTCAGCCATTACAGTCAATGAAGCTGCAGGTGCATAATATGCACTACCATTGCCAAGCAAGCTAACGATTTCTCCCCCACCCGTACGTGTCCGCTGAACAATTTCTTCAAGACGCTCTTTGGAAATCAATGTTTCCAATGGCACACCGCCAGCATAAGAATAACGGATTAATGGAACCATGTCATCACCGTGCCCACCGAGGACAAATCCGGTTATGTCTTTTACAGACAGGTTTAATTCTTCAGCAACAAACGTCCGAAAACGTGCCGTATCAAGTACACCTGATTGTCCAATAACGCGTCCTTTTGGTAATCCAGATTCTTTAAATACTGTGTATGTCATAGCATCAACCGGGTTCGTTAATACGATGATTGTCGTATCCGGTGAATAGTTAACAATATCTTTTGCTACCGCTTTCATAATTTTAGCATTTGTATTCACTAAGTCATCACGGCTCATACCTGGTTTACGTGCAATACCAGCAGTAATGATAACCAGATCAGAGTCTTTTGTATCTTCGTAGTTTGAAGTACCAATAATTTTCGCATCGAAGCCCTGCACAGGCGCTGCCTCTGCCATATCAAGCGCTTTTCCTTTTGTTGGGTCTTCCATTTGCGGAATATCTACGAGTACAACGTCACCAAGTTCTTTTTGAGCAATCATTAGAGCTGTAGTTGCACCAGTAAATCCTGAACCGATTACTGAAATCTTGTTTCTTTTCAATCCCATCTAAATTACCCCCATTTTGTAGGCTATCAGAGCATGATTAAATTAAAAATAAACAGCGTGGTGAGCGACCAATCAATGGGATGGTCGTTCACCACTACTGTATATGAATTAGCCCATATTTTTAATTAATTCTTGACCAAACTCGGAACATTTAACCTCTGTCGCGCCATCCATCAAACGTGCAAAGTCATATGTGACAACTTTAGATGCAATAGTTTTATCCATTGAAACCGTAATTAGGTCTGCTGCTTCTCTCCAGCCAAGATGCTCAAGCATGAGTACAGCTGAAAGAATGACAGAAGATGGATTCACTTTATCAAGGCCCGCATATTTAGGTGCAGTACCATGAGTAGCTTCGAAAATAGCATGCCCAGTATCATAGTTTATGTTAGCTCCTGGAGCAATCCCAATTCCGCCTACTTGTGCTGCAAGTGCATCTGAAATGTAATCCCCATTTAGATTCATTGTTGCTACAACATCAAATTCTTTTGGACGGGTTAAAATCTGTTGTAGGAAGATATCAGCGATAGCATCCTTCACTAGGATTTTACCTGATGCTAATGCTTCTTCCTGTACTTTATTGGCTGCATCTTTACCATCCGATTCCACGAGGCGGTCATACTCAGCCCATGTGAACACTTTATCACCATATTCTTGTTCAGCAACTTCATAGCCCCATTGTTTAAAAGCACCTTCAGTAAATTTCATAATGTTACCTTTATGTACGAGAGTAACACTGTCGCGTCCTTCAGTTAATGCATATTCTATAGCTGAACGGACCAATCGTTTCGTTCCTTCTTCTGAGACTGGTTTTACGCCGATACCTGAAGTTTCAGGAAAGCGAATATTACTTACACCCATTTCATTTTTAAGGAATTCAATTACTTTCTTTACATCATCGGATCCTTTTTGCCACTCAATCCCTGCATAAATATCCTCTGTATTCTCACGGAAAATAACCATATCCACATCTTCCGGACGTTTTACAGGTGAAGGCACACCTTCAAAATAGCGCACTGGACGCAGACAAGTAAATAAATCAAGTTCCTGACGCAATGCAACGTTTAGGGAACGTATTCCACCGCCAATTGGTGTCGTTAATGGACCTTTGATTGCAATTTTATATTCATTAATTTTATCCAATGTGTCTTGTGGAAGCCATTCGCCAGTTTTATCAAATGCTTTTTGACCAGCATAGACTTCCAACCAATCTATTTTCTTTTCTCCGTTATATGCTTTCTCAACAGATGCTTCAATTACTTCTTTAGCAGATGCCCAGATATCAGGACCAGTACCGTCACCTTCAATAAAAGGAATGATTGGATTGTTTGGTACGTTTAAGTTCCCATTTTCTACGATAATTTTTTCTCCATTTGCCATTAATAATACCCTCCTAAATTTATCTGAACAGAATAGCCGGATTACCAGCTATCCCTAGTTTCCATTTGTAAAATTAGCCACGTTTTGCAAGTTCAACATAATCTTGCAACTCTGGGCCCGTATATTCCGCACGTGGACGGATTAAACGATTGTTTTCATATTGTTCCAGAATATGTGCTAACCATCCTGAAGTACGACTTACTGCGAATATCGGTGTAAATAAGTCGTGGTCAATACCAAGACTGTGATAAACAGATGCACTGTAGAAATCCACATTAGCTGGAAGACCTTTATGCTTTTTGATATAGTCTTCAATTTTTACAGACATATTATACCATTTTTCCTGACCTGTAAGTTTAGTCAGCTCTTCGGACATTTTTTTCAAATGTTTCGCACGAGGATCTCCATTTTGGTAAACACGATGTCCCATCCCCATGATTTTTTCTTTGTTTTCAAATTTCTTTTCAATATAAGGGATTGCATTTTCTTCTTCGCCAATTTCACTTAGCATCTTCATAACGTTTTCGTTTGCTCCACCATGCAAGGGTCCTTTTAGCGCACCAATTGCAGCAGTAATACCAGAATAGATGTCTGATAGAGTAGCAACACATACTCTTGCTGTGAAAGTAGAAGCATTTAATTCATGATCTGCATGCAGTACCAACGCTTTATTGATTGCTTCAATTTCAATTTCTTCAGCTTCTTTTCCATTAAGCATGTATAAGAAGTTTTCGGCATATCCTAAATCTTTCTTCGGTTTAACCGGATCTTGACCATTACGGATTCTGGAAAAAGCGGCTACTATCGTTGCGATTTTTGCTTGTATAGAAACAGCTTTTTGTTTATTTACTTCGGACTCCAATACATCTGCCTTATTATCATATAACCCAAGTAAGGATATTGCAGTACGTAATGCTGCCATTGGATGAACGGTTGATAAATCATAAGAACGCAAATGATCAATGATCGCATCTGGAATTTCCATATGCTCTGCGAGTTCTTTCTTAATCTTTTCCAATTCAGTCGTATTTGGAAGTTTCTTATTCCACAATAAGTACACGACTTCTTCAAAACTCGAATTCTCAGCTAAATCATCGATACGATAACCAACATACGATAATTGGTCGTCAATGATGGAACTGATAGACGATTGAGTTGCGACAATACCCTCTAGCCCCTTTGCTGATGTTGTCATAGTAACCCTCTCCTTTTTTTATGTTAATTGTGGCACGATATAAAAAAACACACAATTACCTGACAATAATATCTATAGCGTGATGAAATCTCGCTATTCATAATTAAATAGCAGAAGTCATGCAACGCTTCTACTTAAATCTGTTTATACTTTTAAGTAGCTTATTATTGTCTACCCCAAATATTATTATAAAGTAATTCTAGCAGAAAGTGAATTGAAACCGTTTAAATTTCTAATTTTTGCTATAAATAATATATCTTACAGAGGTTTATGTCGTTTTATATTTTTTTATCGCTCTAATTTTTCATATCTGGAAGTCTATTATTCCTTCGTTCATCATATATAAAACTAGTACAGGCCTGCACAGGTTTCTAAATTAAGGCTTTAATTGGAGTGTCCTAAGTATGCAAAAATTATATCTTCAACAATTTATACGATTTCTTCTCGTAATCGTTATGTGTATCCTCGTTAGCATGGCATTTATATATACGTTCCATTATATTTACCCACTATTGATTGCTGTAACCATTGCCGTCATCATTCACCCATTTGTCCGTTTTCTTGAAAAAATTACAAAGCTACCCAGGTTTCTATCTGTATCGTTTATGATGATTGGTTTAATTCTGTTGTTTTTCGGCTTTCTATTATTAATCGTTACCGAAGTTTATCAGGGCTCTTTATTTTTGGCTGATCAATTACCAAAACATTTCCATTCCTTTGTTTTGTATCTAGAAACATTTTTTAATGATCATTTATTACCGCTATATAAGGTGGTCATTTCATTCTTTCATTCGCTTGATCCAAATCAGCAAGTTACAATCAATGAATATATTCGAACATTAACAGATTTCGTTGCATCTTCAGGAACGGAATTACTGCGTAGTACCTTGGCAAAAATTCCTGCTATGCTCGCTATCGTACCAGGGTCATTAACAACCGCTATCTTTATCTTACTGGCTACGTTTATGATATTAAATGATTTTGAAGGTTTAAAGCGAATCTTACAGCGAATTATTCCAGTAAAGGCGGGGAAATCGTTACATGAGCTTATTAATCATCTTAAGCTAGCAATTACCGGATTTTTTAAAGCTCAACTAATACTAATCTTTATTTCAGCTTGTCTTATTCTGACAGGCTTATTGATTCTACAGGTTGAACATGCATTAACAATTAGCTTTTTCGCTGCTGCAGTCGATCTCATCCCTTTTATCGGAACAGGTATCATCTTTATTCCCTGGATTCTATACACCTATTCCGTATCCGATTATTCGATGACCATAGGACTCAGTATTCTATATATGATAGTTATTCTTTCTAGACAAATTCTGGAACCAAAAATACTTTCAGCAAGCATCGGAATTCATCCATTGATTGTACTGATAGGTATGTTCGTTGGTATACAATTATGGGGATTTGCTGGACTTCTGATTGCTCCACTACTTATCGTTTTGGGAAATGCGTTGTATCAGTCAGGATTCTTACAAATAATATGGAAGTTCATCAAAGAATAAAAATATCATTTACGATATATAATTGTTCCATTTCCCATCATTTTGTTCATCAATTTGCGTATCATGTTCTTCAAAGGGGTTCTTGTATATGGGATTACTAAAATGAATCCGACCGTATCTGTAATAAAACCCGGTGAAAATAAGAATACAGCTCCAATAAAGATGCATATACCATCCATAATTTCTTCTGTTGGAGGAATTCCCTTACTCATCTGTAACTGGGCTCTTCTCCATGTATCTATGCCTTGTTTCTTCGCAAGGGTTACACCAATAACTCCAGTCAAAACGATTAGAAATACGATCCACCAAGGTCCCGTCATTCCACCAATCCAAATAAAAACACCGATTTCTGAAGCGGGAATAACTAATAAAGCCAATAATAACCAGCGCATCATAAAACATCCTTTCTCACACTTAATTTTAACATGATTCTCTGTAAATAAAAAATAGAAACCGGCAATATACCGATTTCTATTTATAAGATTATTTTAGTTAAAGAACACTTGCATGTCCTTCGTAAATATCACCTTTTGTACCATCAACTGTAATATCCTGACCATTTTCAAGTAATTTGAAAACATTGCTCACTCCAACGATTACCGGGATTCCCAAGCTTAAACCTACGACAGCTGCATGGGAAGTTAAACCGCCCTCTTCCGTAATAATTGCTGCTGCTTTTTCAATCGCAGGCATCATATCACGATCTGTAGCATGAGTAACAAGAATATCACCATCTTGTACGTTTGATAATGCTTCTTCATTACTCTTAGCAAAAACGACACGACCGTAAGCGCTTCTTCTTCCAATTCCTTGTCCCTTAGCTATAACATCGCCAATTACATGTACTTTCAACAGATTTGTCGTACCACTTTCATTTACAGGTACACCCGCAGTAATAATTACTCTACTTCCGCGTTTGCAAAGACCTGTATCCAAGCCTTTGTTAATTGCTATGTCAAGCATTTCATCAGTAGAACTCGCTACATTGCCCTGGACCGCATGTACACCCCATACAAGGGATAGCTGACGGTTAACGGCATCGGAGAAAGTAACCGCAAGAATCGTTGCTTTTGGTTTATATTTAGAAATCATTCTAGCAGTATGGCCGCTTTCCGTCGGTGTGATAATCGTATCCACATTTAGGTTCATTGCAGTATGTGTTACCGATTGACTAATTGCCTCTGTAATTGTCATGTCCACATTTTTAGAACGCTCTTCCAAAATCGATTTATGTTGCAGTGCAGATTCTGCTTTCAATGCAATATTGCTCATTGTTTGGACAGATTCAACCGGATAAAGCCCTGCAGCAGTTTCTCCTGAAAGCATAATTGCATCGGTTCCATCAAAAATTGCATTAGCTACGTCGGATGCCTCTGCTCTTGTCGGACGTGGGTTTCTTTGCATAGAATCAAGCATTTGTGTTGCAGTAATAACAGGTTTGCCTGCGTTATTGCATTTTTTAATCAATGCTTTTTGTACGAGTGGAACATCTTCAGCTGGAATTTCCACACCTAAATCTCCACGAGCTACCATTAATCCATCACTTACTTCCAGGATACTGCCAATATTATCGACACCTTCCTGATTCTCAATTTTAGGAATGATGTGGATATGTGTTGCCCCATTGTTTTCAAGTAATTCTTTGATTTCAAGAATATCAGATGCGCGACGTACGAAAGATGCAGCAATAAAATCTACACCCTGTTCGATACCAAAATTGATGTCTGCCGCATCCTTGTCTGTAATACCTGGAAGGTTTACAGAGACATTCGGTACATTTACACCTTTTTTATTTTTTATAACACCGGTGTTCATCGCTTTTGTAGTAATTTCGCCTTTTGCTTGGTCAATCTCAATGACTTCAAGTTCAATTAACCCGTCATCAAGTAGAATTTTGGACCCTTCATGTACGTCATTGATTAAACCTTCATACGTTACAGAAAATTTCTCTGCTGTACCCTCCACTTCATTCATGGAAACAATAACATTATTTCCTTGTACAAGCTCAGCATATCCTTCTTTAAAGTTACCGGTTCTAATTTCCGGTCCTTTCGTATCCAATAAAATAGCGACTGTTTTATTTTTATTTTTTGCGGCTTCTCTAATATTTTTTATACGTGCACCATGCTCCTCAAAGTCACCATGTGAGAAATTAAGTCTGGCAACATTCATACCTGCATCAATTAAATTTTCAAGTATTTCCACCGTTTCTGAAGCTGGTCCAATCGTACAAACAATTTTCGTATTTCTCATGTATTGTTCTTCCTCCTTGTTATCTTAACGATGTTTATAACTATTCTAGCTGAAATTAATTTTAAATCATCGATCTAGTTCTCATTGAAGTTAGATGGATAATTCCTTGGAAAGCTGGTACATTTCTTCATTGATTGAATGGTCTTTTGTAAACACTTCATCAAAAGCATGGTCAACCAATATATTCTGCTGTATACCAACCATTCTACCACCTTGCTCATTCATAAGCAGTTCTACTGCTCTCGCGCCTAAACGGCTCGCAAGCACTCTGTCTGTTGCGGATGGTGAACCACCGCGCTGAATATATCCTAGTACGGTAACACGTGTTTCAAGTTTGGTTTCTTTCTCGATTCGATCACCATAATCAAAACCGCTTCCAACACCTTCTGCCAACAGAATAATGCTATGTTTCTTGCCGCGGTCATGACCACGCTTCAAACGATCCAAAATTCCGGAAAAGTCTTCCTTTTTCTCAGGTATCAAAATACTTTCTGCACCTCCAGCGAGTCCTGCCCAAAGCGCAAGGTCCCCGGCATCTCTTCCCATAACTTCAATAATATACGTACGTTCATGAGAAGTTGCAGTATCACGAATTTTGTCCACCGCTTGTATAATCGTGTTTAACGAAGTATCAAAACCAATCGTAAAATCGGTTCCTGAAATATCATTGTCGATTGTTCCCGGAACTCCGATACAAGGAAAACCTTTATCGGTTAACTTTTGCGCTCCACGGAAACTTCCATCCCCACCAATAACAATTAAGCCTTCAATTCCGAACTTTTTTAGTTGTTCAATTGCCCGTTGCTGTCCGGCTTCTGTTTTAAATTCCTCACTGCGGGCAGAGAATAATATTGTACCGCCGCGTTGAATAATATCTCCTACAGAGCCCAGATCCATATTTTCTATATTACCCTCCATTAGACCTTGAAACCCATTTTTGATTCCATAAACTTCCATCTCATGAAAGATAGCTTTTCTGACTACGGCACGAATGGCTGCATTCATACCTGGTGAATCTCCACCACTAGTAAGTACACCTATTTTCTTCACGTAAACTTCACCTCTAGTCGTAAAATTATAAATCTGCTTTTACTGTACCATACCCTTTAAAGATAAATAAAAACAGAACAAATAGCAATCATTATCTTATATGTAAAGTGATATTTTATATTAATTCATACAGAATAAGAGACTGATACTATAAATTATCAGTCTCAACTACAACAGTTTCTATATTGTTTCGTATTCACCAATCTGTTTATACTTTTCCCATCTATTCTCAAGTAATTCTTCTTTTGTTAATTTACTTAAAGAATTTAAGGAGTTTTGAATTACTTTACCTATATTTTCCGCTTGCTTGTCAATGTCACGATGCGCTCCACCCTTAGGTTCAGGAATGACTTGATCGATAACATTTAATTCCTTTAAGTCATAAGCTGTGATTTTCATCGTTTCGGCAGCACGTTTAGCCTGTCCCGAATCCTTCCATAGAAGAGCAGCTGCTCCTTCAGGGGAGATAACCGAATACGTGGAATTCTCAAGCATATGAATCTGATCCCCGACACCTAATGCCAAAGCACCACCGCTACCACCTTCACCAATAACGATACATATGATTGGAACCGTTAGCCCTGCCATTTCCATCAGATTTCTGGCAATGGCTTCACTTTGTCCTCTTTCCTCTGCTGCTTTCCCCGGAAATGCACCCTTTGTATCAATAAAGCAAATAATTGGTCGATTAAATTTCTCTGCTTGTTTCATATGACGCAATGCTTTACGATACCCTTCTGGATGCGGCATTCCAAAATTTCTGCGGATGTTCTCCTTCGTATCTTTCCCACGCTGATGTCCAATTACTGTTACAGGTTCCCCCATATAATAAGCCAGTCCAGCAACAATAGCTTCATCATCGCCATAATTTCGGTCACCATGAAATTCAATGAAATCTTTAAATAGTTTCCCTATATAATCCAACGTTGTCGGTCGCATTGGGTGTCTTGCCATCTGTACTCGATTCCATGGTTTCAAATTACCATAAATTTCATCTTCGAGAACGGAGAGGCGTTTTTCCAATGTTTGAATTTCCGCTGACAAATCAATTTCACTATTCTCGGTGAAATTTTTCAGTTCAGCGATCTTTTCTTTCAGATTTACGATTGGTTTTTCAAAATCGAGTATGTGAGTCATTTTGTCTCGCCACCATTCTGATGCATTTCAAGAAGCTTGGAGATGGTTGATTTCATATCATGTCGGTGAATCACTTTGTCTAATTGGCCATGTTTTAGCTGAAACTCTGCTGTCTGAAAGTCCTCTGGCAACTTCTCGCGAATCGTTTGTTCAATGATTCTTCGTCCTGCAAAACCAATTAGTGCACCTGGCTCAGCGAAATTATAGTCACCAATGGAAGCAAAGCTCGCTGAAACACCGCCAGTAGTTGGGTGAGTCATAACAGAAATCATTAATCCACCCTTGTCACTGAAGCGTTTAATGGCAATGGAGGTTTTTGCCATCTGCATTAAGCTTAGGACACCTTCCTGCATTCTGGCACCACCAGAAGCCGTAAAAATAATAAATGGTATCGATTCATTTTTTGCGTTTTCAATTGCACGCGCAATCTTCTCACCCATTGCAGAACCCATACTCCCCATCCGGAAACTGGAATCCATTACAGCAAACGCAGTTAAAGTACCATTTATCGTACCTTTACCGGTAACGACTCCCTCGTTCAGATTCGTTTTTTTACGATCCTTGGCAATTTTTTGCTCGTAATCAGGGAAACCAAGCGGATTTCCGGATGTAATTCCTTGATCCCATTCCTGAAATGATTCCGGATCAAATAAACTGTTTATTCGATTCCATGCAGTCATCGGATGGTGGTAGCTACAATTCGGACATACATGCAATGATTTCTTCATTTCTTTACGATAATATATTTTATTACAACTCGTGCATTTTTGCATAAGTCCTTCAGGAACATCCATCTTAGCCTGTTCATTTGGTATGGATGCGTACTTCTTTCGCTTGCCGAAAAAATCTTTAAGCAAGGCTATTCCCCCTTTAATACCTACCTTGTCATGCAAGCATGTACAAATAAATTTAGAACCATACTCTCATTATAACAATTCCGTTTTAAAAAGAGTGTCGAAAACAATCGAGTGAACGCTCAACTGTCAAATTTGTTTAATTAATAAATAACTCTTCGATGGATAGATAGTCACGATCCGAGTATAAATCTGTCAACTTTGAGTAAAATGCGTCATCATAATGTTGTGTACTAACAGTATGTGAAAATTCGTTCATCAAAACCCAAATTTTAGTCATTAATAGATTTTCCGTCTTTTCAAATAAATAAGTAAAGTAGGTGCTATGTCTTGTATGTGGATCATTTGTGTACATAGCAGCAATTTTGTTTAGTTTTTTAAAATCATTTTCTTCCATTCGACTGAAGGCCAATTTGGCAGCTTCTTTTTCGATAATTTTCTGTGTAACGGACAGGTCATTCTTCATGTTTTCCTGCCTAAGAATAAATGAAGATAACAATTCCACTGTCTGAAAGGTACGATACGTCCTTAAATACGTACCCTCACCATGCCTTGTTTCAATTAGCCCAATAAGTTCCAACGCCCGTAAAGCTTCCCTAACAGAAGATCTGCCTGCATTTAACCTTTCTGATATCTCTCTTTCAGATGGAAGCTTGTCTCCAGCATTTAAATGATGCATCTCAATATGTCGTTGCAATTCCTTGATTACTTCCTGATATACCTTTTGTTTACTTGAAGTTGACACAGCAGGCCTTCACTCCTTTGGAACGGATAGAGTGTGTTCAAAAAGGCCTTTACTCTTTTTTAAACACACTCTTTTATTATTTTTCCTTTTGAGTCAGTCTTCTTGTTTTTTCTGCAATTTCTTCCGGATCAAGTTTTAGTCTGGCAACTCCAGATTCCATTGCCGCCTTAGCAACCCTTGATGCGACTAGAGGAGCAACACGGGTATCAAATGGGCTTGGAATAACATAATCATCATGCAGCTCGCTTTCATCGATTAAAGAAGCAATTGCTTCTGCAGCAGCTACTTTCATTTCTTCATTGATTCTTGTAGCCCTTACATCCAATGCTCCCCGGAAAATGCCAGGAAATGCAAGTACGTTATTTACTTGATTGGCAAAGTCCGATCTTCCGGTACCAATAACTCTTGCACCAGCTTCTTTTGCTTCTTCAGGAAGAATTTCAGGATCCGGATTTGCCATGGCAAAAATAATCGCGTCATTATTCATGCTTGCAACCATTTCTTTTGTTAATGCCCCACCTACTGAAACACCAATAAATACATCGGCATCTACGAGAACATCTTGTAGTGAACCTTCTTTTTTAGCGTTATTTGTAAATTTTGCAACTATATCTTTTACTTTATTCATTCCATATGGTCTGCCTTCATAGATAGCACCTTTGGAATCACACATGACTATTTCACGAACACCAAAGCTCTGTAGCAATCGAACAATTGCGATACCTGCCGCTCCTGCTCCATTGGCTACTACTTTTATCTCTGAGAAATTTTTTCCAACAAGCTTCAACGCATTTATTAATCCTGCAACTGTTACAATTGCAGTTCCATGCTGATCATCATGAAAAATTGGGATATTTGTTTCACTCTTTAAACGGTCTTCAATAATAAAGCAATTCGGCGCTGCGATATCTTCAAGATTGACACCACCAAAATTTGGTTCAAGTAGCTTAACTGTCTGCACAATTTGATCCACATCATGGGTAGCAAGACAAATCGGAAATGCATCAACCCCGGCAAATCCTTTGAATAATACTGCTTTGCCTTCCATAACCGGGAGTGCGGCTTCTGGGCCAATATTACCTAGTCCAAGGACAGCTGAACCATCACTGACAACTGCTACCATGTTGCCTTTCATTGTATAATCATATACGGTTTCAGTTCGATCATGAATTTCCTTACACGGTTCTGCTACTCCAGGAGAATAAGCAAGGCTTAAATCCTCTGCATTATTAACTGGTACCTTTGAGTTAATCTCGAGTTTTCCTTGATTTACCTTATGCATATGTAATGCTTCATCTCTTAAGCTTGCCATTAGTATATTCTCTCCCCTTTAAAGTAGAAATGGTCTGTTCTTCATTTTTATGGTTTAGATTACTCATGGTTGCTCAGACATATAGAATTTAAAAAATTAATAATTGCTTATCCTTAGAATAATGGAGCTCCTAGTGGTCAGACCACTAATAACTTCTATATTATAACAGATGATTTATGTCTGTAAAGTAATCTAATCGATTTCGCACTAATCATAAACACGAATACGGACAGCTTTCCATCTATAGTCAAGCAGCTTAATCTATTTTCTTTAAAACTACATTATTTTTTCCGAAATTATAATTCAATTCTTTCATACAGCCTGCGTCCGGGTTGACAAAATATTCATGTGCAAGTTGATAGGACTGTTTCCTTTCGTCATCATAAATAATAATTGGTGTAGCACCTGGATAATGCTCTGCAATGCTTTTGATTGTTTTTAATGCATTACTGCTTGTACTACTACTCGATTTTATAAATAGCCGTTGTTTCGGCTGATCAGAAAGCTCCTCTTCATTAAATAGCTTTAGTGAGTCAACCACCCATTGAAGTTTGTTGTTTCTGGATTCGACTTTTCCAGAAATGCTGATAATTATTTCCTCTTCAAGAAAAAGACTCGTTTCTCGGAACAGATCAGGGAAAACAACCGCATCCATTTCTGTATGTTCGTCGCCTAATGTAAGAAAAGCCATTCGATCGCCGCGTTTCGTTCGGATTGTCTTCATGGATTGAATAATAGCTGTTGCAGTTAAATTTCGCTTACCAACCAGTTTTGCCGCCTTCTGAAGTGAAAGATGCCCATTCTCCCGCAAACGTTTCCTGAAGTCTTTCAGAGGGTGGCTCGATACATACATTCCAAGGAGTTCTTTTTCATCAGCTAATTTTTTAACTTGACTGAAGTCTTCTATATCAACATAATCTGCTTCAAATTCTATCTTGTTCTGGAATAAACTGGATTGTCCGGAAAAGTCACTGAATAATTCCCCCTGCTCCATTGCATGATCAATGGAAGCAAGCAAACTCGCCCGGTTTGGGTGCAATTCATCAAACGTGCCTGCAATGATTAAATTCTCCAATGTCGTTCGATTCACCAATTTTGGTGAAACACGTAGGCAGAAATCAAATAAACTTTTAAAAGGACCTTCCCTTCTCGCGCGGACTATCTCGGAAACGGTCTGATTACCTACTCCTTTAATAGAAGAAAAACCCATACGGACACTTCTCTTTTCTACGGTATATTTCCCAAAGCTTCGGTTGATCGATGGTGGCAATAGACCGAGATTCATTCCTTTCAGTTCCTGCATATATGTATTTAGTTTTTCTTGTTGGTTCTTCGTAGAGCTTAATAATTCGGCAAAAAAACTTGCTGGATAGTGTGTTTTTAAAAAGGCGAGCTGATAAGAAATTTTACTATAAGCTACTGCATGGCTTCTTGGAAAACCATAATTGGAGAATTTAACAATCCAGCTGAAAATCTCTTCTGCCACGTGTCTCTCATAACCATTCTTGCTACAACCATTAATGAACGCTTCCCGTTGGTCATCCATGACTTCCTTTTTCTTCTTGCTGACCGCCCTGCGTAGCATATCTGCTTCACCAAGTGTGAATCCTGCAATTTTATTAGCAATTTGCATTATCTGCTCCTGATAAACGAGTACGCCAAATGTTTTTTCAAGAATTGGTTTTAAATCAGGATGTGGATACGTGACTTGTTCCTGCTTGTGTTTACGAGCAATGAAGGTAGGTATAAAATCCATCGGACCCGGCCTAAAGAGTGCATTGACTGCTACGATATCTTCAAAGGATGTCGGTTTAAGTCTTGTCAATACTTGCTTCATCCCTTGTGATTCCAACTGGAAAACTCCGTTCGTCAGCCCATTTCGTAATAATTCATATGTTTGCTCGTCATGACCTGGAATATTTTCCAAAGATACCTGTTTATCGGTGGTATATTTAATCGTCTGTATTATTTTCTCAAGCAACGTTAAATTCTTTAATCCAAGAAAATCCATCTTTAATAAGCCAAGTGCCTCTAAATCATTCATTGGGAACTGTGTAAGGTGTGTATTCGTTGCCCCTAACGTTAATGGAATGTGTTCGATTAACGGTTGTTCACTAATAACGACACCTGCTGCATGGGTTGATATATGTCTGGGTAATCCTTCCAGCTTAACAGCTACGGCAAATAGCGCCTTTAATTTTGAAGAACTTTTCACATAACGATTCAGTTCCTCAGAAGATTTTACGATTTCAGGAATACGAACCTTCGACTGCAGTGGTATTTCTTTTAAAATAAAGTTTGCATCCTGTTGGTCAATGTCCATTGTCTTAATTAATTCTCTAATTAGGGAGCGTGCAGCAAATGTGCCAAATGTAATAATTTGTGCAACATGCTCCTCTCCGTATTTAGTTCGCACATATTCAATAACTTCGTCACGTCTGGCATCTGAAAAATCGACATCGATATCCGGCATTGTCAATCTTTCCGGATTTAAAAAACGCTCAAACAACAGATTATATTCGATTGGATCGACATCGGTAATTCCAAGTACATACGCAACGATGGAGCCAGCCGATGAGCCACGACCCGGTCCTACTAGAATTTGATTGGTTTTCGCATAGTTGATAAAATCAGCAACAATCAAAAAGTAATCACTAAAATTCATAGATTGAATAATATCAAGCTCATAGGTTAATCGGTCTCTGATTTCTTCTGTGACTACGGAGTATTTCTTTTCAACATTTTCAAAGCATTGTTTAGTCAGATATTCTTTAGCATCTGTCCCTTTTGGAACGGGAAAAGATGGTAGGAGGCGTTTTTCGAAATCAAATGTTACATGGCATTTTTTTTTAATGGAATCTGTTTCAAAAAGAACTTCTGGCCAAAAGGATTGAAAGCTCTCCATCATTTCAGCTTCTGAACGAAGATGCCTGTTTTTCAATGTCGGATCTGTAATTTTCATTTCCCACGACTTACCTTTTTTCATCGCCTGTAAACAATCAAAAGCAATATCATCTTTTTCTTCGAGGTAGATGACGTCATTGAGAGCTGTTACAGGTATGCCATACAATTCATGGAAAGCTTTCACAGTCTCGATAAATTCCCTATCGCCTTCCTGTTCCCGATGGTGCACGCCAAGATAAAAATCCCCTTCTGAAAATAGTGCTTGCCATTCTTTTATGTACGCGTACGTTTCCTCATCTGATCGATTTAGGAAATAGGTTTCGAGTTTTTCGCTGGTTGCTGGAAAGATACCAATTAACTGATTAGTAAGTGTACGTAATTCTTCTCTATGAATACCATTTTTGTCACGAAGCTGAATAGCCGAGCTAATTTTCATTAACTGGTTATACCCAGTATTATTCTTTGCCAACAGAACACATGGAATGCCTTCCTCCTCTTCATGATCTCGAACGTAGACGGTCATTCCGATAATCGGCTTGATTCCAAAGCTTTCACACGCACGATAAAAAGGGATGACACCATACAGCACCTCTACATCTGTGAGGGCAATTGCATCGAATTCGAGCTCATGTGCCCTCTTCACTAATTTAGGAATCGTTATCGTGCTTTCCATCAGACTATATCCGCTTTTCACTTGTAAATGTGTGTATGACATACTATCCCACCTTTTTTCTATCAACAAATATATGTTCAAAATATCTCTATACTTATTATAACAACGATTTGAGAACATGCATACGGTTTTACCTTGTTTCTTAGCATAACATGTCCGAGTTTCTCATAGAATGGAAGAAGCATGCCTTAAAGGAGTGCATAGGAGATGGAAGAACGGTTTTTTGCTGTATTTATACATTGTTTTTTTATTGCTCTCGGTGTTATTATCGGTGGATCTTTCATTGGAAGTATGGGAGATTTTGCGACTGGAGATGCACCACTGACTTCCATGGGTCGAATTGCTGACAGACTGCGAATTTGGGCAATTGTTGCAGCAATCGGAGGAACATTTGATGCCATCGCCAATTTTGAAAAAGGGCTGTTTGAGGGTTCAACGATCGATCTCTTTAAACAGGCACTGCTTATCCTTTCTGCCATGGGTGGCGTGAAAGTAGGCATCATTATTATCGATTGGTTTCTGCAAAAGGAGTTATCCTAATGCATATCCCACCCTATCATAGAAAAACAACGTGGCAGCGTTTTTTCGCGGGAGCATTCTTCGGGGGCTTTATCGCCTATTTTATTCTGATTTATATGTATGGTACCATGTATGAAGAACTTTTGGCAGAAAATATGGAGTTTACATCTCAAATAAGGGACTTGAAAGATCAAAATGAGGCCCTACTAAAAGATAAGGAAGATTTGGATGAAAAATCGCGAGAGCCTCTGACAGTCAGTTCCATCGTAATTACAATTGTTGAAGGCGATCAGCTGAAAATGGACCGATTAATTGAGCTTCAACTGGAAGAAATGATTATAGAGGAGATCAATCATCTTGTTGGTGAGGAAGTAGACATGATTAATAAAAGTGATCAGCTACTCCTATCGGCAATTGAAAATAAAGGGTTTACCATTGAAGATGTCACCTATTATTTTGAAGTAAACAAACTTACCATTGCCTCTGAATTGGAAGTAAGCGTCATTCCTAAATTATCGAACTAATATGAACATTTCATGACTCCTCATTCCATACAATGGAATTTAGATATAATTTAGTATATAATTGTGGGGAAGAGATGTAATTACTCACTTATATAGCTTAATTGAAGGGAGTCGGTTTACATGTTACCCATCAATCTAAGAAGAATGCGTGACGAAAAGATCGAGCAACTAAAAAAAGGCAATAATGCCTTTGCAGAAACAGACGAACTTATTCGGTTAATGAAAAGAGCAATAGATAAAGAGTGCTTACATGTTGAGCTTGATGAAGCAGATGCTGGCTGCTGGTTTATTCCGATGTCCAGCAGCAAAACCAGTTAAGAAAAAGTGATGATTTCATTATTGAAATCATCACTTTTTTCTCTTTATACTCCAAATGACTTGCATGCATCATTCAGCTCTTCTGTCATTTCATCTGCTTCTTCCCATGAATAAATGGTCGCCCCGGATGCGAGGGGGTGTCCACCACCATTATGTTTAGCAGCTATTTGATTTATAACGGGCCCTTTGGATCGAAGACGTACACGGATTTGTTCTTCTTCTTCAATGAAAAATACCCACGCTTTAATGCCTTTAACATCACCAATGACATTAACAAGCTGTGCCGATTCATCTGGTGTTACGTCAAACTTATTCAATATTTCTTCCGTAAGTTTTATCGTGCAAAGTCCGGACGGCAATAATTTAAATTGTTGCAGGATATAGCCACTCATTCTAGAAATTTTATCTTCCACACTGTATAGTTCTTTATAAAATGCCGGTCGGTTAAAGTCATAGGTTACCAGCTCTGCAGCGTATTGAAAGGTCTTCTTTGTTGTGCTCGGATACATGAATCTGCCGGTATCTCCAACAATTCCAGCATACAACAGGCGTGCTGCTTCATCATTCAGTTGGAGGCCGTCTTCTTTTCCGGTGTCGTAAAATTCATAAATCATTTCACTTACAGAGCTTGCATTAGTATCGACCCATCTCAGATCACCGTACTGATCGACATTTGGATGATGATCAATCTTGATCAACTTTTCTCCCAAATGGTATCGTCGATCGTCAATGCGGGCTTCATTTGCTGTGTCACAAACAATGACGAGTGCATGTTGATAGGCAGAATTTTCAATTTCATCCATTCGGGTGAGAAACGTCAATGAGGGTTCTTCCTCGCCTACTGCATAAATTTGTTTATCAGGAAAAGAATGTGCTAGTATTTCCTTCAAACCGGCCTGCGATCCAAGTGCATCTGGATCTGGTCTAGCATGGCGGTGGATAATGATAGTGTCATAAGCTTTAATGGTTTCTAAAATTTGTTTGATTTCCATTGTTGTTTTGCCCCTGTCCTGTTAATATTCTTTGAACATCCTTTTTCTTTCTGGCTATCTATGTAAAAACACGTTACAATTATAATTGGATTCTATCCAAATGCGTACAGACATATTACATAAAACTCAGAAGAAACTAGGAGAGATCAAATGGTTATATTCCCTATTGTCATTGTTGTTTCTGCAGTACTTTATATTTATTATAAGGTTGCAATTCTTAAAAATAATGATGAACTTACTCAAAAGTATTTTAACGGAAAAGCCCGGGTTTGTCTCGGAACATTCCTTTTATTTTTTGGTGTCAATCAGTATATTTTCTACAAAACACAGCTTGCGTTGTTCATTTGTTTTATCATTGCCCTCGTTGGAGCACTCCAATTATACAGAGGTTTTATGGAAGCAAAGCATTATCGCAGTGAATGGCGACGTTTGAATCCAAATGAATAGCGAAGAAAAAAGAAATCGACAACGTTAGCCGATTTCTTTTTTTCTTTAGGCTGTTATATACAAAATTTGGGCTGCGGATACTCGTCCCACCAAAAGATATGTAGTTTTGTCACAAAATCTATAAAATGCGAAGTAACTGCTGATTTCAATCTGTATGCAGAAACTTCGGCGACCGCTCTGGGAAATATACTTCGCTTTCCGTGGGCGGCTGGTGAGCCCTCCTCGTGCTTCGCACTCCGGGGTCTCGCCGATGCCTTTCCTCCCACAGGAGTCTTCGTATATTTCCCAGAGCTGGTTAGAAGGTTGCTAATAATTACTATACTTGCATAGCTAAGATTGCAACATACAACTTCACCAGTCCGGGTGAGCGAAGGGCGGTGACTCCTGCGGGAAAAGCACGTGTCCGAAGACCAGAAGAGCGTTTTTCTCTTCGGGGCTGAGGCCGTGCCCGCGGAAAGCATCCGCCCGTAGCGATCCCGGACGGGCAGTAAGACCACACGTCTCCTGAAAAATGATTTCTAACATAGATAGAAGTTTCGTCTTTTACCTCAACTGCAGATTAAAACAACATCACTTAACGATTAATCAGTTGAGCCATGATTAGTCCTTTGCCTACCAAATTGCGCTCATTGTATACTTCCACATCTATTTTTGCGTATAGTCTACCGACATCAAGCAGTTTTGGTTTAATGACCAACTTGCTATCAATCTGCACCGGTTTGCTGAAATAAACGGTCAGGTTTTCAATGGTAATATCCGCTTTTCTTACTTTCATCAGCAATCTGCTACTTGCCTCGGTAATTAAAGAAGTAAACACACCATTGGATAATGTCCCTAGTTGGTTTGTCATCTGAGGGATAACTTTTGATTCAAAAACGGAATCATCATCTTCACTGGCTTCCAAATTACTCGCGACAATATCATCAATTGTTTCCCCAACTTGTGGTTGACGCTGAATTTGCTGCATAGCCTTTAATACATCCTGCCTGGAAACCACTCCTTGCAAATGATAACCCTGGTCAACGACAGGAATCAGTTCAATCCCTTGCCAGACCATGGTATGCGCAACAGATGCGAGAGACGTTTTTGCCTGGACGACTTGCGGTTTCTTACTCATTACACGGTCGATAATGACTGTTCGATCTTTCCCTACAATATCCTTAGAAGAAACCATTCCAACGACACGCAACTTATCATCCACTACTGGAAATCTTGAATGAGATGACTTTTCATTCAGCTCATACCAATCAGCAATTGTATCTTTCACTCTCAAAAAATAAGATTCTTCAAAGGATGTTGCAATATCACCTACAAATACAATCTCTTTCTTGATCAGTTGATCGTAAATCGCTCGGTTAATCATGGCCGCTACCGTGAATGTATCATAGCTCGTCGAAATAATTGGCAGTTTTTTTTCATCTGCTAATTTTTTAACATGATCCTCTGTATCAAATCCACCTGTAATCAGTACAGCAGCACCTGCAGTCAGTGCAAGCTCATGTGCCTTAAACCGATTCCCGACAATAAGAAGGGAATCCGCTTGCGTATAACGCATCATGGCATCAAGTTGCATCGCACCGATTACAAATTTGCTTAACGTTTTATATAGCCCATCACGGCCACCTAATACTTGTCCATCTATAATATTTACAATTTCAGCAAAAGTGAGTTGCTCAAAGTTTTCTTTTTTCTTTCGCTCGATTCGAATCGTACCAACCCGTTCAATCGTGCTGACTAACCCTTGATTCTCGGCCTCTTTTATCGCACGGTATGCTGTCCCATCACTCACATTCAGATCCTTTGCAATTTGACGAACGGATATTTTATTTCCAACCGACAACGAAATGATATACTGTATAATTTGCTCGTGCTTGGTTGTCATCTATTTCACCAGCTTTCAACTGTACTATATCACTTAGTAATTATTATTATACAGTTGAACTAGTTCAAACTCAATGAAAATCACGTTGCCTCCTATTATATTCTTCCTGTTCCATAACCGGTGGTCTAGTCATTTGTAAAAGTGTTGCAAAATTGGCACCTACAACAAGCAAGAGGAACAAGAGCCACCCCCCCCAGAAAATCAATTCTACATTTGTCGTTATATATGGAATGACAGGCCAGGCAATATATAGAAAAAAGCTGGCTAATAGTAATCGTAAAATGGCATAATGACGCATTCGTATCCCCTCCTTTAATTCTAATTTTATGAGGAATACAGTGGTATAAGAACCATTTCGACAAAGTAAAAGGACAGCTTCAGTGAAAGCTATCCTGCGTGAAATGCTGTAAAGGTAATGGTTAGGTAAACATCACTCTCTGAATGTTGAAGATTTATTGTATCTATTCTTATTAGACGATTACTATTGGTTACACCATCTAAAAAAGTATCTATTTCTCCGAGATTTGTTGCTGTGGCATCCAGTGTATAGCTGCTTTCATCTAGGACGGAGCTTTCTTCCTTTTCATCTGTCTGTACCGTTAGTTCTTCATCCGCTCCAATATAGTCAATACTTACATCGGCACGTGTTGCAATTTCCTGTAACTCGATAAGAACATTATTTATTGATTTACTGTTTGGTACTTTACGAGAAACTTCAGAGAGGTCCGCACTAACATCTGTTTCTTCCTCATTTGTCAGCTTATCCAGTTGTTTATCATAAATGGAAACTTCCTTCGCTAACGAATCCATCTCTGCATTCAACGGTTTAATCACATTTAAATAGGATATTCCGTAGATTACTAGAATAGCTACAAACAGACCTACAGCAATATATGTATGTATTTTCCCCCAATGTTTAATCATTTACGAAGAACTCCTCTACCAGTATTTCGCTGTCTATAATCACTGATAATGTAGCTTCATAAGAATTTTCCATTTTTACGGAACTTGTCAGTTGCGTGTCCTGTACATAGGGTTGCTCGGTGAGAATTGCAATATAATCAGCAACTGCATGTAGTGTTGGAAAAGAAGCATCAATGATCAGTTGATTTTCTGTCCCATAATCAAATGTCAACAGTTGTTCTGGTTCTGAAAGCAAGCCAATTATTTCATGATACAGTTCGACATTGGGAAGCATTTCAGATTCGAGTGTAACGAGCTCCTGCTCCAATTGTTCCAGTTGCCTTTGGGTTCCATTTGCTTTTTGTTGTTCCAACAACACTGATTCCATTTGTATTCTTTCACTTTCAAGTGCTTCCAGTTGATTGTCATAACTGTTTTTTTGATAAAGAAGCACCGAAACAGCACTCGCCAGGAGGACGATAAAAATAATTCCAAGGATGATAGATGCGATATTTTTATTTGGTTCTTTCTCAATGAAATTAATTTCTGTATTCATGATTGCTCCTCCTTACGAATCTTTCTTTAAAGCCAGTCCAAGAACATCGATATACTTAGCTGTAAGCTCCTCTTCTTCAAAACGATGGATTGGTATTGTTACCAATTTGGATAGACTGGATTTCACAGATTCAAGGAAAGGAAAATCACCGGAAAGAAGCAGCTGATTTATTTCTGACTCCCCTTTTGTAATCGAATATTGATAAAAATCGATAATCCGATTAATTTCTATAATATATTCACGGATTAACTGCTGTGCAGACTCTTCCTCTGCATCTTTCGTGATGCTCATTTTCATATATCTTGAAAAAATAGCTTTATGATTTCGGAATGCTGTTAGGATCAATGCATCTTTATTCCAGTGAATCAACAATACATGATTCTTTTTTTCCTGGTTTGTTAAATAGTAATAGCGGTAAACAGATAAAGATGTTAGATCAGCAGCCATCGGTTTTAATCCTGCTTTATCAAACGCTTCTTCAAAAGTGGAGATCTTATCTTTTGGATATGCAAATAATAGGATATCTCTATTTTTCTCATCTGATTCTAGAAATTCGATTGCAATTGCTGGATTGGAAAATGGTAAATAAAAACTGTTTCCGATTTGTGTTTTTACATAGCCTACTGTTTCTTCTTTTGTTAACGTTGCCGGGACTTGTAATTGGCGAATAACGATCGTATCATCCGGCATAGCAAAGAATAATTTCTTCCGTTTCCATTTATGTTTATGCACAAGTTCATTTACGACTTCAACAAAAATGCCTTTATTTTGAATCATACCGTCTTTGATTGTCCCATCAGGCAATTCCACTTCTCCATGTATGACCATTCCGACGACATTATTGTGTTTATGGTAACTGTATCGCAATACTTGATTGGTAATTACCATATTGACTCTTCCATTATTCATAATCCCCATGTTGTCACCCGCTTATATAAGTAGATTAAAGTACCAATTGATTAATGAATCCCCGTAAAAATAAGTAATTAAAGCTGCTAAAACGATATATGGACCGAATGGCACCGGCTGCTTTCTTTCAATTACGTTAAATAAGATTAGCATCATACCTATCACAGACCCAATTACACATGCCAGGAAAAAAGCCACTAAAATCTTTTCGGTTCCGAGCACAATTCCTAGTACACCGAAAAGTTTCATATCGCCTGCCCCCATACCCCCACGGCTTATTAAAATAATAATAAAAATAAGGCCAAAGCCAATAATTGCACCAACGATTGCCGATCCCCATGGATTCAAGGGTACCACAAATCGCATCATGATGAAAAATGGTAGAAAGAACAAAAGCACCTTATTTGGGATCAACATGTAGTTGATGTCTGCTACTAGTATAATCATTAGCATAGAAACTAAAAGTAATACGGTGATCAATTCGAATTGGAATCCAAGCGTGTAATAGCTCAATGCGAATAAAAAGCCTGTGAGAAGCTCAATGGTTGGGTATATGTAGGAGATCTTCTGTTTACAATGCCGGCATTTTCCACCTTGGATCAGAAATGAAAATAAAGGGATATTTTCATACCAAGCTAATTGATTCTTGCAATGCGGACACATTGAACGGTCATTTGCGAAGGGTATATGTTGTGGAAGGCGTAAACCGACTACATTGTAGAACGAGCCGAATATTAGGCCTAGGAGGAAAAATAGGATTGTTAGGGGTGTGGTCATTTTATCTGGACTCCTTATTTTCAATCTATTTCAATAAAAAGCCCTGCAATAGTGGATGCAAGGCGTATGAATACCATATTATAATTTACTTATGTCCTACAATTACAACTTAAATCTTTTTTATTTTATGCTGATGGTTCAGTTGGCTCTCCGTTACCATCATAAGTAAAAGTATCACCAGCTTTTGTAACTGTACCTTTATAAACTTCACTTCCTCCAGGGACATCTATGTCTCCGTCTAAAAATCCTTCAGTTATTAGATCCTCAACTGACATTCCACCCTCTGGGAACAAGCCACTAAGATCAGCCAGTCTAGCAGCATTTTCAATTAACTCAACATTTGCTTGTTTTGCATCATTCTCTGATTTAGTAATTAGTCCACTAACACTCGGCACCGCAATCGCCAAAATAATCCCCAAAATAACAATAACTGCTAAAAGCTCTACCAATGTAAAACCTTTCTCTTTCTTCATCATCTTCTTCATTTTTTGTAACATAACATCTCCGCCTTCCTTAATCTAAGTTTCTATTAATTCCAGTCGGTCGGTTGCACTACTCACTCCAAATTACCCAAGTGCCCAAATATAGGTAATTCATCACCGTGTCCTACTAAACTCCTATTTCTCTTACATTATAGTATAACTTTTACCATATTTCTACAATTATCTTCACTTAATTGTGAACAATTTACTACATATTCTCAAACATACCAAACATTGGTATAACGATTGCCATTACAATACTTCCGACCATCACGGTTAATATAATAATCATCAATGGTTCAATTAATGTCTTGATTCGACTTGAAAGCTGGTCCACTTCTTCTTCATAAAAATCGGCAGCTTTTGTTAGCATATGGTCTAATGTACCTGTTTTTTCACCGATTTGTATCATTTGTACAATTAATGCTGGGAATGCCCAGTGGTCTTTCATCGGCTTCGTCAGTGAGTCTCCAACTTCCAATGACTTCCTTGCCCGGGTTAGTGCATTCTCTATCACCCTATTTCCGACAACCTTTTCGGTAATTTCCACCGATTGCAAAATAGGTACAGAACTATTGACAAGCGTGCTTAATGTTTGGGTCATCCTTACCAATGCGCCTTTATGAACGAGTACCCCGAGAAAAGGAAATTTCATTTTGATCAGATCCATTCGATAGTTTACCGCATCATATTGAATCAGATAGTTGTATAAAACGACGAAGAGCGCAATGACAAATAGCAGCATCCACCAGTACTTCCCTGCAAAATCACTTAGGTTGATGACGAACTGTGTATACGCTGGAATTTCCTCACCCATGGAGCTGAACATGCCAACAAACTGCGGTACGATAAAAACAAGCAGAAAAATACTCAAAATAACTGTAATCACTCCTACCACACTTGGATAAAGCAGTGCTGAAATTACCCTTTGTTTGTTCCGGTATTGCTTTTCATAGTAATCTGCCATTTCATTCAGGATTTCATCCAATTTTCCACTTACCTCACCGGCAAGAATCATATTCACGAGCAGTTCTGGGAAAATCTTTGGGTGCCGCTCGCATGCTTTGGATAGAGGCTGACCTTGGTCAAGTTGTTTATCTATATCTACCAGAGCGTTTTTTAATGCGTAATTGTTGGTCTGCACCATCATCGTTTTGGTCGCATCTGAAATCGAGATCCCCGCATGTATCAATGTAGAATATTGCCTGAGAAAAATAACGAAATCTTTATTCTTCACTCTGTTTTGTAAAATAATATCTTTATTCCAAGGCCTTGTTTCGTCTATTTTAAAAATAATTAATCCATCTCTTTCAAGCTGTGAGAGCGCAATGTTTTTCGTATCTGCTTCGATCTTCCCTTTAATCTTCTGACCCGATATTCTCCGCCCACTATATTGAAAATTCATCCTTTAGAAGCTCCCTCCCGCATAAACGGAGCAGCAGTTTCAAAGTCAATTTCATTTTCATGAATCAATCGTTTCAAATCCATCTCTAGCGTATGCATCCCCTTGTCCCTAGATGTTTGGAGCACATTTTGAATCTGATGGAGCTTTTCATTACGAATTAAATTTTTAACAGCAGACGAATTGATCAATATTTCCGATGCAACCCGTCGATTCATCTGGTCTTTTGTAACGAGCAACCGTTGAGAAATGACTGCCTGCAAGATGGTTGATAATTGGATTCGTATTTGTCCTTGCTGTTCGGGTGGGAATACATCGATGATGCGCTCAATTGTGGAGACAGCATCGGTGGTATGTAACGTTCCAAAAACTAAATGACCCGTTTCAGCAGCCGTAATGGCTGTAGAAATGGTTTCCAAGTCCCGCATTTCCCCGACCAGAATCACATCAGGATCCTGGCGAAGACTTGCCCGCAGTCCATTCACAAAATTATTCGTGTCAAAACCAACTTCACGTTGGTCAATAATCGATTTATTATGCGTATACATGTACTCTATCGGATCCTCCAAAGTAATGATATGTTTTCGCATGGTTTGATTTATATAATCAATCATGGAAGCCTGGGTCGTGCTCTTTCCACTTCCTGTTGGTCCAGTTACTAGAATCAATCCTTGTGGATAATGCACCATTTCTTTTGTGATCAATGGCAATTTTAATTGCTCGATGGACGGAATTTCAGCTGGTATAATTCGAACTGCAAAGGATAATTCCCCGCGCTGATAGAAGGTGTTCATCCGGAATCGGGATACACCATGAATCCCATAGGAAAAATCCAGTTCACGCTTCACACGGAGTGTCTCCAATTGTTCTTCAGATAAAATTAATCGGACTATTTGTCTTGTATCAGCTGGTACGAGTTTTGGTAAATCCTGTTCGACCAAGTTTCCGTTTATCCGGAATATTGGTGCTTTTCCAACGGTTAAATGTACATCCGACGCTTTCTTTTCATACGCTTCTATTAACCATTTTTCAAATTTTCTCTTCATCTCTATTCACCCTATACATTAATGGATACTTGCATAATTTCATCGATTGTTGTCAATCCTGATTTCACTTTTTCCAAGCCATCTTGAATAAGGAAAGCCATCCCTTGTTCTTTCGCATAATTACGAAGATCGCCAGTCGATTTATGGTTCAACAACATACTTTTCATCATTTCATCGAGTACGAGGACTTCATGTATTGCAATTCTCCCTCGATAACCCGTATGGTGACATACACTGCAGCCCCCACCATGAAAAACATGATCTACTTCTACGCCGTTTTTGGAAAATATCTCTTTTTCCATTTCAGTCATGTTCCGTTCTGTACGACAGTCACGACAAATTTTACGTACTAAACGTTGGGCAACAACACCGGATAAAGAGGAAACAACTAGATATGGTTCGATTCCCATGTCGATGAGTCTTGGAATGGATTCTATTGCACTGTTCGTATGCAATGTACTGAATACTAAATGACCTGTTAGAGACGAGCGTATTGCAATTTCTGCCGTATCCTGGTCACGAATTTCTCCAACCATAATTATATTTGGATCCTGTCTTAAAATGGAACGAAGACCTTCAGCAAAGGTTAAACCGATTTTACTGTTTACTTGTACCTGGTTGATCCCTTCCATCTGATATTCTACTGGATCCTCCACCGTTATAATATTTACATTCTCAGAATTCAACCGATTTACAGAAGCATATAGTGTGGAGGTTTTTCCAGATCCTGTTGGGCCAGTCAACAGGACAAGTCCGGAAGGCTGTTTGATTAGATCACTGTATTTTTTTCGATTTTCTTCTGAAAAACTAAGTTCTGTTAAATCCATCATGGCATTATTCAAATCAAGAATACGGATTACTATCTTTTCTCCATGAACTGTAGGTAAACAAGAAATCCTTAAATCGACTGGCGTGTTACCAACTAACATTTTTATGCGTCCATCCTGTGGCAATCGCGTTTGGGTAATATTCATGTCTGCCAATATTTTTATCCTGGCAACGAGCGAATTTTGCATCTGTTTCGGAACCATTTTCTCTGTTTGCAAACGTCCATCAATTCGATAGCGGATATGAACATTTGCAACGTGCGGATCAATATGTATATCACTTGCCTTTAATTGAACCCCCGTATTTAGGAGCTGATCCAGCAAACGGATTACTGGTGCCTCTTCTCCTTCATTCGAATCCATCATCATATCGGAATCATTTTTAAAATAGTGCTTATTAATCGCAAATAATATATCGTCTTTTGCAGCGATTACCGGTGAAATCGTAAATCCTGTCCCAATTTCCAAATCATCAATGACAAAATAATCCATTGGGTCACGCATGGCAATTGTTAGTGTGTTGTCCTGTAACTTCAATGGCATAATGATATTCTCTTGAGCAGCTTCCTTTGTCACGAAACTGAGCACATTTTCTTCAATTGGATAGCGATATAACGACACATGCGGAATTCCCAATTGAAACTCGAGAACTTCAATGAGCTGTTGTTCGGTTATAAAACCATGTTCAAGTAAAGCATCTCCCATTTTTTGATCATCTTTTTTATTTTCAAGTGCTTCTATTATCTGTTCTTCGGAAACAAGACCCGCTTCCTGGAGCAGATCTCCAAGACGTTTTCGTTTCATCATTCAGGTTCCTCGCTTTCATCTTGTTCAGAAGTATTTATGATGATGGTTCCGTTAGATGTTGCTTCAGCATCAGGAACAACACCGACACTCTTAAAATGAATACTTTTCTCATCATCGTTATAGCTTTCAACCGTGATTTCATAAGTTCTATACTCATCAACATGAACCGGTTGCTCTATACCATTTAATAAATCATCTATAAATACCTGCACAACATTAGTAAAATCAGCATTATCACGATGCTCGTTAATTTCCTCCTCTAGAAGATGTTGATTTATTTCAACTAGTCTCTGAAAATATGTCACACCCATCTCGGCAATAAGCTGAGCATCTATTTGTTTTTCCATCGAAGTTACCTGTTTGGTTGTATTTGTTACTACAGTAAACAAGCCCAATATAAACACAAAAAATAAAGTAATAATCATTACCGTGAGTACTAATGCTGCACCTTTTTCATTTCTATATGTATTCATTCTAAATCACCTGAAATATATGTATACGATTCACTAACTAGTTTCCCTGATTCAGTAAGTATGTTTATCTTTGTACGATATAAATCCAGATTTTGCTCTTCGCAAGTATTTAACATTGATTTGTAATTGATCCCATTTAACGCATATTCTTTATAAAAGATATCTTCTCCTTGATACGTATCACATTGTTGAATATTATCGAAGAACGCATGTACATCTAAATTTTTAACTTCACTGCTTACTTGAGGCAATAGATTACTAGCCACCAATTCATCATCCGTTGTCTGTGTCCAACTCATTATTTGCGGAAAAAATGGTAATAATGTCCCAATTACCATTACTAAAAGCGCAATAGATGCTATAATTTCAATAAGGGTGAACCCTTTGCTGTTACGCATTTTAAATTTATTATACAAAGAAGTTCACTCCTCAACCGTGACTTTTCTACTATTATACCATTTAATGGGATGTGAAAAAATGAAATTTCGACAATTTACGAACGATAAAGGAATGACATTGGTAGAGTTGCTGGCTGCACTTAGTTTATTTGCTGTGGTAATTGCTCTTTCTTCGACGGTTATTATTCAAATGGTGAGTGGGGAAAATACCACTAGCAATGATATTTCATTGAAGCGGGAAACAAATACAGTGATTAATGAATTAAGAAAGAAGCACCAAGAACCGGAAGATACCAATCCACTATGTATTACAGAGGATAAAATACGTTATAGTTTTAGTGAAATTAACAATGGAACAATAAATGCTAATGGCTGTCTTGAATATACAGAGGAGCCTTTATCCTTTGTATTAACTTCCACAAAAAATTCAGGTGAAAGTTTTGAAGTGAAGACGACTTTGGAAAATAAAACAGCTATAAATTTAAATATTACAAAAAAGGATGTAAATCCGGAAGAGTTTCCACCAGGAGATGTTACTAGCAGTTGTGACTTTTATGAAAATGTTAAGTTTGAGCAAAATGTTAGGTTAAAAAATAAAGATAAAGAACCATGTTTTAATGACTATAATTTCTATGAGAATGTAGCATTCCTGGATGGTTTTACAATCCATAATAAGGTTTATATTACTGCTCATAAAGATTTTTATTTAAAAGGGGATATTAAATTTAGTGGAAGCAAAGGAACCCTATGTATAAATGGAAATGCCTCCTTTGAAAATAGACCAGATAATTTAACCATAGTAAATGAATGCCCCTTACCAAATAATGATAACTCTCAACATATTTATATAGTTGAAAAAGATTAAATAAGCTCGTAAGCTATTTCCAGCTTACGAGCTTATTTTTATAACTCCATCGCTTCCCCTATCTCCATCACTCTACCCTCACCAGTCTTAACCTTACCTGCCCATGCTTTCGGGTCCTGGTCAATCATTGGGAACGTATTATAGTGAACGGGAACAGATACTTTTGCATTTATCCAATCAGCTGCAACTAGCGCATCCTCAGGTCCCATGGTGAAATTATCGCCAATTGGAATAAAGGCTACTTCAATATCATTCATTTCACCATACATTTTCAAATCGCTAAATAATGCCGTATCCCCGACATGATAGATGGTTTTCCCTTCCACAGTTAGTAGAATCCCACCTGGCATACCACCATAGATTACCGCTCCATTATCTTCTGTATATGCCGAACCATGAAAGGCTTGTGTAAACTTTACGGTACCGAAATCAAATTCATGTGAGCCACCAATATGCATTGGATGTGTTACCAATCCTTTGCCTCCCAAGTAAACAGCAAGTTCATTAGGGGCGACGACCAATGCATTATTTCTTTTTGCAATTTCGAATGTATCACCTACATGATCATTATGTGCGTGTGTCAGTAAGATGACATCTGCTTTCACTGTGTCAGCATCAAGGTCACATGCTTCATTTCCTGAAATAAATGGATCAATTAAAATAGTGTGACTATCTGTAACGACCTTTACAACCGAATGTCCATGATAAGATATTTTCACGCTAACCTCTCCCTTTATAAAGTATTCACTCTATCTATTCGACAAAGCATATATTATACCTCTACCCTTTTGGAAGATTTTCTAAAAGTAATAAAGAAAATGGTTAATAATTTTGCCAGGACTTTTCATAAAGTTGAATTAAATGGGGATCAATTAACGTGTTGGGTTTCAACTCTAGCTTATCACCATTTGCTTTCTCTACTTGCTTATCTTCATCCTTCCCAAAACTTGCTAACCCAGAGAGTAATTCATTTGTTAAAAATCGGGTCGGTACGGTTATATCAATCTCATCCAAGTCAATTGGATCACGGCTTGCTAGCACAAAGCCCCAATTTCCGAAACTCGGAACGTCCACATGCAAATTCTCCGTATTCAATCCGGTTGATTCTACCGTTTCAGCTATGGTCCAATATACTTCCGTTGCAAATACTGGACTCGTAGCCTGAATCATTATTGCACCACCAGGAACGGAGTGATTCCTTACTAAAGAATAGAATTCTTTTGTATAGAGCTTGTTTAAACTCTCATTATTCGGATCAGGCAAATCAACTATAATCACATCAAACCATTCATCTGTTTCCTTTAAAAATTCAAAAGCATCGAGGTTTTTTACTTCCACTTTTTCATTTTTCAAGACACCTTCATTCAGTTTCAATAATTCCTTGTTTGTATTGGCTAATTCCACAACTGCTGGATCTAGATCAACCAATGTTATTTTCTCAACATCCTCATACTTAAGCACTTCTTTTGCTGCAATTCCATCGCCACCTCCGAGAATCAATACATTTTCATGACCTTCTGCATGCGACATGGTTGGATGAACAAGTACTTCATGATAACGATATTCGTCCGTTGAACTAAATTGTAACGACCCATCCAAATAAAGTCGTATGTCCTCTTCTGCTTCATCCTGTGTTAAAATAATTTTTTGATAACTGCTTTCCTCCAAATGCATTATTGGATCTTTATACATTTTCTGTTCAAAACTAAATGCAGTCGCTTCCCCGAAAAACAGACCAATGAGCAATACAATAAAAATACTTAGACCAATAACAGCATGAACCATAAAATTGCGGATTTCTTTACGGAATAACCATAGAACAATCAAAGCTACCGTAACATTTATACATCCGACTAAAAATGCTGATTTCACCATCCCTAACTGTGGGCGAAGGAAAAATGCAAACATTAATCCGCCGATTAAACCACCGGCATAATCGGAAAATAAAACACGCGCCGTGCTTCTATTTAACTCTACTCCGATTTCATTTGCCTTGCGAATCAAGATCGGCAATTCAAAACCAGTTAAAGCACCAACTAAAATGGTGATTGAATACAAGAACAATGCATCTGTTCCTGATGGTGCGAAGGCTGTAATACCAAACATCGTAAAGCTGGAAAAGCCTCCAATAATGGCAACTCCAAATTCAATCCAGACAAAAGCAAGGATTAAATGCTTCATTACCTTTTCACTGAGACTAGCACCAATTCCCATCCCCGTTAAGAATAAGGAAATGGTTAGTGTATACTGTGTAATGCCATCCCCCAATATGTATGAACCCAATGCACCAAACAAAACTTCAAAGATAATTCCGCATATCGATACTATTCCGGACGACCAATAAATTATATTACTTTTTCTTTTCGCTGCATCATTCATTTTCTACCACTCCGTTTATAAACATCCAAAAAAATAAAGGCGGCCGAGACATAGGCTCAGGCCGCTCCACTCTAATTATGTAATTGATGCACCAATTACAAATGCTAATCCAATCGATACACTCATGGACACAATTGCCACTGCAACATTATTATTTTTTAACTGCTCTTCCACAGAAAATTTTCTTGTAAATAAATCAAATAACAAATAAGCAATCATTTGTAAGACAACCCCAAATGCACCCCATATTAACGTTTCATAAATATAGGAACTGTTATAAATTGCAAATGCAAGTATGATACATATACCGATGATTTTTCCTGCAATCGACAATGCTACTGCCGTATTTCCTTTTTCAACTTCTTCCATATCTTTATATTTTCGGGTTAAATTTTCAAAAATAAACAAACCAATTAAAACGATTACTACTGAAATTAAAAAATACGCGATTGTTGCTATAAATGGTTCCATTTAATCATCCTCCTTTATTTTCCTGTCCCCGGGCCACCACCACGAAAGGTTGTATTACCACGAGTACCTGTACTTGAAGCCGATTGTTTACCTGTATATCCACCATAACAATCCCCTGTTTGGCAGGCTTTTGTTCTATTACTGCTCCAATTATTTCCAAGTAAACTATCCAGCATCCGTATGGTAAAGTATGTACTTAAAAAACTTGGTGAATAATTTCTTTTCACAAATGCTTCACTTGCCACTTCGATTAATAATACATCGGCATCATCTACACTTGGTTTTAATGTCACAAAATAATCCGGATAAATAAAGACTTGCTGGTTATCTACCACTTCACTTGTTTCATCTGGTTCAGCCACGGAGCTAATTGTCGTAGCAAGTTCTTCAAGCTTGAACTCGGTTGTTGCGTATATTTCGGACGTCGTACCTGAATCATCTGAAACCGTATCCATTAATGGAAAATTAGCTGCTATAAGTGCATCAATCTGCTTACTAGGACTTTGCTTGATGGATGAAATAATATCGTCTTTTGCCGGTTCAGGTGGAACATCTTCTGCTGTAATCGTTATTTCTTGACTCATACCTCTATTTGCACCGTTCGAAAAAGGGGAAGAACATGCGCTTAATACAAGTATAGTAAATAGTAATACAATAAATGCAATCCATTTTTTTTGCAACTGGATCCCCCTCTCAATACATAAGGAGCAGTGATGACTGCTCCTTATTCTAATTATCATTTCTACTATTTGCCCATTTTTTCTTTTAATTTAGCTAATTCATCATCTACATCACTATTTCCCAAATCTTCAAATTCATCGTCTAATGTACGACTTGCTTGTGAAAGGTCATCACTTGTCTCTGCTTCTGCTTCAAACTGCATGACTTTTTCTTCCATACGATCGAATCCTTGCTTGGAAGCATCATTTCCAATGGAAGACATGGTGCGATTCATCTTTGTTCTTGTTTTTGCTGATTCTGCACGTGCTTTCAATGAATCCTTTTTCAAATTCATTTCTTGATATTCTTTTTTCATTTCATCCAATTTCGTACGGAGCATATCTGCATCGCTTTTCGCACGTTCCCATGATTCATTTAAAGCAGTTGCTGTAGTATCATGAGCCTTCTTATCTTCCAAAGCACGTCTAGCTAAATCATCATTCCCAGCTTCAATAGCCTGCTCTGCTTGTTTCTGTCTTTTATCAACTAATGCAAGTGCATCATTTGCTTTACGTTTCAACATTTTCTCATTAGCAATTTGTTTTGCGACGGATGCTTCCACATCACGAATATCATCAGCCATATCACGCATATACTGATCCAGTAATTTCACCGGGTCTTCTGCTTTATCAAGCATCGAATTTAATTCTGAGCTCACTACTGTTTTTACGCGTCCAAAAAATTTAAACATATTATCTCCTCCTAATAATTTCTTGTTTCTTTAAATAGATCCTGCTAAAATTTTAATCTCATATGCTTCAATTGAATACCCAATACTTGCTTCAACCTCTGTTCCCCACGATTCAAGACTGATAAAATTCTGTTCGCCGTCATCCGCATATTCAGCGTAATGACTTTCCGTACCATTAACGTTCGCATTTCTGCCTTCCCCTTGAATCCTTGCTGTACCTTTTTCTTCCAGATAGTAGGTCTTATTTTCGTAGGCCACTTGTTTCGGATATGGTGTGGAGACCTGCATTTGAATCTTCTTATAGATTCCGAGCTCAAGCTCATCATCCATTTCAGCTGACAGCCAGACAGTATCATTTCCTTCTAACAGTTGATATCCAAACCATTCGTATCCGCCATCCCGATAAGTGATTTTCCCGACCACTTCGAAATCTCTTAGATCATATGTGATGATATCACCGATCTTTATAGATAAGGCCGTTCGTTCTTTTGGTTCTGGCTTATGTTTATCTTTTTTTGAAAAAATATTAGAAAACAGACCCATGTTTTCACCTCGCATGTCATTCGATTTCTTTGTTCCTTAAGTAATACGTACCATTTTGGTAAAAGGTTTCAGATAAACAAAATATTTCTTGAAAGGTGAAAAAATATTTCCCTCTGATATACTTATTATAGTATAAATGGAAGAGGTGAACATGTATGAACTCTCGTTTGGAGAATTTATTTGCAGAATTGAAGAAGAATAATTTGGATAGTGCGCTTATTACATCCAAATCTAATTTCTATTACTTAAGCAATTATTATACCGATCCACATGAACGTGTCATCGGTGTTTACGTCAGTAACAATTTAGATCCAGTACTTATCGTTCCAAAAATGGAAGTAGAAGATGCAATAGCTGCTGGCTGGGCGGATGACATCATCAGCTATTATGACCATGAGGATCCATGGCAGTTATTTCTCGACTATTTAAAGAAAAATAATAGGCTTCCCAAAAGCATTGCCTTAGAGCACGATCATATCACATTGGAACGTTTTGAAGCAATTAAACGGATATTACCGAACACAACGATTTTTGATGCAAAAGATATTCTCGCCAATTTACGAGTTGTGAAAGATAAGAAAGAATATACGTTATTAAAACAGGCAGCTAATTTGGCTGACTTTGGAGTGGAGACTGGGTTAAACGCAATTGCTGAAGGTGTAAGTGAACTTGAATTGATTGCTAAAATAGAATATGAACTAAAAAAACAGGGTGTGCAGGAGATGTCATTTAATACGATGGCATTGACAGGGTTAAAAACAGCTTCCCCACATGGTACACCTTCCAATTCGAAAATTTCCCCAGGCGATCTCGTTCTCTTTGACCTCGGTGTTATATTCGAAGGCTATTGTTCCGACATTACAAGAACGTTCGCATTTCAATCGATTACCGATAAGCAAAAAACAATATATAACACGGTACTTGCTGCTGAGTTGAATGCGATTGAAGTATCTAAGTTGAATACTTCCGTTGGTAAAGTGGATCAGGCTGCACGTCAAATCATCCAAAAAGCAGGTTATGGTGACTATTTCACCCATCGTGTCGGGCATGGATTGGGAATTGAAACACATGAATATCCCTCTATGCACAGCAATAATGATTTACCCTTAAAAACAGGGATGTGCTTTACCATTGAACCCGGAATCTATGTACCTGATACAGGTGGCGTACGTATTGAAGATATGATTTTTATGACGGATCAAGGTCCAGAAGTTTTAACCGCCCACCCTAAAAGCTTACAAATTGTAGGATAGCAAAAGAAGAGCATTGTGGTGCTCTTCTTTTTGGTAGGACCTATTTTTGCAATAAAACATGTGCATCATCAAATTCCAAATCATGTGCTTCTGCTACTGCTTGATACGTAACATAGCCATCCAATGTATTAATCCCTTTAAGCAAGGCTTCATTTTCAAGACATGCTCGTTTGTATCCCTTGTTGGCAAGCTGCAATGCATAGGGTACGGTAACATTTGTAAGTCCAATTGTAGACGTACGTGGAACAGCACCAGGCATATTTGCGACAGTATAATGAAGTACACCATGTTTTGTAAATGTTGGTTGATCATGGGTTGTAATACGATCACTCGTTTCAAAGTTCCCACCTTGATCAATCGCAACATCTACGATGACAGACCCCTCGGACATAAGCTTGACCGTTTCTTCTGCTACAAGTTTAGGCGCCCTCGCACCAGGAATCAGAACAGAACCAACCACAAGATCGGACTCTTGAACCGCCTCCTGGATATTCAATGAATTGGAAATCAATGTATTTATCGATGTCCCGAAAATATCATCTAGTTGACGCAAGCGTTCCGGGTTCAAATCGATAATGGTAACATCTGCACCTAATCCGATAGCGACTTTAGCAGCGTTTGTTCCAACTACACCGCCACCAATAATGGTAACTTTCCCTCGTTTAACTCCTGGAATTCCGGAAAGAATAATTCCCTTTCCACCTTTAGGCTTTTCAAGGAATTGTGCACCAATCTGTGTAGCCATTCTCCCTGCAACTTCACTCATAGGAGTCAATAACGGCAAGGAGCGATTTGGTAGTTGAACGGTTTCATAAGCAATTCCAACAACTTTTTTATCAATTAATGCCTTTGTCACTTCCGGTTCATTTGCTAAATGCAAATAGGTGAACAAGATCTGCCCTTCATAGAAGTAATCAAATTCTTCTTGCAAGGGCTCTTTAACTTTAATCACCATTTCCTGTGACCATGCTTCTCTTGCACTATTTACTATTACAGCACCTGCAGCAACATATTGTTCGTCGGTAAAACTGGATCCAACACCCGCTTCTGTTTCCACAAAAACATCATGTCCCGCATTTTTCAATGTGAGTATTCCGGATGGTGCCATTGCAACCCTGTTTTCATTGTTCATGATTTCTTTAGGTATACCTATTCTCATCTCCATACCCCTTTCAGAACCTAAGTATGTATTCCGAATATATCCAACATAGCACTAATTCAATTGTATCAGATGGATTTATAAAAATCACGATTATTAAACAAAAGCGCAAGCGTCCGTTTAGGGACGTACGGACTGGACTGAGGCGTAGGAGATAAAGGAAACACGACGAACGGAGAGAGTCGATGTTGACTTATCGTACGGAGGTGAAGGAAGTCTCGCTAGTCCCTGGGCGCTGGAGCTGGACGTGGCCGTTTATGTGTAAGAGTTAATTACTGCTAAAAAGATTTATACTTTTCTATTTTAACAAAGGAAGACAGAATGAAAACTATCTTCCTTTGTTACTTCTAGTAATGAGGATTAATTTTTACGATTATTGAAGGTATAGATGTTTTTGTTATTATGCAGTTGTTCAACGACACCACTTTGGTAGCTCTCATTTAATTGATTTCGAACGGCATCTACACCTTTATCGTCTTCATAAAAACTGCGCTTCTTACCTTCTTTTTTAGACAACATCATCACCTCCGTACCTGTAGTATGCCCGGCTTTCTGTAACAATGTTGTAACTAATATTACCAAAAATTGATTGTAGCGCTTTCATAAAGGGTATATAATTATTATGAAAGGGGAGATTTATAATGGAATATAAAAATATTGTTGTTGCTGTGGACGGCTCTGAAGCTGCTGAAAAGGCTTTTCAAAAATCCTTGGACATCGCAAAAAGAAATCATGCACGTCTTATCCTTGCTCACGTAGTTGACTCTCGCACCTTTGCAACAGCGGAAGCATATGACCGTACATTGTCCGAAAGAGCGGAAGAGTATGCAAAAGAATTACTTTATTCTTATGTGGAGAATGCTAAAACAGCTGGAGTGAACGATCTCCTAAGATGTATTGAATATGGTTCCCCTAAAGTAAAGATAGCAAAAGATATTGCCGGAAATTTTAAAGCAGACTTAATTATTTGTGGAGCTACGGGGATGAATGCCGTCGAGCGCTTTCTAATTGGTAGTGTCTCTGAAAGTATCACAAGATATGCATCATGTGACGTACTTGTCGTACGATAAGAACAAAAGCGCAAGCGCCCGGATAGCGACGTATGGACTAGACTGAGCCGCAGGAGATAAAGGAAACACGGTGAGCGTATGCGAATCGATGTTGACTTATCGTACGGAGGTGAGGGAAGTCCAATAGTCGTTGGGCGCTGGAGCTGGACGTGGCTGTTTCTGTGTATTTACGTTATCCACGCTACCAATTTTATAATTTCCTAAATAATAAAAAGGCTTTGTCATAAATCCTCATGACAAAGCCTTCTCTTCTTATTCTTATTTACTTAAACGCACCGTATCTCTTGCAATCATTACTTCTTCGTTTGTTGGAATAATAATAACTTTAACTGGTGAATGCGGGTAATTAATAAATTGCTCTTTACCACGTACCTCGTTTAACTTCGGATCCCAGTATATTCCCATAAATTCAAGTCCAGTAAGAATTTTTTCTCTAATTGTTGTACTGTTCTCCCCAACGCCAGCTGTAAAGATAATGGCGTCAACACCATTCATTTTCGCAGCGTAGGAACCAATGTATTTATGAATTCTTCCAGCAAATACATCCAAAGCAAGTTCTGCACGAGGATTCGTATCTGTTTTCTCCTCGATATCCCGTAGATCACTGGAAAAACCAGATAATGCAAGCATGCCACTTTCTTTATTTAAAACGTCAATAACTTCATCTGCAGTTTTACCAGTTTTATCCATAATGTACGGAATTAAAGCAGGATCAATATTACCGGAACGAGTCCCCATTGTGACCCCGGCAAGTGGTGTGAATCCCATAGACGTGTCAATGGATTCGCCATCTTTGATCGCAGTAACACTTGCACCATTACCAATATGACAGGATATTAAGCGTAAATTATTTAGTGAAACACCCATTAAATCGGACGCACGTTCAGACACATATTTATGTGATGTACCATGGAAACCATATTTACGAATACCGTATTCTTCATAGTATTCTCTTGGTAAGCTATATAAATAAGAGGATTCCGGCATCGATTGATGAAATGCAGTATCGAATACTGCAACCATAGGAATATTTGGTAGAATCTCTTTAAATGCATGAATACCAGTTAAGTTTGCCGGATTGTGCAATGGTGCTAATTCTGAGGTTTGCTCAATTTTAGCAATCACATCTTCTGTAATCAGAACCGAGTCACTGAAATGTTCCCCACCATGAACGACACGGTGTCCAACGGCATCGATTTCATCAAATGATTGAATAACTCCTGTGGAAGTTAAAGATTCCAAAAGCATTTTAACAGCAACACCGTGGTCGGGAATATCTACTACAGTTTTATCCTTGCTCCCATTCGCTTCGACTGTAAAAATAGAATCATTCATTCCGATTCTTTCCACTAGTCCGATTGCAGCAACGACTTCCTCCGGCATTTTAATCAACTGAAATTTTAAAGATGAACTACCTGCATTAATAGCTAATACGTTACTCATTGATGTCAACTCCTATAGTTATTTACTGTACGTGTCAAACCACGCATTCATTTTTCCGAGAATGTCTGCCATCGCATTGGAATTTTTAAAAGATGGCATTTGGACAAGCAACGGCTGTTTCGGCGTACTTGTATGTTGGCCTTTCTTTTGTAAAATTAAAATACTCTTGGCATTCTTTTCTGATTTAAAAGCAGTTTCAGGTAAACGGATGACCCCTACAATGTGAGCATACTTCTGAATATAGGCATGCAGCTTATCAGATTGGTCACTGTCAAAGAGAAATTCAGGGGCTACAAAAATTAAATATCCTGCCTCTATTGTGTATTTCAAACTTTGCTCGATTAACAGATGATGGGAATAAGAATGACCTGAATCTGCTTTTAATTCAAAATCATTTGCTCGAATATCATCTGGATAATAGCCGACTGGAAGATCAGCTACAATAAGATCTACCGGATCCATCAAAAAGGGACTTAAGCTGTCTTGGTGAAAAAATTCAATTTGTTTTTTCTGCAGATTTGCACTTAATACAGCTAACTGGATCAGGGTTTGATCTACCTCACTTGCAAACGCAGTAACTTCCTGTTTAAGCTGAGCAAGAACCGTTGTTAACAGATTTCCTGTCCCACTTACAGGGTCAAATACCCTTAGGTTTTCTTTATCCTTTGTCAGTTTATCGGATAGATACCCGACGATAAGGCCAACCGTCTCAGGAGTCATTAAATGCTGTTGTTGTGTGGATCCCTTCATTCCTTTTAATATAGCAAGCTGAATGGATTTGCGTATCTCATCTGTACTGTAGGAATGAAAATCTATTGTTGTTAACGTGTTTTCTAGTTTATGCGATAAAATATCGTCCATGTCTTCAGGAACACCCTCATAAAAGAGAATTTCCATCGTGATTGTCAAACTATCCAAATATGTTTCATTTCTATGCTGCCTGATTAACTCTGTCGCTTCATCCAACCAGCCGAATAATGTTTCAACACCTGTCTTTTCCATGAAACAATCCTCCATTCGTTCTTTTCACAACTTTTCTATTGTACCAATCCAATTGGTTTATGTAAAAGGAATAAGAAGAAGGATGACACTTTTTTAAAGGAAATCACTTGGTGAAAGATTGAGCAACCTTTTACTAGGAAAATCTCTCCAAATATAGATGGAGAGATTTCTATTACTTATTCCGCTTCTTTAGCTGCTTTTAATGCTGATTCATAATCTGGGTGGTTTGTTACTTCTGGAAGATATTCAACATATGTTATTTCATTTTTTGAATTAACTACAAAAATGGATCTTGCCAGTAAACGTAATTCCTGCATTAAGACACCATAGTTTTTACCGAAATCGGCATCACGATGATCGGAAAGTGTGTCTACTTTTTCAATTCCATTGGCAGCACACCAACGTTTTTGAGCAAAAGGTAAATCCATGCTTATCGTTAAAACATGTACATTATCCAATTTGTCTGCTTCTTCGTTAAACCTTCTTGTTTGATCAGAACAAACTCCAGTGTCAATAGAAGGTACAACACTAATCAATTTAACTTTTCCATCATAATCACTTAGACGAACCTCTTCTAGTCCATTGGATAGCACTTTGAAATCCGGTGCCTTATCCCCTGCTTTTAATTCGGGCCCAACTAATGTAACCGGTTCTTGTTTGAATGTAACATTTAACATATAAATATATTCCTCCCTTTTTCATACTCTACCTTTATTATGGAGGATTACCACCGCATCTGTCCACCAATAGCAAACGCGTTAATTGTTAAACTTATGTGAAGTTAAGTTCTATAACTTCTTCCCTTTCTTGTACCGTTAAAAACATCTATATATCATATTGGGATGGATTACTTTTTTCTGATTTTTCTTTTTTATCTTCTTTTTTAGTTGAACCGTTTGAGTCTTTTATAATTTGTTGTACCTTTTCAATCACTTGTGGTGCAAAATCAATCATTTTTTCATATAAATGTGTATTTTGATCAAGATGAACCATTTTGATTCCCTGTTCACTAACAATCAGAAATGCTACTGGCGTTATGGAGACACCCCCACCACTACCACCACCAAATGGTAATGTAGCATCGGAATCTCCTTGTGATTGATTGGAATTGAATTCACTTCCACCTGCCGCAAAGCCGAATCCTAGCTTGGATACAGGTATAATAAGGCTGCCATCCGGTGATTTAACTGGATCACCAATAATCGTATTCACTTCCACCATTTTTTGCAGATTCTCCATGGCTGTTGTCATTAATCCTTCAATTGGATGTTCTTCTGTCATGATTTGCCTCCTAGTGTTGTAATTTAATCGGTTTCCTAATTAACTTTATAAGAGCACGTATAGCTTGCCCAATTCGAATCGATACCATGCAATCAAAGTCAGTACGCAGATACCTTTGCTGAAAGTGAGGTTCCACATGAATTTTAGGTTTACACTCTAACTGAACTTTTTCTAAAAAGAAGCCAGTGATTATTCCCTTGATTGTCCATATTCCTCCACTTGCAATTCCTGTGGAAAATGCGTCTCCAGTTCCACCAACTGTTACCCAGCTGTAATGATGCAGCCGAACCTTTTGTAATACTTCTGTGATTCGTTTGTTGGCATCCTTCATTACTTTATAGGAGGTCTTTATTCTCTCCGAAAAAGATTCAAAGTGAATATCTACCATTTCTAATTTTTGTTCACTCCATTCTGCTAAATCATACTTCTTCTTAAAACATCTGATTCGTAATATAAATACGGAGAATGTTACATGCTGATTATTCTGTTCATATGTATACTGGATGGATACAATGATTTTTGAAAGTAACATAATTATTAGAATAATAACTACTAATCCGAAGATAACCAGCAGCATATCGCGTCTCCGCCTTCCACAAATCGTTCTTTTTCATCTATTCTGTAGCAATTTAAAGAATTTTAAACGTTTACATTTCTATGAATGGGATAAATACATTAGAAATGATATGATGAATTAAAGTGGATAGCTGGAGGGTACATATATGTCAAAAAGTAATGAATTGTTCTTTTATTACCATAGAGATGGTGAAACGGATTCGAAAGTAGAGACATTGCATCGTTTAGCGGAAGAAAATGGTTTTCAAATTGTTGATCGCCATGAGGACGCAAGCATCATTGTTAGTATTGGAGGAGACGGTGCATTCCTGCAAGCTGTACGAAAGACCGGATTTCGCCAGGATTGCATTTATACAGGTATTACGCGTGAAGGCCAGTCGGGATTATATTGTGACTTTAATATTGATAATTTTGATGAGATGCTGCACTCCTTACAACATGATGAAATGGAGGTTCGACGATTCCCAGTCATTAAAACAAAAATAAATGACGGTACAGTTTTTTATTGTCTTAATGAAGTTACCGTTCGTTCTACGATTGTTAAAACAATTGTAATTGATGTGAAAATTGATGAACAGCATTTTGAAACGTTTCGCGGTGATGGCTTAATTGTAGCGACTCCTACCGGAAGTACTGGCTATACGAAATCTGCTCGTGGTGCAGTTATTGATCCACTTACTGCCTGCTATCAAGTGTCTGAAATTGCATCTTTGAATAACAATCAATATCGTACACTAGGGTCTTCCTTTATCTTGAATAAAAATAGGCAGCTGATACTAGATATCATCCAAGATGGCAACGACTATCCGATTATTAGTCTTGATAATGAAGCACTGCCGATTCGAAAAGTACAATCCATCGAAGTTTCCATGGATGATACCGTTATTAAAACAGTGAAATTAAAAAACAATACATATTGGGATCGTGTGAAACGAACGTTTTTATAATCGATTGCTATGTCTGCAATAACGTCGATGGCATGCCTATTTAGACAATAATATCCATGGCAGTAAAAGAGCTACCCTTGATAACAAGGATAGCTCCAGCCATATTTTATTTAGTTAGTTATTTACTGAGAACCACCAAACTGTTGTTCAGCCATTGAAACTAGACGCTTCGTAATTTCTCCACCAACAGAACCGTTAGCACGAGAAGTTGTATCAGCACCAAGTTGAACACCAAATTCGGATGCAATTTCAATCTTCATTTGATCTAAAGCTTGTTGTACACCTGGAACTAGCAATTGGTTTGACGAATTGTTATTTGCCATGTTAGTTCACCTCCTTGGTACTTATAGAATGTCACAGTAGGAGGTAAACCATGCAATATTTTAATTGGTATATGTTGTTAGTTTCTCTATATATTTCTAAAATAAATCTGTGAAATATTCTTCGACTTTTTCTTGATCCGTCACTTTAATTGTTTCAATCCCATTAATTGCTTCTTCAATTGAAGCAGTAAAATCGTGTGTCGACTCATAGTAACTTACTTTCTCTCGTTTTGGTTTCGTTTTTGGAGATTTAGGAACGAAAATCGTACAGCAATCCTCGTATGGTAATATCGATGTTTCGTACGTTCCAATTTCCTCAGCGATTTGAATAACTTCCTGTTTGTCCATCGTAACTAACGGACGGATAATTGGATAGTTTGTAACTTCATTGATTGTATGCATACTATCCATTGTCTGACTTGCCACTTGGCCAAGATTCTCCCCTGTTGCTAACGATAGAATCGATTCATTTTCACAGACCCGTTCACTGATTCGAAACATCATACGACGCATAATCGTCATCGCATAGTCTTCAGGCATTTCGCGAAAAATCTCCTGCTGCAAATTTGTAAATGGTACGACGTGAACTTTAATCGCTTTCCCGTATTTTGTCAGTTGTTTCGTCAGATCAAGTACTTTTTGCTTGGCACGCTCACTTGTAAATGGCGGTGAATGGAAATGGATGGCTTCCAGTTGCACACCACGTTTCATAGCGAGGTAACCTGCAACCGGGCTGTCAATTCCACCAGACAGGAGTAAAAGGGATTTTCCAGATGTTCCTACTGGTAAACCACCAAGACCCGGAGCAACACTTGATGTAATATACGTTGCTTCCAATCTAATTTCCACTTTGATTTCCAAGTCAGGTTTGTGGACATCCACTTGGATACCTTCCGTATTTTTGAGCAAATGTCCACCAAGAATTTGATTCAATTCCTGTGAGCGAACAGGGAAGTCTTTTGCTATCCTCTTAACGGATACTTTAAATGTGTTAACTTCTTCATTCTTAGTCAATGCATATAATGCTGCTTCTTTAATTTTTTCCAAATTATTATCCACTTTAATTGCGAGACTAAGGCTATGAATACCAAATACATTTTGCAATTTTTCCATTACAGGATCTGGCTCATGTCCATTTAATAAAATAAACATTCTTCCTTGTGAGCGTTTCACTTTCGCATTTGGAAACTCTTTAATCTTCTGTTGGATATTTTCCTGTAAACGGATGATAAAGGTTTTAATATTTTTTCCTTTTAAAGCCATTTCACCATAACGAATTAATATATGATCATATTGCATATTTATCTACTCCAGTGCTTCTTTAAATTGTTTAATTGCTTTTGCCAATGCTTCAGCGAAAATTTCCATTTCATCCATTGTATTTTCATAGGACATGCTTACACGCAATGCAGAAGTTGATCGGTCACGTCCAAAACCACATGCAGCCAATACTTTACTTTCATCTTTTAGTTTGGAAGAACAGGCGGATTTTGTGGAGATAAAAATATCCTGTTCACCGAGCATATGGATAATGACTTCCGGTTTGATTCCCGGTACAGACATATTAATAATATGTGGTGCTGCATGTTCCGGTGTATTAACCTCTACCCCGTCCATCATTTTTAATTTACGTATCAAGTAGCTTTGCATGTCATATAAATGTTGCTTATCATTTTTTTCACGTTCTTTAATCATGCGTAATGCCTTCACAAATGCTACCGAACCAGCTAGATTTTCAGTTCCTGATCTTCGTGACTGCTCCTGACTTCCACCATGAAATAAGGGAAATAAAGTAATCCGCTTGTTTACATATAACATTCCCGTGCCTTTTAAACCATGAATTTTGTGACCGGAAAACGTACATAAATCGATTCCACTATCCTTTAATTTCAATGGAACCTTACCGAGACTTTGCACTGCATCAACATGGAAAAATAATTTTGGGTGTTTTTTTGCAATTTCCCCTATTTCTTTAATGGGTTGGACGGAACCCGTTTCATTATTAACATGCATAATACTGATTAAAACCGTATCCTTGCGAATCGCGTTTTCTAAATCATTTACTGATACTACACCATTTTGATCGACAGGTAAATAGGTTACCTCAAATCCATGATCTTCCAGACTTTTACATGCCTCATAAATTGAAGGATGCTCAATGTCAGAAGTAATAATATGTTTCCCCCTGCCCTGATGTTCAACCGCAATTCCTTTAATCGCAATATTATTTCCTTCCGTTCCACCAGAAGTAAAAACGATTTCTTGTGGAAACGTTCCTAAGATTTCAGCTGTCTGCTTTTTAGCTGTTAACAGAAGTTTCTCAGCAGTTCCACCTAATTGATGGATAGACGATGGGTTGGCAAAATAGTTACTGGATACTTGCTGAAAGCTCTCAAGGACAGATGGATCTGGTTTAGTTGTTGCACTGTTATCTAAATAAATCATTATAAGGACTCCTCACTTCATCTGAACACAAAAATGTAAGGCTGACCTAAGAACCTGGAAATCAGGTATCTTAATGACAGCCTCCTCATTGACTCATTTATTCATTACGGTTTGGGTTTCTTCAATTCGTTTTAGGGCACCAGCCTCTACCTCTTCTACAGCTTTTGCAGCATGTTCAAGTGAAAGTTCATATTCATATGCTCGGAATAATCGCTCTGCTTCTTGTAGCTTAGCTGCAAGAATTGGATTTTGGCTGCGGTATCTGTTTGCATATTGAATCACTTGTTCAGTCAAATATGCTTGATCGAGCATTAAATCCACTTGCTCTGATGTTTGCTCTATTGAACTTTTAGCTTCTGTTAATGCTTGTTGAACATTCGCCATATCAAGTGGATACTTTTCCAACGTCTTAATAACTTGTTCATTTTTAGTAAGAGCTGTTTCAAAACTGGACCAGATAAAACTTGGTACACCAGGAATATTACTTTTCTTCAAACGTCTGTTCAAATAGGCTAGTTGATTACGCATTTCTGCAAGTTTTTCTCTTGCTTCCAATTCATCTTTACGTAAGTTTTGAATACTTTTCTTAAATTCTTCATGTTTCAATTGCAGATCTTCAATTTTTTGAAAGCCCTCTTCTACTTGTTCACGTAATTCGGAATGAGATTTACCATCTTTCTCCATCTCTTCGGAAAGCTCCTTGAGCTGATCCAGTAATTTGGAGATTGTTTTACCTACGGATAAAAATCTTTCCATGTCATTATTTTCTACATAATATGCCTTTTTTATTTCTTCTACTTCAATTTTCGTCGCATCAAATGTATCGATAAGTTCGTCCAGCGAATTCTCATATTCAGGTATATGTGCTTCTAAATAATTCCTTGCATGTGCCTCTGTTTCAAGCAAGTCATACATTTCTTTCATTCTATCTTCTATTTCAATTATCAATTGTTCGCCATTCGTCATGTCCCCGTTTTCTAATTGTAGAAGTAGTTTCGATAGTTTTTCCTGGTATGTATGAATTTCTTTTTCTAACCCAAGATGATCTACCCGATAACCTTCTTCTTTCATCTCTTTAAGACCAGAAAGCATATTATCGAATTGGGATGGCAAATCCTGTTTGCATTTTTTATACATGGATGGAAATTCGGTAATTTTTTCTTCCATCATTTTAATTTCAATTTTCATATCTGTAATCAGGTTATTCGCTTCCATATAATCTCCAGCCTCTACCAATTCATAGTATGTTGATAGTTGATCTTCCATTTTATCAAGAAAACCGTCAAAATACATATCTGCTTTCCCATACTGATACCTGCTTTGGGAGATCATTTTACGCAGTGCTTTGATTGTTGGCGCAAGTTCTCCAGCTTCTTTTCTGCTTGTCTTTTCAGATTCCAGAAGTTCATCAAGCTCCTGCAGTATAGTTACAATACTCTTTTCAATACCCTGCAATGTTTCTTCTCCCTTATTCAGGATAGACTTCGCTTTGTTTATGCGGAAACGATCGGCAGCTTCTTCTGCATCAAATAGATGCTCTTCTATGTTTGGAAGTTCCATTGCGATAATATGTTCCCAACGTTCTTTCCAGGTTTCGAACTTCACCTGAGTTTCTCCCGAAAGATTTAACGTTTTAATCTTACTGAGCTGCGTGGCAACATCACGCCCCATGATGTCCATTTTCCAGCTCTCCAGACGATCTACCCTGTCGTAAATTCGCTTTCTTAAAATGAGTCCGATAATAATTAGTACGATGACTGCTAAAATTGTTCCGATGATGAAAACCATAAAATGCCTCCCAACCAGTTTCCAAAAAAAGAGGTTTCCTTAAATTTTCTAATTAATTTGTAAGTTAACTTATATTTTATATTCTAATGGAATCATGTAAACGTTAATTTTCTAAATACAATACTTATAATACCATGGATCATGCATATTTGGCTAAAAAAATGCAAATTACTCGCCAATTCGCCACGTTTTTTCATCTGTGATTATATTCGACATATTTTTTTCAGCGGAAATTCCCTTTTCTGTAATAAAATTAATCCATTGCTGAATCGTATTCACATATTTTTTTACGAAGATCTGGTGTGAATAATCACCAATGACCTGTTCTTTCCATTCACTATGTAAAATATACGGAGTGATCAGCATACCTTTCAGCTGCATCAATAAATAGTGACGAGTATCCCCTTTCACCTGGCCACCAATCGCATCAAGAAAAGTATGACGTATATAATGATTTTCCTTTGCTAAATAAGTTACAGCCATTTCACGAACAAATACAGAGTCCAGTGAAAGCTCTCGTTGAATAAAACATGTCAATTGATGATTTCGCTGTTTATAATGTATAATAGTAAAAATTAGCGCATTCAATTTTTTCAAAGGAGTAAGGGAGTCAGTTTCTTCTATTGTTTCTTCCAGTGTTTTTAGGTATTCCTCATAGTAATTGGTTACTGCATATTCTAATAGGCCTTGTTTGCCTTTAAAATAATAGCTAATCAAGGATACATTAACAGAGGCTTTTTCAGCAATATCTCTGACAGAAGTGCCATGAAAGCCTTTTTGGAAAAACAATGAGGAAGCAGCATCTATCACTTTTTGCTTGGTTGGGTTCTTTTTCATTGTTATTCATCTCCTTACTACACAATTACGACAATGAACCTTTAAATTCCTGCAATTTCTTCTCGACAAAAAGGATGATCGTGTCGATTTTTATTCCACATATAGATATTAAAGGGGGAGTTTTCTTGTTTCAATCAACAGTATACACGGGTACAAAAGAAAAAGATTATGAGCTTTTGATTAAACAATTGGATGCATTAACAGATGGTGAGAAGGATGACGTTGCAATTCTGTCCAATGCTTCAGCATTATTAAATCAGTTCCTTGAAGAAGTGAACTGGGTCGGATTTTATATTTGGAAGGAAGATGAACTGGTTCTCGGGCCATTCCAAGGCCTTCCAGCATGCATTCGTATCGCATCTGGTAAAGGCGTGTGCGGTACTTCTGTTAAGGAGCGCACAACACAGCGCATTGCCGATGTTCACCAATTTCCAGGTCATATTGCCTGTGATGCCGCAAGTCAATCAGAAATTGTTGTACCAATTATTATCCATGATAAAGTATTTGGTGTTCTCGATATTGACAGCCCAATCAAAAATCGCTTTGATGAAACCGATCAGATTTATCTCGAAAAATTCGTAGGTGTATTAGTAAAACATATGGGCTAGTATTCTTCTAGTATAACAAAACTAGCAGCTATCTTAAGCTGCTAGTTTTTTATCACCTGGTTTTTCCCATTATTCTTTGCTTCATATAGTGCTTTATCTGTACGCAAGAACAGTGTAAGCATATCTTGATCACCTTTCATTTCCTTATTCCATGCCGATACACCAGAAGATAACGTAACCGTTGGGTCCGTTGTTAGCTCCACTTGCATACTAATTGCCTCTGCAAGGATATACCCTTCTTCCAGATTCATGTTTGGTGCATAAATTGCTATTTCCTCACCGCCCCATCTTGCAGCAATGTTTCCTGGCCCAATATGATTCATCAGTGTGCTTGACACTTGGATAAGTACTTGGTCTCCAACATGATGACCGAAACTGTCATTTATCTTTTTAAAATCATCAATATCAAATAACATTAATATTCCTCTTTCACCTTCACGCATATGCCTCTCAATCGTTTCCTCCAGAAAGTTTCGGGAGTATAACCCTGTCAGATAATCTTTAATAACCGCTTCTTTCAATTTGTCTTTAAGAATTGTATTGGCCATTGCCAAGGCGGAATGCTGAATGATTGCCTGCATTAACTTAAATTGATCAAAACTAAAATGGTAGGAGTCTCTATGAAGAATCACTGTGAGACTCAATACTTTTCCTGCTTGGACCATGGGAAACGCCATGACAGATCGATAAGGAAGTAGCATTTCTTCATCAGAGAAGTTACCAATAAATAGTGGTTCCTTGTAAGCTTTCGTTTTTTTATATAAATAATCCATGAACAACATATTATCACTTGTATGGAAAAACGCTGAACTTCCCGACAAAATTTCATACTCATCATAAAATTTAATAAAGCCGACATCTGCAGCGTGACAAGTTGATTGAATTTGCTCCTTTAATAGGCTTACAATTTCCCCTAGATCCAAATTAGAATTTAGTTGATGTGATGTATCATTAATGATCGTTAAGTCCGAAACTTGATGTTTGGAATTTTGGAATAACGTCGCAGCCTCTATTGCTTTACCAGCCACGTGCGCAAATTCAATTAAAAATTGTTTCCCCATCTTTGGAAAAGAAGTATTTAAAGGTACGTTGATTTCCAGTACACCATAGATACCCTGCTTTCCTGTTAATGGTGCATATATATAGGAAGCATTTATCTCCGGCTTACTTTCAGACTGTAGCTCACCAGTCTGAAATGCTTTTGTACTCAGATTTTCAGTTTCAATATCATTGTACTCCATAGTCTTGACGGGCAATGATGCAGAAACTTCCGTATCCTGTGATAAGAAAAAAGTATAGCTGATCTCCGAGTAATTTCTTTCCAATCTGCCGGATATTTCTTTTAAAATGGTGTTCATATCATAAGTCGCAAATATGCGTTTACTAAGTTCAAATAACTCCTGATAGTACCAATTACTTCTTTTCTTCACTCGAAATTTTCCGATCATTTTCAGTAAGGTTTCGGTTTCCTTTTTGACAAATTCGACGTTTTCCTCTGATGGCAATTTCCTGTTTGTAAATGTAAATACATATAAAAACTCCTCCTGATCAACAGTGAAAGGGAAAGTAATTTTTACGTCATTCTTTTTATATTTGAATACATCTTCTTTAAGAATGAATTTTGGTTCCAGCTTTGAATTTAAATTAAGATCTGCATCCATTCGTTGATATATGTTCTTGAACTCATCATAATAATATACGACGGCACTTGAAGGATTGAGGAATTCCCCCATTTTTTCAAGTAGAATTACAATTATCTCTATTTTATTATAGCTTTTATTAGTGATTGTAGAGAGTAATTCAAAATAGGATTGATGTACGATTCCATACAGATTTGGAATTGAAGTCATTCTGATCACCTGGCTTAACTATAAAATTTTTATAAAAATAGTTCAAAAGTGCTATAATCGTCTTATTATCTCAATTAATATACAATTTCAGAATAATTCTTATCTTTATTATACAATAACTAGTTATTTATTCCTATAAATAAACGAAATAAATATGTATTTTTTCATACATGGTTGACATGGCTCTCTTAAAATTATATACTAACGTTTGTGTAAAATAATTAGGTAGCCTATGTGAACCGCCGCCTGAACCCATTTTGTTCCTTCGAGAGGCTTATAGCCCCAAGGTGTATCGTGTAACTCTCTGCTGCTGGAGCGATGGTACATGAAAACAAAATGGACTGGCGTAGGAACTCGCGCGTTTTATTTTATGCAAATAAAACATTTTAAAGGAGAATTACTTTATGTCACGTTATACTGGATCAATATGGAAGAAATCACGTCGTCTTGGTATTTCATTAACTGGAACTGGTAAGGAATTAGATAAACGCCCTTACGCTCCTGGTCAACACGGACCGAACTCGCGCAGAAAAATCTCTGAATACGGTTTGCAAATGCAAGAGAAGCAAAAACTACGCTTCATGTATGGCTTAAACGAACGTCAATTTAAAAACTTATTCGTAAAAGCTGGTAAAATGAAAGGTATTCACGGGGAAAACTTCATGATCTTACTTGAATCCCGTCTAGATAACTTAGTTTACCGTCTTGGTCTTGCTCGCACACGCAGACAATCTCGTCAGCTAGTAAACCACGGTCATATTCTAGTTGATGGCAAACGCGTTGATATCCCATCTTTCGCTGTAGAACCAGGTCAAGTAATTAGCTTACGTGAAAAATCTCAAAAGCTTGATATCGTTAAAGAAGCTATTGAAGCGAACAGCTTTGTACCTGAATATACAACTTTTGATGCTGAAAAACTAGAAGGAACTTACTCTCGTTATCCTGAGCGTTCTGAACTTCCAGCAGAAATTAACGAACAACTTATCGTAGAATTCTACTCTCGTTAATACGATCAGTCAAAAAAACTGTGACATCCAAAATAGATGGATGTCACAGTTTTTTATTTACAATGATTTACTTGTTGTCTTTTTATTCTTCCCCTCTTTTTTCTCTCTCACATTAGTAATCCATGCCTGATCTTCATCCATCATCTTCTTAGCAGCGTAAATAGTCAGGAACTGGATAATAATGATCGGTATCCCCATGAGCCCCGAAAGAACTTCCAGTGGTGCAAGCCCTCCTATCCTCATTAGTGTAAGAGCTAGTATGGTGATGATTGCTGCAACAATAATACGTAAACTCTTTGATGGCTCTGCTTTACTCATATTTTTCGTGCCAGTATAGGATGCGATTGTATATGTCGTTGAGTCTAATGTCGTTGTCATAAAAATAATAGCAATAATGACAAAAATTGAAATTGCAATCGTAGAAAATGGCAATGAGCTTAGTATTTCTGGTATTGCTGCCATAGCGTTTTCTTGTACAATTTCCAATACAGGAACTTCTCCTGTAAGATATCTGTGTACACCCAGTCCTCCAAGAACCCCTGTGGCTACCCAGGATATTAGCGTAGGTGCTAACAGATACGTTAATATCATTTCTCTTATCGTCCTACCTCGGGATATTTTTGCAGCAAATACACTGTGCAACATTGCCCATGTGGCACTGTAGGCAAACCAAAATATTGTATTGCTTTCAATATGTGTTGTACCTTCATACACAGAGTTCGTATTTAAGGAGAAATCAATATAATTAGATAGTAGAAATCCAATACTGTCTGTAAAGTAATTGAGAATAAAAATTCCGGGTCCTGCTAGCATAATAAATACAGCAAAACCACCGGCAAAATACATGTTTAGCGTACTTAATTTTTTAATACCTCTTTCAATACCTAGATAAGCGCTAATACTGAATAATATCACCCAGACAATCGTTACAGTCATTGTTAAACCAAATGAAATCTCAATATTAAATAGTTCAGCAAGATTATACGTTACAATTGGTGTTCCAAGTCCCAGGGTAACAGCTGCACCTGAAAGAATACTGATAAGAAAGATAATATCCAATATCTTCCCACCGATACCATCCGTAAACTTATTGCCAAAAATGGTGCGACAAGCTTCCGAAATCCGCATCAATGGCCGTTTACGTACATGTAGAATATAACCGATTGCTGGCGCAGCCATGACAAAGATGGCAAACACTTGAAAGCTCCACATAAACATGCTGTACGCGTTCCCCCATAGCAAGGCTTCTGCTGACTGGGCTTCTACACCAAATGGAGGATCTATTGCGACTTCAGCCCATTGAGTCATCCCTGTCCGCATGATGGTAGATCCAAGACCCATTGCAATTAGAATGGAAGAATACTCAAATAATGTAAATCTTGGTTTCTCTGTTGGATCACCCAAAACGATTTCCCCATACTTGGAAAATGAAAGATATAAGCCGGCTCCAACCAGTATGATTGCGTACCATATGTAGCCCCAGGAAAAGACTTCTACGATCGTGTCAAAAATACCATTCAACAAATCGAGAGATTCTGACTCATAAATTGCAAATAAAATACTGATAAAAATAACGATTAGTAATGATGGTGCAAAAATTTTGTAGTCTATCAATTTACTTTTGTTTGATTTATTATTTTCACTCATAAAAATTCCTCCTTACAGTTTAAGACATCAGTAAAAAGAAGCTTACAATATATTTGATGCCCCTACTTGCTTACCACGAATATATCGTTAATAAACTCATGTGCACAGGAAAGCATTGGAATTGAAAAAAACACCAGCCTAGGCTGATGTTTTTCATGCTAATTGTAACTAACGAGGAAGTATTTTTTCTTCCCGCGGCGAATAATGGTAAAAGTATCTTCTATCCGATCTGCTGCAGTTAGAACGTAATCCAATTCCTGTACTCTTTCCCCATTAATATAAACGGCACCACTCTTTATGTCTTCCCTTGCCTGTCTCTTCGATGAAGAAATCGACGCATTCACGAGTAAATCAATTAAACCTGTATCTTCCTTTTCCGTCTGGTAAGTCGGTACATCTTTAAATCCTTGCTCAATCTCCGTTACGGATAATTGTTTCAAGTCCCCACTGAACAAAGCTTGAGAAATTTTTTCGGCCTGCTTCAGTGCTTCTTCACTATGAACCGTCTTCGTCACCTCTTCGGCAAGACGTTTTTGAGCAACACGGTTTTCCGGGTGGTTAGCAACTTCGTCTTCCAGATCTGCAATTTCCTCTTTAGAAAGAAATGTAAAGTAGCGGGTAAATTTAATAACGTCACGGTCATCTGTGTTTATCCAAAACTGGTAAAACTCATATGGCGAAGTTTTATCCGCATCTAGCCATATTGCATTGCCTGCTGTTTTGCCAAATTTAGTACCATCTGCTTTTGTAATCAATGGTACAGTCAGCCCAAATACTTTAACATCTTCATTCTGATTTTCTCTGGAACGGCGGATAAGCTCCATGCCGGCTGTGATATTCCCCCACTGATCGCTTCCACCAATCTGGACGGTACAATTCTCCTGTTCATACAGCTTAAGAAAATCGAGAGACTGGAGAATCATATAGCTGAATTCAGTAAAGGTAATTCCTTTTTCAATTCGCGCTGAGACAGATTCTTTTGCGAGCATGTAGTTGATACCAAAATGCTTTCCGGCATCACGCAGAAAATCAATAACTGTCATACTGCCAAGCCAATCGTGATTATTACGGGACTGAACCGAGTTACCCTCTGTATCCAAGTCAACAAGTTTTCCAATTTGCTCTTGAATTTTATGTGCATATCCTTTAACGATTTCACTTGTGTTCAAAGAACGCTCACTAGATCTGCCACTTGGATCACCAATCATTCCTGTGCCTCCGCCAACAAGAGCAATCGGTTTATGACCTGCTTGCTGAAAACGTTTCAGCATGGTTAATGGAACTAAGTGGCCGATATGCAAGCTGTCCGCCGTTGGATCAAATCCACAATACAATGTTACCTGATTTTCTTTTAAGTGTTTCTCCAATCCCTCTCTGTCCGTTATTTGATGTATTAATCCACGGCTTTCTAAATCCTGTAAAATATCCATGTTTTTCACTCTCCATCTTTAATTTTAAAAACAAAAAACTCGTCCCTTATCATAGATAAGGGACGAGTTTAACACGCGGTACCACCCTTGTTGCTGGAAAACAGCCACTTGGGATTGTTAACGATGTCTCCACCGTTCTTCTGTAATAAATGAATTTATACAAAAGAAATGCTCCGGACTGTAATTCACCTGCAAATGTATACTGGCTTGCACCTACCGCCAGCTCTCTTAAAAAGGGATTTGCAAAGTTACTTCGATCCTTCATAGCAATTAGTTTATTATACATTCTTAGCATATATGTAATGAAATTGCAATATATCTTTTCCAAATATTATACAACATAAAATGCAGTTATGCTATAATTATAGAAGAATTTAGGGGGTTTACAAATGGATTTAAAAGATAAGATTCAATCCTATATGAAAAAGGCAAAGACTGTCTGGAAAACTGGAAAAGTTCAGCGCTCATCCAGAATTACTTATGATGTCGTGTGGAATGTTATCCTGTTTGTACTTGTAGTTGGCTTTCTCTTATTTATTTTTGTTGGCGGTGTCGGTGCAGGCTACTTTGCATCACTTGTAAAGGACGAGCCAATCCGAAGCAAAGAAACAATGGCACAGGATATTTATAATTATTCGGAAACGTCTAAACTCTATTTTGCGGATGATGTCTATTTTGGGGATGTAAAATCTGACATTTATCGGGAAGAAACAACATTGGAGGATGTTTCCCCTATTCTTTTGGAAGCAGTTATTGCAACGGAAGACGAGTACTTTACGGAGCATAATGGTGTCGTTCCAAAGGCGATTATGCGTGCAGTAGTTCAGGAAGTTACGAACTCTTCCGTTCAGACAGGTGGTAGTACATTAACCCAACAGTTGATTAAAAATCAGATTCTGACAAATGAAGTATCCTTTGAAAGAAAGGCAAAAGAAATCTTACTAGCATTACGACTCGAGCAGTTTTTTGAGAAAGATGAGATTCTTGAGACCTATCTAAATATTATACCGTATGGTCGTAATTCTTCAGGAAGAAATATTGCTGGGATACAAACTGCATCACAAGGTATTTTTGGAATAGATGCAAATGAAGTTAATCTTGCGCAAGCAGCCTATCTAGCTGGTCTACCACAAAGTCCTTCTGCTTATACACCATTTGTAAATACTGGCGGTTTAAAAGATGAAGCAGGTATTCAACCAGGATTAAATCGAATGCAAACCGTATTGAATCGGATGCATGAAATGGAATATATAACAAAAGACGAACTTGAAGAAGCATTGAATTATGATATTGTTGCTGACTTTAAAGAAGATCAACCTTCACCAAATGAAATATATCCTTATCTGACAGTTGAAATTGAAAAGAGAGCCAAAGCTATTATAAAAGATCATTTACTTAAAGAAGACGGATATTCAGATGACGATTTAAAAGACAATGACGAGCTTAGTGAGGAATATGATATCCTCGCTGATCGTGCAATGAGAATGAATGGGTACGAAATTCATTCCACGATTGATAAAGAGATTTATGATGTATTTCAGGAAATAGTCCAGAATTATCAAGATTACGGTAATAGCAGGACCTTCACAGAAACAAATGCTGATGGAGAAACTTATGAAGTTACCGATATCATTCAAACCGGTGGAATGTTAATTGAAAACAGCACCGGAAGAATTATTAGTTTTGTTGGTGGGCGTGGTGAGGATGAAAATAATGAATTCAACTATGCAACACAAGCAGAACGTTCTATCGGTAGTACGATTAAACCACTACTGGACTATGCACCTGCCATGGAAAAAGGCGTTGTTCAGCCAGGTACTCCTATAGCTGATTATAATAGGTCTTATGTTATTCCAGGACAAAAAAATTGGGAGCCAAAGAATTATGGCGGCGGTTATTATGGTATGGTATCTGCACGAACAGCACTAGCTAAATCTTATAATATTCCCGCTGCTGATACGTACTTGAAAATTATAAATGATGATCCAGCAACTCACTATTTGGAAAAGATGGGTATTACTTCATTAGAACCAGCAGATCATAGTAACCTATCTCTTTCACTTGGAGGTATGGAAAGAGGTATTACTGTTGAAGAAAATACGAATGCCTTTGCTACATTTGGGAATAACGGTGAATTTGTGGATGGTTATATGATTGAAAAAATTACTACTAATGATGGAGATGTTGTTTATGAACATGAACCAGAACCTGTGGAAGTATTTTCACCACAAACAACCTACTTAACAATTGATATGATGCGTGATGTAATTTCAGGTGGGACTGCAGTTTATATAAACAACCAGCTAAAACATGATGGTGTTGACTGGGCAGGTAAATCTGGTACTTCGAATGATTACCATGATGCATGGTTTGTTGCAACGAATCCAAATGTAACGTTCGGAACATGGATTGGTTATGATACACCTTATCCAATCAATCATCCTTATCCATTAAGCTACAGTCAACGAAATCTAAAGCTTTGGTCACAATTAATCAATGCAGCAGCAGATATAAGACCAGATCTTGTTGCACCAACCGAGCGATTTGAACGCCCAGATGGTATCGTAGAAAAAAGTTATTGTGCAATTTCAGGCATGCTCCCATCCGAACTATGTAAGAAAGCCGGATTGGTGAAAACGGATATATTCAATGCCAAATTTGTACCGACCGAAACAGATGACAGTTTAACGACTGGTAATCAGGTGATTGTGAATGGTAAATCAGTTGTCGCAGGTCCAAATACACCATCTGAATTTACTGAAGGCAATGGTCTTACCTTTAACCCTGAATGGCTGGAAAGAAATGGTTATGGTGACCTGAATGACCTCACTAAACTTTACCCGAGAACCGATACCGACAAGTGGTCAAAGATTGGTGTACCAAAAGGTAAAGTTGGCAGCAGTATCACAGATGACGGCAAAGCTCCCGGTGCTCCAACATCGGTTAAAAAATCAGGTGACAAATTAACGTGGGAAAAACCGGGAAGTAAAGATGTTGTTGGTTATCGTATCTATCGTTCCACTTCCCCTGCAGGAAACGTTAAGCTCATTGGAAGCTCGAAGTCCACTAACTTTGGAATTGGAAATGAAAATGCCATCTATACCGTAAAAGCGGTTGACTACTTCGGGATGGAATCGAAAGCGTCGAGTGAAGTAATCATCGGTGAAACACCAAAAGATGAAAACGAAACACCAGATAAGAAAGAAGAGGAAAAAGAGGAGGAAGCTGTAAATGACGAAGAAGCTTCAACAAGTGAAGAAACTTCAAATGAAGAGGATTCATCAAATGGTGAAGAAGAATCGGCCAATGATGAAGATAACAGTGAAAATGAAGAGACCGATCCATCAGATGATGAGTCGAATGCTTCTGAAAATGAGAATGAGCAAAACGAAGAAGAGAATAGTTAATTTGCAAAGGGAGCAATTCGCTCCCTTTTTTTTGTCTTATCTAAAAGCCGCTTGTTATTGGCCCTGCCACCATCACCCACTTCTCTACCTTTTAAATTAAATAATATTTCCAACAACTTTTACAAAATACTAAAAATAAAGAGACAATTCCTGTATAATGATTTGTGTAAGCGCATTAAAAACAGGTGGTGAACAAATGGAACATGCCAAAACTTATCATTCTTTTTCCTATGAAACAGATCTTGGACCAATTGTTATTGAAGGGCCACTATCTTCAAATGAACTAAAGCAATACCATTTTCATGAACAGTTAACCGCGTTCAGACCTGCCCACAAGCAATTCGAAGCGCTTTTGAGTATTGCAGAATTTCCGGAGGGTCGAATTCTTGTTGCGAGAACAAATGATACCATTGTTGGCTATGTCACGTATTTACACCCGGATCCTCTGGAGAGATGGTCTGAATTCAATATGGAAGATTTAATTGAGCTTGGTGCGATTGAAATGATACCTGCATACCGCGGAGCAAGAGTGTCATCCAACCTGCTTAAGCTATCCATGATGGATGATTATATGGAGAATTACATTGTAATTTCAACAGAATATTATTGGCATTGGGATCTAGAAGGTACAAAACTGAGCATCTGGGACTACCGAAAAGTGATGGAAAAAATGATGGCTGCAGGAGGCTTACTCCCTGCTCCTACAGATGATCCAGAAATTATTTCCCATCCTGCTAATTGTTTGATGGTCCGTATCGGCAAAAATGTATCAGATGAATCGATTCAACAGTTTGATAAACTTCGCTTTTTAGCAAGGCATAATTTTCGAAATATGAGAGAGGGTTTATAAAATGCTGGTAGAAGATATCATGAAAACAGAAGTCATTACACTAAATCCAACAGCAACCATTGAAGAAGCATTGCTATTGCTGCAGAAGAATAAAATTAGGCATCTCCCTATCGTGGATGATGAAAAACAAGTAATTGGAATCGTATCAGATCGGGATGTAAGAGATGCAAGTCCCTCTACATTTCTTAAAGATGCGGACAGTAGTGAATTAAATAATGAGATTCAAACGATCATGAGTCATCCCGTCATCACGATACACCCTATGGATTTTGTCGAGGAGATTGCTGCTATTTTTTACGATAAGGAAATTGCATGTCTCCCTGTTGTTAGTAATAATCGCCTCGTTGGTATCATAACGGAAAAAGATATGCTCTATACATTAATTCAATTAACCGGCACCCATGTACAGAGCTCTCTTATAGAAGTAAAGGTTCCCCACCGTCCTGGGATACTTCCTGAGGTTGCTGCTATTTTTGGAAAACGAAAAACCAATATCGTATCTGTTCTAATTTATCCTTATCAAAGTGATCCAGATTATAAGATTCTCGTATTCCGTATTCAGACACTGAATCCCATGCCTGTCATTCAGGATTTGCGTGAAGCAGGTTATCAATTGCTATGGCCAAATAATATTGCGGAGCCAAGACGATGAGTGGAAATGCGGGTTTTATATTCTCTGAAGACTTCCTGAAATATCGATTTAATGATGAGCATCCATTTAATCAGAAAAGAGTTTTGCTGGCCAAGGATTTATTGGAAACAAACGATACGTTACAAGTTCAAGATATTATCCCACCGAGGATGGCTACCGATGAGGAACTTGCGCTTTTCCATGATTATGATTTTATTCATGCTGTTAAGCGCGGTGGTAAGGGTTTATTAAGTGAGGATGAGGGTTATGAATATGGATTAGGAACCGAGGATACACCCATTTTTACAAATATGCATGAAGCTAGCAGTTATCTGGTAGGTGGAACGTTGACCGCTGTTGATGAAGTACTGAGTGGAAACAGGGATCATGCCTTAAATCTTGGTGGTGGATTACATCATGGATTTCAGCGAAAAGCAGCAGGATTTTGCATATATAATGACAGTGCTGTTGCAATTAAATACATTCGTAAAAAATATGATCTTAAAGTATTGTACGTAGACACGGATGCACACCATGGAGACGGTGTACAATGGGCTTTTTATGACGATCCGAATGTCTGTACCTTTTCCATACATGAAACAGGCAGATATCTTTTCCCTGGAACTGGTAATGTAAATGAACGTGGTATAAAGCATGGTCACGGTTATTCTTTTAATCTACCAATTGATGCTTTTACCCAGGATGAATCATTTTTACATGTTTATGAAACCGCATTCAAAGAGATCGCTGAATTTTTCAAACCAGATATTATTGTAACCCAGAACGGTGCAGATGCCCATTGTTTTGATCCGCTGACACACCTCTGTGGATCCATGCGCATTTTTGATCAAATTCCTCTTGTTGCACATGAAATGGCACATCAATATTGTAATGGCAAGTGGATTGCAACCGGCGGTGGTGGATACGACATGTGGCGCGTTGTACCTCGTGCATGGGCGCAGATATGGAATGTAATGAAAACTGGGGAGCCTGCAAAAGGATCTATTCCTAAAGAATGGATTACAAAATGGCAAATTGATTCACCTGTTGATCTTCCTCTATTCTGGCACGATAACAGTGAAGTACTACCTGACATTCCTAGAAAAGCTGAAATAACGGAGAAAAACGATAAACTATTACAGAGCCTACTAAAATATACAAAAACAATTAAATAGATAGAAAAAGTAATAAGAGCTGATCAATTTTCAGCTCCATCATCATTGCCAGTTTCCAAGATTACGATTTCCACACGGCGGTTTTGACTCCAGTTCTCCGGGGAATTTGGAACGAGTGGTCTTGTGTCCGCATAACCCACGGTTGAAAACCGGGCTATGTCTAAATCATTTTCACTGATTAGATAGCGAACGACACTGCTTGCTCTAGCACCGGACAACTCCCAGTTGGAAGGGAAACGATAATTGGAAATTGGCCTTGAATCTGTATGTCCTTCAACTTTAACATGATTCGGGATATCGCTTAACAATGTACCGATACGATCGAGGAATGGTTGACCTTCATCCAAAATATTGGCTTCCCCTGAGTCGAACAAAATACTCTCCTGAAGCACGAGAACGACTCCTCGCTCCGTTCTATCTGCTGAAATAACATTATTCAGTTCATATTCATCTAAATAATTTTCTACATTATGCACTAAATCATTTAGAGAATCTTCTTTTTCCGGTTCATCCCTATCCGTTACGTTATCCATTTGGGTTGGCGTATCAAATTCATTGGTCTCTTCTCCGCTCTCCATATGGTCGGTGCTTTCAGTAGGGTTCTCCATCGGAACCGGGGATGGGAAAAAATCAAAGATCATTCGGTTCTGAAACGATTCCGATATGGCATCAAATTTCACATGATCGATTTGTGACATAGAAAAAAGCAAAATGAAAAAAACCAATATAAGTGTCACCATGTCAGAATACGTAACCATCCACTTTGGTGCCCCGCTATTTTTTTTACGCTTGATCTCTCTACGTTTCATTTACGCTCTCCCCTACGTAACCCGCAGCATCTTCTGTCTCTTTTCGTTGTTTGGAATCTTTCGGAAGGAATGCACTAAGCTTTTCTTCCAAAATCCGTGGATTCTGGCCTGATTGTACACCAATAATCCCTTCAATGATGATCTGCTTTGTAAAAACTTCTTCCTCCGTCTTGGCTTCCAATTTGCCTGCCATCGGAGTAAATACCAGATTTGCAAGAACTGTTCCATAGAGAGTCGTTAGAAGCGCAACAGCCATACTCGGACCAAGAGTACTAGGGTCTGATAGCGTATTCAGCATTAGAACAAGTCCAATTAATGTACCAATCATTCCCCACGCAGGTGCATATTCTGCCGCTTTTTCGATGAGCATTCTACCTTTATAATGTCGATCCTCCAATGCTGTGATTTCAGCATGTAGAATATCTGATATTACTTCTGGTTCAATGCCATCGACTGCAAGCAGAATTCCTTTTTTTATAAAGGGGTCCTCCACATCTTCCAGTTCATTTTCCAGAGCAAGTATTCCCTCTCTTCTAGCACGCTCAGATAACCGAATAAACAAATGGATTAACTCTGAAAGTTGCATATCATTTTTATGAAATGCTTCTTTCCATATGGCACTCGTTAACTTTAACTGTTCCATTTTAAAAGTGATAAGCATGGAAGCGATTAAGCCACCGATCACAATAAAAATAGCAGGAATATCTGCAAAAGATGCTATTCCCCCCGTACCGCTTTTCGTTAGAATAGCCAACATAATCATAATAAAACCCAATGTAATACCGACCGGAGTTAATATATCACGTTTTCTCATATTCATTATCTCCCCATAGCTTTACTAAACAAGAAGCGTTCAAAAATGTTACCTGCAGAGAAGCAGAACCTCCCAATGAACATCTGGTAACTTTTTGAACACTATTTGATTTACTATTTATATCGGCATTAATTATTTAATGTTGAGTTTCTGAACTCAATTCGATGAGGTAATACCACATTTTTATCTTCTACTTCTTCTTTATTCATATATTTGGTAAGAAGGCGCATGGCAACTGCTCCAATATCATACGTGGGCTGTACAATTGTAGTAAGTGTTGGTCTGACCATTGTAGCCAATCTTGTATTATCAAAGCCAAATACTTCAAGATCATCTGGTACGTTTAAACCCATGTCCTGTGCACCATGAATGACCCCTAAAGCAATTTCGTCATAAGTAACAAATACAGCTGTAGGTTTCTCATCCAAAGCCAGTAATTCTTCCACAGCAGTGAGTCCTGTTTGATAAGCATACACGCCTTTAATAATCAAATCTTCGTTTACTTCAATGTTAGACTCTTTCAATGCGCGAATATAGCCATTATATTTAAGTACATTAACACTCGTATTCGTTTTGCTCGCTACCAGAGCAGGTTGTTTATGACCTTTTTCGATTAAATGCTTGGTTGCTTCATATGCAGCAAGTTCATAATCAATATTAACCGTAGGAATCGTATCGGTTGGATCATATGTTGATGCGAGTACGATCGGTACCGAAGATGTTTTAAATTGGTGGGTATGTTCATCGGTTATATTCCCACCCATAAACAGAATTCCATCCACCTGTTTCTCCAACATGGTGTTAATTAACTGGAGTTCTTTATCTTTATTCTGGTCGGAACTACTTAAAATAATATTATATTTGTACATCGTTGCAATATCTTCTATACCACGGGCAAGTTCGGAGAAAAAGATATTAGAAATATCAGGGATAATCGCACCAACTGTCGTTGTTTTCTTACTTGCCAATCCTCTGGCAACTGCGTTTGGGCGATAGCCTAATCGTTCTATCGTTGCTAATACCTTTTTGCGTGTTGTTGGTTTAACGTTCGGGTTGCCATTTACAACACGTGAAACGGTAGCCATGGAGACATTTGCCTCTCTTGCTACATCGTATATCGTTATGTTCATCTAAGTCTACCTCCTAAAAAAATTACAAATCGACTTCTTTCTCTATATGATACTCTACCATGAAAAAAATTACAAAAAATTGCATCACAAAATTATGCTGTACCATCACAGTCAGACGCTATACAACACTATTATTCACCAAATCGTCAACCTTGTACCAATCTTTTTGTTTATTTATTTTAACACAAAAAGAAAGGCTGATCGCTAAAAATGATCAGCCACTTCTATTATTTTAAACGATTTTCAACATCTTTTATTTCGTTAAAGAATTTATCAAATGTAGGAATATCCATTTGTTGAGCTGAATCAGATAACGCTACAGCTGGATCTGGATGAACTTCTGCCATTACACCATCTGCTCCAATTGCAAGTGCAGCTTTTGCTGTTGGAAGAAGTAAATCACGACGTCCAGTAGAATGCGTTACATCAACCATTACCGGAAGATGTGTTTCCTGTTTCAAGATCGGTACTGCAGAAATATCAAGTGTGTTCCGAGTTGCTGTTTCATACGTTCTGATACCACGTTCACATAAAATGATATTACCATTACCACGTGACATAATATATTCTGCAGCGTTGATGAATTCAGCTATTGTTGCTGACAAACCACGTTTTAATAATACGGGTTTATTTGTATCTCCAGCTGCTTTTAGTAATTCGAAGTTTTGCATGTTTCTTGCACCAATTTGAATAACGTCAATATAATTAATTGCTTCTTCAATATGTGCCGGATTTACGATTTCACTGATGACAGCTAAATCATATTCATCAGCAACGCGTTTTAATATTTGAAGTCCTTCTACACCAAGACCTTGGAAGTCATATGGCGATGTTCTTGGTTTGAATGCACCACCGCGAAGCAGTTTCAATCCTTTACCTTTTATAGATTCAGCTACAGCGGCAACCTGCTCGTAACTTTCGACTGCACACGGACCAAAGACATAGCTTGTCGTTCCGTCACCAACTTTTTTGCCTTTCACGTCTACAACCGTATTCTCAGGTTTCTTTTTGCGAGACACAAGTAAGGCTTTACTGTGATCGTCTTCCTGTAATTCAAGACTTGCTTTAAAAATCTCTTTAAATATATGTTCAAGTGTCGCATTTTGGAATGGCCCATTATTACTTTCCTTGATTTTATCCAACATTTCTCTTTCACGTACTGGATCAAATCGTTTGATGCTCTGTTTTGTTTTTAATTGACCAATTTGCTGATTTAGCTCGGCACGACGATTAATCAACTCTAGAATTTCCAGATTCACATCGTCAATTTGCTTTCTTAGCGGTTCCATTTCATTACTCATTTCCTATACGCCCCCTGCTACAGATTTTAACTATAACTATTTTTAATAATTAGTGACAATTATAGCTAAAATTCTACCATTTGTCACTATTAAGTTTATAAATAAATAGATTTGAATTCCAAACCAAACATTCCTGCTAATAGAAAGGGATGCTGAGGCAGGTCTATAGCCTATCTTTGCGTAACAGTACACGCTCCGTTACCAACCTTCTACCTGAAAAAAAGTGGTGAAATTTGTAGTAATGGTAATAGATTACTAAATTCGTTCGCTATACAATAAATAGGCCGACATGCATGTATCGAACATCTTTTCCCTATGTTGATGTTAGCTTATCTCGTAGAGCTGAATCAAATTTACAAACTCTCCATATGTACTTTATTTATTTACTAAACAAACCTGTGTTGCAGCATTGACAGGGACTGACTGATGGTGGAGCAAAATGCGGCAAATGTATTGATACAAGAATCTATGAGACGGCTAAACAGGGCTCTAGTAGGTGTAGGGGCATGTACGAGTGGGAAATATACCAACACGGCCAGAGGAGCGCTTACAGACTAAGGGAATGGGTTATTAATTGCGATGAGATAACGGAGGCAAGGCTATTATGTTAATTCACAAATAAAAAGACCGCTACATGTTAAAATGAGCGGTCTTCATATTAATTATTCTTTTTCGAATTAATTGTTTGGTTTGTTTTTCACAGTATCATTTGCCGTTTGTTGGGAAACTTTTTCTTTTGCCTGCAAGTCTTCCTTATTTGATTGTTTTGCTTGATTATCTACCGTATTTTTCACTTCTTGTGCCTGACTCGCAGCATCTTTCTTTACTTCTTGTGATTTTTGCCCAGCATCTTGTTTAACTTCCTGTATTTTTTGGGAAGCGTCATTTTTTAATTCTTCTGCCTTTTGAGTAGCATTCTTTGTAAATTCCTCTGTTTTTTGAACCACATTATCTTTGAAGTCCTTTGATTGTTGCGTTACTGTTTTAGACAGCTGTGAGGTTGTATCCATTGCTTTTCTTCTTAATTCCGATCCTGTTGTGTATGCTTTATCTTTCCAATCGGTTCCTTTTTCCTGTGCCACATTTCTCAACTCTCCAGCACGGTATTTCACTTGATTTGCACTTTGATTTATATTACCTCTTAACTCTCTTCCCGATTTTGGTGCGAATAATAATGCAGCAGATACCCCTACCATTGTTCCCACTAGCGTACCGATAATAAAATCTTTTGAATTAATATTATTGTTATTCTCTGACATATAATTCCCTCCTATTTATAATTGATCTTATTTATTTTTTTTCTTGTTCCAATACTCAAAAATGGATGCTCCCCATTTAACAGCCTGTGCCGCTTTTTCCTGATCTTCTTTAGAATTACGGGAGATAATACTTGAAAGCTGTCTAAGCGTTTGATTGAAGTCATTGACTGTATCTCCAATACCTCTTGCTCCTTCAAATAAACCATCCAATTTTGTGGATTTATGATTAATATCATCCGCTAATCGATTCGTTTTATTGAGTAACTCTGTCGTCTCTGTCGTTACTCCCTGCATTTGCTTTTCCAGACCTTGCATTGTCCCTGATACATCATTTAGTGTTTGTTTCGTTGCTTTTAATGTGATAATTACATATACTACCAGCACGACAAATGCAATCGCAGCGATGAGTGCGGCAATATATAACAATATTTCCATTTCTAATTCAGCTCCTTTTGCATGTAATAGTAAGTTAAGTAAGTTCTAATACAGATAAGTAAGTCCCTTTCGGTTCCGAACGAAGCCTACCCTCTTTCAATATTACCCTAATAAATCGACGATAAACATATGTAAGGTTGAAGTTCGTTACCGTTACCTACTTATTTCTAGTATAGACTCTTCTCTTAACAATTTCGACAAATATGATATAAATCCTTCTTTTTTATTATTCTTCTTACTTAAGCCTGTTTTCTAAAAATTTATTGCTTATGTTACAAAATCTATAAAATGTGAAGTAACTGCTTTTCCCGCCGTCCGGGATCGCTCTGGGCGGATGCTTTCCGCGGGCACGGCCTCAGCCCCGAAGAGAATACCGCTCTTCAGGTCTTCGGACACGTGCTGTTCCCGCAGGAGTCACCGCCCGCCGCTCACCCGGACTGGTGAAGCTGTAGGATGCTTTTTTAGCTATTAGCAAGTGTTGTCATTGTCATTGTCATTGTCAGCAACCTTCTATACAGCTCGGGGAAATACACGGAGACTCCTACGGGAAGAGAGGCATCGGTGAGACACTGTAATGCGTTAGCATAAAGGGGCTCACCAGCCGCCCGTGGAAAGCGTAGTGTATTTCCCAGAGCGGTCGCCGAAGTTTCTATCCTAGTTCGCATTTCATCTCAACTCTGTGTTGCTCAAGAAACAACAATTTTAACCTAAAATAGTCTTACTTAAAGATATGTGGATGGTTGTGAGTGATTTTTAGACATGGAAAAAGAACCATCCAACGAGTCGGATGGTTCTCAAATTTATTTCTAAACAGAAGTATTCATTGTATCCTCATAGGCTTTTTGGAATTTTTGAATATCCCCTGCACCCATGAAAATTAATACACTGTCTTGATATTCCTGCAATACTTCAGCATGATCTAATTCAAATAAGGAACAATCTGGAATACGTTCCTGCAAATCATTAATGGTCAACTTGCCTGATTCTTCTCTTGCTGAACCAAAAATATCACATAAATAAACAACATCAGCTTCACTTAAACTATCAGCAAATTCTTGTAAGAATGTTTTCGTCCTTGTAAAGGTATGCGGTTGAAAAATAGCCACAATTTGTTTACCCGGATATTTCCTTCTTGCAGAGTCAATCGTAGCTGTAATCTCTATTGGATGATGCGCATAATCATCAATAATTATTTGATTTCCTAATCTTTTTTCACTAAAACGGCGTTTAACCCCTTTAAATGAATAAAGCTTTTTAATGTACTCTGCATCAATGCCTTCATAATGACAAATTGCGATCACTGCCAGGGCATTTAAAATATTATGATTTCCAAACATTGGAATGGTAAATGTATCATAATACGTATTCCTAACAAAAACGTCAAATTGTGTGCCAGCTTCTGTTTCTTTTACGTTTTGTGCCTGAAAATCATTCGTTGCAGCAAACCCGTAATAAATAACTGGAACCTTCGTATGAATTTTTTGCAATTCTTCATCATCACCACAAGCAACAATACATTTCTTAACTAAGTCTGCCATCGACTGAAACGCATCAACGACATCGTCGAGACTCGTAAAATAGTCAGGATGATCAAAATCTATATTGGTTATGATCGCATAGTCGGGTTCATAGCTCAGAAAATGGCGACGATATTCACAAGCTTCAAATACAAAATACTTACTGTCCACATGACCGTTTCCAGTACCATCTCCGATAAGATAGGAAATCGGGAACGACTCATCCAGAACATGTGCGAGCAGTCCTGTAGTAGAAGTCTTTCCATGTGCACCAGTTACAGCAATACTTGTGAATTGTTTTAACCATTCACCAAGGAATTCATGGTATCTGTAAAAGGTACAACCTTGTTTTTTCGCTTCTTGAATTTCTATATGCTCATCGGAAAAAGCATTACCTGCAATAACGGTATATTCTTGTTTAATATTACTCTCAGAAAAAGGAAATACTGGTATGTTCTTCTCTTCCAAAACTTCCTGCGTAAAAAACTTCTTCTCTACATCCGAACCCTGAACTTTTTCTCCAGAGTCGTGAAGAATTTGTGCCAGTGCACTCATTCCTGTCCCTTTAATACCAATAAAATGGTAAGTTGTCATAAACGAACCTCCAACATGTTCATACAAACGTTAATTTAAAAATTGTATGAAAGGATTTTCACACCGCTTCATTATAGCAAAGATTGACGCCGTTTCAAACACTAATGCTCTACATCTGAAAATGTAATCAAATTGTAAATTAGCTGTAAATGAATGTTCCCTTACTTATTCATTTGGATTAAAGTAGTCAACCTTTTCTAGACGAGGATTAGGTCTGAACCGTCGTCCCTCTTTTGCTTCCGGACTGCCATTGAAAAGGACAAGATCCCCGGTAAATCCAATATTAAGTCGCAATAAACTTCTTCCCACTCCATACATGTCCACCGGTACGCCTGTTCTTTCAAAATCGGTAATCCGATCTTCGGTAAATCCACCTGTAACCATAATTTTAACATGTTGGAAGCCATCTTCATCGAGTGCTTTCCTTAATGCAAAAAGCAATTCGGGATTAACACCGCGCGGGTCGAAAGTCCCCATTAGATGATGGTTTCTAAGGAAGTATTTATCCACAAGTGTACGGGATGTATCAAGTCGAACCGATTTCAGCTTATCACCGAATTCTCTTGCGACTTTCAGTGAATCTGTAATCACATCATTATTATAATCAACGAGTGCTGCCAATTCATCTTCAGGATATAGTTCATGATAGGCTTTCGCAGCTGCTACCAAGTCTCCACGAAACATTTGTATTAATGCATGTGGCATCGTCCCCATGCCTTCTTTCCCCCACCATTCATTCATGGCATGGGTAGCTTGGGCAGTGGAACCACCGATAAATGCGGCATAACCGTCTCCGGCCTGTGTCGTATAATGATCATCACGATCACCCATAAAGATAACCGGTTTTTGCTCCCCGGAGGTTCGTGCAGCTTTTACCACATTGTATACATTTGTTGCTACAGATGTTCTTCTTGCAAGAATTCCATCTATAAGACCTTCTAAAAAGCCAAATTGTTGGTATGATCCAGAAATCGTCAGTACAGTTTCGTATGGAGTGATTTTATCTCCGTCTTTTAACGAGTTAATTTCCAATGTTTCAGCATTATCGGCAAATGTATGCAGCAATGCAATAGCTTCATCCGTACCACATAATACAGCATTTTCTTTCTGGAAAAATTGCATGGTTACATAATTATTAGGTAATTTCTTTTCTGCGATTTCCTTTGTTTTTAAAAAATATACAGCTGAGAACCAGCCTTCTTTGATACGGTCATCAAATTTAAAGGTTTTATTCGTGAGACGTTTTATTTCACCTGTGAGTTTCTGACTAATCTCTTTCATAAAATGTTTTCTCCTTATCGATTGCCATGGTTTCTCTATCATATAGAATTTTTCAAATTCAAACAAATAATTACAATTCATCCAGTTGTGACTGCGTAATAAGCACATCTCTTGGCTTACTTCCATTTTGACCGGAAATATAACCTCTCGCTTCCAACGTATCAATCAGTCGTGCAGCTCGATTATAACCAATCTTGAAGTGACGCTGCAGCAAGGATGTACTTGCACTATTTTGATTCATGATAAACTGAATGGCTTCCTCCATTAATTCGTCCTCATCTTCATCCATACTAACCTGTTCCAAGAGTTGTTCCTGTTCAAATAAATAGTTCGGTTCTGCAATACTTCTTGCATAATTTGTTACCCGTTCGATTTCTTCATCAGATACAAATGGGCCTTGCAATCTCACGCTTTGTCCAGTTCCATTCTCTACAAATAGCATATCCCCTCTTCCAAGGAGCTTATCAGCACCACTTGAGTCGATGATGGTGCGTGAATCAATTTGGGAAGATACGCTGAAGGCAATTCGAGTTGGAATATTCGCCTTAATGAGACCGGTAATTACATCCACAGACGGCCGCTGTGTTGCCAATAGCAGATGGATTCCACAAGCTCTTGCTTTCTGAGCAATTCGGCTAATGGAATCCTCGACATCCTGTGGTGACATCATCATTAAATCTGCCAGCTCATCAATAACAATCACAATAAATGGCATCTTCTGATTGCCTCTGCCCTGTTTAAAGACTTTTTGGTTATAGCGTTCTATATCTCGAACCCCTTCTTCCACAAATTTTTCATACCGTTCTTCCATTTCATTGACAGCCCATTTTAAACTTTGTGTTGCGGCTTTCACATCGGTAATAACCGGTGCTACCAAATGAGGAATGCCATTATATGGTGCAAGCTCCACCATCTTCGGATCAATCAATAAGAATTTAACATCCTCATGACTCGCCTTGTAGATCAAACTAATTAGTATCGTATTGATACAGACACTTTTCCCTGAACCTGTAGCACCTGCAATCAGACCATGCGGCATCTTTTGTATGTTTGTAATTTTAGGGTATCCTTCTATCGTTAGTCCTAGAGCAATGCTCAAGGGAGATTTGCTTTCTTTAAAGTCATCTGTTTCAAAAATCCCCTGTAAACCTACCATTTCCGATTTTCGATTTGGAATCTCAATCCCAACAGTATTTTTACCTGGAATCGGTGCTTCAATACGTATATCTCTTGCAGACATATTCAACTTAAGGTCATCGGAAAGGTTTTTAATCTTGCTTACCTTCACTCCCATTTCAGGCTGCACTTCAAATCTAGTAACAGATGGCCCTTGAGTTGCTTTTACGACCTTGGCACGAACATTAAAATACTTTAACGTCTGCTCTAGGAGTTCCTGCTGTTCACTGACCCAAATCTGATCATCGTTACTTTTTTGAATTGGATCATTCAGCAGATGAAATGGAATTTTAATTTGCTCCTGTGCTGGTTGTTCTATTTGCTGCTTCTTCACAGGTTCTTCCTGTTTCTCTTCTGATGGCTTTAAGACTTGGGCATGATGTTGCTCTTGTCTTATTTGTTCCGCCTGTACTTCATGTTGTTGCCTTAATTTTTCTGCATGCATACGTTCTTGATTTTGCTGTTGTGTCTTTTCTCTCCGCTGTTGTGTCTTTTCTCTCCGCTGTTGTGTTTGCGCCCGTTGTTGTCTGTCAAAAAGATTCTTCTTATCCCTTGGCGTCATTATCACATTAAATGGTTCCGGCTTATATTCATTTGATGTCTTTTCATAAGCTTTTTTGTTCTCTCTCGAGCTAATCGGGTTAATCTTCTTCTGACTATCTTGCTTTCTCTCAGAAAAATCTTTCTCAACAGTTTCCTGTATCTCTTCTTCAATTGATTCAGCGGTAGCAGCTGTTTCTTGTTGATTCAATTCAACTACAGTATTCGGCTCTTCTTTTTCAGGTTGTATGATCTCCTGATTGACAATGCTTTCTTCTGGCTTGTCCTTCAAACGTTCACTGGCAACATTCAACGGATCAAGCAAATCTTCAGTCACATCTGTTTGAACTGGTTGCTTTGTTCCAAACGCACTCTCCTGTTTCAATTCCTTACGCTTATAAGCAGGTATATTTTCAATTTCCTCTTTCTGCTTTCCTTTTTGAAAGCCATAAATAGGTGAAGGTACATCAGTCGGTTGGAAAGGTACACTTGGATCTTTCTTGTATACTTTTCTGCTCTCTATCGATGGCTCATTGTATGTTTGTCTCACCGGCGGTTTGATTTTTGATTCTCGGGGTTTTCTCTCTTCCCGTGTCTGCTGCCTTTTCTGATATGCTGAAATATCATCTGTTTTTGTTGATTTTGGTCTATCTTTTTCCTCTTCCCTTTTTGGTTTCGGCTCGTCCGGGATAACCGGGAATCGAAATGAATTACGATCTGGATATTGATACATCATTTTAGCTTTTAACTCTTGATTACCATTGGTTGTATTGTGGTGTTGATGTGATTCTAGTTCAACCACTTCTTCCACCTCTATTTCAACTTCTTTTGTAAATATATTTTTAATTTTCTCTTTCCAATCGTCCCACATTTTTAAATCACTCATTTCTATTTCCTAAAAATCGTTTGCTCTCTATTTTAGCAGTTTTTCTATAGATTTGGAAAGTTTCTGGAAAAAGTTAATTAAAAAGTTTTTACTTCCTTACAGAACAAAAGCGTAAGCGCCCGGTTAGCGACGTATGGACTGGACTGAGCCGTAGGAGATAAAGGAAACACGGTGAGCGTATGCGAACCGATGTTGACTTATCGTACGGAGGTGAGGGAAGTCCAATAGTCGTTGGGCGCTGGAGCTCGACGTGGCTGTTTCTGTGTATTTACGTTATCTACAACATACAATTTTATAATTTCCTAAACAATAAAAAAACAACCTCTGCATATGTACAGGGGTTGCTTTCTCATTAAAATACAAATTCTTCGCCCACCGTAAAGGAGTCATCCAGTACATAAATGCCTTTTTCTTTAGGTGCGTTTGGCAGACCGAGTTCCTTTTGCGAACAAATCATACCATTGGATGGTACACCTCTGAGCTCAGAGGCTTTTATTTTCATTCCGCTTGGCATGGTTGCTCCAACCTTGGCAACCACGACTTTTTGGTCTGCATCGATATTAGGCGCTCCACAAACGATTTGCAATGATTCATTGCCAACATCGACGGTGCAAACACTTAATTTATCTGCATTTTCATGAGGACCTTTACTTGAAACATATCCTACTACAAACTTCGGACTTAAATCAAAATCAAGGGGGTCGTTCAAATTATTCGCTTCAAAGAGCCCTTTAATTTCTTCCAACAAGCTTTCGGTTAACTTTATTTTTCCTTTTTCTTCAAAATTTAAATTCTTAGATGCTTGAAAAATATTATATCCCAACAACTCACCATCATTGGTAGTTATCTTTGTAATATCGCCAAATTTTTCATGTGTGATTTCATACCTATCTCCATCTTTTATTGGAATTAGCAGTACGTCACCAATACCATCCGGATTATAAAAAACATCCATTCGTTTCATCCTCCCTAGTTCTTTTCAGGTCTGTTTTTTGCAAGGATAAAGATCGGTTCCAATTTTTTATCTTCATAAATAAATGGAAGAGAAGTAATCGGAATACGACCTTCTGCGAAAAACTTCATTGTCATCTGTGCCAAAATATCATAACCCATTTTATTCTGTATGTCAGCAAAAATCAGGACATCCTGATGAGGAACTGCAACTGTCAAGTCTCCTTTGGCATTGGCCTTCATTTCTTCCAAAAAGGCATCATTCAAAATTCTGCTCGCATCATACCCGTCCTGTGTTGCCACAAAATAAAAATCATTTTCTGCTACTCGATCATGTTTGAAATCACGTGATAGGGAGCGGACATTAAACGCAGCTATTTCATCGATCCGTTCTTGTGACCAACCTTCTTTCTCAAGAAGTTCCTCATCAACGAGTCGATAAGACTTTCCTAAATCAAGTGCATAAAAAATTCGTGTTTCTGCCGTATGATTCTTATATACCAATGTGGCACCGGATTTAGTTTCAGTTGGGAAGGAAGGAGACCGCATAACCGGGTAGATGTTTTTCTCCATACCGGACAGCTGTTGATCTTCATTCATAATTCTTAAAGCTTCTTTCACGTGCTCGATCAACTCATCAATTGCCTCTTCTCCGCGCTGATTGTATTTCACAACCATATTTGGCAATGTGATGGTAATTCCTTGCTTCGAATGCTTCCATTCAATCCGAAATGCATCCTGATCACGGTTAAACGAAGTGACTAAATTTTCATTTGCAAGTCGCTCTTCTAATATTTTTTTTAATTTAAAACTAGTCATTTTAGACATCTAGCTACCTCCTGAAAACCATTGGAAATCAAGCAGATAATCCGTTGATAAACTGCTCGATTTCCTCTTTTGTTTTACGATCCTTACTGACAAAGCGGCCAGCTTCTTTTCCGCCTGCAAAGGCTAAGAAGCTCGGGATACCGTAAATATCGTGTTCCTGGCAAACTTCCATAAACGCGTCACGGTTTACTTCAATAAATTGATACTCGGGGTGGTCTTCTTCTATTTCTGGTAATACAGGCTCGATGACACGACAGTCCGGACACCATCCTGCAGAAAAAATAAAAAGGACGTTTTCATTATTTTTCAATTCATTAAATTGCTCTATCGTTTCTAACGGTTTCATCGTTTCATCAACTTCCTTTCTTTTCTTATCATATCCTTGTTTGGATATGGATTCAATTATCTTGGTTTCTTGGCCCAAAATAAAAAAAGCAGCGCGATAATCTGCATCGCCCTGCTTATTCTTACATTACAATTGATTTTGCCATTTTCATAAGTTCTTCTGCATCAGCATCCATCTTTCCCTTTGTTGTGAACGTGGTTATTTTCACACCACCGACGCCAATTTGCATTTCATAGCCCTCCCCTTCATCAGGAAGGATGCGGATATAGCCAAAGTTATCTTCATTGCTAAAGGAATCTAGCAACAAAGCATTTTCTGCATTTGCAGCATGGAAGTTCAGCTCACTTTGAGAGGTTTCGATTGGATTACGAAAGAGAATATACGTCTGATCCCCATTTACCAAAATGAGATTACTTTCATCGCTGCTTTCTATTTCCAGGTATTCTGGTATATAAATGGTATTATTACCAAGTTCGTAGTTTGTTTCTATTTGTGATTCATTATGGAAAATATTTTCTGCAGTCGCCTTTGCACCAGCGAGCGCATCCTCTTCTGATTTCAATCCGCATCCATTTAGTACGATGATAAGCCCAATCAGTCCAGCCAGTATAAATATAGGATTTCTCATGGTAGTTCCCCCTGTCTAGTCCTTTTTTACCAAATTACATCATACTATAAAATAAAAAAATAGGAAACCTGCATCTCTATCATGTGCGTTGATTTCTTTGCAATATTTGTAAATTTCGTTACTATAATTAATAGAATCTATTATTTAGGAGGGGTTTCTATGGAATTAACCGTATATCTTGCAGGTCAGATTCATACGAACTGGCGGAAGGAAGTACAAAAGCAGGCGGAGAAAAAAAATCTTCCACTCAAATTTGTCGCACCTCAAACAAATCATGACCGATCTGACCAGATTGGTGAGGATATTCTTGGCAAACAGCCAGGAGATATATATAAAGATGATACAGCATCCAGCATTAACAATTTCCGTACACAAGTATTGATGGAGAAATCAGATGTGGTTATCGCTTTGTTTGGGGAAAAATATAAGCAATGGAACACTGCGATGGATGCGAGTGCTGCGATAACGATGAACAAACCAACGATTATTGTGAGACCCGAATCGCTTGTCCATCCGCTAAAAGAATTATCCAATAAAGCAAATGTCACCGTTGAAACAATTGATCAAGCACTTGATGTTTTAGCATATATATTTGAATAAGAAAAAAAGAAGGTTGGGATTTATTTATGCCCTGCCTTCTTTTTTCTTTACTGTTTCAAACCATATTCCAGTTGTCCGCGTAAAAGTTTTACGACATGGGAGAACATTTCCTTGCGTGATACAAGTTCATTCGTAAAAATTCCAATCGCACCCTCATTTTTGCGAACTTCCTGTTTCTTGGCATAATCATCCATTAGATCACCTAGTTCTTTCCCTTCTTTAAGTCCAATTTCAATTTGTTTAGGCAATACGACTCTCGCTCCACTCCCAGTAAAAATTTTACCATCCGGTGTTACGAGTGCACCCCAATTGCATAGATACAATTGGTTATCAACATACATGACACCGCCTTCTAATCCTACTCCAAACGTGTTCGGTTTCGTTTCCGTGCAGCGCATTGCTCGGTTGACTGCCCCCTGTTTCGTTTCTTCATCTGAAAATGGCTGTGCACAGACGCCAGATTCTGCGTCGATGGATGTCACTTCAGCAGATGGAAATATATCGGTAACAGCCTGGATTTTCGTCGGGTTTTTTGATCCAATAATAATTTCCAATGTATTCACCTCATTAATACAGCTGCCAGCAATGGCAGCTGTTCGAAAATTAATATTTTTTAATTTGATCCAATGTGTTTTGATCGGTCGTTTTAACAAGTCTCACGAGCAATTCCTTTGCTGCTGCATAGTCATCCACATGAATAATAGATGCAGACGTATGGATATATCTAGAGCAAATACCAATTACCGCTGATGGAACACCCTCATTGGAATGATGTACACTTCCAGCATCCGTACCACCTTGAGAGATAAAATACTGATATGGAATGTCATGTGATTCTGCTGTATCAAGAACGAATTCACGAATTCCTTTATGTGTAATCATCGTACGGTCGAAAATACGAAGCAATGCACCTTTACCCAATTGACCAAATGCCTTTTTATCACCAGAAGCATCATTTGCAGGAGAAGCATCAAGCGCATAGAAAATATCTGGGTTAATCATATTAGCGGCAACTTTGGAACCACGTAAACCAACCTCTTCCTGAACCGTAGCACCCGAATATAAGTGATTCGGTAGTGTTTCATTTTGCAATTCCTTCATTAATTCAATGGATAGTCCACAACCATAACGATTGTCCCATGCTTTCGCGAGAATTTTTTTGTTATTTGCCATTGGCTCAAACGGAGTTAAAGGCACAATGCTGTCACCTGGCTTCACACCAATTTTTTCAGCATCTTCTCGGTCATCCGCACCAATATCAATCAGCATATTCTTGATTTCCATTGGTTTGCTGCGTTGCGCATCTGTTAATAGATGCGGTGGAATCGAACCAATGACACCGATAACTGGACCATTTGCTGTCATCACTTGTACACGTTGTGCAAGCATTACCTGGCTCCACCAACCACCAAGTGTTTGAAAACGAATCATCCCATTATCTGTAATTTGTGTAACCATAAATCCAACTTCATCCATATGCCCTGCAACCATGACACGTGGACCTTCACCGCGCTTAACTCCAAATACGCCACCAAGATTATCCTGGATAATCTCATCGGAATACTTTTCCAATTCATTTTTCATAAAAGAGCGTACAGGATGTTCATTGCCTGGTGCACCTTGAAGCTCTGTTAAATTTTTAAAAAGATCAAGTGTATCTTTGTTCATACGATTCCCTCCAATATGTATCTCGATATTACCAGTATAACTGAAAATATCTAATACTTTCCACTTATCAGGCATGTTAGATTTTCAATTTTATTTTTAATCCTGTATACTTACAACTAGGATAAGAACGATTAATCTTTATCAAGGGGTGGAACATATTGAGCAAAAGAAGAGTACTCCTTGCCGCTGCAGTTGGAGTTGCTATAGGATATTTGGCAAGAGAGCAAATGAATAACTATCAAAAAATAACACCTGAAAAAGCATTGAACAATGCAAAAGAGATGTTTAAACGCAAAGGACCAATCAGTGGTTCCTGGATTTATATGAAACCAGAAGAAATTGAAAAAAACGGCCTTCTCTACAGTGCCTATCGTGGAGGAATCACTCGTAATATCGATGGCGAAAATAAGCAATATGAATTTTATGTTGATGTGGAAACAGGCGGTATCGTCGAAACGAAAGAAGTTGCATAAATTAACGTGACTAGCTAACAAGAGACTGACCATTTATTTGGCCAGTCTCTTTTATGGTTTCGTAAGTATTGTTGCTTTTAATCTTAGCAATTGAGATAAGATAAGTAACTTCGGCGACCGCTCTGGGGAAATATACTTGCGGTTCGCGGGCGGCTGGTGAGCCCTCCTCGTGCTACCGCACTCCGGGGTCTCACCTATGCCTTTCCTCCCGCTGGAGTCTTCGTATATTTCCCCAGAGCTGGTTTTTAGCTTACAAACTGATAACTGCATTAGTGATCTATAAAATTCATATCACCGAGCTTCACCAGTCCGGGTGAGCGGCGGGCGGTGACTACTGCGGGAACAAATGTTTTCGGTGGGGCGAGTAATCGCAGTCCCAGCACGTGTCCGAAGACCAGAAGAGTGGTTTTCTCTTCGGGGCTGAGGCCGTGCCCTAAGGATGCCCATCCGCCCAGAGCGATCCCAGACGGCGGGAAAAGCAGTTACTTAAAGAAACCAAAAAACTAGCAGTTACTTCGAAATTTATAGAAATTTACGATGATAAATAACAACAAAATTAACGAAAAGAGCCTTGGAGTTTAGTGTATCCAGACTGACTAGTGCAAACAGTTATTCCAAATCAACTTGAGCAGTGTATAAAGGCTTGTTTATTCATTTCACTCTGCGGAAGTTGAGTTAATTATACTCATACCTTTCCCTTTTGACCTCATCTGTCTTTTCGCCGGATTCATTAAATTTTACCGCTCGAAGATAGGCATCATGGTAAAAGGTGTACCATGCTTTTTTTTGATAACCGAATTCCATCCATTTTTCTTTGGCATGTACAGAACGAATAGGGTAATCATCGTAAGCGAGCACCCATAATTTATTTTGGTGTGCATGTGTTGGCATAATATCTGCCATATGAATAAACGTCTCTTCTCCATCTTCAAAAAGGATAATCGAATGCCCATCACTATGCCCACTCGTATGAATCATCTTTAAACCCTCTACTACTTCAATTTCCTTTTCATATGTCTCAACCTGGTCAACAATTGGTTTCCAGTTCATTTCCCAATACGAATTCACCGATCTGATGTTTGGATTTCTCATCTCATGCCACTCGACTTCAGAAGTATAGATGGTTGCATTTTTAAATACGCTTTCATATGTATCTTCCGCAACCTTTTTAGTTAATCCGCATGCATGATCATAGTGCAAATGTGTCATTAGAATGGCATCTATATCATGAACTGATAAACCGAGGCTCTCCAGTGAAGCTTCCAATTTTGATTGTTCTAACACACCGAAGTTCCGTAATTGTTTGTCTTCCAACTTATCATTACCAATTCCTGAATCAATCAGAAAATTTTTCCCGTCGACTTGCAGAAGTATAGGATCTGCTCGCAATTCAATCTGATTTTTATCATTATGCGGATATTTTTTCTGCCATAATGCTTTCGGTACCACACCAAACATTGCACCACCATCTAAATGGGATACTCCACCTTTAAGCCAAGTCAGACTTGCTCTTCCTACCTGCAGTTTCTCCATGTATCCATCCCCCTTTTTGATAAGTGTAGCGAAACACCGAAGATTCTGCAAATGCTAACAAAAATAGAATGTTAAGTTTTCATAAAATTACAATTAATGACATGTACAAATTTCAAGTTCTATATTATAATTGTTATTAGTTAATTTAATATTTATACTATTTTAAATTAGCCAGCAACTAGAAAGGAGGCAAAGAAATGATACAAGTAAATGTAACGATCGACTATGACGGCAAGTTTTATATGACGAATGTGATCACAAGTCGGGATACAAGCGACGAAGAAGTAATGAAGCTTGCGGCTTCCCAAATCGAAAAGCAATGGAAAGAATAGGAAAATGTAGGCATCAGTAATGATACCTGCTTTTTTATTTCCCTCCATTTATATTCCACACATTCCCTAGACAAGACCATACATTTATTTACTATCTCTATCCTCTGCAGCTATTTTGTCTGTCTGGTTTTTGGTTGATTCTATATTAGGACGTCCTTTAAGAATAGCTGCACTCCTCCTTACCTTTTGAAAGCTCTGTTTGTTAATTTAAAATTTTCTACTTAAATGAATGGTAAAAGTGATTTCTATTTGCTATGATAAATCTTGAACATTTGATGAATTACTGAGGGGCCAATATATCTTATTCGTTTCTTGTGAAACAATTCACTAAATGCATCATGTTCATACATACAGAAAGATCTCTTATTAGAAAGTAACGACGAAAGATGCAACGACAAAAATGGTGCAGGAGTGTTTTATATGAAAACCAACGAATTAAAATGGGCTTTGTTTATATTTGTGATTGTTATACTGGCATTTACCCTTCCTTATACCATTTTCACAAACACAGCTAAATGGTACGGAAGCTTTTTAGTATGGATGGTACTTGCACTTATTACCATTGTGATCAATTATTTTTTAACGAAAGATTGGGGTAAATAATTATGACTACTACATTCGTTTGGGGAGCAATTGCAGTTTATGTCGTCATTGCTCTGTTTATTGCTTACTTATCCAGAAAAGGCAAACAAAATAATATGGAAAGCTTTTTTCTTGGAGACAGGAAGCTTGGCGGCATTGTATCCGCACTAAGTTATAGTGCAACTACATATAGTGCATTTATGCTCGTGGGACTAGCCGGTTTAACGTATAACGGGGGTGTCGGAGCTCTTGGTTTCGAATTGATTTACTTGATGGGTGTTTCACTAGTCGCCTTTTTCGGACCGCGTTTTTGGGTCGTTGGTAAAAAATATGGCTACGTGACTCCATCCGAAATGCTTGGTGATCGGTACAATAACAAGAATGTTGCTATTACCGTTGCCATTACCAACTGTCTTTTTCTTATCCCTTATAGTGCTGTTCAGCTATCCGGGGTTGGATATTTGCTGCAGGGTGTAACGAATAACGCGATCCCATATTCTACAGGGGTGCTAATCGCAACTATTCTTGCATTAATTTTTACGTATATTGCAGGAATACGTTCGGTTGCATGGACAGATTCTTTACAGTCATTATTTATGATTATCAGTTCTACACTCATTGTTATTGTGCTGATTAATGGACTTGGAGGATTTACTGGTTTTTTTGAGAAGATAGAGACAAGCCAACCGGAACTACTGACGGTTCCCGGAAATGGTTATTTCAGCTTTCTGACATTTCTCGGACTTACAATTCCATGGTTCTTTTTCAGTATTTCCAATCCACAGGTTAGTCAGCGGTTATTTATGCCAGCATCATTGAAAAGTTTAAAAACGATGTTAATGGGATTTCTTGTGTTTGGTTTCATCTACACCATCGTTGCCGTTGTTTGGGGATTTTCAGCGTCGATCCTGTTTCCAGGACTGGATAATCCTGATTTGGCAACACCATTGGTCCTTTCATCTGACCTCGTACCTCCATTACTCGGTGTTATTGTCATGGTTGGTATTATGGCTGCTGCCATCTCAACCATTGACTCGATTTTGCTGACTTTATCTTCTCTTTTTGCGAAGGATGTCTATGGAAATGTGAAAAAAGGTACGACAGATCAGATGCAACTTCGTGTAGGAAAGATTGTCATTCCAATGATAGCTATTCTTGCCTATCTGTTTGCAGAAATGGAATTGAACTTGATTGCCGTACTTTCCGTTGCTTCCTCGGCAGGGCTTATTGTAGTCGTACCAGCTATTTTTGGTACATTTTTCTGGAAGAGAGGAACAGCTGCTGGCGTTCTTTCCAGTGTCATTATTGCTGGGCTTGTCGTAATTATATTGGAATTTTTCCAATTAAAGCCACTTGGACTTGCTTCCGGATTATGGGGAATTTCCATTTCCACTATACTCTTTATCGGGGTCAGCCTGACAACACGGGCACCTGAAGAAAAAGCAAATGAATTTTTATCTTATGTAAATCAAGCATTAAAAAAAGCCAAATGAAGTCTTTAAAGATCTCTTCTGAAAAGAGATCTTTTTTTGTTCCCATTTCCATATGTGAATGGTTAAAAAAAATCTGGATAACCTATTAAAATACCACCCAATGGAAAGGAAGAAGATACATGAAACATACTACTCCCTTGCTTATTAAATTTATTATGACGACTGCTGTTCTGTGGATTGTACTAGGATTATTTTTTGGCGTAACATTCGGAGACATCTTAGCGACAAGTGTTGTACTAACCGCTGTAGCCTATCTTGGTGACCTGTACATTATGCCACGTATAGGAAATACTGCTGCTACGATTGGTGATTTTGCCTTAGCATGGGTAGTTATATGGTTGATTGGAAGTACTATGTACGGTGAGCCAATTTCCCTTGGTACGGCTGCCTTCATTTCAGCAATTACTATAGCAGCAGGAGAAATTTTCTACCACCGTTACTTAAAAAAATCAGTTTTTGAAAATGAAAAAGATAGGGAAAGCAAGATTGCCTATTTTCCTAACAGATTCCAAACGGAGTTCAGCACAGAAATCGATGAAAACGACGGCGTTCCCCCAAAAAAAGATTAGAAAGTGTGGCATTCGCCAAGCCTACAGGCGTATTTTTTACACTAATACAGATAAGAAATTCATTTTTTTAAAGAAAGATGAATTTTTATGAGTATTTTTCAAGTTTAAGCACAAAATAGGTTGTGTAAAAGCCACTCCTTCACTTGAAGAACGTTTTTGCAAAAATACAAACTACCTGGAGGTATTATCATGGAAAACAATAATAACAACCAACGTAACAACAGAAATCGTAACAACAACAATAACGACAACAACCAGAACAACAATGTCGATAATGTTGAATTTGCTAACGAATTTCTAGATAACAACAATGATAACAATGACAACAACCAACGCAATAACAGAAATCGCAATCGCAACAACGACAATAATAACAACAACAATAACAACCGTTAATCATTTGATTAGGCCTGAATCACGGAATCTCGTGACTCAGGCTTTTCATTTGTATATTTTTTCTTTCCAAGGGAATTTTAATAACACCATATACGATTGGGAGGAATTCTATGAGAGCAGTAACCTATCAAGGAAAATATAAAATAGAAGTAAAAAATGTTGAAGTACCACGTATACAGGACCCTCAGGATGTCATTATTAAGATAACTTCAACTGCCATCTGTGGATCTGATCTTCATTTATACCAAGGTAATTTCCCTCTTCCGATAAATTATGTAATTGGTCATGAACCGATGGGCATTGTTGAAGAAGTTGGCCATGATGTCACGAAAGTGAAAAAAGGGGATCGGGTCGTTATCCCATTTACGGTTGCTTGTGGGACTTGTCCTTATTGTAATAATCACTTGGAGAGCCAGTGTGATAATGCCAATCCACACTATGATTCTGGTGGTTATTTTGGTTATTCGGAGAAATTCGGTGACTACCCTGGAGGTCAGGCAGAATATCTTCGTGTTCCATTTGGAAATTATACTCCTTTTCTGATTCCTGAGGATTGTGAATTAGAAGATGAAAAACTTCTCTTTCTATCTGACGTCCTTCCAACTGCATATTGGAGTGTGGAAAATGCAGGTGTTAAGGAAGGCGACACTGTTATTGTCCTTGGATGTGGTCCCGTAGGCTTAATGACACAAAAATTTGCCTGGCAAAAAGGGGCAGAACGTGTAATTGCTGTCGATTATTTTGATTATCGGCTGAATCATGCTAAGAATATAAACCGTACGGAAGTATATGATTTTACGAAATACGATGATATGGGTGAAACATTAAAAGAATTAACAAAAGGTGGAGCGGATGTTGTTATTGATTGTGTTGGAATGGATGGTAAAAAATCCCCTCTTGAATTTGTTGAGCAAAAACTCAAGCTTCAGGGTGGAACACTTGGTCCAATTCAAATTTCAACAAAAGCAGTAAAAAAAGGCGGAATCGTACAGATTACAGGTGTGTATGGCGGAAACTATAATTTATTTCCATTGGGTGCATTCTTCTCTCGAAATATCACATTAAAAACGGGACAAGCACCAGCACGAACCTATATGAAGGAAATTTACGAGCAAATTAAGAGCAATAAAATTGACCCAACAGATATTATCACACATACACTTTCGTTAGATCAGGCAGAACAGGGTTATGATATTTTCAACGGACGTAAAGATGATTGTGTGAAAGTTATCCTGAAGCCGTAATGCGAATTTAAAAAACGAACATGAATAGTCCCAACCGATTATGAAACCGATTGGGACTCCCATTGTATAAATATAATTAATTAAATGTAGTTAACAGCTGCTGATGTAAAAGCTTAGCAACTTCAGCATCTTCTTGGAGTTTATTGCTGATTTCCTCGTTTTCAGAAGTTTGGGCAAGACTTTCCAGCTTGTTTGCAATTCGTTCATGCTCCTCAATAATATGCCGCAAATTAGCTATCTCTGTATGTGATAAAAAGTGATTCAAGGCTGATGTTCCTTTCCTGATTGTTCTTTCTATTTTTCTCCGAAGAATTAATATTTATACTATAGTCCAGCCGACCGCTGCAGCCGCTTTGCAATTTCCATAAAATCTTCATGAGAAACACCTGGTGCATATTCTTCTGGTATATCTTCATAATCTGGAACAGGCTCTCCCTGTGGCGCACCAATCACCACTTCCAACGGTTCGCCGCTCTCCGGATGGGCACCCTTCCAAATTTTATCAATATCTCTATAGTCTTTTTCACTGAATGTATAGAGTCTTGTATGCACACCCTCCGCTTCATATTTACGAGCAGTATCAAAAACTCGATTATCCAGACTAGGTACCGGCAGCATTTTTGTCATATCGACTCCGGTTGCCACTTCAAGTGCTTTTGCATAGGCAACAATATGCGTACCACCACGCACAAGTAAGTATCCGATCATCTCTCTTGCAGTTGGGTGATCTGTCATTTCATACACGCGCATCTTATGTGTTCTCGCACCAATTTCCAAGAAATAGTTATGAAGTAAATCGACTACGAGATTTCCACTATTAAACACATTATCTCCCGTCCACGCCCTGCCATGGGAATCACCTGGTTTCGCTGATTGTGCTGTATCAATAAAATGGTACGTACTTCTTTTATCTTTCCCATTTCGCAGTGGTGCAATATTTGGGTCCGCCGGGAAAGTGCTTCCCTCCATCATAATATTAATTGTATGTGCAACAAGTTCCACATGTCCAAACTCTTCTGCAGTAATACTCGCAACAAGGTCATAAAATGGCTTCAGCTTTTTCTTATTTTTAAAATTAAACGATTGGTACATATAATTATTGAGGGTCGACATCTCTCCATATCTTCCTCCTAGCAATTCCTGTACTGCTGATGCCGCGTTCGGATCTGCTTCCTTTGGTCGTGGCAGTTCAATCGCAATTCTATCCATCCGTTCGATCACATGACTTCCCTCCAATCATCGTTCATGAAGTAGCTCAATGGCGAAGCACCCAAATGATTTGTGGAATACGAACATAAAAATAATATCCGTTATGCACAACGACTACATGGTCCGGGTACACTTGAGCCAATTCTCCTCGAACGGTATCTTTCATCGTCTGAATGACTACATAGGAACCTGTACATGCTTGAAGCATTTCATATAAATAAGGATCCACATGGGTCATCATTTGAGGCATATTTCTGGGAAGATTTCGTTCCTCCTGCTTTTCACTCATTAAAGTACCTCCTTATCGTTTTACTAAATACAAAAACACCTCCAACTTTAGTTTATTGGAGGTGTAGGTTGTCTGATAACCAGAAATTATTTTTGAGATTATTCCATTAAAATATCTGCATAAACGGCATTCGTTACTTTTAGTAAATCTGCTGGCGACAACTCTACCTGCAGTCCTCTTTTCCCAGCAGATACAACAATACTTTCCTTCATTTCGGCTTTTGTAGCCACATAAGTCGGGAAATTTTTCTTCATCCCAATCGGAGAACAGCCTCCACGAATATATCCGGTAGTCGTTTCCAAATCCTTCATATTAAGCATTTCCACTTTTTTGTTGCCGCTCACCCTTGCCAAAGCTTTCAAATTCAATTCATTTTCAGCAGGAATACAGGCGATTAGTACTCCAGTTTTATCCCCAACGGTTACCAATGTTTTATATATCTTTTCCATTGGCATTCCAACTTTTCTTGCTGCAGTTTTTGCATCCAGATATTCCTCATTCCATGGATACTCGTGAACATGATAACTGATTTTTTCCTTTTCAAGTTTTCGAATAGCATTTGTTTTTTGCTCTTTCTTCTTATTCATTTCAGAACCCTCTTGTAATTTTTATTCTACCCCTAGTTTAGCACAAATTTTATTTGGGCATGTCTTAAAACAGGTGTCTTATTAAACGGTAAAGGGTATAGTAAACTAAAAAAATAACAATAGAGGCATGGAGGGAATCTATGTTACCAGAACTCACCGATTCAAACTTTCTTATACTTATATTTTCCGTCATACTGATACTCAGTATCCTTGGAACTAAATTTACAGCAAAAGTAAATACCCCTTCCCTACTGTTTTTCATTGCTTTGGGCATGCTGGTTGGAAATGATGGATTGAACATATTTGATTTCTATGATGCTGAAATGGCACAGTTAATTGGCATGATGGCATTGGTTGTTATTTTATTTGATGGCGGGATTAAAACAAATTGGACAACCATTAAACCCGTTGCTATCCCTTCCATTTCTTTAGCTACACTCGGAGTCGCCATTACTTCTTTGATTTTGGGTATGGTTGCCAAAGTGATATTTGAACTAAGTTGGCCGGAAGCTTTACTTATGGGGGCGCTCGTTGGTTCTACGGATGCTGCTGCCGTTTTTGCCATGCTTCAAGGCAGGAATATTCACGATCGGTTGGAAGCAACACTGGAGGCGGAATCAGGTGCTAACGATCCGATGGCCGTATTTCTTACAATCACACTCATTTCCTTCGTACAGCTCGAATATCATGGCATTCTCGAATTAATCGGCAGCTTTCTATGGACAATGGGTGGTGGGCTATTTATCGGTTTATTGATTGGATGGTTCGGAAGTAAGGCATTGCATAGAGTTACATTAAATTCCAGTGGGCTTTACCCACTACACGCCCTTGCATTTGCCTTCCTCGCATATAGTGGTGCATCTTTAGTTAATGCCAGTGGCCTTTTAGCTGTGTATGCTACAGCAATCTTCATTGGAAATACAGGTTTAAAACAGCGGAATGCCATCCTTCATTTCAATGAGGGATTCAGCTGGATTGCTCAAATTGTTCTTTTTATTACTCTTGGCATTTTCGTGGTACCAAGTGATCTGTTTCAATGGGAAATAATATGGAGGGCATTGTTGCTATCCTTTACCTTAATGTTCGTCGCACGACCGATCGCTGTTTTCCTATCTGTCATAGGGATGAAATTTAATATGCGGGAAAAGTTACTCCTATCCTGGGCTGGACTTCGCGGGGCCGTTCCGATTGTATTAGCTCTCTTTACAATCATAGCTGGGCTGAGCAATAGTCAATTATATTTCAATGTTATATTTTTTGTCGTCTTGACTTCTACCTTATTGCAAGGTACGACAATGACATGGTTTGCAGAAAAGTTAGGACTCGTCAAAGCTGGCAGAAATACACAAATCAACCATATGGAATTATTATCCGTCGGGAAAAATAATCTGGAGATTGTAGAGATCTATATTGAGGAAAGTTCGAATGTAACCGGTAAAAAAATTAAAAACTTGGGAATGCCAGTAAAAGCAAATATTACCTTAATTTTGCGTGACGGTGCAACCATTTCACCCCACGGTAATATTATTCTGCAAGAAAAAGACCTGCTCTATATTCTTGTCCCCGAAAAAGATGTCGAACGAATTGAGGGGATATTGAATGAGTAACAGGTCATACCATGGGAAGTGCTTATATCTGCTTTTCTATTTTAGCTACAGTTTAAATCGAGCTACTAGTTCGTTCATTTCTTCTGCTAGTTTTGCGAGCTGTTCAGAGCTTCCAGCTACTTCTTCCATGGAACTGCTAGATTGCTCAGCGGTTGCTGCAGCTTGTTCAACTCCTGCAGCTGCTTCTTCAGAAACAGACGCAATCTCTTCAATGGAAGCATTCATTTCCTGACTGTTAGCTACAATTTCTGATAGGTTCTCAGAAACAATGTATCGCGATCATCAGCATGAAATGCCTCAACAAACTCCAGATTTTGTGAATAAATTTCGGTGACATCCTGAAGCTCCTCCGCCACATTATCAAATTCAGATTGAATAATATGTTCCATATCGGCTTGCTGATTGGTTATCAACTTATCGAAGGCATCGGATGTAGTAAGAAAAATAACTGCTACCGTAACGACCAAAGGAATAATGGTCAATGCCAAGAATATCGTAATTAATTTCTTCTTTAAACTATTCATTCTAAATAACTTTTTCATCCACTTAATCCCCTTGTTTTTCGTTATCTATCTATGTACCTTTATTAATATCGGTCCATAAACAGTTTTGTGTAGGCAATTTTCAAAAATAGAGACGGGTTCATTGTCCTAAACTTTTATCCACCAAAAAGGAAGCAAGAGAACCGTCCCCCTGCTTCCAAAGTCTATTGTTTATTATCACGTATTTCTTTTATTCTTACAAATTTTTCAAGTTTATCAAGCTCGTAAAATAGTTCGATAATACTGTTTGCTATAGGAAAAACATAGGTCCACTTTTCAAAGTCAGATCCTTGCAGAGCCTCGATCAGATTATTGATTGTAATTCGCATCGCATTCTTTGTTTCTTTTTGAAGATCACTGTCCAGAATAAGTCTATCCTCATACATTAAAAGCACATTTTCACTGTACGTGTTTATTTCACTTACCAGCTTTTTAACTAAATGTGATTTTCCACTTGAAATAACTTCTATATTATCAAGATTTTTCTCCAGTTGCTGGATCAATGTGTGCTTCTTTCGTAAAACCGTAATCATATGTCTGTAGATGACAATATTCCTTAAAAAGTCCGTTCTTTTGCGAATAAATAGGCTATTTCTCTCATCGGAAATAATCTCATAGTAATCTCTGGCATTGTTGATTATTTTCTCAATTTCCCTATCATCATTTTTCATTTGTGGAACACTCATCGTTTTATTCGGAATGACTCGTAGCAGAAAATTTGTCTTTTCACTCGCTTTTTTAATCATTCCGTATAAAATTTTCTGATGGTCCGGTGGATAGACGAGAACATTTACAATGAATGCTGAAAAGACACCAATCCCAACGAGCGATAATCGTTCAATAATATAAACAAAGTTGACCGTATCATTGTCACTTGCTAACATCATGTTGACAATGGTCAATACGGTTAAACTGACAGTTTTATTCAATCCTAGTCTAATATTAATGGCAATAGAGATGATTACCACTGCCCCAACAGAGATTGGATTATTACCAACCAAAAGTATGCCGAGTAACGCAAACACAAGACCTACACCATTTGAAATTACAACTTCTTTGATATATTTAAACGAACGCATAATGGAAGGTTGCATGGCCAAAACCGCAGCCATGGCGGCTACAATTTGCAGCTCCATTCCAATCATACCTGTTATTAATAACGTCAAAGCAACCGCAAGACCAGTTTTCACCATCCGCGGGCCAATATTAAATTCCATTTTTTTCTGCACCTCACTAGCAGTAGTATACCCTTTTAAACAGTGCCTGTCACTTCCCGAATTTTGTCGAATAATATTATCTTCGTTTAGGCATAAAAAACCTGTATCGCATATAATCATACATTGCAATACAGGTTTTTGTCTCGATTTTAATATATACGTATCAGTTAATCAATCTTTTTATTCAAGTTTGGTATTGAAGCTTCTGCCTCACCAGCGTTTACACTTCGTTTTCCCCACCAGGTTGCCAAAAGCGGTCCTGAAATATTGTGCCATACACTGAAAATCGCACTCGGCACAGCAGCAATTGGTGCAAAATGCGCCATGGCTAGCGCAGCTCCTAGTCCTGAATTTTGCATACCAACTTCGATTGATACTGCTTTTTGTTCATCAAATTTCAATTTAAATATCTTAGCTAATGAGAATCCAATCAATAGCCCAAGAATATTGTGTAACACGACTACTCCAAAGATAAGCAATCCGGTTGTTATAATGGCCTCTTTATTCGTTGCAACAACTGCAGCTGCTACCGCTACAATTCCAACAACGGAAACGAGAGGTAATGCGGCAACACTTTTATCCACTTGTTTACTAAACAACAAGCGAGCAATTACCCCTAATCCGATTGGAAGCAATACAACTTGCACGATAGACATGAACATATCCCCAAATGATACCGGCAGCCATTGACTTGCTAACAGCAACGTCAAAGCAGGGGTCAGAATCGGTGCCAATAATGTTGAAACCGATGTGATCGTTACAGATAAAGCAGTATTACCTTTTGCCATAAATGTCATTACATTTGAGGCAGTACCACCCGGACAACAACCAACCAAGATTACTCCTACTGCAACTTCAGCTGGTAGCTGAAATAGTTTAGCCAGTCCAAATGCAAGCAATGGCATGATTGTATATTGTGCAGCAACTCCAATCAACACACTTTTCGGAGCTTTAACAATACCCTTAAAGTCATTTAATGATAGTGTAAGTCCCATTCCAAACATGATAATACTTAATAGAAGTGAAATATGAGGAGCAATCCACATAAATCCTTCTGGAACTAAAAAACTTAAAACTGCAAAAATAATTACCCATACTGCGAACGTACTTTGTGCAAACTTACTAACCTTCCCTACTGTCTTCATCAATATTTCCTCCAATTATGTAAAATTCTTCTTCGGATGCGATAAAAATTTGAAAAAATAAATAATATCCGGTTAATTCAAAATTCTAGCATAAAATTATTTGAAAAGATAGATTTATTTTTATCGTTTTATTTCTCATATTCTATCATCTACGTTGTAATCAGTTCTAAACCAAAAGAAGACTTGCTGGTAATGTTAACCAACAAGCCTTCTCCTCCCACAGGTCTTTTAATCTTCTATTCATCTTAAATCCCAATTGAAAAATACTTCACTTCTAAATATTCATCCATTCCTTGGTGACCGCCTTCGCGACCTATACCACTTTCTTTAAAGCCACCGAATGGGGCCTGGGCAGTGGATGGCAATCCATCATTGATACCAACAATACCAAATTCAAGCTTTTCCCCAACACGAATTGCCTTTGAAATATTTTCGGTGAATAGGTATGCGGCAAGACCATAAGGTGAATTGTTTGCACGTGTAATCACTTCTTCTTCAGAAGTAAACGTGGAAACAGGTGCCACTGGACCAAATGTTTCTTCATTCATACAAAGCATTTCATCAGAAATATTTGTGAGCACAGTTGGTTCCACAAAAAATCCTTCGCCATCCTTATAGGAATTCCCGCCACACACAATTTTAGCACCATGATCCAATGCATCTTGAATATGTTTATTGACTTTTTCATAAGCATCTTTATCAATGAGCGGCCCGACATCTACACCTTCATCAAGACCGTTCCCTACGTTTAACTTCGCTACTTTCTCTTTAATTTTTTCATTAAAGGCATCCACAATGTTTTCATGAACATAAATGCGGTTACTGCAGACACAGGTTTGTCCTGCATTACGAAATTTCGATCCAACTGCACCTTCGACGGCTTTATCAAGGTCTGCATCTTTCATAACGATAAGTGGCGCATGACCGCCAAGCTCCAATGAAATTTTCTTAACCGTAGCAGCTGATTTTTCCATAAGTAATTTCCCGACTTCTGTTGAGCCAGTAAATGAGATTTTACGAACTCTTGAGTCTTCCATCCAGGCATCGCTGATTTCGCCGGAACTACCGGGCAAAATGGTGAGGACACCATCTGGGATTCCAGCTTTTACAGCAAGCTCACCTAACTTTATCGCTGTTAACGGTGTCGCACTTGCAGGCTTCACAACTGCTGTACAGCCTGCTGCTAATGCTGGGGCAACTTTTCGAGTAATCATCGCCGCTGGAAAATTCCAAGGTGTAATCGCAGCGATAACACCTACAGGCTGCTTATGCACAAGTATTCTTTTGTTGCGAGCAGAAGAAGGAATCGTTTCACCGTAGATGCGTTTTCCTTCCTCCGCATACCAGGAAATAAAACTATTCGCATAATTAATTTCCCCTTTAGCTTCCTTCAGTGGCTTTCCTTGTTCCATAGTCATTGTTTTTGCAAGGTCTTCCAAATTCTCATGTATTAGCTGATGCCATTTCATCAACAGTTCACTTCGCTCATAAGCTGTCAGATCTGACCATTCCGGGAATGCTGCATATGCAGCATCCACCGCATTCCGCGCTTCTTCACTTCCAGCACGTGAAACTGACTTTATTTTTTCCCCGTTCACCGGGTTGATAACATCAATGACGGATTGTTTTACTGACATACATTTGCCTCCTCCGGATTAGAAACTTTATATCATTTATAATAACCTATTACCTTGTAAGAGGTAAGTGAAACATAAGATTAATGAAGAAGAAAAATAGCCTTGCAAAATGCCAGGCTATTTTAGTTTCATTTAATAGCATTTAATAAGTATTATCCATAGAAGTGTTGCCAAGCTTGCTGTATACCTCCGGCACAGTTTTGTGTGGCTCGGTATAGATTTGGGTGCTCTTTCATCTCTAGTAGTTCCTTTCTGGCATTGGCAACAATAACCGATGGATATCCTAATGTCAGCATTTCCAAATCGTTGCCGGAGTCGCCTGCCACAAGAATGGATGTATCATCACTCGTATAGTTTTCAGTAATAAAGCGTAGTGCTTCTCCTTTACCACTATGTGAAGGGAGGATATCAATATCCCGTCCAGAACTGAAAATGAATTTATGTGGTATGCCTTCTTCTGCCAGTGCCTCCTTAAACCCTTTGACTGAACCAGTACCTGATTCTTCTATTACAAATGAAACCCTTCGATCAGCCGGTAACTGCTGAGGTATAAGTTGTGGGAACTCCAATGCCACTTTGCGTATAGATTCTGGATACCAATTCTGTTTCATTTTCTCGTCCCATTCTATATTCGGTTTAAAATTCTTATCTTCGTAAATAGTTGTACCAACATCTGTAACAAGAATTTGTGGGATTGGCAGGTTTTCTGTTTTTATAAGAGAAAGTGCAGAATCACGATGCCGTCCAGTAATGTAGACGAGTGTAACTTCATATGGTAGTTTTTCATAATAACGGATCAATCTTTTCAAACCTTTTGTATCTCCTACAAAGGTTCCATCAAGATCAGTCGCCAACATATGCGTGATTTCTAACATTACCCAACACCTCGTACATTTGATTCATTTGCTGTGCAATTTCCGACCAGTTAAAATGGATTCTTGCACGTTTTGCTGCCTGTGTTCCAAGTCTTTTTGCAAGTGTATTGTCCTGGGCCAGTTCTTTCATTGCCATTGAAAGTTGTTCTGAGCATTTTGGTTCTGTCAGTAAACCAGATTCCCTGTGGGATACGACATTCTTTAATCCTCCGACATCGGATGCAATAACTGGTGTACCACATGCCTGGGCTTCCGCAGCAACCATACCAAATGATTCATAATAGGATGGCACAATGACAGATGTTACCTCATTAAATAGTTCAGCTAGCTCAACTTGCGACTGTGGACCAATAAATTCTACATGGTTTTCCATTCCTTTTACCATCTCTCTTAAATCAGGGTTATTTGGCATCTTTTTAGAAAAATCAACATCTTCTTCTCCTCCACCAGCAATGATAAGACGCGCTTCACGTCTTGAATATTTGTGGAAATGTTTAAAAGCATCCAGTAAGGTATAGATTCCTTTTGTCTTCTCCAATCTTCCAGCAAAAGCAAATGTTGGTGGGATCGATCGTTTTTTCTTTGCGTATGGTTGAAAAGCTGGGTCAACGCCAATGGATGAAATTTCCACTTTCACGTCTTCACCTGCAAACTTCCATATTAAATCTTTTTCATTTGGAGTTGTTGCGATAACGCGATCTGCTCCTTTAAGTATCATTTTCTCTGCTTGTAATCGCCTTTTCTCCACTTTTCCGGTCGCTTCCTTTTTTGCAACCCCAAGCGAATGTGATGTATGAACCAGCGGCATATCATATTCTTTTTTGACATATAAACCTAGAAGCCCGGATAACCAATAATGTGTATGAACAATATCATAGGTTTCCAACTGCACTTTCTCTTTTATTTCTTCGAAGAAAGCTGGTAGCATGCGGTACATTTTAGTTTTTGGAACATACCCTTTGTGTCCTGCAGCAATACGGATGACGCTGCATTTTTTTCCAAATTCTTCTTTCATTGGTGCTTCAGGGTTACTCCAATGAGTAATGACATCTACCTTTATTCCCTTATCATCTAGTGCAAGTGCTAGTTGTTTTACATAGTTGTTTTGTCCACCTGACTGCTTTCCACCGAGCTTTGCCAGTGGATCTCCGTGATCTGAAATAAATAGAATTTTCTTCCCCAAAACACAATCGCTCCCTTAATAATATATTCTTTAATTAATTTCCCTAATTTTCTTTTTTCAAACACGGAATGGTGCCTGTCACTCCCCGAATTTGCTCGAATTTTGTCGAACAGATTATGTTTAATAGTTTCTTGAATGGAGACAATAATCAGTATGGTTACATAGAAAGACTATTTATATATCAAGGGGGTGTCGGAATGAATTCGTCTAACGAATACCGAAAAGAACAGGATTCCTTGGGTGAAATTGCGGTTCCAAAACATGCCTATTATGGTGCACAAACTCAACGCGCAGTAAATAATTATCAAATTAGTGGATTGCGTCTGCCACGATCGATCATTAAAGCGCAGGGAGTTATTAAAGCTTCGGCAGCGAAGACAAACATGGAATTGGGCTTGTTGCCAAAATCAACAGGGGAAGCGATCATACAAGCTGCCGAAGAAGTAATCCAAGGCAATTGGGATGATCAGTTTGTCGTTGATGTTTACCAGGCTGGTGCTGGAACTTCTCAAAACATGAATATAAATGAAGTTATTGCACATCGCGCATCTGAACTATTAGATGGAACTTTGGAATCACATCGGGTTCATCCAAATGATCACGTGAACATGATGCAATCAACAAATGATACCTTCCATGCAGCTATCCATCTGGCAGCTGCAGAAATGCTTCATGAACGACTTTTACCATCACTGCTCCAATTGCAAAAAGAGCTGGAAAGAAAATCCATTGAATTAATGCCGATTATGAAATCTGGACGTACGCATTTGCATGACGCAGTACCAATGCGTTTAGGACAAGAATTCGCTGGATATTCAGAAACCATTAAATCAACGTATAAACAAATAGAAGATACGACAGATGCCTTGTATGAAATTGGTTTAGGCGGAAAAGCAATTGGAACGAGAATGAACTTACCACCCGACTATATTCCAAAAATTATCAAAGAGGTTTGCAATCGAACCAATCTACCATTTCGGGAACCTGCAAATATGTTCCAATTTATGCAAAATACAAATGCACCAATACGTACCATGCTAGCTTTGAAAGAACTTTCCATTCACTTAATTAAAATTACGAGTGATTTACGCCTCCTAGCATCCGGCCCTAGAACAGGTTTAGCAGAAATCTCACTCCCCTCTGTTCAACCCGGTTCAACAATTATGCCTGGAAAAGTAAATCCAGCTATTTTAGAAATGACGCATATGGTCTGTTGCCAGGTCATCGGCTATGAAACGACAGTAGCAACAGCAGGAATTGCTGGTCAATTAGAAATCAATGTAATGATGCCTGTAATTGCACATACATTAATGGAGTCTCTTGAACTATTGTCCAATGCGTTACCTACTCTTGTAACAAAATGTATTAATGGAATCGAAGGAAATGAGGAAATCTGCAATCATTTCATGCAAGAAAGCCTCGCACTCGTCACGGCCCTGAGTCCAATCATGGGGTATGACCGTGCCGCCCAAATAGGTAAAGAAGCAGATGAGAAAAATGTTAAGATCAAAGAAATTCTTCAAGAAAAAGATTTACTCACACCTGAAATTGTCAAAGCATTAAATCCTAAAGGAATGGTATAACTAAGGTGGGTACTTAGAGAGGACAGTAATTTAAAAGTAGGTGGCATGATGGAGAAAAACATTGCGATTGACGTCGTCGTAGATCCAACATTAAAAAAGCTAATTGACAAGGAAATAAATGGGTTAACGTTTATTAAAAATTTCCGTTCGTCCACTGCTGAAGAATGGTATGTTTATCTGCCTGGATTTAAAGATAAGAAAACAGGTGGAGCAGCTGGGAAGACGATCATTCATTACAATCTCTTGGGTAACCGAGATATATTTATCAATACAACAATCATTTTTGATGATCCAAACATGTATGACCCACAATTGCATCCATTTGTTTATGCTTTAGCAGACGAAATTATCAATCGACTTGTCGGCTATGCAGATACGTTGCTTTCCGTCCATGCAGGGGAAAATTCGTACAATGCAGTGTACAAAGCATAAGCGAAAAATATTTCTATATGCTAAAAATACAGATTGTGTAACCTTAAATGATGTAAGCTAACAACTCTTTGCATTAAAAAGACCAGCTGTATCTAATACAAGCTGGTCTTTTTATACTTAATTTCTATTCATTTTATTAATGTACAATCGCATATTATCTTTCATACCAGACAAACAAATCGTCGCTGGATCGCTGTCTATATCCAATTCAACGGTCGAACCATCGACAGGTAATGTTTTATTAAAAATCGCTTCATATTCAGGAACGGTTACTTCTGTTCTTGATTCGAATACTTTCGTATGCCTATCCACATGCAAATGCGCACGATAGTTTGGTTGCACTATCCCTGTGAAGAATTCCCCTACAGCTCCTGAACCATAGCTGAACAAACCAATACGGGATCCATCTTCTAAATCTTCTTTTAGCTCAAGAAGGGATAGCAGGCTCAAGTATAACGAACCAGTGTAGATATTTCCTACGATTCTATTATATAATGTGCTAATCTTGTAATTTGCCAATAATCGCTCCTGATCTTCTTCTGTACCTTGTTCCAACACTGTCCGTAATGCCTTCATTCCCATTTTCGTATATGGTAAGTGGAAGCAGATTGCTTCAAAGTCAGCAAGTCCAAATCCCGTCTTTTCTTTATATTCTTCCCATACTTTTTGGAAAAATAAAATATATTGTTCATTTGAAAATTTACCGTCAACAAACGCTTTGTCCGAATAGACGGGACGCCAAAAATCCATCACATCATCCGTCAAATACGAACTCTGATCTTCAAGTGCCATCATTTTCGGATCTGCACTCATCACCATCGCAACCGCCCCAGCACCTTGCGTGGATTCTCCTGAAGTATTTAAGCCATATCTGGCAATATCAGATGCCAGTACGAGTACCCTGCTTTCCGGATTTAAAGCGATATGCCCTTTTGCCATTTGAATCGCTGCAGTCGCTCCGTAACATGCCTGTTTCAATTCAATTGTACGTGCGCGTGGGTTCAAGCCGAGCAATCGATGAACATAAACTCCAGCAGACTTGGAGTTATCAATACCTGACTCCGTTCCAAAAATAACAAAGTCAATTTTTTCTTTATCGGTTTCATCCAGAATTTCGACCGCTGCGTTTGCTGCTAACGTAACGGGATCCTGAGTAATTGGTGCAATCGCCATCTTTTCCTGCCCGATGCCAATTGTAAATTTTTCTGGTTCTATATTTCTTGCTACCGCTAAATTGTTCATATCTACATATAAATGAGGGGCATAAAACCCGATTTTATCAATTCCAATTTTCAACATTATTCTCCTTATCTACTTATGTATAGTTTCGTTATGCAGAAACGGATTCCGTAGATATACATAACGTATGAGCTTCATAATTGTATTCACACATATACCTTCCGCTCAGGAATTCAATATCTAAATGATAATATAACCACCCTTAAAAAAGCAACTATGAGTGCCTCTCAGTCTTAGAACACGGACCTAAAACTTTGTCGATCGGCATGTGTTTCGTTTAACAGAAAAACTCAGGTATACATGATATACCCTGAGTTTCCTATTTTATGAAGTATTCGTTCTACCATTTATTCGTGTTTATGAAAGTTCGATGTTACTCGTTATTTCAGTACCATTCAATGCTTGCGATGCGAGGTGGTCTGCCTCGCGATTCAATTTACGAGAGACGATTTCATATTCAGGTGTAATTCCCAATTTCTCAAACTTGGCCTCAATCCGGTCAATCCACAATGACAGCTCTGCTTCATAGCAAGGCCATTCTCCGTTTAACTGATTAATGACGACTTTTGAATCACCAACAAACGTAACGTGTAAATGGTGGACACCGAGCAACTCCAGTTCATGCAACCCCAGATGCAATGCTGCGTATTCAGCCTCGTTATTCGTATTTAGCTCTTGAACACGTGCATTTCTTCTGATTCGGTAGGATTTATTATTTTGTTCATAATAAATGACACAGCCGAGCCCTGAATTTTTATCTTTCAAATCAAAGCCACCATCAAAATAAACCTTCACATGATGCGGTTCGGTTTTAATCCCCTCCATGAACTTCTTCATTTCCTTCATCGTCCATGTATTTTCATGTCGATCAATAAACATTACCTGCTTAGCACGCCCGGTTTTAACCAAGTCTTCGGCAATTAAAATCGCATGCGCATCACGCATTTCATCCGAAGTAAATAGCGCTTCAGAACCTTTTGGTGTTTTATATGACAATTCAATTCTAACTTTCACGATGATATCAGCCCCAACTACAATTTAATCTCTACATAGCATACCCCACCATGGTGCCTGTCACTCCCCGAATTTTGTCGAATTAGGTTACGAACACACAGCTGTGGGTCGTTTACTTTACAACAAACTTCGTATTGCTGTGGCCTTCCTTTGTTTTCAGAACTTCCAATGTTGCTGGGAACATCGATTTTAGTTCCTGTACATGGGAAATAACTCCAATCATACGTCCAGACTGTTGCAGGTCGATTAATGTGTCAATTGCTTTCGTTAAAGATTCTTCATCCAGTGAACCAAATCCTTCATCAATAAACATCGTATCGATTGATATATTGCCTTGGAAGCTCTGGATGACATCGGACATTCCAAGTGCAAGTGATAACGAAGCATTAAACTTCTCACCACCAGATAATGTTTTCACGTCACGGGTTTGACCTGTATAGGAATCATACACATCAAGCGCCAAGCCACTTTGTTTTCCATGGGATTCCTGTCTGTCACTTCTCGTCAAATAATATTGCCCATTGGATAACTCTTTCAAACGGCTGTTTGCCGCTTCAATAATTTGCTCCAAATACTCAATTTGCAAATACCGTTCAAATGAAATTTTCCGGCTGTTTTGTCCTCGGAGAACATCATATAAATCCGAGATCACACCAAGTTGTTTTTCACTTTCTCTTACATGCTCATTTGCTTCCATGATATTCGCTTTTAAATCAGCTGCTTCCTGATGATGCTCTTTAGAACGATTCAGCTGATTTAAAGCAAGCTCATACTCTTGTTTTAACTGTCCAAGCTTTTGTTCTAGCAAGGCTAAATCAATTCTTGTTTTCTCTTTTAATGCATCTTTCAAATCAGCGACTTGCTGTTTGATGGATGCAAGTTTTTGATTAAACTGCTTGATTTCTTCCTTCCAATTTTGGCGATCTGCTGCAGACATTTTTGCCTGTTGGTATGCTTCTTCGGATGCAAAATCCGCATCAATGAGCACGTCTTTAAATTGTTGTACCGAACTTTCCCGTTTGCTTTTCGTTTCCTGGAATTGGCTTTTTGAATGAGCAGTGTTGGAGGTTGCTTTCGTGTGTTCTTCTTTTGCCTTCTGGTACACGATCTGAATATCTTCCCATGCTTTTTCCAGTTTTAATTTATATGCTTTGGCTTCATGAATACGTTTCTCCAGTTCAGCTAAAACCCTTACTTCTTCTGGGATGTTACGCAATCTTTCTTCATAAACAGCCAAATCAGCTTTATATGTCGCCCTTTGATCCTGATTCGTCCGATCAAGCTTGTCCCGCTTTGGCTCCAATTCCTTGATTTCCCCATTAATTTTCTCTGCTGCTTCTTTCAGCTTCTTCAATTGATTCCGTGAAGCTGTTAATTCCTCTACTTCTTTCACTACATGTTTTCCCGCTTCTACCAATTGGCGGAATAACGATGGGATTTCATCCAATTGCACCTTATGTTCTGCAACTTCCTTTTCCTTATCTGCAAGTTGGGCTACATTTGCTTTTACTTCTGCAACTGCAGTTCGATATAATTCATCCTTCTCATCCAGTTGTTTCTTAAATGCTTCGAGCTGCTCTTTTGTTACGATATCCTCTTCGGTTGTTGCTATATTCGGATGATCTACACTTCCACAAACAGGACATGCCACACCATCATGTAAATGATTTGCTAAAACAATTGCTTGATTATTAAGCCACGCCTTCTCTAGATTCATAAAGGCATCTTTCGTGCTCTTGTATTCCTGCTCTTTGATTGTTGCATCTTTAGCAAGGGTTTCCTGCTGTTCCTTTAAATCGCTATAGCCTTTTAAAACTCTTGCCTGTTCGCGCATCTCGGTTAACTTCTCCTGTTTATCAGGTAATTCGCTGACAGCTTGATCAAGCTTGTCGATTTGTTCCTTGTATTTTTCAGACTGGAGGTTTAATTCATTTAGCTTGGATTTTACATTTTCCAGTTCTGCATGTGTTTGCGCACCTTTACGAGCAAGTTCAGCTAAATACTTTTTTCGTTCATCAATATCTTTAACAACTGGTAAATGATCTTCGAGTCGATCGAGCGTTTTACCAGCCGTTTCTCGTTGCTCTTTTTTATTTTCTTCCTCTTGATAGCTTAATTGCGCTTTTTCCAGATTAGCCAAGGCAGCTTTCTCCGCTGCCACCGTATTCGTAAGTGTTTGTTCTTTCAGCTTTTCTTCCTGACGCCACTCATCTGCCTGTTTTTCATAAACCTCAATGGTACTAGCCCGTTCCGCATCTTCCAGTTGTTTTTCTTTCTCCAAAATGGTAGGAACCTGGACTTCTAGCTCTTTGAATAACTTCTCTTTTTGATCCAATTCGAGAAAACGTTCGTTTAATGCCTGTGCCTGATGATAGGCCTTTTGCTCTTTGTCATGAGCGTTATATGCTTCTTTATAGCTTTGTTCATCCTTGCTAATTTGATTCCGGTAAAATTCTGTTTCTTCTTCAAGACCTGCAACAACCTGTGGGACATTGTAATGATCTGCAGCTAGCACACCGAAGAGCAGCGATTCTTCACGAGTTGGTAAAACCGTAGAAATGTTTCCAATATAATGGTCCCTCGTTTGTTTTACTTGATTAAAGTCATTTTCTACCAGGTTCTTTTTATTTCGTAACACTTCATTCAATTGCTTATAATTTTCTGTCTTGAAAAGTCTACGTAAAATCGCTTCCTTGTTTTCTGTTTCCGAGGTTAATAGTTTACGAAACTCACCTTGTGGCAACATAACAATTTGCTTGAACTGATCTTGTGTGAGACCGATAATTTCTTCCACCTTTTTATCAATCTCTGAAACAATTTGTCTGTCAACACAGGGAACTTCTTTTCCATCCACTTTCTCGAAAAACTCATACCGTTCTCCCGTTTTAGACTTATTCCCCTTTTTCACATGACCCAATTGACGGAATACACGGTAGATTCGATCGTTTAGCGAAAACTCTAGTTCCACAGCAGTATGGACACTATCATCAGCAAAATCACTGCGAAGCATTTTATTATCTTCCCTGTCTGTCCCACTGGCACTACCATACAATGCAAAAGCAATCCCATCGAATATCGTTGTTTTCCCTGCACCCGTATTTCCGGAAATGGCAAACAGATTGGTATCTTCTAACTCCGTAAAATCAATAACTTCCATATTTTTATACGGTCCAAATGCCGTCATGGTTAATTTAAGTGGTTTCAATGATTATTCACCTTCCTGCCATCCATAAGACCTTAGTTTGATAGAACTTCTTTTTTCTTTGTATCCACATTTGTTTCATTTGCTTCTTTTAATAAGTCATTCAGAACTTCTTTGAAAATGGTTTCCGCTTCTTCCGTAGCATCGTCCCCTTTAACTTCCTTATAGAAAGCTTTAAACAGTTCGAAGTCACTCATTTTGCTCCGATTTATCGTCTCGTGTTGCTTCGAGGCAGGAGATAGCGAGTATTTGGTCCGTTCCACATGCATCGCATTCGGGTAAACCGACTTGACCTTTTCCATTGGCGAAAGAACTGGTGTCTCATCAAGTAGTTTCACAAAAACATAATCTTCATTAATAGGGTGTGTTAATATATCCTCTAAGCTTGACTCTACAGTTCGAATATCACGTCTTGGTTTCAAAAGACGTTTTTGTAACGTAATTGTCCCTTCTGCATCCATTTCCACAATATGGAATCCCTTTTTATGATGCTCTTCAGAGATTGAATATTTTAAAATAGAACCAGAATAACGTACTTTTTCATTCTGTACATAGTGCGCCTGATGCAAGTGTCCCAATGCCGTATAGTGGAAAGGCTTATAATGATGTGCATCAACATATTCTGCTCCACCAATGGAGAGTGGTCGCTCCGAATCACTTGTATTCTCTTCCTCTTCACCAAAAGGGGTCACAAAAGCATGTCCAACTGCAACGTGTCTGCTATTTGGATCCATGGATTTACTGATATTCTCCACAATTTTTTTCGTCGCATCATTATGGGAACGGATCTCTTCATCATCCAAAACATTGCGCACGATACTAGGATCACAATACGGAATTAGATGAAAATGAACTTCCCCATGCTCATCATGCAAGATTACCGGTTTCATGTCTCCCGTAAAGTTTCCAACAATATGAAAACCGTTATTCCTCATCATGCTGCTCCCAAAGTTTAATCTGCTCGGGCTATCATGGTTACCAGCTACCGCTATAACAGGAGTTTTTAATTTTAATACAATTGTTTCCAGAACCTCATCTAGAAGATGAACGGCCTCGATGGGCGGAACTGCACGGTCATATAAATCACCTGCAATGATAACAGCATCTGGTTGTTCTTCTTCTACCGCTTTAATAAATTGCTTGAGAACATAGCGCTGTTCCTCCGTCATATAGACTCCTTGCACAAGTTTTCCTAAATGCCAATCTGCTGTGTGGAAAAATTTCATAAACTTCTCCCCTTTTTTTAGTTTTATATTTTTATAATAATCTTTTAGGTTCGTATGGTATTAGTTTATCATGATGAGGATTCTTGTGGGCTTCTTAAAATGTGGAAGTTGGTGGAAGCTTTGAAGAGAGGCTCCAAAGCTTTCCATAAACGTTCTAAGGCGGTGTGTTTAAAACTAAAGCAGTCCTTCCTGGTCATACAGATACGCGTAAGGAACATCTAGAAAAACATATAATTCATCTGTGATTGGATAAGAGTATGTTCGAATCAGTTCGTCCTTTTCGATATCTGTATATAAATCAGAAAGTAACCCTCTCTTCTCCACGTTCATTCGCATAATATTTTCAAAGAAATAAGGACGCCAGCTCCAGTTTTTATTTCTTCCTTCCTGCAGCAGCTCCCATTCCCCATCTATATTTTTTTCCGCATTCGAGGACAATTGTATCCCTTCTTCATTACAAATATACACCCGAAAAGCAAGTTCGTTGCAGGCACTTCCAACACTTAGAATAGTATCATCGTACGCGTTATCCGGATTTATTGCCATTAGCGTTGTTTTAAACTTTTGGTTAAGCTGTTCCATTAGTTTTAGTTGCGCTTTGACCTTTCTTCGTTCAAAACTTACGAATTGATGGAAGTTCGTTCGAATGAGTTGCTGACAGCAATCTGCTTCAATGAATGCTGCTTGAGGTTCTTTCAGGTAACGGCCCTGATAATATTGTCCTCCACTCCTCCATGCATAGTTAAACTGATTATACGAGGAGATCCCTTTGAATAATAAGGCAGCACCTATTTTCCGGGACAGCATGGAAAGGGACTGATGTACATCACGATATAAATGTGGCAATAAATCATCTTTCAAAAATCCCGCATCTACTTTCACGATATTCGGCTGAATGATAGCCAATTTGTCAAGACTTCCATTCGGTTGTTCCATATGGAGGGAAATTCGAATGCCAAGTGTTTTCATATATTTTATTAAATTACGAAGGGTATCTAGTTGTTCGATTAAGTATGTATCCTTTATTTCAATCACAATCTGATGCAGATCCAAGCCTTTTTCTCCATTGGAATGCAATATGGACAATAATGATTCACCATTGTCTTTAATTAATAGATCAGCGTCATAATAAATAGTCAGATGTATAGGTTGTTCTTCGTTCATCAGTCGATCAATCGCTTGTTGGTGGATATAATTATTCACCTCAAGACGGAATTCATCAGGGATCGTCGAGTCATCAAAAAACCAATCCATCCGTTCCATACTGCCATCTTCTTCCTGAAAGAACGCAATCACTTCATAGCCAACAACCATTTGATTATCCGCACTAATGACAGGTTTATAATGGGGAACTACGCGATCCAAATTCAACATAATTTCTAACGGGTCCATACAATCACCTCCACACCCAATTATATCATAAGTGATGTCTGTCCCATTCCGAAATGCTGTAAAGGAAACGATGTTATAGAGAATAATAATTAATTGGTCATGGTCATTAGCCATTTTTTAACGATTTGCCATTTGTAGAGATAGCAATACAAGCAGATTGTCCTTCCAAAAATAAACTATATGAAAAGGAGGATAAACATGTATAACGATTATTTTTTCATTTCCCAATTATCTGGTTCACAGGAAGTACCACCTGTTCGTACAGACGCTGATGGATTGGCATTGTTTCATGTGAGTAGCGATCAAAAGAAGATTATCTATCGGTTGGCTGTTCATGACTTAAGAAACATGACACAGGCACATATCCATTTAGGACAAAGAAATATTAATGGTCCCATCGTCGCTTTTCTATTTGGTCCAATTGATCATGGGACCAGTACAAATAATAAAGTAATAGAAGGAATCCTAACTGCAAAAGATCTTGTTGGTCCATTAATGGGAAAGCCATTATCGGAATTAGTTGATCTCATGAGTGCTGGTAAAACATATGTGAATGTCCATACTACTCAATTTCCGGACGGTGAAATCCGCGGAAAAATCAAACAACAGTAAGGGGGTGCCTGTCACTCCCCGTTTTTTGTCGAATGGACAAGCCTCAATAAAATTCCATTAATTAACACCCCCTTTCATAAAATATACTAATCTTCATGAACATTTTGTGAAGGATTTCTCATGATATTGAAATTAAATTTTTTCGACACTATTATGTAACATGTTATGTTTTTTGAGCATTTCTGTAATTATCCACTAAAAAATAAATATAGTTTAAGAGAAAGGGGTATTCAGATGAAGTTTAAATGGGCAGTATTAACATTTATGATCACTATAGTCGCCGTTTTAACAGGTTGTGAGCCTGTCCTCGTTTTAGATCCTAAAGGGCCACAGGCTGAAACCACAGCCAATGTGATATGGATTTCGATTATCTCAATGGCACTCATTGTTATCGTCGTCATCACACTTTTAATCATCGTTCTTGTGAAATACAGAGCATCCAAACAGCCGGATGATTATGAGCCTCCATACATTGAAGGAAATCCAATTGTTGAGGGAATTATCGTTGGGATTCCAATTTTGATTGTTGCCTTCCTATCTGTTGTATCTGTCATGTCGACCTATGAAGTAGAGTCCACACCAGTCGGATACGAAGAACAGGAACCAATGGTCATTTATGCCTCTTCTTCCAACTGGAAATGGCATTTTAGTTATCCGGAACAAGATATCGAAACGGTTAACTACCTATTTATCCCTACCAACCAGGCAATAGAGTTTAAACTCTATTCCCATGGCACAATTTCGAGTTTCTGGATACCACAACTTGCAGGACAAAAATACGCGATGGCAGATATGGTAAACACATTAAACCTTGTTGCTGAAGTTCCAGGTGATTATCTGGGACGTAACGCCAACTTTAATGGAGAAGGTTTTGCAGAAAACACCTTTAATGTAACTGCCATGCCACAGGAAGAATTTGATACATGGGTAGAAGAGATTCATGCAACTGCTGATCCTCTTACCGAAGAAGAATTCGAACAATTATTAGAGCCCGGCCATCTTGGGCAAATGACATTTACAGGGACACATTTAGATTTCGCACCTGCCCCTGAAGGTGAAAATAGTGGACATAACCACGGTTCCACCACTGATTCTGAAGATGAAAACACAGAACATGAAGAACATAATGACCAATCAAGCAGTGAAGAATCAGAACACAGTAACCACTAATCCGTTTCACGATAAACAGACAAACTTCAAGACTCTCGAAAGGAGTTAAATAGATATGGACTTTTTTGATAGATTCGCCGTCCCCCATCCAAGCCCGTTGATTTATGGCGCAATGGTTTCTATCGCTCTCGTAACCATCGCAATTATCGCAGGTGTCACTTATTTTAAAAAATGGGGCTACTTATGGAATGAATGGTTAACTACCACAGACCATAAACGAATCGGTATGATGTATATTATTTCTGCACTTCTTATGCTTTTCCGTGGTGGCGCAGATGCGGTCATGATGCGATTGCAAACTTCTGTACCTGAAAATGCGTTTCTGGACGCTCAGCATTATAATGAAGTATTTACCACGCATGGTGTTGTCATGATTTTCTTTATGGCGATGGCATTTGTTATTGGTTTGATGAACTACATTATTCCACTGCAAATTGGTGCAAGAGACGTTGCCTTCCCAAGATTAAACGCATTAAGTTTCTGGTTGTACTTCGCAGGTGCAATGCTGTTTAACATATCCTTTGTTGTCGGCGGTTCACCTGATGCAGGTTGGACCAATTATTATCCACTGGCAGGAACTGATTTCAGTCAATCCGTCGGTGTAAATTACTATAATTGGGCATTACAAATTTCAGGAATCGGTACATTGATGACTGGAATCAACTTTATCGTTACGATTATGAAAATGAGAGCACCTGGAATGACATTGATGAAAATGCCAATGTTCGTATGGTCTGCGCTCATTACCAATGTCATTATTGTATTCGCGTTCCCTGTTCTCACAATCGCATTGTTAATGGGAACATTTGACCGCCAGTTCGGTACATTCTTCTTTGCAACGGAAAATGGTGGCATGGATATGATGTGGGCCAACTTATTCTGGATTTGGGGACATCCTGAAGTGTATATCTTAATTCTACCGGCATTTGGTATTTATAGTCAGATCATTGCTACCTTCTCCAGTCGTAATCTATATGGTTACAAATCGATGGTTGCATCCATGGTACTAATCTCACTCCTCTCCTTCTTAGTATGGGTACACCATTTCTTTACGATGGGTCAGGATGCCATGACCAACAGCATATTCTCCATTACAACGATGGCAATTGCTGTACCAACCGGTATAAAAATATTTAACTGGCTACTTACGATGTGGAAAGGGAAAATTCGCTTTACGACACCGATGTTGTATTCCATCGCGTTTATTCCCCTATTTACTATTGGCGGTGTGACAGGAGTTATGCTTGCAATCGCAAGTGCCGACTACCAATATCATAATACGATGTTCTTGGTAGCCCACTTCCATAATGTCATTATACCTGGAGTTGTATTTGCGATGATTGCCGGCCTCATTTACTGGTGGCCAAAAATGTTCGGCTTTATGTTGAATGAAAAAATCGGTAAATCCGCATTTTGGTTTATCGTTGTCGGTTTCTGTTTATCTTTCTTCCCGATGTATATTACCGGATTGGACGGTCAGGCACGACGCATGTACACCTACTCAGAAGCAACTGGTTTCGGACCATTAAATATGCTTTCCTTCTTTGGAGCAGGTTTATTGGGAATTGGATTTGTTATTATTGTATATAACATCTATTACAGTTTCAGGCATTCACCAAGAAATGTTGGAGACGATCCATGGGATGCACGTTCACTGGAATGGGCAACACATAACCCAGTACCAGAATATAACTTTGCAGTTGCTCCAGAAGTAGTGTCGTCTGAGGCTTTATGGGATGTCAAGAAACACGGCCATGTTTTATTCAAAGACAAGATTGAAAAAATTCACATGCCAAACAATACCGGATGGCCAATCATTATGGCTGGATTTTTCTTAGTATTTGGATTCTCATTTGTCTTCTTCATCTGGCCAGCAGTAATCATCTCTGGACTAGGAATACTTGGATGCATGGCATATCGCTCATTTGAAAAAGATGATGGACGTTATATTTCAACTGAAGAAATTAAAGAAACAGAAGATACATTTGGAGGTGCTAACAAATGAAGATAGATTCTACACAGCCTCTTGAATACAGCACCGAACAAAATCGCCTGAATATATTAGGTTTTTGGATTTTCCTAGGGGCTGAGATTATGCTTTTTGCAACATTATTCACTTCCTACTTTATTTATGAAAATCGTATAGGAGGTGGTCCTAGTGGAGCTGAAATCTTTGAGATAACACCTGTATTATTCGAAACAATATTGCTCTTAACGAGTAGTTTCACAATTGGACTTGCCGTTAACGCAATGAGACTTGGCCGCAAGAAAGCAATGCTTGGATTCTTAGCCATTACCCTTCTGCTTGGCGCTGCTTTCCTTGGGGTTGAGATTTATGAGTTTATCCATTACTATCACGTTGGAGCAACACTGCAAACAAGTGCCTTTACAGGTATGCTGTTAACGACGCTCGGTACACATGGTGCCCACGTTACATTTGGTTTATTCTGGGGTCTTTTCATCTTCCTGCAAATTAGAAAACAAGGCCTGACTCCTCAAACAGCTAATAAATCATTTATTTTTTCATTATACTGGCACTTTCTTGACGTCATGTGGATCTTCATTTTCAGCTTCATTTACCTGAAAGGAATGATGTAACATGAAAGAATTATTTCCAATGAAACAAGTCAATGGCTTTGTATTCTCCATGCTACTTACGGTAGTAGCACTTAGTGTATACTTTTTAGATATGTCATTTGAATTGGGCATAACAATCCTAATCGTAACAGCATTCGTACAAGCTGGCGTGCAGCTTCTCATATTCATGCATGCCGGTGAAGGCGAAGATAAAAAAGCAATTTATACAAGTCTGTATTACGGTATCTTCATTGCGCTAATTACCGTATTCGGTTCTTTACTTGTAATGGTATGGGGTTACCTTTAAAAACCAACGCTTGGATTTCGGTCCAGGCGTTTTTTTATGTTTTGATGGTGTGTGATTCGGTCCGTGAAACTATCTGTGGTGGAAATGCTGCCGTTCACAACCACTTGTGATTCCATTAAAAAATGCCTATCAAATGGATAGACACTTTTATATCGGGCGATTCTTCAAGATTTACGAAAGTTGTCTCCCCTGCTCTTTCTTGCCTCCAATTGTCTCTTCTGTTGCTACAAGGAAAATCCCCATAATAAATATAAACGTCGCACCCATCACTGTACCAATGCCTATAGCAGTCCACGGGGAGGAACCGCTTACAAAATAATTGTAAAAGAAAATTGCCATCCCAATTGTTAATAACGTTCCACATATATAGGAAGTTGCTTTTAATAATTTGACATTAACATCCATTTCAAACATCCCCTTTCTTTATATTATTCATATTGTTCATAAATTTGTCAAATAATTTATGTCATTTTTGCGAAGTTACCTTTTTAAAATTGACAAACTATAATTTAGCTAATACAACTCTTTTTTTGTTGAAAAAGATGATTATTTTGCTAAATGATATATCTTTTTGTCTACCTTTGTCGAAACTATTTATTTTTCATTTTTTATTTGAGATAATGCAAAGCGTGTTAATTTTAATAAAAGGTGAAGGTGAAGATCATGGTGGTAGAAGAAAATAAGATTGATAGGGAATCAATCGTCTTAATGATCGTAAGAAAGAGGAATGAAATGTTGTCGCTCGCAAAAATAAATGGTTTATCCTCCAACAAGACAATAGCGTGCAGCCAGGAACTAGACTCCTTGTTGAATAATTTAAATAAAGTTTGATAGAAGAAGGGCGCAATTCTTATAAAGAATAGCGCCCTTCCATTATAGAATCACACAAAAAAGGCAGGAGTGATTAACTCCTACCAAGTACTTCACTATTTCAACCCGATGAATTAACTACCCATTTTCCTACGCGTATTACTCGGTTTTTTGGTTTGTTGGCTTTGCATGCGTTTTGTCGTACTATTCGCATTGCCTTTATTCCTGTTATCCGCTTGTGCTTGTTTTTTTCTTTCCAATTGTTGCTGTACAATTTCTCTTGTGCTAAGTTTCTTTTCACCAGACATTGGTTGTCTCCTCGTAATTCGTATTAGACTTCTATTATATTACGATTTCGGAAAAGAAGCTATCTTTTTTGGAAATCTATAAAACCGGTTATTTTTTTGGATTCCAGAAAACGGCCAAAGTTCCTTCACCTGCATGTACTGCTAGTGATGAACTGATATCTCCAACGATAATCTCCATCCCAGGGATCTCCTGTTCAATCATTTGCTTCAATTCTTTTGCTCTCTCTATTGTATTACCTTGCATGATGCCTACTTGTGTAACCTCGTTTTCATCACATGATTGTTTTAATAATACGACCAGTTTCTTGGTTGCCTTTTTCTCTGAACGGACCCGCTCATAGATCCCAAGTTCCCCACCCGAATTGATTGAAAGAATCGGTTTGATTTGGAGGAGATTACCTAATAAAAATTGTGCTCCTGACATTCTCCCACCTTTATATAACTGTTCCAAACTTCCAAGCAGAATTAAATTTTGCGATCTGGAAGCTTCCTCCCGAAGTTCATTGGCAATAATAGTCTTATCCACATTCTGATTTGCTAATTTTATCCCTTTTTCGATAAGCATGGTAATTGCAAAGGAGAGTGATAAGGAATCAATTATTTCTACATCAAAATCTGCTTGATCTTTACCTGCTGTGGAGCTGGAAATTGTCCCACTTAATTTGGAGGAAACATGAATTGCTATTGCATCGTCATAGTCTTCTTTCAATTGTTCGTACAAATCTTTAAATCTGCCGACAGAAGGCTGCGATGTTTTAGGTACCTCTTTATTTTCTCGAATGATGTCATATAATTGATCTGTTGACAGATCTGCTCCATCTTCGTATTCTTTTCCCTCGGCAATAACAACCATTGGAACAACATATACATCGGGGTGGGAACGTAATTCTTCTGTTAGATAAACCGTCGTATCTGTAACAAAAGCAATCTTTTTCTTTGCCATGTCATCCACTCCTTTCGATTTCACTTTCTAATGAAGATTATACAGGGTATTGTGAATTATACCAAGTATTAATAACTGGTGCTAAACCATTCGATTTCGTATATTAAACGGTTATAGGATCAATTATATAATGTAATTCAAATAACCTAATTCCTCCAATTGATATTGTAATCCATCCTTGGTATAATAAGTGTGTTATCAATATTGAGGGGGAAATTTTTTGTCAATCGAAATAGGTAGTAAGGTAAAAGGTAAGGTTACAGGTATCACTAATTTTGGAGCATTTGTAGAATTACCCGGAGGTACCACTGGTCTCGTGCATATCAGTGAAGTAGCTGATAGCTATGTAAAGGATGTAAATGATCATCTTACAGTTGGCGATGAAATTGAAGTAAAAGTAATCAGTGAGAAGGAAGGTAAGACATCCTTATCCATTAAAAAAGCAATCGACAGACCTGAAGGCTATTCCCAGCGTCCACAACGTCAGGGAAACAGAAATTCCAAAGACTCACGTCCAAGAGGAAATTTCAAACCAAAGGAAAGTTTTGAAGATAAAATGGCTAGTTTCTTAAAGTCGAGCGAAGAGAATTTATATACCCTCAAACGCAGCACTGAATCAAAACGTGGTGGCAGAGGCGGACGACGCGGATAATTAATAGGAAACAAATAGATAAAGGCAAGCCGGCATGTACAACGGCTTGCCTTTTTGCTTTTTTTATTATTAACGGAAAGTTCTGTACTGTACTTGTTCGAATCCAATTCACCGAAAAAATCGGTTGCATGAATCATTTGAATAATTAATTAAACCCGTGTTTCCTTTCTTCACATAAAAATTGAATACATTTAATTAAGGTCCTCATATATTGCTCATAAAGAAACTCAAAGCTAACGGTTTCCTTAGGTTTGATAGGAAACTTTATTAAACAATTCCTTAACAGCTACCTGGGGGGATTGAATGAATCTTATATTTAGGCGAATGTCCAAATGATGAAGACGCTGTGCCTGTTTAGGATGAATGCCAGTTATAATGACTTCTTTCCCTAAAGTTTGGAGCGATTTAAACAAATTTTTTAATCCGGAAAGACCTTCAAAATCAATTCCACCTACTGCAGTAAAATCTATTAATAGACTATTCGCTTCACATGAATATGCCATATTTAACGTGTTGACTCTAATTTCGTCAACCTTGTTTTCATCTAAATCGCCAAACAATGGTATAAGTGCTACATCTTGTGTAACTTCAATAAAGGGGGCAGATAGTTTTATATTATCTTCTAAGAGCTCATCCATTTTTTCTCTTTCTTTTAAGAGTTCTAAATTCTTTTCCTTTAGTCTACGCTGCAACGTATCTAATTGATTTGTGACTTTTTCCATAGCCCGATCTTTCGTTATAATTAGTACTTCTCCATAAAAACCGCTGTTCCACTTTACATAAAGGTCTGTTAAAATCACTTCTCCTAATTTTCCCACCATATCTACTTCAAGATATGTCTTTTTGATGTCAGGATGAATGGACGTTTTGACTTTAGCACGGCTTTCCACATCAATAATATCAAGCAAAGAATCAGGTTCATGAAATGTTTCAGAAACCTCTGAAGAGCAACCTAATACATCGAGGTTTTTATTTATACTAAACATAGGCAATGGAAACGTACTGTTGATTTGTTCCATTAATATCACTTTCACCTTTCTACTTATAGAAGTCAATTATGTAATTTCATTACGATATGTCAGTAAGATTTATAACATGAGGAATTCTCACTAGTCTAACATAAATTTCATGCATGTCGAAAGGATAGTAAACGAAAAGACCGAATACATTTATAAAATATGACGTAAAACCCTATACACAAAGCAAGAGCACACGTCGTCATAGTGTGCCCTTACTTTGTCCTATTATATATTCTCTACAGCTTGCTTCACCGTTGCAAAAGATTCAACGTCGGATAAATCAATACCACTATGTATAACTGTCTGTACAATATCTGGACGAAGGCCTGTAATAACTACGTGTATACCCATCAAGCGCAGTGTTGTTCCTACTTGATGTATTAAATCTGAAATGTATTCATTAATGGTTAATGTTCCCGAGAAATCTGCTATCACATGATCTACTTCTAGTTCAGCAATTTTTGGAACAACGTTGTCCATAATATGTTTTGCATTATTTCTCCCAATATATCCGATTAAGGGTACAATAACGATTCCATCTTGAATCGGCACAATTGGTGCAGACAACTTCAGGACTTCTTTTTCTGTATCTTCCCTCTGTTTATCGGAAAGGCGTTTATACCAAAGGAAGGTTTCATTTAAACTAGCGTCCAACATTTTATCAATCCGTTTCAAAATATACGCATGATCCCGGATAGACAAACCAAACTCTATACTCAACCCAGTTAAAATATCATTAAAGATTTCTTTGGTAGGTGGATAGCGATTAATAATCTCTGATAATCTGCCTCCAGAGGATACTTGCATCTCTGAATTTTTCTTACTCCATTCCAATAGTAAATCTGGGATCTCCTTCTCATCCTTATCAATAAGTGATTCTCCCAAAAATCTAAATAAATCATCATACATCTCCATTGCCTGTTCTTCTTCCCATTTTGGAACATCTAACTTTCCTTTTCGAATTACTCCATTTACAACTTTGGTAGCCAATATCTTCTTATTTTCACTTATGTATTTGGAAAAAATAAATAACGAGCTCATGCGTATTCCCACCTTCTTGTATTGTGCTCGGTCTTATATTGGTTAAGGCCTCAATATAATAATTCTACATTTGTTCCCTATTTCCTTTTAAAATGAGTCTATTAGCCTTTATCCAATAAAGAATGGCTTGTAATTCCCTAGATTTTTGCATGAATTACAAGCACGAAGGTCTATCTCCGATTACTCTTCGGATCAAATGCATCCCGTAAACCATCCCCAATGAAATTAATAGACAGAACCGTTATCAATATTCCTAACCCCGGTGGAATCCATGCTTCGGGATGGTTGCGCAATATTCGTATATTTTGAGCTTCAGAGATCATATTTCCCCATGTAGGTGTCGGCTGAGGAATACCAAATCCAATAAAACTTAGACCAGACTCAATGATAATGTATGATGCCATCATTAGTGTCGCATTAACGACAATTGGTCCAATTGCATTTGGGATAAAATGCTTAAAAATAATACGGAAGTCCGTCGCTCCTATAGCACGTGCACTTAGAACAAACTCCTGTTCACGTAATGATAAATACGTCCCTCGAATAATACGAGTTAAATTAGGCCACGACGTTAGCGCAATAATCGTCACGAATAATCCAATCGTCACTTTGTCAATAATCGCCATAATTGTCAGCACAAGGACGAGAAATGGCAACATAAGCATAATATCCGTTGCCCGCATAATAACATTGTCGACTTTTCCACCATAGTAGCCAGCAAGTGAACCAAGAATAACTCCGATAATCAGCGTAAAGAACATCGCACTAAAACCTACAATTAAAGACACACGCCCACCATACAAAAGACGCGCAAAGTTATCTTGACCTGTTCCATTTGTACCTAGAATATGCTCATTACTTGGTCCCTTTTCAATCAATAATAGGTTCGTTTCTTCTGGATCAATAGTTGTGAATACGGGTGCCATGACACAAATCATAATAATAATGAGTAAAATAAATAAACTGACAACTGCCATTTTATTTCTTATAAACCGGTGTAAGCCCAATTTAGACAAATTTGACAGGCTACCCAATTCTTTTCTAGTATATTTGCGATTATTAAATATAGTAGTAAATTGATATATTTCTGCTAATAATTTGTAATTTGTAACATTTCATCATTCTGCTTATGATATTAGTTCCTTTTCTAAACACAAAAAAGCGCATTCATTTTACTGAAACGCGCTCATCAATTACTCGTTTTACGGATGGAATCATTTATAACCGTAATAATCTTTATACCAATCAATGAATTCACTTATACCTTCTTCAATGGAAGTGCTAGGTTTATAGCCAACGTCTTTAATTAAATCATCTATATCCGCATATGTCTGAAGGACATCCCCACTCTGTAATGGCAGATACTCTTTCTTGGCTTCAACACCGAGTTTGTTTTCAATTGCAGCAATAAAATCCATTAATTTGACCGGAGTGTTGCTCCCTATATTGTAAATTTTATACGGTGCATTACGACTGCTGGCATCTGGATTATCACTCCATTTCGCGTTCGAGTTCGGCAAATGATTCATAATCCTTACAATGCCTTCCACAATATCATCAATATAGGTAAAATCTCGCTCCATGTTTCCATGATTATATATTTTTATCGGTTTCCCCTCCAGTATCGCTTCGGTGAATTGGTATAATGCCATATCCGGGCGTCCCCATGGTCCATATACAGTGAAAAATCGGAGGCCAGTTGTAGGTAATCCATAGAGGTGGCTATACGTGTGAGCCATCAGTTCATTTGCTTTTTTGGTAGCGGCATATAAGCTTACGGGATGATCGACATTATCATGAACGGAGAATGGTAATTTTGTGTTTGCTCCATAGACCGAACTTGAAGATGCATAGATCAGATGATCAACGTTATGGTGGCGACAAGCTTCAAGTATATGAATGAAACCGACGATATTTGAATTTATATACGCATGTGGATTCTCTAAACTATAACGCACTCCTGCCTGAGCAGCTAGATCGATAACGATAGAAGGTTGATACTCTTTAAATAACGCATTTATTTGATCTTGATTTTCCCGTTCCATTTTCACAAAAGTAAAGTTTTCATCGGATAACCATTTTAAGCGATTTTCCTTTAATTCCACATCATAATAATCATTCATGTTATCGATTCCGATTACTGGATACCCAAGAAGAAGTAAACGTTTCGACAAATGCGCACCTATAAAACCTGCTGCGCCAGTTACTAGAATCATGATCTCACCTCTAAATTTTAGGGGTTCCTTTTCCATTACTTTTTCTTTTTTGAGTTGGAGTTTGAAAAATGTAAGGTTGATTCATCACCGAAAACCCCATAAATTGTATTTTTTTTAATATTTTTTCCAATCAGTTTTGCTTTCTCTCCAAATACACTATCCGTAATTTCATACGGTACATTTTTCAAGCAAGAACCTTTTAGAACGATGCTGTTTTTTAGAGTGCATTTTTTTATTGTCACACCTGCTTCAATTGATACGTATGGGCCAATTACAGAATTGCTAATTTCACAATTTTCTCCAATGATGACTGGTGGAATGATAATCGAATTTCTAGTAATTTCTTCTTCGAAATCATGATCCGACTGTGTAGGACTTTTCTTAAGCATCCACTGGTTGGCCTCAAGCCAACGTTCCATCGTTCCCACATCAAAGGTAGGTTCGTTCGTTTTTATATAATTGATGGAATAACCATGATCAATCATCCATTGGATGGCATCAGTAATTTCATATTCACCTCTTGCTGAAGGGGAGATCGAATCGATAGCCTTAAAGATATTTCCATTAAATATATAAGCACCAATCACAGCCAAATCAGATTTCGGATTTGCTGGTTTTTCTTCCAAGGTTTTGATTTTCCCATCCTCAATTTCTGCTATTCCATAATCTTTAGGGTGTTCTACTTTCGTCACCAACACCGTACCGTGGATATCTTCTTTATGAAATGACTCCATTAATAAATCTAACGGTTCTTCTATCAAGTTATCGCCCAATAATAAAACAAAAGAGTCTGATCCGATAAAATCTTCAGCTTTACCAACTGCATGCGCAATGCCTTTTTGTTCATATTGATAGATATAATGAAACCGTATATCTTTACTCGTACTGGACTGTACATGGTTCTTAAATATTTCCTCATCATTTGGTTGTATTACGAGGCCTATTTCCCGTATGCCGATATTGTATAAATGATCTATTCCATAATTAATTACGGATTGATTTGCAACTGGCAATAAGGGTTTAGGCTTTGTATACGTTAAAGGCCTTAATCTAGTTCCTTTTCCTGCGGTCAGGATTAAACCCTTCATTTCTCTCATCCTTTCTGTAAACGGTCATTAGGAATAACCAATTCCTTTATAATGAAACTTGAATTCTTTTATTTTTGCAGCATCTAGCATATTCCTTCCATCAAAAATAGATGGCTCATTTACGAGATGCCGTACTCTCTCCCAATCCAGTTCTTCATATTGCGGCCAATGCGTACAAATAAGAATTGCATCGGACCCTTTTACCGCTTCATAAGGGTCACTGTATTGTTTTATCCCTTTATTTATCCAATCCTTTGATAGATGAACAACCGGATCATGTACAGCAACACTTGCCTTTTCTTTCAGCAATTGGTCTATAATCGGTAAGGATACCGATTCACGCGTATCATCTGTATGAGGCTTGAAAGCCAATCCAAATAAAGCAATTCTTTTACCTTCTAGCGTATCAAAACTCTTCTTTACTTTTTCTAAGAAATAGGAGCTTTGATTACTGTTAATCTTCTCCACTTCTTTTAAAAGACCAAGTGGACGTTGATAGGCATCAGCTGTGCCCAAGAGCTCCTTGACATCTTTTGGAAAACAGGAACCTCCATAGCCGAGTCCAGCCTCTAAGAAGTGGGGGCCAATACGATCATCCAATCCCATCCCTTTTGATACATCTTTAATATTAACTCCGAGTGTATCGCAAAGTTTTGCCATTTCGTTGATAAAAGATATTTTTGTTGCGAGAAAAGCATTGGAAGTATATTTTATCGTTTCTGCAGCCATTGCAGTCGTTTGTAAAATCGGACAATTCCAGCTTTGATAAAGTTTGAGCATTGCTTTCAGTGCCTCTTCATCATCACTACCTATTATGATACGGTCTGGATAAAGAGCATCTTGCAATGCATTTCCTTCTCTTAAAAACTCTGGATTCATTACTACATGCACGGGGTTTAAATCAGCACTTTCTTCGTTAATCCATTCCTTCACTTTATTTGTCGTCCCAATTGGTACAGTGCTTTTTACTACAATTGTTTTCTCCCTGTTCTTATAACGCCCAATCATTTGAGCAACTTTTTTTACATAGGTTAAATCAGCATTCCCATTCTCGAGGGAAGGTGTGCCAACTGTAATAAAGAGAATGTCATGGTTTTCGATCGCTTCTTTTACATCTGTTGTAAAACTTAACCGTTCATGACAAATTTGATTTCTTAGCATCTCTTGTAAGCCCGGCTCGTAAAAATAGAGTTCTCCTTTCTTTAACGAAGCTATCTTTTCTTTATCAGTGTCTAAACCTGAAACCTCATGGCCTGCGTTTGCAAATACCGCTCCCATTGTCGTACCAACGTAACCCATCCCTATGAATAAAATTTTCATAAAATATCTCCCCACTTATTAACAAGTCGTACGATTAATATATTGCTATTTCCAAAATCAGTAACGGCGAATAAGTAGAAAAGCACAAATAAGGCGTACGGCTACTTGATACACTCCCTTAATAAATTGTCTATTTTCTCTATTTGTAAGTAATCAATCTATACTTTCTCTTTTTGCCTGAATAGAATACTTACTACGGAGGTGAAATAATGGCAGATCAATTAATAAAACCATGGGCAGAAGAGATTGCTTCAGACTCTCTTTATGTTCCAGCGTATATCGAGGATATGACACAGGAAGTATTGAAGTTTTACGAGTTTAGTGTTCATCATATGGCGGTTATGGCAACGAAGGATAAACAAGGCGGTGCCATTTGGAAAATTGACACCGATCAAGGTCCTTTTAGTTTGAAGTTATTACACCGTAGACCGGCTCACAGCAAATTTAGCCTTGGTGCTCAAGAATATTTAGTAAAGGTACAAAAGGCAAACGTGCCAGCAATTATTCAAACAGTAGAAGGAGAAAACTATGTTGAAATGGGAGGGAAAATTTGGTTTGTAGCAAAATGGATTGAGACACTACAACCAGTCTCGGAAGATTTGGAAGGTACGAAAATGCTTTGCTATGCTTTAGGGGAATTTCATAGACGATCACATGGATACGTACCTCCAGCTGATGCAGAACATGTCTCCCGACTTCATCGGTGGCCAAGAACCTATGAACGAATCGAGAAAAAATTGGGCTGGTTTCGGGATATCGCAACAGCCTACAGTGATATGCCGGCAAGCGCAACGATCTTATCTGCAATCGACATGTTTGAAAATCAAGCTCGCGAAGCACGCATTCAACTAGCAAATTCACCCTATCACAAAATACTTGCCATGGGCACACAGGAAGCTGGTCTTGCTCACCAAGACTATGGATGGGGAAATTCCCAATTTGCTGATGATAGAATGTGGATTATTGACTTGGATGGTGTGTCATTCGACATCACGATTCGTGATTTAAGAAAACTGATTATCGATCGAATGTATTATCTTGAAAAATGGGATATAAATTGGATAAGAGAAATGATTCAAGCTTACGAGCAAGCTAATCCAATTACGGATGAATCATATGAGATGTTACTCATCGATTTATCATTGCCAAATTTGTTTTATAAGAATATAAAAGATATCGTCTACTCTCCCACCATATTTATGACTGAGAAATTAGATCAGGAATTACAGTTAATCATTGAACTCGATAAGCAAAAATGGCCTGTGCTAGAGGAATTAGCCAAAGATCGGAAAGGAGGTAAAACAACAACATGAAAATTTTAATCATTTGTACGGAGAAATTGCCCGTTCCAGCCATTCGTGGTGGGGCTATTCAAACGTATATCGACGGAGCACTACCAGCATTAAAGAAAAAACACCAAATAACGGTGTTGGGAAGAAGTGACGAATCACTTCCTAATGATGAAGTCCAAGATGATATCCGCTACATTCGGGTCGATGGTGGTCTATTGGAGATTTACCGGGAAAATGTCATCCAATTCTTCAACGCATCACAGGAAGATTATGATTTGATTCATATTTTCAACCGGCCACGTTTAGTAAATTCCGTTCGCACACTGGCACCTAAGTCCAGAATTGTTTTGAGTATGCATAATGACATGTTTAAACCTGAAAAAATTGATGCAACGGAGGGAGCATTTGCTGTAAAGAACGTCGATAAAATAATTACGATCAGTAATTATATAGGCAAAACGATTAAAGATTTGTTCCCTGATGCCGCTCCTAAGCTTCAAACCATCTATTCCGGAGTCGATTTGGATCGTTTCGTACCATCCTATTCGCAAGAAGCAAAAATAATCAGAACGAAGATGCGTGAAGCGCATAATCTTTCCTCAAAAAAAGTTATCTTATTCGCCGGTAGACTTTCCCCTAATAAAGGAATCGATGTACTGATTCGGGCGATTCCTGAATTGGCACAAAAACATGAAGATATTGCTCTCGTTATTATGGGAAGTAAATGGTTCAGCAATAATTCCGTAACCGATTATATTGCCTATGTTCGAGCACTTGCTGAGCGACTTCCAATCCCGGTCATTCAAACGGGTTTTGTATCTCCAGATAAAATCCATGAATGGTTCGTTGCCTCTGACATTTTTGTTTGTACTTCCCAATGGCAAGAGCCTCTAGCTCGAGTCCACTATGAAGCCATGGCAGCAGCATTACCGATCATTACAACAGACCGAGGTGGAAATAAAGAAGTAATTGAACCCTATAAGAATGGGATATTGGTAGAAAATCCAAAAGACCCAGGAGAATTTGTTGAACATTTATCTTACCTTCTCTCCAATCCGGAAAAAGGGGAAGAAATGGGCAAATACGGACGCACCCTAGCTGAAAAACACTATACGTGGGAACGTGTCGTCAATGATATTTCTTCTGTTTGGGATGAAGTAGAGAACATGGAAAGTCAGGATTATAACATTCTGGATGTCGATTATTTTAATGAAATAAGCGTGGATTCTATAGCTAAAACGTCATTTGAGAACTTGGAAATTGAAAATGATGAAAGTACCATTTTCAATAAAAATTCCAATTCTACGCAAATAAAAGGTCTAGTTATTCTTCAAGTACTTCTGCAAAAACAACTGGAGCAAGAGACAGACCGTACGTTGTTAAGAACCAACAAATTAATTATAAAGTCAATAGAAGCAAAACTGCAGCAAGTTAATAATAACAACAAACATTCAGAGGAAGAAAAGCAGGAACAAAGAACACAATAGGGATATGAGTCCTGTGTCGGTCCCAAGCTAAACGACACCTTTCGTAAAAAATGGGACTGATCCTAGACTCACATCCTATTTGGGTAAGACGTAAACAAGTTGACATGATAAAAAAACACACCGAATGAACGGTGTATTTTCTTTAATACATAATAAATTCTATTTTACTAACGTAAGTAAAAGTTCTCGAATCGTTTTGCATGCCATCGCTGTTGAAGCACCTGATGGATCGTAGGCTGGTGAAAGTTCTACCACATCAGCTGCTACAATTTGATTTAAAGCTTGCATTTGCTGGATTGCCTCCAGCAGTTCTCGATAGGTGATTCCACCGGGTTCAGGCGTCCCTGTCCCAGGAAAAATACCAGGGTCAAGAACATCCAAATCCATGGTTATATATACGGGAACATCTTTTAGTTCACCTATTTTCTCTTTTAACGTATAAAGGGAAAACCGCTCTAAATACGTATGCTCTTTTGCCCAGTCGAACTCTTCCTTCAGTCCGGACCTGATCCCGAATTGAAATATCCGTCCATCTCCCAGAAAGTCATGACTCCGGCGAATAACGGACGCGTGGGAAAGCTTTTCTCCTAAATAATCTTCTCGAAGATCTGTATGGGCATCGATATGAATCACATGCAACTCTGGATATTTTTCATGTGCTGCCTTAATCGTAGGTAAACTAACCAGATGCTCTCCGCCTACCATGAGAAACTTCTTCCCATCCTGCAAGACTTCCTGGCTGTATTCAAAAATCTGTTCGATTACTCGACCTGTATTTCCAAAAGGCAATTCTAAATCTCCACCATCGAAAATAGATGTATCTTCCAGGTCTTTATCTAAATACGGGGAATAGGTTTCCAGTCCATAAGAATCCGGTCTGATATGCTGCATAGCAAAACGAGTCCCTGGACGGAAACTTGTTGTACCGTCAAATGGCACACCAAATAAGACAACCTCCGCTTCTTTGTATGAATTTTCACAACCAATGAAGGTACTTACATTTAACGATTTATTCTTCACCGATTGAGAGCCTCCTTCACGTAATTCGGCAAACCGAAGGCCCCAATGTGGAGATTGGTATTATAATATTTCGTTTTAAGTCCGAACTGCTCCCAGGCTTTCACGTTTAGATTCTTGAGGGGATCTAGACGCTTTGATGCAAACCCAAATAGCCAATGGCCTGATGGATAGGTGGGCATATGGTATTGATATACATGCGTAATTGGGAAAATATCTTTAATCTTCGTATGTGCTTTTTTCATATTGGCAGCATATTCAGCAAAGTATGGCGATTCGTGCTGGTTAATCAAGATACCATCCGCATTTAATACGCGATAACATTCCTTATAAAATGGCTTCGTAAACAGTCCTTCACCTACAGAGACTGGATCTGTGGAATCAACCAAGATCAGATCAAACGATTGATCCGGCGCGTTTCGTACATATTCCAAGCCATCTTCAAAGCGCAACTTCATCCGGCTATCTTCTTCAACACCGCGGGCAGTCACTGGCAAATATTGTTGACATAATCGAAAAACCCGCTCATCAATTTCTGCCATAACCACTTCTTCTACGTTTGGATAACGTAACACTTCACGTGCTGTTCCACCATCTCCCCCACCAATAATCAAAACCTTTTTGATGTTCGGATTTGTTGCAAATGCAGGGTGTACAATCATGTCATGATAAATAAATTCATCTTTTTCATTTACCATCATCAATCCATCCAATGTGAAAAATGTACCAAATTCTTTTCCTTGATAGAAATTAATTTGTTGAAAGGATGATTGTTCACTGTATATTTTCTTATCATAGGCAATGGAGAATTTACAATCGTTACTCCATTGTTCGGTATACCAATTCATTACTTTACACCCTCTAATTCTTCTTTTGGCTTCACTCTTACCTCTTCAATTTCCTGTTCCGCAAATTGGCGAATTTTATCAACCATTCCACGAGGTACTTCAGATGATTCGGTTTTTTTGGCTTGCAGTTTTTCAGATAAGTAATCAGCTGCTTTCCAAGGGTTTACGGAATCGCCGCAAGTATAAACATCTACAGAAGCAAAACCATATTCCGGCCATGTGTGAATGGTTAAATGCGATTCTGCAATAATGACGGCACCTGAAACTCCATATGGATTAAAATGATGGAAAACCGATTCAACAATCGTCGCACCAGAATAAGCTGCCGCTCCACGCATATGCTTTTCAATTAAGGCATGATCTTCAATCACTTCGCTTGGACAACCGTAAAACTCAATTAAAACATGTCTCCCTAATGCCTTTATTTCTAATCCCATTTTACGCATTCTCCTTTATAACTGTTATATGGTTTGTTTCTTTAGATTCCGTTAACACATTGCCAAACGTCTTACGATAATAATGATATTGCTTGAGGATATCCGTGGATATCCGTTCCCCTGGAATCACAAGTGGTATCCCCGGTGGATAGATCATTAATGTGTCTGCACATATTCTGCCAACAGCATCATCAATAGTAATTGACTCCTGGGCAGCATAGAATGCATCCCTTGGGCTTATAACGAGTTCATTAACCTGATCTGCTGTAACATGTGGCAGCATAATCATAGAACGGTGACCAAGGTTTTTTTCAATATCCTTTAAAGCCAAAACAAGTTTTTCAATCGATTCCCTTGTATCCGATCCAGTAACTATGGCCATGATAACATAGCCTTCAGCGAGTTCCATCTGTATTCCGTATTTTTCTTTTAAAAGGGTATATACTTCGAATCCAGTTAAACCAATACCATTCACCCGGATGACTAATTTCGTCCAATCATACGATTGATCATAATGGTCTTTTACATAGGGAGCTTTCAATATTTCATAGTTTGAAGCCGACTCAATTTCATTGATCGCTTCTTCTATAATTGATTGTAACTGACTGTAACGCTTCTTTCCGTAGAGAGACAATTCCCTCCTTGCTACATCCAACGAACTCATAAGCAAGTAATTTGCACTCGTTGTTTGCAGCATATCCAGTACTTTTCGAATCTGTTTAGATGCGATTCTATTATTGTTAAGGAGAAGTATGGAACTTTGTGTTAATGAGCCACCAGTTTTATGCATGCTTACCGCTACAACATCTGCCCCAGCATAGATAGGATCGATCATCTCCTCTGACATAAAGCCAAGATGGGCACCGTGCGCACTGTCAACAATGACCGTCATATCCTGGTCATGGGCAATCCGGCAAATTGTTGCCAAATCGCTCATCGATCCGAAATAAGTTGGGTAGGTAACCAATAACGTCCCTGCTTCTGGATGCGCTTCGATAGCTTTTCTTACATTTGAAACCGAAATACCGTGGGAAATTCCAAAGTGGTAATCAACTTCCGGCTTAATAAATACTGGTTTTACTCCACTTAAAATAATTCCATCCATGACGGATTTATGGCAATTTCGGGGTACGAGTAATGTATCTCCCGGCTTACAGGCTGCCATAATCATTGCATGAATGCCAATCGTCGTTCCATTCACTAGAAAATAAGCATGATCGGCACCAAACGCATCGGCAGCTAAGTCTTGTGCTTCTTTAATGACAAATTGAGGATGACTTAATAGATCAAGCTCTTTCATAGAATTAACATCCATCCGCATCGCCGTTTCCCCAAGTGCCATCTTCAACGGATTCATTTGGGCACCCATTTTATGACCTGGTACATCAAACGGGGTTACTTTTTGCTTTGCATAGTGAACTAAAGCTTCAAACAAGGGCATCTTATCCTGATCAACCAATGAAATACTTTTCGTTACACGCTCCTGCAATTCGTTCATCATGTCGATGATACCGTGTACCCTATTTCAATTAATGTATCTCTTGCAATTTTTTCGATATCTATGAAGGCTCTAGTGGTCATTTTCCCACCTACAATAACCGTATTTGTCGTGTCAAACACTTCACAGGCTACCCTTGAAAAGGGATTCTGCTCAAGTTCTGCGCCCAGTTCTGCATCCGAAATTTGATTTGCGATTTTATCGGGATGTCCTTCAGACACAGGCTCTGAAGTAAATAAAATTTTCTCTGCCAACATTAACCCTCCTAACAAAAAAATAATTTTAGGCACACAAAAAAGCTCTCCTACAACCACCTAAGGAAAGCTTCGATTAATATCAGCTGCTTATCCTCTTATCGTTCACAAAATGCAATATTTTGTGCTCAGGTTGGGCCCCATGATCTGATTGTTTAAATCAGATTGGTTTGCCACCGTATCCTTGACCCCTCGTCTCAACGGCTATTAATAAGATAGACTTTATTCATGCTGAGAATAATACTAATCGATAATATATATCATGTCAATTGATTTTTTTGTATGGAATTCCTAAAATTTAACTGTTGCCGAACAAATTTTTCAAACATCACAAAGATGTCCTATAATCACATGGGATTATAGGACATAACGATTAATTAAAGTTCACGCTTATTTTGATTTCCCAATAATGCTGTTTTTGCTTTTTTCCTGTTTTCCTTATCACTCAAGACGAATAACGTGTCGCCTTTTTCAATGATAGACGTACCTGTTGGCGTCAATAATTTTTTCTTTCGAGTAATCCCAATAATTAATGTCGCATCAGGTAATTCCAAATCGATTAATGATGTTCCAATCGCTGGGGAACGTTTTGGTATAGTTACCTTCATAATTTCCGAGTCGGTATTCCCCAAATTGATTAATTCAATGCTTGCATTTCCATCCTCTTCCTCTTCCGTTAAACCTAGCTTTTCAGCAAGCCAGGATAATGTGCTTCCTTGAACTAAGGCAGAAATTAATACAACGAAAAATACGGTGTTAAATATCAGATTACTATTTTCCAGACCCGATAAAATAGGATAGGTAGCCAACACAATCGGCACTGCACCTTTTAAACCTGCCCATGAAATAAATAATTTTTGTTTTACATCGTATTTCATAAACAGCATACTGATAAAAACAGCAATCGGACGTGCGACAAACATTAAAATAATGGCAATCAGAATCCCTTCCCAAAATACTGCTGTTAGTTGTTCCGGAAAGACAAGTAGTCCAAGCAGGGTAAACATTACAATTTGCATCATCCAGGCAAAACCTTCATTAAACCTTAAAATAGAAAAACGGTGTGTTAAATCACTGTTACCAACAAATACGGCCATGACATAAACTGCGAGTAAACCGCTACCTCCAAGGAAATCGGTTAGTGCATACGTGAAAACAGCAGATCCCATTGCAAGTACAGGGTATAAGCCGGAAATATCCAGTTTTATATTATTTATAACAACAACAGTGATTTTACCAAGTAGTAGTCCTAATCCAAGGCCAAGACCCATTTGCAAGAAAAAACTTCCGACTGCAGACCAAATCGACATGTCGGGAATTTGAATCATTTCAATTAACGTAACGGTAAGAAATACAGCCATCGGATCATTCGAACCAGACTCAGCCTCCAATGTAGATGTCAGTCGTTTATTGAAGTTTTTATTTCCTAATACCGAAAAGACGGCTGCTGCGTCCGTTGATCCAACGATAGCACCTAAAAGAAGTCCCTCCAATAATGAAAAATCCAAAATATACATAGCTGCTAAACCAGTCACAATCGTTGTAATGAAGACTCCCAGTGTTGCCAGAGATGTCGCAGGAACAAGGATTGGCCGTATTCTACCCCATTTTGTTTGGGTACCACCATCGAATAGAATAATGATTAATGCCAACGTACCAATAAATTGGGTTAACCGAACTTCCTCAAAAAAAATAAATCTGTTAAGTATCATGCCAGCAATTAGGAAAAGAATAAGTGAAGGCACTCCTAATCGAGAAGAGAACTTCGTCGTTAATACACCAATGATTAGCATGACAGATAGTAAGAATAATAATCCCCCTATGATTTCCATCCAGAACAATCCTTCCATTACATTAACTTATAACAATTTATTGTAAAAAAGTGAAAAGTTAATCTACTATTTAAATAGATTTTCCAACTTATTCGTTTAACCTGAAACTTTTAAATGATTCTCTATTAAATTTTAACACAAATATCTATTTTTAACCTTATTCATTGCCTATGCTTAACTATAAAAAAAGATGCAAATCCATGATTAGGAAATGCACCTATAAATCCTTCTAAATAGATAATCAGTTCATATTTTTATTTTTCCCTTTCGATGCATCCCTCACCGCAACCCGTTCATAAAGCAGTAACCCATTTTCCCAAAACCGTTACATTAGCCTTCCCATTTTCTGAGCTTTTGTCATCTACTATTACAAATGCTTAGGAATGGAGATGAGAAAATGAGTCCAGTGCTTGAAAAATTCGTGGATCCGCTGCCAATTATAGGGATAATAAAGCCGCACAAGAAAACAAAAGAAGGAGCTTATTATGAAGTAGGCATGGAGGAATTCAGGCGAAAGTTGCATAGAGATTTGCCACCGACGAAACTGTGGGGCTATAACCGACAGTTTCCGGGACCAACGATTGAGACAAACCGAGGTGAAGCGGTACATGTAAAATGGATGAACAATCTGCCCAACAGGCATATCCTTCCGGTTGACCGCTCCATCCATCATTTGGAACATATACCTATTGTGCGATCGGTTGTTCACTTGCATGGCAGTGAAACAAAGCCGGACAGTGATGGATATCCGGAGGCATGGTATACACGTGGATTTGCAGAAACTGGTCCTTCTTTCAGTAGAGAAGTGTATGAATACCCTAATCATCAGCGTGCTACCTTGCTATGGTATCACGACCATGCAATGGGTATTACGAGATTAAATGTTTATGCAGGACTTGCTGGCATGTATATTATTCGTGATTGGAAGGAAAAAGCACTTAACCTTCCTGCAGACGATTATGAGATTCCGCTGATGATTCAGGATCGGACTTTCAACTCAGATGGCTCCCTATTTTATCCAGTACAGCCGGAAGATGCGGCGGACAATCTTCCCAATCCTTCTATTCTCCCTGCATATGCCGCAGAAACAATTCTTGTAAACGGAAAAGTTTGGCCTTATTTGGAAGTAGAACCACGTAAATATCGGTTTCGAATGGTGAATGGATCAAACACAAGAGGTTACCAGATTTATCTTGATTCAGAACAGCCAATCTATCAAATCGGTTCAGATGGTGGCTTACTTCGAAAAACGTTGGAGCTAAATCAGATTCGCCTGCAGCCTTCCGAGCGTGTCGATGTAATTATCGATTTTTCGAAAAATATGGGTGAGTGGGTCACATTAAAAAATAATCTTGGTCCAGATGCCGATCCCAATAATGACCTTGCTCATATCATGCAGTTTCGGGTAACGAAGCCGCTCAAACAGAAGGATACAAGTAGCCTCCCACAAAATTTATCTCAAATCTCTTCATTGAAAGCGAACAAAATTTCAACGATTCGTAATTTGAAATTAGTCGGATCAAATGATAAATATGGACGCCCCCTTTTATTACTTGATAATAAAAAATGGGATGATCCCATTACTGAAAAACCGCACCTCGGTGCAACAGAAATTTGGTCATTGATTAATATTACTGGCTTTGGCCATCCAATCCATATCCATTTGATTCAATTCCAAGTACTGGACCATCAGCCATTTGATTTGGAACGCTATAACAAAGATGGGCAAATTATTTACACCGGCTCCCCTCAAGCACCTGCACCAAACGAGCGCGGATGGAAAGACACGGTGACAGCACCTTCTGCACAAATCACCCGCGTCATTGCCAAATTTGCACCATATACCGGTGATTACGTGTGGCATTGCCATATTCTTGAACATGAAGATTATGATATGATGCGCCCGTTTACCGTTACAGACCCGGAAAAATAACAAAACTGCTGAATTTACAAATTGTAAGTTCAGCAGTTTTTCATAGCTACATTACTTTTTAAATGTTGTATGCTTGATAACAAATTGCATAAATTCCTCATACGTCGAAAAATACTTTTGCCGCTGATGATACCATTTCCGAATCGTTTCCAATAACCAAAATGGAACCGGTTTGCTATCCATTCGATGATAGTGATCTTCGTATGCCTTTTTTAAATGTTCAAAACGAAAATCATTCCCTGGTTGAATGTATTCAGAAACATCAATAATCTTTGCTCTCCCGTTTTGCATTAATATATTTTTCAGATGGATATCACGTGGGTTTAGCCCTTGCTCACGTATATATTGTCGTGCATCCTCCACGTCCAGAATTACGCGTTCTGGAATGTGTATTCCTTGTAAGAGGCAATCAAAAAGAGTCGGTCCTTCTTCAAAACTCAAAACAAGATAGTTTTCCGTTGCAGCAAAGCACGTTGAAAAGAATGATGACGCTCCTAAAGTACGATAAACTTCTTTTTCGATATTAACTTTAGAAATTTTATCTTCTGCATAGAGTTTAAATGCGTAGGACGGAACATAAAGACATTGAAAAACGGCTGCGTCTGTGCCAACGCCTATACATTTTAACCCGTCTGAATCTCCATGTATGGTTACAGGTTGATTGTTTGGATTAGATGTAACTCTAATTTTGGATAGATATGGAGTTGCTGTTTCCCAGTTGTTTTCCATCGTGTTTCCCCTTCTTAAAATGCATGATGTATTTTATGTATATTTAATTTTATTTGTTTCTATACAATTCCTTAAATAATAAAAGAATAATGCTATGTGCATCATGCAGGTCATAGCATTATTCCTGAATTTTTTCGTACTATGGTAATAAATACAGCAATACACAAAAATAATGTGTCGTTGTTCCTGCTAGAACAAATATATGCCAAACCAAATGGTGGTATTTAAAACCCCGCCATACATAAAAAACAGCACCGACAGTATAGCAAAGTCCACCAACGACGAGTAAAACGACGCCATTCGGATGTAAATTTTCAACAATTTGACTCCACCCAAGGGTGATGATCCAGCCCATGACGACGTACAGAATTGTTGAGGTAAACAAATATTTTTTAACGAAAAACGCTTTAAAAACAATTCCTCCGATTGCAATACCCCAGATTACTCCAAACATTGTCCAACCTATGGGACCTTGTATGACAATAAATGTAAATGGGGTGTACGTTCCAGCAATAAACAGATAGATCGAGGAATGGTCAAAGATTTCAAATAAATCCTTGGCCTTACCAGGTTTCAATGCATGAACCATTGTAGATGATATATACAAGATAAACATCGTCGCCCCAAAGATTGTAAAGCTGACAATATGCCATGCTGTACCATGGAGTGACGAAGCAACAATTAATACAACTAACCCAACAAGACTTAAAACCGCTCCGATTCCATGAGTAACTGCATTCGCAATTTCCTCACCTTTAGAGAATACATGTGTTTCTGCCAAACCAATCATCCCTTACGTTCTAATTTTCATCGATATTAACTTATTATAACAGGAAGTATTAGTAGATATGAAATTGAAGTGTCTAATTTATTTAGACCGCTAGACATCTTGCGAACTTTTTCTCCAACTATCCTAATTCTACCAACCCTTTTTGTCCGTTCCACACTAGGAAAGTTAAGTTAAGTTAAAATGAAAATAAATATAAACAAAGAAGGAAAAAGTTCACTTCTCTAGAATACTAATATATAGAAGTAAAGGAGGAATTTCTTTTGGAACAAACTGTTTTTCACCATATGCGTAAAGTTAGAGGAATTACGGAAAAATCGATCAAACGGATACCGGAAGATGCTTCTGAGGTCGTCCCAAAAGGGTATAACAACAATATAAAATGGAATTTCGGACATATTGCTTATGTACAGGAGAATCTTGTCTTTGGAGTGGTTGGGGAAGAATCCGGTCTACCAGTAGAGTATAAAGAATTATTCAGTCCTGGAACGAAGCCTGCAGATTGGAAGATTGCTCCCCCTTTGCTTCCAGAAATTGAAACCATTTTGACAGAACAACAATCGAGAGTAGAGGAATTTCTTACAGGCCGTCTGGAGGAAAAACTTATCACCCCATTCACAAATAGCCGTGGACTAACATTCAACACACTCGGAGAAACTTTCCTATTTAGCTTCTACCATGAAGCCATGCACATGGAAACCATTAAAAGCATATACCGTTTAGCAAAATCAAAATAAAAAGCAGATGGGACAATGAAAAGTTACTCATTGTCCCATCTGCTTTTTTGATTCGGAATCCTTCAACAAAATATGACAAAAACCGGGAAGTGACAGGCACCGTTAGATGACAAAGTTAGCGATAATCCAGATGAGGATAAAGCTTGTAATAATCGTTATATTGGATACGGTACCGACAAATCGTTTATCATAATTGAACTCGACGGCATATGGCAGCACGGACATGGACGTTGGTAGGATCAGACCAATTAACACGGTGTATTTAAACATATCATCGAACGGCAAGAGGATAAATAATCCAACCCCAACAACGATACCAACGACATATTTTACTGCCATGTATTTGAAAATCAGTTTTATGTATTTCTTATCAAACGTAAAATTCAAATAAATACCAAGCAACAATAGCGATAATGGCATATTGGCCAATGAAATAATATCTGCTGTTTCAATCATCAGCGTTGGCAGCTTAAAACCTGCTAAATTTAAGATAAGAACAACAATGTAAGTCATCAAGGGAATCGACTTGGACATCTTAATGAACATCGTTTTTACATCCAAACGAGCCCCTTCCCCTGCATAATAACTACCAATAAAGTAACATACACCAAATACGATAAAGGAATTACCTACATCAAACATGCCGAAATGCTGGATACCTTCTCTTCCCCAGATGCCTTCCACTAATGGATAGGCAAAGAGCCCAATATTAAATCCGGGCACCATCATGGAGAGCATACCTTTTGCATTCTTTGATTGGTTTCTAAAAATTAAAATGCCTAATACTGCTGAAAATAAACCATAAACAAAGGCGATAAGAATAAGCATAAACAAAGAATACTCGATAGTAATATCATTAAATGTAACGAGAATCAGAGCCGGAAGCGTCAGATTAAAAATAATTCGGGACAAACCTTCCCCATCATCCTCTTTAATAATGTTCGACCGCTTCAGAATATATCCCAATGCAATAATAAAAATAGAATAAAGAAATTGATCATTAAAACCAGACACCACACATTACTCCCAACTGCAACTTATCAGATTACTAAATTAATATAACATATCGTGCCTGTCACTTCCCGAATTATGCTGAAAATTGTCGAAAATTGTCCACAGGGCTACTTTATCCGCCCTTCTTTCTCACATATTTTAGTGATTTCAAATTCTCTGATAGGAGCATTACTGACGCTTGATGTTCTCCACATTTTTGAATTATCTGATAAATTATTTACGAATTTGACCATTTGCATAATTTATTGTAGATTATCACTCAAAAGTGTTATAATTTTTAAATTACAGTTGAATAACTGAATTATTGAATCTTGGAACTCTTGGAAGGAGGATTTTTATGAAACTAACAAATGAAGAATTGAATATATTAGGCATACTGGAAGAAAATCACAGCCTATCTTCCAAATCCATTGCTATGCAGTTGGCGATGACGGAGGAAAACGTACAAAAGATTGTTAAGAAATTAGAGAATGAAAAAATTATTGTAAGCTATCCGACCCTTATTGACTGGAATAAAATTGAGGGTAAGGAAATGATCGTGGCAATGATTGATGTAAAAGTGACACCGCAACGAAGTGTTGGTTTTAACGAGGTGGCGGAACAGATTTACCGTAACCCGGAAGTTACTTCTCTGTATCTTATGTCTGGAACATATGATTTATCTGTAACTGTCGAAGGAAAAACCATGAAGGAAATTGCATTGTTCGTATCCAACAAACTGGCTACGATTGAAAACGTGGTCTCTACAACAAGTCACTTTATGTTGAAAAAATACAAACATGATGGTTTTATTGTGGAAGGAAATGATGACAAAGACCGTAGAATGGTGATTTCTCCATGAGCTTAAATCATCAAAACTATCTTTCCAAAAAAGCAATGGATTTAGAACCCTCCGGCATTCGAAAATTCTTTGATGTAGCGGCAAGTATGGAAGGCGTTATTTCCTTAGGTGTCGGCGAACCGGATTTTATAACGCCTTGGAATATTCGCGAAGTTGCCATTGAAGCGTTACAGGATGGATACACTTCATATACTGCCAACGCTGGCTTGCTTGAGCTCCGTCAAGAAATCACCGCTTATTTGCAAAGAAGATTTCACGTGGAATATCAGGCCGAAAATCAGGTGATTGTAACTGTTGGTGCCAGTCAATCATTGGACTTAGCTTTCCGGGCTATATTGAATCCAGGTGATGAAGTACTCGTTATTGAACCTGCTTTTGTTTCCTATGCTTCACTCGTTACGATGGCCGGTGGGAACCCGGTTCGAATCGCAACAAAGGAAGAAAACGGATTTAAAGTAACACCAGAACAAATCGAAGCATCCATTACCGATAAAACGAAAGCCATTTTACTATGTTCGCCAAATAATCCCACAGGCACATGTTTAAATAAGGATGAACTCACAGCGATTGCGAGCGTTGTTGAAAAACACGATCTTCTTGTTGTTTCGGATGAAATTTATGCAGAGCTTGCCTATGACCAGGAATATACAAGCTTTGCCGCTATTCCAGGAATGTATGAACGAACCATTTTAATTAACGGTTTCTCTAAAGGATTTGCAATGACCGGCTGGCGTTTAGGATTTTTAACGGCACCAAGTGAATTTATCAGTGTAATGATTAAAATTTATCAGTATACAACGATGTGCGCACCTTACATGCTGCAGCTTGGTGCGATTGAAGCGTTACGCAATAGCTCAGACCAAGTAGAAAAGATGAAGCAGAATTACTGGAGGAGAAGGAATTTCACCGTCCAATCTCTCAATAAAATTGGTTTGGAATGTCATACACCAGGCGGAGCATTTTATGTTTTTCCATCCATTAAGAAAACAGGCCTCACTTCGGAACAGTTTGCTGAAGGTCTACTGCATCAGGAGAAAGTAGCTGTCGTTCCAGGAAATGCATTTGGTGCTTCAGGTGAAGGATATATCCGTTGTTCCTATGCTACTTCTATTGACCAGCTTCAGGAAGCTATGAACCGAATCGAACGGTTTCTATTGTCGCTCGAAGTAAAGGAAAGCGATCATTTAAAACAAGCAAAATAAATCAGCTGTAAAATAACAGTCTTCGTCAATAGCGTGAAGGCTGTTATTTCCTATTCTGCATCCTGCACTTTTCGTTGCGAAAGTTTATACCAAAAGCGATACAACACCATCATCATAAATACAAATCCAGCATACACGGAGATACCTAGGGTAAAAGAATGGACCGAGCTGAAAAGTTGGTTTCCAAGATAAGCAAAAACAATCATTGCTGGAATCTGACCAATCGCAGTTGCCATAAAATATATTCGAAACTGCATGGTGCTCAGACCAGAGTAAATATTGATCACAGGTGATGGAACAATAGGAATCAACCTACTGAATAAAACAGCAATAAATGCATGTTGACTAATAATATAATCAAACTTTTTTACCTTTTGATATCTTGCTATATAAGCCTGAAATTGTTGAACAAAAAAATGGCGAGCCAGCACGAAAAAAATCACTGCAGCCCCTACTGAACCTATCCAATTGATAGTTGCACCAATCCAGACGCCATACTTCACCCCCATCAATCCAGCAAAAACCGTAAATGGAATGACCGGAATCACAGCAAAAAATATCGCAAGAAAAAACATCAATGGTAGCTGCGAAAAATCGCTGTAATCCAACCAAATTAGTAATGGCTCCCGAAACAAAAATGCTAGAAATAAAATAACTCCATACAGGATAACAACAACGATTCCTTTTTTCATACGCATGCTCCCTACCAAATTATATATCTTTGGTAGTATTACCGATTTATAGGAGTGCTATTATCTCCAAGCGTTGAGTCCTGTTCACAGACAAAAACGAACCCCATTCTCTTTCAAGAAAGGGGTTCGTGCCTGTCTGTACCACTTATTCACCTTCGACAATAATTTTACCGGCTGCACCTTTTTGTACATGGTTAAATTGATGGGTAACGAATTTATACTGTCCTTCTTCTTTTAGCGTAAATTCAATTACCGCTCCACCACTTGCTGGCAACCCGACCGTCTGCATTCCTTTATTGTGATTGTATGGGTGACCGTCTATATAGACATCATCTAAGATCGTTCCAATCACATGAAAGCTTGAAAACTCATTCGGTCCCATATTGGCAAGATAGAATCGCACTTTTTCTCCTACCTTTGTTTGAAGCGGTTCATCAATTAATGCGCCAACTGTTCCGTCTGTATTTGGTTGATCTTCCTCATTAAGGGCTTTGGAAGAAAATACGACTTGAGAAGGTTCGTTATTTGTCATGTCATTTAAATCATTATATTTGTACCATTCATTTTGAATAATGACAAATTCGCGATCAATTTCATCATCTGTCGGGTACCCATCTGCCGGCTTAACGATGATAACACCGTGCATGCCATTTGCAATATGTGATAATACGGGATCAGTACCACAATGATACATAAAAACTCCAGGACTGTTTGCTTGATATACAAATGTTCCTTCTTCATTCGGTGCGACATCAGCAAATCCTGTATCCGGGGCAGTATGGACAGCGTGGAAATCCATACTATGGGGGATTGCCGGATCGAGATTTTCCAATGTATAATGAATCGTGTCACCTTCATTAACGACAATTACTGGTCCTGGTGCTTCTCCATTAAATGTCCATGCTTTATAATTGTAATCCTTATCAATTTCAATATCCGTGATTTGAGCGGTCATTTTAACAAAAACATCGTCTCCATCGCGCTCGATTTCAGGGGCAACGGGCAGTTGATTTAAATCTTTATGTGGCGTTATAACAGCGACTTCGTTCTCTTCAGCACTTATGGACTCAATTCCTTCTGCAGTTTCATTACTACAAGCATATAACATAAATGTACTCAATATTAGACCAGTGGCTAAGCCAAAACAACGTTTACTTATTTGCATGATCCTCACCTCGTTATGTTTAGATAAGATACATGTCTTATCTTTAATATCAGTATAGATCAGTATGCGAACTTTCAATGTGATTTGAATCACTTTTTTTTAACACTTTATGTACAAATTATGTCCATCTAAACCTTGATACATCAATTATTCCAGTTTAACTCTATTGAAAATACAAAGCACTACCTCACTACTAACCGTCAACTTAATACTATTTTAGGTTGACAATTAAAGGTGACATATCTTATAATTCAAATAGTAAGAAAACTACATAGAATTTTTACGATCCTATTAAGAAATCAATAAGGGGCTGAGTATTAAAATGAACAAAAAAAGCGAGCGACTTCGAATACTTCTAAAGTGTTCCATTTTTGCTGCAATTACTGCAATTTTAGCACAAATCGAGATTCCATTACCTCTCATACCAATTAGTGGGCAAACCTTGGCCGTTGGTATTGCAGCTACTATTCTTGGTAGCCGTCATGGCGCGTTGGCAATGGTTTGTTATGCGGCCATTGGCGCGGTTGGTCTTCCTGTTTTCGCAGGATTCAGCGGAGGTCCACAAGTTCTGGTGGGCCCATCAGGAGGGTATATTTTCGGTTTTATTGCAGCAGCATATGTCACTGGTCTAATTCTAGAGAAAACGAAGTTCACCATTCGGATGGCGTTCCTTGCCAATATAGTCGGAATGATTGTCACTCTCCTATTCGGTACCGTTCAACTGAAAATTGTACTTGATTTAGGATGGAATGCAGCCATCGTAGCAGGTGTTTATCCATTTATCGTCGTAGGTTTGATAAAAGCATATTTAGCAAGCTGGATCGGAATAACGGTGAGACAACGATTAATTCAAGCAAAATTAATCACTGCCCCAAAGAAAGAAATTGCTTAATCCAGGACAAGCCATAATAACAAAGAAGCAATTTTGAGCAAGGTGATCTAATAATTAAATAGGACAAACAAACCCTCATGTGCTCTAACCAGGCCGTGAGGGTTTATTCTTTTCATGCGCCTCCCCTCTTTCTTGGTAGGGTCGGGCTATGGAGCCGTTCCACGTTGCTGCATGGAACGCTTTTTCTATTGTATGGACTTCTACTCGTACGATAACAAATAATTGCTCTTTAAAAACTAATCTAATATTGGTGTTCTGTTTTGGCGATTTTCTGAACTAAAACTTCTCCAATGTTCAGCACAATATCCATACACTCACATACTAACTATTCCCTTTTGAAAACTTTTTGGATAATGGGTAGACGAGCGGGCTTTGAATGACCAGGGATAAAATAATTGACCCATAAATCAATGATAATAAAGGTGCCGCTTTATCGGGACTATCTGCAGCTAACCCAAGAAGCAGTGCTACAGACATCGTTCCTTTGATTCCTGACCAGGTAATCAAAGAAATATCACTCCACAAAAATTCTTTTCTCCATTTCGGAAACAGCTTAAAAACTCCTGCAAGAACCACAAACCTGACAACCAACGAAAGTCCAAAGATAATAAAAACAAAACCGATTTGTCCAATGTTAAAATAGTCACTGAATTCGATACCGATAATAAGGAATAGGATTGCTAAAATACTTGGTTCGATCACTTCCCAAAAAGCATCGAGATAACTGCGGTAGTCATCTTCCTTAACGGTGGTACCTAATTTCCAGGAAAGCATAATCCCTGCTGAAACAGATGCCAGCACGCCTGATACCCCAAAATGCTCGGCTGCATAAAAACTTCCATATGCCAGCACAATACTCAACATAATCTGATATTGCCGATCGTGGGTCAAATGAATGACTCTACTGACGAGCCAACCAAAGAAAATCCCAATAAATAAACCTCCAAGTGAAACTTTAAAAAATTCAAGAAAAGCTGTACCGACATGAAAACTTGCATCCGTTATATAAATTTGAGCAATGATGGTAAATAGCACGATGCTTGTACCATCATTTACCATTGATTCTCCCTCTACAACATCTGCTACCTTTGGATTATTTGACGACTGCTTAAGAATCGATACGACGGATACCGGATCTGTAGGTGTGAGAATAGAGGCAATAAGCAATGAACCGACAAATGTCAATGATGCCATACTCACAAAATAAATGGACGTGCCGAGCAGGAGGACAGTGAAAATTAAGCCAACTGTACTTAATACCGTAATCACACCGATATTTTTCTTCAATCCAGCAATTGGAAATTGATATGCTGATACAAAGAGCAATGCCGGCAGAAAGATATTGAAGATCATATCCTTTGTAACTTCCATGGATGAGAAAAATGGGATAAAAGAAAGACCAATCCCAATCAGCAACAGCACCATCGGAACAGGGAAATTCTTTTGCTTTTTATCTACAGTGAACACAATATATCCAATAAGTAATAGTAAAAACACTTGATAGTAAACCATACGAACACCCCCATCTAATTTAATTAATACCTCTAAGCAACCAAAGTTAAACAGGAAGCATGGAGACGGTTCTTTTGCTTCCTGTTTTGCCAAATAACATAGTGCGGAAGCAAAAGAACCGTCCCCGTGCTTCCATCCCCTATTGACAAATAACTAACCACTGGTTACATTATAACCAGTGGTTAGTTATTGATTTTTAAAGAAATGAGTGAATAGCATTGAGGAAAACGAAGCGTTCTGAGGAGACAAAGAAGATAATTCTTATTACTGCGGGAAAACTTTTCGCTGAAAAAGGGTATGATGCCGTATCAATTCGAGAAATCGCTAAGAAAGCGGGTTGTTCGCATACAACCATCTATCTTTATTTCAAGGACAAGGAAGCATTGCTTCACGAACTCACCATGCCTTCTCTGAAAAATTTGCAACAAAATATGCTTCGGACCGTAGAAATGTACTCTCTAACATCGGAAGAAAAACTAAAAGGAATCTGCAACGAATTTATACACTTTTGTTTAACGAACAAGAGCGTCTACTCTATTTTTATTAATGTGAAGTCATCTAGAGTAGATGAACAGGAACCAGAGCTAGAGATTAATAAATTGCGCTTAGAGATATTCGCGATCATGAAACATTTACTCGGAAACTGTTTGTCACTACCCGATGACGAACAATTATTAGCCTTCTCACGTATTTTCTTCTACAACTTATATGGGATCTTAAGCACCTATTCCTATCAACATGAACCTACAGAAATTTTAATGGAAAGGTTAACACCAACATTTGATCTTACAGTAGAAATTCTAATATCGGGATTTAAAGAAAAAATAAATCAAGGGGAGAATAGAAATGAAAATAAAAAAAGTATCTGACCATATTTGGAGCTTGAAAAGTTGGATTGGAATGCCGATCCACGTATGGGCCGTTACAGATGAAGAAGGTGTCACACTCGTCGATGCAGGAATGCCACTGATGGCAACAAAAATAATGAAATTTGTGGAACAGCTGGATGCCGGACCATTAAATCGTATTTTACTGACACATGGACATGTTGATCATATTGGTGCATTAAAAAAGGTTACACAAGAAAAGGAAATATCCGTACATGCGCATTATATTGAAATTCCATATTTGGAAGGAGATAAGCTTTATCCGGGGAGAAAGAAATTAGAAAAGAATGTTAAAAAAGGGATTGTTCAACCGCTTAAAACAGATGAGCAAGGCAGACTAAATTCCGTTTCCGGTCTTACACCATATTTTACACCCGGTCATTCCCCTGGCCATGTTGTCTATTACCATGCAGAGGATCAAGTGCTGTTAGCAGGAGATCTGTTCACCTCTAAAAAAGGAAAACTGCAGAAACCGATGCCACTGTTTACCGGAAATATGAAGGAAGCTGTCAAAAGCAGCACCATCGTCGAGCAACTAAAACCAAAGCAACTGGAAGTATGTCATGGAAACACCGTTTATAAACCAGCAGAACAAATAGAAGCTTACGTTCGTAAAATGACATAAGGAAGCTTGAGAACCGTCCCTATGCTTCCTTCAGAGAGGTGCTGAGTTTGATGGTTTTTGTGGAAATTATATTATATACTTCATTTTTTTATTGGAAATAGCAGCCCTAGTAGCATTTTCCTACTGGGGGTTCCATGTGGATAGAGGCATTTCCATTAAAATTTTATTCGGTTTAAGTACACCCTTTCATCGCATTTGTCTGGGGATTGTTCTTAGCTCCTAAAGCATCCTACCTTACAACGGAACCCTTACGAACGATACTTCAAATTGGGATATTCAGCTTGGCAGCAGCTGCCTTACACGTTTCTGGTAAAAGTATGCTTGGAATTTCTTTCTTGGGAGCTATTTTGATAAACAAACTTATGCTATTCTTATTGGATTTGTAGTCAGGAAGCATGGGGACGGTTCTTTTGCTTCATTTACAGTTCCTCAGTCAAGACAAATGTAGTGTTTGCTAACATATTTTCTATTTTTATTTTTTCAAGCTTTTCTTCTGTATATATTTTTATAAATTTTAATACATCAATTGCTTCCAATTCAAAATAGGTGACACCATTGATTTTTGTTTTTGGAATATAGGTATCATATTCATCGATCCATTTTTTCACTGTACCCAGCGGAACGTTAATAATCTGGCATAACCCATACAAACTGATTAAATACAATGTTTTCACCACACTCTCGTTTAAACTAAATGAGATTAGAAATTTTGCATATTTGCATTTCCCCTCATACACGCATTTTAAAAGTAAATCGTGGAATATATATGAAACAAATATGGGAAAAGAGAGTAATTTTTGAAATGGTTTCATCTGACCATCCCACAAAAGGATTTAAATTCTTTAGAGAGAGGCTTTTAATAATGAAAGAAAATGCTAATTTGTATTAAATGTAAGAAGGGTAACCACCATGATGGTTACCCCTTAACTTAAATTTTCGGAATAAATGTTTTGCAATCTGTTTCTTCACTATTTGATGCTTGTTTTCCCTTATGACTTACTACATAAATTGCTTTCGCATGACATTTGTTTCCTGGTCCCCAATACGTACAATTATTAACTTCACAAAGGACATCTTGTGCCATGAATCACACCTCCTCATTCGTTTATCATGTACAAATGGAAAGTGACTGATACTTTTAATTAACTTCCATTTCTTGATTCGTACATAATAATTTATAAAAAATGCTAATAACTTTTGAAAAAATGTAAAAGCTATATCTGTCTGTAAAATTATCTTAAGGGAGAGATATGAATGTCTCAACAAATTGATGTAAATCAATTAAACCAAGCCAAAGCAAATGTTACATTAACACAGCAATTGTTAACCCAAGCAATTGAAAAAGCCACATCTGATCAAGCATTGGCTCAAGAAGCGATAAAACAGGCTACTGCTGAAATTGCGCAAGCACAAACAACGGTAAGCCAAGTCCAAAGCGCGCTACAGACGCAAGCATCTCCATACGAATCCGAATAAAAAAATGCTTATCCTCATGCGGTATGAGGATAAGCATTTTTTACATATTTCATTTAATTAGAAACTGCTGTTACAAGGAAGCAGGAGAACCGTCCCCATGCTTCCTAATTACTCTACAATGGTAATGTTTACCGTCCTTCTGCCCCAGCTGTAGGCCTCGGATTTGGTTGGGAGATGGACATCTATTTTATTTCCTTTAATCGCACCACCGGTATCACCGGCCACGGCATACCCATAGCCTTCAACATAGACTTGCGTGCCGAGCGGGATAACATTTGGATCAACAGCAATGACTTTTGCATTTGGGTCGTTATTCAAATTTATTCCAGTTGCAGTAATACCAGAGCAACCATTACAACCTGCAGTATAAGCTGTTGACTCAACAGCAAACGTTCTACCGTTAACTTGTTGTTCCGTTTTTGTTTCCGTTACCTGTTCTTTCGGTTCGACCTCTTTTTCTGCTTGCTGTGCGTCTACTTCAGCTGTCTCTACTTCCGCCTCACTTACTTCTTCACTGCTAGCCGTTGTTATTTCAACAACCTCTTCTTTTTCAGGTTCCTCAGATTCGACATTTGCTGTTTGCCCCGAAGATTCTTCTTCTACTTTTTCAGGTTCTGTAGCATCATTCACGATCAATTTCTGTCCCGTGATAATTAGGTCAGAAGAAAGATTATTCCACTCTTTCAGTTCTTTTACCGATACGTTATCACCATGTGCACTACGAATCTGGCTCAAGGTATCTCCCTCTTGAACAATATAAAATTCTGCTGTCGTTTCTTTTTCTTCTAGCTTCAATACTTGTTTCGGATGAATCAAAGAAGATTTCAGTTCATTTATTTCCATTAACGTTTCTACTGTTGTATTATTTTCATTTGCTATTTTCCAAAGACTATCTCCCTTATGTATCTCATATTCAGCTGCTGACACCGACGTCGCAGCAATACTTACCATGATCAACCCTATAAATGCGGCTACTAACTTTTTCATTATGTAGTCCCCCTTTTATTATTGACAAGTCTTATCGTAACACGCAAAATTCTATCTGTGGTTACAGCTCGTTTAAGAGAAGATTACAAATTATCACACTATATTAAAAATTAAATATATTTTAAGGAATTGGTTCTACTTGCTCTACCAATTGCATAGAATATATTGGAGATCTCATGCCATTGACCGATTCCACCCAAGCAAGAAGCACGGGGACGGTTCTTTTGCTTCCACTTTTGGAAGCAGGAGAACCGTCCCCGTGCTTTCTACTTTAGATTGAAAGGTACATACATAATGATTAATACGGCACTTTCAACCCAACCAGATTTTGAGTAAAATCGTGACAACCTTTTGCTATTTGCTCTTTGTCATTGTCAAGAGATGCTACATGATAGGAATTTTCCAAGATCATCCTTTGTTTTTTTTCAGATCCTACATGGTTCAAAATATAATCTGTGTTTTCAGGTGGCACAACATGGTCTACCGTTGATTTAATGCCAAGAACGGGACAATTAATTTCCGGAAGAATTCGAGGAGTCTGTTCCATTAATTCTTGCAGTTGATGGATTGCACTGATTGGGATTTTAGAATACGTTATTTCATGAACATTTTCTGCTTTAATATCTGGGACCCCTTCATCTATAAACCTCGGTTCTGTTTTTTCTCTCAAATACTCATAGGATGGAAGTGTTAATGCTGGATTAACTAAAATAACGCCCTCTACATCCTTGTATTTTTTAGCAAGCCAAAGTGCCAATGTTCCACCCATGGATTGACCCATAACCAAAATAGTTGTACAGTGTTGTTTTAACTCATGATATCCTCTCTCCAATGATTCAAACCATTCGTTATGATTGCATTTCTCTAGATCATAATAATGCGTTCCATGACCTTCTAATCTTGGAGCAAGAACAGAATATCCGTATTTTGCCAGTTTTTCTCCGATATATTGTACACTTTGCGGGGTGCCCATAAAACCATGCGAGATAAGAATCCCCGTTTGCCCCCGCTTCCTATAAAACTGTTCTGCACCTGAGATTACTGGATATTTATTTTGCATGAAAGTTTCACTCCCTATATGTTTTAAACCAATCATTTATTTAAATTTATTAATTATATTAATCATACCAGTTTACTCATGATTAATAAACAACAAATTTCAGGAAGCACGGGGACGGTTCTTTTGCTTCCATTTTAGGAAGCAAAAGAACCGTCCCCGTGCTTTCATCTTTGATAACCTGCAAACATAAAGATAAAAAAGCTGAAGAACATTGCTGTGTTTGCTAGAATTAACCAAGATTTCTTTGTAAAAAATGCAAACAGTATACCAATCGGGGCAATGAGAAAAGTTGTCATCCAAAATGGAGCTGGTATTTGAAAAATAATATTCGGAATCCAAACACTTATACTAATAAGTAAGCAGATGATAGATATCTTTTTATAGTTTTTCAACTTTTTCATCCGAACCCTTCTTCCTTACTATTCTATAAATACCGATGGCAATTAAAACCAATCCGACCAGAAAAAGAAGTGGTAACAAGATCCCAAATAGGGCTATACCTGCAAAACCATCACCTTCATAATATGAGTATAAATATGAAATAATCCAAGATAACAAAGGTGCAATAGGTACAATGGTCGCAATTCCCCAAACAACAAATGTCCATTCTCTCTGTAGTTGCTTACTTAATATATAAGCCAGTATAGCAATCAAGAACAGCACAAACATAGGAACACCGATTTTCAGCATAATTTAACCTCCCTCTATTCGAAATAGGAAGAATAGGGACGGTTCTTTTGCTTCCTAAGAGCTGGGAAGCAGGAGAACCGTCCCCGTGCTTCCTGTCATGTACCGCAAAATGTTTGGTATGGTTGAGTTGATTTTGCTGGTAGTTTGGTGTAATCAGCTTGTTCGGGTGAGTGTGCGTATGGATTTGAAAGAACATGAAGAAGTTGCTCAACCACACGATAGTCTCCCTGATTTACTGCGGCTTCCAGTGCAGCTTCTACCCGGTGATTCCGAGGAATTACTGCAGGATTACTGTTTCGCATCATTTGTAGGGAGGAATCCTTCGATTCATTCTGCCTTCCGAGTCTCGCCTGCCACAATTCATGCCATTGCACAAATTCTGGAGTACCGAACAGGACAAAATCTTCCGGTGTGTCAAATGTTAACGCAAGGAAGGTATTCGTATAATCCGCACGATACGTTTGCATCATTTGAAGCAGGTCATCAATCAATGACGCATCCTCTGTTTCTTCATTAAATAACCCCAGTTTTGCTCGCATTCCCTCAAGCCACTTCGAACGATACAGATCTGGAAATTCTGAAATTGCATTTTGAGCCAGTTCAAGTGCCTGTTCCTTATTTTCATGCAATAATGGCAATAACGTTTCAGCAAAGCGTGCGAGGTTCCAGCCAGCAATCCCCGGCTGATTTCCATAGGAATAGCGGCCTTGAACATCAATGGAACTGAAGACCGTTTTCGGGTCATAAATGTCCATAAAGGCACACGGACCATAATCAATCGTTTCTCCACTAATCGTCATGTTGTCGGTATTCATTACCCCGTGGATAAAACCTACTAATTGCCATTGTGCAATTAACTTAGCCTGACGCTTAATTACTTCTTGAAGCAGGGAGAGATAGCGGTCCGGAACATTATCAATTTCTGGGAAATGCCGTTGCAATGCATAATCAGCAAGAAGCCGAAGATCCGCTTTCGTGCCCCAGTTTGCCGCATATTCAAAAGTGCCGACACGCAGGTGACTGTCAGCCACACGTGTCATAATTGCACCAGGCAATTCCGTTTCACGCTTGATTGCCTCACCCGTCGTAACCACTGCCAGGCTGCGCGTAGTTGGAATACCAAGCGCATGCATTGCCTCACTGATAATATACTCGCGAAGCATCGGTCCAAGCCCAGCGCGTCCATCGCCCCCGCGTGAATATGGTGTTCTGCCTGATCCTTTGAGTTGAATATCAACCCGCTCATCGTGCGGAGTAATTTGCTCGCCGAACAGCATCGCCCTGCCATCTCCTAACATGGTAAAATTTCCGAATTGATGTCCTGCATAAGCTTGAGCAAGTGGCAAAGAACCTTCAGGAGTCCGATTACCAGCAAGAATTGCAATGCCATCATCACTGATCAGCTCCTGGGCATTCAATCCAAGTGATGTTGCCAACTGACTATTAAAAATGACTAGTCTCGGTGCATGTACTAGGTTAGGGGTTAGGCTCTTAAAAAATAATTCCGGTAAACGAGCATAACTATTGTCCAAGTTCCATCCTGTTTTTGTGATTTCTTCTCCGTTCGACATCATATCGCCTTCTTTACTTCTAAAAATTTGTGTTCTCTATAAAAAATTTATCCTATTTAGTCTCCACTACCATTAAAATATTATCCTAAGGTAATATGCTTCCTATCACGTAAATTTTGTGATCTTCATACATACATTACATACGAATCAGAAACGATATAGTTTCAGCTAAACAGAATAATAATACAGATTTATATTCTCCATTCGCTAATTTGTGGTGAGGAAGCAGGAGAACCGTCCCCGTGCTTCCAAAATGATTGAAACTTATTTCTTAGTTGTTCGTAGTATTATACATAGGCAAAAGCTAGAGGAGGATTTTAATGAAATCTATTACGAAAAAGCGTACGGGTGCAATACTGCTAGACATGGCAATATCAAGCGCAGTGACTGCTGGTGTTGAGTATTTTCTAAGAAAAAAAGTAAAAAATGAAATGGTTCATGTTTTGATTACCCCGACCATCGTATTATGGACACTAGAATACACCCAGTTACGTAAATCTGGTCAAACGATTGGTTACAAAAAGATTGGACTTGTCCTTGAAAATGAAGATGGTTCAGACCTAACATCATGCCAAATCATAAAGCGCATGGCTTATCGGGATACCTTAAGCACGCTGGATTACTTGAAAAACCATAAAGAATTTGAGAAACAAGATGGATCGATTCTCCCTCATGACCGATTCTCAGGTACAATAGTGAAAGAAATATAAAAAGTTTGCATAAATGAATAGACACAGGAGGATCTAGTTGTGGAGAAAGTCTGGAGTATACGTTTAATACGATTTGCAACTGTTTTTGGATTCATTGGTACATTCATAGGTTCACAGATGTCAGGTAGCATGGATTATTCACTTCGACCAATTCATGCGCATATATTATTAGTCGGTTGGTTATCCGTTTTTGCATGGGGGATCTTTTACAAAGTCTATAAAGTCAGGTACAAGAAACTTGTTAGCCTTCACAGTTACCTCGCAATGGCAGGAGCTTTCGGATTAACTTTCGGAATGTGGATGTACAGTATAAATCCTTTTAATATTAATCAAACCCTAGCCATGGTCCTTTTCATTATTGGTGGCTCACTATTATTATTAGCATTTTTGTTATTTATGATAATATCATTTTTAGTAGAAAAAGAAGATTGAGAAGCATGGGGACGGTTCTCCTGCTTCCAACCATCCTTAAAATGGAAGCAAAAGAACCGTCCCCGTGCTTCCTAAAACTTAAAATTCTTCGTAAATAGCCGGATCTTGATCTTTCTGTCTGCCGTTTTGGAGCGTTAGTTTCGCAATCTCACTCATATCTGTTTCACTTAGAGTAAAATCAAAAATTGATATATTATCACGTTGTCGTTCAGGTGATGAAGATTTAGGAATTGGAATCGATCCAAGTTGATGATGCCAACGTAAAATAACTTGTGAAACCGTCTTGTTATGATGTTCTGCAATATTTTTCAGTGTTTCATTTTCTAAAACATGGTTTACTCGAGCTAATGGACTCCAGGATTGAGTCTGCACATTATTCTCCTCATGCCATTTTCTTTGTTCTTCCTGGTTGAAAAACGGATGTAATTCTATTTGGTTAATACTTGGCATTATACCGGTTTCCTTTTTTAAACGCTCCAAATGTTCGGGTAAGAAATTACAAACTCCAATCGAACGGATCAACCCCCATTTTTTAGCATCAATTAATGCCTGCCATGCCTCTACATAATCATTTTGTTTCGGATTTGGCCAATGAATTAGATATAAATCATAATAATCCAAATTTGCACGGTATAAAGATTCTTGAATAGTAGTGACCGCTTTATCGTACGCTTGATAACGACCAGGTAATTTAGATGTAATTCTTAATTCTTCCCTTGGAACTGTACTACGACGAACAGCTTCACCTACAGTTCCTTCATTTTCATAATTATAAGCGGAATCAATTAGTCGATAACCTGCGTCAATTGCACTATTTATCGCAGTAGCACCCTCATTTCCATTAAGTTTATATGTACCAAGACCGATAACCGGCAATGTAACACCATCATTAAGCGTAATTTCTGGAATAGATATCCCCATAACAAAAAACTCCCTTCCATATACTTTAAGAGTACCACCTATAGGAATTGAAATTCAACTATTTGTGGTACTCATTCTACTCAGGACAACTGTAATCAATTCAATTTGAATTCGAGATTCTCCAATCAGTCTGTAATTTTTATTTTTCATTCGTCGCTTCAATAGAAAGAAGGATGTCCTTATAATACTTTTCCACCTTTATCACTTCAAAGCCATTTTGTTGAATGAGTTCAAGTGTGTTACGGTTTAAATGACAGCCATCACACAGCCGCTTCCATAATGGCGTCACCAAATCCTGTAGATTACCGAGCAACGGCCTATCAATCCTGACGTGTTCTATAAATAAGATAGGAACTCCTGGTTTACATACACGGCGGATTTCTTTGAGCGCCCGGTTCGGATTAGGTATAGTACATAGCACCAAAGTTCCGACAGCTGCATCAAAGCTATTGTCTTCAAATGGTAACCATTCACCCGAGCCATTCACCAGTTCGATCGGTACCGTTGCCACTTCTACTCTAGTAAACGACTGTCCCATCATCGCAGCATCTGGTTCGATGGCAACAACCTTTTCCGCCTGTTTATAATAACAGAAATTAGCCCCTGTCCCCGACCCAATCTCCAATATAATCCCCTTCTGCTGTGAAACAAGGTGCTTGCGAATATTTCCTAATCGATTTTTTTCAAGCGGTTTCATGAAGTAGTCATACATTTTCGTAAACCATATACTCAACTGCCATCATCCTTTATACACAGGAAGCATGGGGACGGTTATTTTGCTTCCTTTATCCTTTAACAGAAGCAAGAGAACCGTCCCCATGCTTCCATTTAAACACTAAAAAACCAGGTCAATCGTATTGAGCCTGGTTTTATTAGCTATTATAAGTAGTTAGTGACGTCTGCATCTTCACGAAGTTTTTCAACTAACGCTTGATATGCTTCCGCTTCTTGTTGACCCTTAACTTGTTGTTCAAGTTGTGGCTTCATATCTTCAAAAGATGGTACTTCTGCATCTTCACCATTCATTTCCTCTTGCTGCGCTTTGAATTGATCATAAATTTCTTCTAACTCTTCGTCAGTTGTCTCAATTTCACCAGCTTCATTAGCGATAAGCTTTTCTACTTTTACTTGCAAGTCAAGCTGAGACATGACTTCTTCTTCACCCATGCCTTGTTCGTTTAATGCAGTCAAGAACTCATCCTTTGATTCAAGTCCATTTTGTTTTGCTAATTCATCTAATGTCTGATCGATATCTTCTTCTGTAGCTTCTATATTAGTCCTGTCTGCTTCCTGCTTCAGTAGTTCAAGACCAATCATACTTTCTGCTAATTGCTTTTTTAATTGATCCTGGTCAACTTCTTGTCCAGTCATCTGAGATTGCATGGCGGCTTGTTGAAATTGCCCAGTGTAATTCGTTTCAAATTCTTCTCTCGGTATTTCTACTCCATTCACTTCTGCAACAACATCAGGAACCCCTTCTAAATCAGGTTCAGGCATTTGCGGCTGTTCTAAACCTTCCTCACTTTCCGGAGTTTCTTCGCTATCACTATTAGACTCTTCTTGTGTTTGTGCATTTTCATTATTATCTTCAGCTGTATCATCCTCATCACTGCATGCAACGACTACTACAGCAAGTACAGCAATAGATAAACTTAATAACCATTTTTTAATCAAATTCATTCCCCTTTCTTATTTTGCTTGCTATTCTACCATAAATTTACTTCTTGTACATCCATTTGTATGTCCGTGCTTCCTCTCATCTCTTATATTTCTTTTATGAATTGTGCTGGATTTCCACCAACGACTACTTGATCCGGCACATTTTCGATTACAACTGAACCAGAAGCAATGACCACATTATTTCCTATAGTAACTCCTGGATTTATAATCGACCTTCCGCCAATCCAGACATTATGACCAATCGTGACTGGTTTACCAAATTCAACTCCCGATATTCGTTCGGAGGCGTTTAGCGGATGTGTTGCTGTATAGATGTGTACCCCTGGAGCAATAAAACAGTTATCTCCGATTCGAATGTCACACACGTCTAGAAATACACAGTCAAAATTCGCATAGAAATTTTCTCCAACATAAATATTTTTGCCATAATCACATCGAAACGTTGGTTCTATGTAAAGATTATTTCCAGTTGATCCGAAAAGTTCCTTTAATAGTTTGTTCCTTTTGTTCTCTTCTGTTTCCAATGTTTGATTATATAATCTTGTAAGTCTTCTAGCGTTTTTTCTCTCCTCTAGTAATTGGGAATCAGCGGCATTATAATGCTCACCATTTAACATTTTTTCCTTTTCTGTTTTCAATAAATAATTTCCTCCTTATAAAAACCATGATATTAAGTAATCATAGCATACAGACATCATTTTTATCTTTATCTTAGAAAACCTGGCATGCGCCAAGCCAATCCCAATTTCAAATATTAGTATAATTTTTATACTTGATATATTTTTTATACTTGTTATAATTATAAAAAGAGGTGGTAAAAATGAAGGTTTGCCCTTATATTGAAGCTTCCTTTCAAATAATAGGAAAAAAGTGGAATGGGCAACTGATCCATTATTTATCCTTATGTGATAATAATACGGTTCATTTTTCGGATATAAAGCGTGATTTGTCCGGAATTACGTCCAGAGCACTCTCCCTTAAGCTAACGGAACTTGTAGAGAATAAATTAGTAGAAAAAGTAGTGAAAATTGGTTCCCCTGTTATCATTTCATATCGATTAACAGAAAAAGGCATCGCCCTGGCGGATAGTCTTAAACCAATTCAGGATTGGGCCAGGGATTATATGGATGTAAATATATCAATGGAAAGTGAGGAAAAAGAATTTGACGAACAATAGTATGATTTGTGACACGGAAACAGGAGTATGCGGTGTAGCTAGTGACGAAGATATGGAATTAATTGATTTGAATCAACCTGAGAAAAAGATTGATCTGTATTATGTGACAGATCCCATTTGCTCGCATTGCTGGGCATTGGAACCTGTTCTTCGTCGTTTTGTAGAGCAGTACGGCGCTCATTTCAACTTCCATACGGTGATGGGCGGATTATTGGAGAAATGGGGAGATGGTTTTGCCGATTCAGCCAACGGTATTTCAGGACCAGCAGATGTTGCTGGGCACTGGAGAGAAGTTGGGGAACAAACGCGTATGCCAATTGATGGAACCCTTTGGTATGACAATCCTGTTTACTCATCCTATCCCCCATCACGCGTATATAAAGTTATTCAAGAGCATAACCAAGCGTTAGCTTCTGTATTTTTACGACGCGCAAGAGAAGCCGTTTTTGCGTTTAATCAAAATATTGCAGAGAAATCCATTTTAATTGAAATCGTAAATGATCTTGGACTTGATGGTGAGGCAATTGTAAAAGAAGCAGAATTACCGAGCTCCCAGCAATTATTGAACGAAGATTTCAAGCTTGCTGCAAATTTAGGCGCTAGAGGATTTCCAACCATTGTAATGGTAAACAAGGAAAATAAGGGCATGAAAATTGTTGGCGGGCGCCCATTTGAGTCCTATGTTACTGGGCTAAAGCAAGTTCTGAATGTAGATGAGCTCGAACCATCACAACAACCAGCACTTTCCAGTTTACTTGAAAAAGAAAAACTTTTATTCTCAAAAGAGATTGAAATCATGTACGATGTTGAAAAAACAACTATCCGCGCATTTGTTGAAAAAGAGCTTTCATCAAATGATTATCAAACAAAAGAAATTCTAGGCGAAACCTATTTTGTAAAAAAATAAATCAACAAAAGGAGAATTCAAATGGCGTATGTTTTACAGGTTGATTTTACGATGGATGGACCATTCGGGGATGAAATGGCAAATGCATTTGCCGATTTAGCAGAAAGTATCAACAAGGAAGAAGGATTCCTATGGAAAATTTGGACAGAAAGCCCCGAAACAAACGAGGCTGGTGGAATTTATATATTTGAAACGAAAGAAACAGCTGGTAAATATATGGAGATGCATACAAAACGATTGGCAGGATTCGGAATAACCGACGTAAACGCAAAAGTATTTGCTATTAATTCAAAACTGACAGCGATTACGAATGGTCCTGTAAAATAAAACAACGGTAACCTCCTTCTCATCAAGGGGTTACCGTTTTTTCATTTCTCGTGTTTTAGATACTTACACGGAAACATGTAATATAATTAATTGTTTTTGAAAAGAAGCACGGGGACGGTTCTTCTGCTTCCATGCATACGTAAAAGGGAAGCACGAGAACCGTCCCCGTGCTTCCTACTACTTATGAAAGCTTTGATAATTTTTATTTCCACCTGATAGGTTAAACACTTCTTTAAATCCCATATTTCTTAAAACATTCTGAGCTGCATTACCAGATACTCCGCTGTTGCAGTATGTAACAGTAGGTAAGTTGGGGTCTAGATTTTTAGCCTCAGAACGTAATGCTGCCAATGGAATATTGATTGCTCCCGTTACATTAGAAGCTTCAAATTGCTTGGTCGCTCTCGTATCAATAATTTGTAACTGTTCCCCATTGTCGATCCGGTCAATTAGTTCGCGCGGGGTAATCAGTTTGTTTTTCTTATCGATGGCATTCTGCAAAGCCATTCCCGTGTACATAACGGGATCTTTCGTTGTACTGAAGGGAGGTGCATATGCTAGATCTAAATGGAACAGATCCTCAGCTTTTGCTTTAAAAGACATAGCAGTTACGAAAACGTCAATTCGCTTATCAACACCGTCTTCACCAATAATTTGAACACCTAGAATCTGGCTCGTTTTTCTATCAGCTATCGCCTTAATAACAAGTTCTTTCCCTCCCAAATAATCTGCTCTCGACGGTTTAATATTGTGAAGTACTTCCATATCATAGCCGGCTTTAATTGCTTCTTTTTCACTTAATCCAGTGTAACCAACAGCAAGGTCAAACACCCTTAAAATTCCAGTACCAAGAACCCCTCGATGTTCCAAATCTCCACCTGTAATTACATCTCCAGCAATACGACCCATTTTGTTGGCAGTAGAACCTAACGGACGATAAATGGGTTCTCCAGTAATTACAGAAAAGCTTTCCGCAACATCGCCAACTGCATATACTTCCGGAAGATTCGTTTGCATTTTGTTGTTCACTTTGATAGCACCAGATTTTCCTAATTCCACACCGATTTCTTCTGCCAGTTTTTTATTTGGTCGGACACCGGTCGCTAAGATGACCATCTCCGAATCAATGACCATCCCGTTTTTCGTTTCTACAGCATTTTCCGAAATAGTACGGACTTCTTCATTTAAGTACAATGTCACACCATGACTGATTACATGATGTTTCACTCTGGATGCCATATCTTTGTCCAGATGGGGCATTATTTGGTTACTTCGTTGAATTAATGTTACTTCTAATCCCTTATGTGTCAGTTGTTCCGCCACTTCAAGTCCAATAAATCCAGCACCAATAATCGTTACTTTTTTTGGTTGATTTGCCGTCATATAAGCGTCAATTGCGGCTGTGTTTTGAATAGTGCGTACATGGAAGACATGATCCTGATCTGCCCCCGTAATATCTGGTGTTGTAGGTGTTGCTCCGGTTGCAAATACTAATGTATCGTAATCGTCTTCCATTGTTTCATTGGTTTCCAGGTTTTTAACGGTTACTTTTTTACGCTTATGGTTGATTGTCGTTACCTCATGGCGGGTAAAAATATCCACATTGTACCGCTTTTTAAACCAAGCTGCACTTCGAGGGGTTAATGATTCTAATTCATTTACTTCTCCACCCAAAAAGTAAGGAATCCCACATATTGAATAAGAGATATCGTAGTCCGCATTATATAAAGTTATTTCCGTCTTTTCATCATTTCTGCGGGCTTTTGCAGCAACAGAAGTACCTGCAGCAACTGAGCCGATAATGATTATTTTCATGTTAAAAATTCCTCCAAAGGATGATTTGTTGTTTCACCGTCTTTAATTGTCACATTAGAAAACTTGGCATTCGCCAAGCCTTTGGGCGATGCCTTAGTTGCACTTATGCAGAAAGAAATATGGATATACTTTCTTTACTGCCAAAAAAACTAACAGCATTGATTCATTCCTAATAACACAAACTGTGAACCCTCAGGAGTTTCATCATTGTCTAATGTTAATCCCTCAACCGTATCTTTTATATCCTGATCCACTGCTACTTTTATTCCATTTACCTCTTCAACGATGTCATTTTCTTCCGGTCCATCCAATGATATTCCTAGTTGTGGTCCACAGCATCCATCTCCCATGGAATAAAAGCGAATACTCTCTCCGCCCTTTGTTTCAAAAATGGTTTGCAAGTTCAATTTTGCCTTTTCAGTAATATTCATTTTAAATCCCCCTCTAATTTAATGAACGTTTATACGTATGTTTTGGTAGGTAAACCGATTTTAACTTCTGATGTCCACGGGATAAGAGCACTTTGTTCAGCCAGATCCTCTTCTATCTTTTTAATCCATTGTTTTTCACTGGATGCCCTTGCTTTTAGGATTGGATCGTTTGTTCCTGTCGCATATAAACTTCGATTGATGACCCACCACTTTGGAACAATCTGCGCACGCTTAAGATCTTCCTGCAAACGAGTGGATTCAAATACAGGTGTTTCTTCTGCCAATGTTACAATGACTACTCCTGTCTCTTCAGGATCACGAAGTCGAGGTAATAATTCCTTTACATTTCCGGGTATTTTACCTGTCGAGCGATTCATTTCCTTATGATATGCTTCTGAAGAATCGAGCAACAATAACGTATGGCCAGTTGGTGCTGTGTCAATAACAACTATCTCATTTTCAGACCTTGACACCACATCAGCAAAGGCACGGAAAACCGCTATTTCTTCGGTACATGGTGATTCAAGGTCCTCTTTCAAGTAAGATAATTCTCCTTCAGACAGTTCACCAGCTGCTGTAATGATTTCCTTCTTGTATGTTTCAACTTCGGTTTCTGGATTAATGCTGCTTATCGATAAATTTTCGTCTACAGCCCTATTTTTAAAAATGTAATCCAGATGTGATGCAGGGTCCGTCGTTGTCAAATGAACTTTATGCCCTCTTTCCGAGAGGACAACTGCAATGGCTGAAGCGACAGATGTTTTTCCGACTCCACCTTTTCCCATTGTAAAAATAACACGTGTATTTCTGGTGGAAAAGTCATCGATCACATCATTTAACTCAGATAGTTGATCAAGTTCAATTTCATTCGATTTAACCTCTTTTTCAATATATGGATGTTCGCTTACGAGTTGACGCAGGCTATTGACACCTGTTAATGAATACGAAATATATGGCAATGATAAAGTTTTCATTTGCTGCAATGACTCTGGTATTTGTTTTAATGAAGCTTGCTGACTTTCATAAAACGCTTTGGAAACTGCATCAGTTGGCACATGTGATTGAAGCAGTCCGTTGATAATCATCATTTGATTTTGAATCCCGATATCGCGCAATTCCATCGACGCACGATTTGCCTCTACTAACGTTGATTCCTCGGGTCTCGCGACTAAAATGAGCGTTGTTTTCTCATCATCAGAGAGAGCTTGAACCGCTTTTTGATACAAATTCTTTTTGTCTCCAAGTCCTGAAAGTGGCCCTAAACAAGAGGCACCGTGTGTGCTTTCTTCTAAATAACCATTCCAAGCCGTTGGCAGCGATAATAATCGAAGCGTATGACCAGTTGGTGCGGTATCAAATAATACATGATCATATTGCGTTAATATATAATCATTAGCAAGTATATGAGAGAACTCATCAAATGCAGCAATTTCTACCGTACAAGCGCCTGATAGTTGTTCTTCCATTTGATTAACAACAGATTCCGGAAGTTTGTCTCGATACGGACCTACCGTTTTCTCCCGATAAGCGCTTGCTGCTTCTTCGGGGTCAATATTGCTTGCAAAAAGATTTTTCACATTCGGCACTTCAATCGGGTCACTCGTCAGATCGATGCCAAAAACGTCCTGTAAGTTGGATGCTGGATCCGTACTAACTAAGAGTACTTTTTTCCCTACATCTGTCAGGGACACAGCAGTGGAACAAGCTACGGATGTTTTCCCAACCCCACCTTTTCCAGTAAAGAATAAAACTGGAGTTTGAACATTCTTTATTGGATCGTATAGTTGGTACATAATCTTCCTCCTTTGTTAATCAAGTTTTATCGAAACACGTACACGAGGTTTTTCGTTAAGTTCCTCGGCTTTCACTTCAGCCCATTCTGCAAATTCTTCATTCGTGGGATATGCTCCAGCTTTAGCAACTTTTTGATTTAAAAGCGTAATTGGAAGTGCATCGACGCCTTTTTCCTGAAGTACCTGATTAATTGTTTCGTTCTCTGCAAAGGTTGCCGGATCATTTGCCAAGTTATAACGTTTAATATCCACACCTTGTTTCTCAAGCGAATACACAGCTGAGGCAACACGAGTCAAGTCAGGATCAACACTCGGCCCGCAAACTCCTGTAGAACAGCACATTGCCGGATCATAAATCTCAACTTTTTTCATATTTAAACATCTCCCTCATAAGAATGATTTATTGTTAACAACACGTAATACGCGTACCTCGTTCTTCTAATTCTTTTAATTTATCATCTTGATTCGGTAATTGACTAAGAATCTGCTGAATAAATGGGTAGTCCCCGTGTTCCTTATTTACCGAATAAAAAATCCATTGACCTTTTCTTTCCTCATTAACTAAACCAATGGCTCTTAATTTACGAAGGTGCTGACTAATCGCAGGTTGACTCATCTGAAAAATCTCTACAAATTCACAAACACAACAAGCCTGACTATCAAGAATTTTCATCATGCTTAAACGTGTTTTATCCCCTAACAATTTCAGTAACATTGACGCCTTCTCTATATCCGTTGCTGTTTGCAACATAGAATTCACCTCCACCCTATCTTAATATCATTATATAACGATTTGCTTATATACTCAAACCAAAAGTTCTGGAAGCACGGGGACGGTTCTCCTGCTTCCATGCAGACTTAAAAGGAAGCACGAGAACCGTCCCCGTGCTTCCTTTTTCTTACTTTCTACTTTCTATAAAGGCTTGTTCTTCTTCTTTGCTTAATATGCCTGTTGCTTTGCCGATGGTTCCATCCTGTAAACTCCAGACCGTGTTATGATCTTGAACTACGCTGGAAAAATCGCCATTCGCCCATCTTTCTAAAATATCTCTGTAAGTATCTCCATTCGGATAATCACCATTATTTACAGCTTCTAATAACCAATTAATACGCTCATCTGTTATTTCATAGAATCCCCACTTCTCACTTGCTTCTACCTTCTGATGGGACATATTATGTATATAACCTTGGATGTGGTCCTCTTTTATATCACTGACAACTATAGCCTGACCGAATGGATTCATATCTGCTGAAACTTCTTCCGTTTCTTCCTCCTCCTCAGAATTTTCTTCTTCGGCCTCCCCGTTCATTACAGCATCAAAGTTTACTTCTTTCGTTTCTTCTGTAGACGGATCATCTTCCTCTGCTTTTTCTGCTGCTTCAAATAATGTCGTTCCTACCATATACAAGAAAACGCCTAATGCGATAACTGCCGCGGTTCCCAAAATCCATAATGCTTTCTTCATATTGTTATTCCTCCCAATTATCGTCTTATTGGAAGCGCGGGGACGGTTCTTCTGCTTCCATTTGTCCGAAATGGAAGCAAGAGAACCGTCCCCATGCTTCCTAGTTGTTGTATATTTCGCTTACTTCTTGTGTGTTGTTGATATATTCTTGTTCTTCTTCTGGGCTTAGTATTCCAGTTGCTTCATCTTCGGTTCCACCCAATATACCGTGTACGATGTTATGGTCTTCATCTACTTCTGAAAAATCACCTGATGCCCACCTTTCCAGGATATCCCGGTAAGTTTCCTCATGACCAAAATCTCTCTTTTCTAGCCCTTCTATTAACCAACTAATCCGCTCATCTGTGATTTCATAGAATCCCCACTTATTCTCAGCAATGACTTTTTGATGTGACATCCAATGAATATATTGTAGATAGTCCGTCTCCTTTAGACTTCCATGAGAAATAAAGTTTCCAAATGGATTTTTTTCCCTAACACTCTTTTTTTCTTCCATTTCTTCATCCACATCTTTGATTTGATCGTTTTCTTCTATTTGACTTGTCTGTTCCTGATTAAAATCTGATATGGTAATCGAAATAAGTAGGAAAATTGCTCCAACAAGGACAAATGCAGTCATAAGCTTCGGAAAAATTTGATGTGCGTTTGTCTTTCGACTTTGCTCTGTAGTTTTAATTTTCTTTAAGATTGCCTGCTTATCTTTTTCCGTAAATGACACTGGAATTTGATTTTCCAGATCTTTACTTTTTTTCTTCAAATGTCCATCCATAAACTATCCACCCCTTCTTTCAGCAAAAGAACTTTCAACTTTTCACGGGCTCGTTGCAATCTTGTACGTATAGACACTTCTTTCATATGTAATGAATTACTTATTTCCTTTACCGATAACTCTTTAAAATAATATAGGATAATGACTTCCCGATATTTGATCGGCAATTTCAATACTTGATTCAGTATGAGATTGGATTCGTTCTTCTTTATAATCAATTCTTCAGGCGTATCTTCTACTTCGACCTGGTCAACCTGTTGCAACATTTTCTCCTTTAATCGCTTATTCCGTGATTGCCAGCTTCTTAGGTAGTCTTTACATTTATTGATAGCGATGGAGTAAATCCATGTTTTCAAAGATGATTTTCGTTGGAATGTATCCAACTTTTGATAAATCGTCACAAAGACTTCCTGCGTAATATCATCTGTTTCTGCAACGCTATTAACATAGGTGTATATTAATCTTTTTATTTCATTACCATATATATCCATGATGGTATTAATTGCTTCGTTCGGATTTAATTGTAAAATCTCTGTATCACTTCTATCGTATGACGTAGAGTTTATCGATTTGACCAATCTACTTCCCCCTTCTTTAGATGACATCCTAGTTAGACGTAGTGAATATAAAAAATGATTCAAAAAACCCACAAAGTTTTCGAATCTACCTAGATCCGGTTCTTTTTCAGAAAAAGAACCACAGCCAGCGTTTTCATGCCTTAAACCGCTGAGGGACATATATTAAAATCCATTTCATCCTTCCTAGCATCAGTGAACATCTTGCTAACAATTTTTTCTATTGATTCAGTTTATCATCTTTCTAATCTTTACTCCGGCTTATCTGCTTCACTTATTTTTAATTAAGTGATGTTTAATAAAATATGGAATATAAGGTATGTAGTTTGCTTATGATTCGGGTATTGGAAGGAAATCTGAGGAAACCAAAATACGCAGGAACCACCACATCATAGTCGTTTAAATTTTAGTCACAATTTTAACTATTCAAATATTTTTCTCCAAAAAAAAGAAGAAGCATGGAGATGCTTCCTTCTATTCAATTAGCTCAGATTCTTGTAAAAATTCTTTTGCCACCAAATCAACCATCATGCCTTCGTTATCCACTTTAGCATTCATAGCTTGCATTGTTTGTTCATCAATTTTACCTTCGAGCAGTTGTAGTACTTCTTCTAACTCCGGATATTTTTCAAGTGTTTCTTCTCGTACTAGAGGAAGCGCATGGTATGGTGGAAAGTAAGATTTATCATCTTCGAGCACTCTTAAATCATATATCTGTAATTGCCCATCCGTTGTGTAGGAATTGATTACATCCACTTCACCATTATCTATGGCACGATACATCATCCCATGATCCATACCCTTCACATCTTTAAACTCCAAATCGTATTCTTCTTCAAAACCTGGCAAACCGTCCGGGCGATCAATAAACTCGAAAACAGCTCCAAGTGTATATTGGTCGGATACTTCGGCAAAGTCACTAAACGTTTCTACCCCTAGTCGTTCTGCTTCTGATTCATCAAAGGCAAGTGTGTACGTATTATTAAAGCCGAATGTGCCAAATGCTGCAATCCCATCCTCAGCCACCAGTTCCTTCGTTTTCGCTAACGTTTCCTCCGCAGTACCGGGAGATTCACCATAATACGTTATCACAATCGTACCTGTATAATCAGGTATTACCTGAATACTACCATTCATCATTGCATTCCACACTACATTAGATCCACCAAGATTTTCCCGATATATGACATCTATATCTGTTTTTTCTTCAATCAATTGACCCATAATATTCGATAATATGATACTTTCCGTATTATTTCTTGAACCAACAGTGACTGCATCATCTGTCTTTAAAATGCAACCTGCAAGTGGGAGAACCGTAATAAAAATAATAACCATTAATAGTAATTTTATCTTATTCATTCTATTTCAACCCTTCTGGTGTAGACCAACGTTCAATCTTATTGAAGGAAAACTCAAGTAAAATCGCTAAGATAGCAGCTGGTATTGCTCCTAAGAAAATTAAGCCATCAATCCCTCGGGTAATACCTAAGAATATAAAGTCTCCAAGCCCACCAGCGCCAATAAAGGCTGCCAATGTAGCATTCCCCACGTTGATAACAGCTGCAGTACGGATTCCAGCCATTATAATTGGGATGGACAAAGGGAGCTCCACTTTAAATAAAATCATCTTGCTCGTCATTCCCATTCCCTTAGCCGCTTCCAAGGTTGCCCTATCTACATCTTTAATACCTGTATACGTGTTCCGAACAATCGGTAAAAGGGAATATAAAAATAAGGCTGCAATTCCTGTCTTGACACCAATTCCAAAAACAGGGATTAAAAAGCCAAGTACTGCTAGACTGGGAATAGTTTGCATAATACCTGTCCCACCTAATACGAACGGTACGAGCGATGGAACGCGTGTTATAAGAATACCTAAGAAAACACCTAATATAATAGCCATTAACATAGAAAAAAACACGAGTTGGATATGGACAAATGTCGCCTCAAGAACTTCTTGCCAACGCATTTGTGTCTGTTGGACAATTTGTTCCCATAAATTTAAATTATTCATTCACTTCCTCCTCCATTTCTGTCCATTGACTAGATAATGCGGAAAGCAATGTTCCACGAGTCACTAATCCGATTAGCTTTTCGCCCTCATCTACTACCGGAATTATCCCCCGTGAAGCTGTCTGCATTAAAAGAATGGCATCTTTAGCACTTTTTGAGCTATCAAGAAATACCTTAGCAGGAAGCATAATCTCTTCAATTGTTTTAATATCGTCCATTTTCTTCATTAGATCATATGCAGATACAATTCCTAGCAATTTATCCGTCTCGTCAACAACAATTAACATCGTTTTTCTTTGTTTGCGCATCATTGCAAGGGATTTTTCAGGAGATCTATTTGGAAGAGCCGTTAAGACTGAATCCGTCATGACATCTACAACGGACATTAAATCTGGATTTTGGATAATTCGATGCTTACCAATAAAATCTTCGACAAAGCCATATGCTGGTTCGTGTAATAATTTCTCTGGAGTATCGAGCTGAAGTAAAGCACCATCTTTCATTATGGCAATTCGATCACCAAGCTTTAACGCCTCATCCATATCATGCGTTACAAAAACAATTGTCTTCTTCAATTTTTGCTGCAACGAAATTAACTCTCCTTGTAATTGCTCCCTTGTGATTGGATCAAGTGCACCAAATGGTTCATCCATCAAGATAACACTAGGATTGGATGCTAGAGCTCTTGCCACACCGACACGCTGCTGTTGTCCACCTGATAATTCTTTAGGATAACGGGTGCTAAATACCTTTGGATCAAGTCCAACCAGCACCAAAAGTTCTTTCACTCGCTCTTTGATATCCTGTTCCTTCCAACCCTTAAGTTGCGGTACAATCGCAATATTTTTTTCAATCGTATAATGTGGAAATAGGCCAATTTGTTGAATAACATACCCGATATTACGTCGCAACTCTGCTGCATTTAACTTCGTAACATCTTTTCCATTTATAGAAATCGTACCCGATGTGTGGGGAATCATTCTATTAATCATTTTCATTGTCGTTGATTTTCCGGATCCACTTGGTCCAATAAGAACAACAAGCTCTCCTTCAGGAATTTCAAAACTGACGGAATCTACTGCTTTAAAACCATCCTTGTAAACTTTGCTTACGTTTTCAAATTTTAACATATGTACCCCCTGTAGTTTTTTTCTAACAAAAAAAAATTTCCCTAAGCACTAGTGTGCGCAGGGAAACCTTTTTTATTAGAAAAGGCTTATGTAAAAAATAGTTCTAATTTCAGTATACATCCCAATAGTAATAGGTACAAAGCCGATAAACAGTGCAATAAGCCAATATTTTCCACTATTTGCGAAAATAGTGAACATTAAAATGATTTAAGTTATAAATCCTCTCTAAGCCTCTTATATCCTCTTGCTGACTGTCATTTATCCAAAGCATGTTTCTTAAACGTTACTTTTATGGAAATTTTGGATAACACAATAGTTAAAAAGCAATCTAAACACAAAAAGATGCCTCCTAACTCAGAAGACATCTTTAACTTATTGTTTAGGGTTGGTGGGTGGCGTTCCGTGAATATATCCCGGAGCCGGTTGTAGTGCTGGTTTCTGCCCTAAAGCTTTTGGCTCACTTACATATTTAAATTCTCCCTGTCCATCCATGCTCTTTCCATTTGCCCATCGACCTTCACTGCTCTCTTCACCTAATGAATAATTCATGAACGAATAGGATACTTCCTGTTTTTCGTATTTTTGATTAAACGTAGAAGGTACAATTGGCTTTTGTCTCTGTTCCAATTCCTCAATTGCTGCCATCCACTGATTTTGGTGCATTGTGTCGCGGGCAATTAGCCAGGAAAGCATGTCCCTTACACCTTTATCATCAGTCATTTCATAGAGTCTCACTACCTGAAGGCGGCCCTGTGACTCCGCATTTAAATTTGCTCGGAAATCAGCAAGCAAGTTCCCACTCGCAATGGTATATCGTGCATTAAATGGATAACCCGCACTATCTGTAGGCGTTGCTCCCAATCCTGAAACAATGGCATGCTGAGGATTCATCCCACCCATCACAGCTCCGATAACCGGATTTTTTGCAGCTTGCTCCTGTTCCTCAATCGGGGCATGATCAAGTAATTGTGCAATCATTGTAGCAAGCATCTCCACATGGGCAATCTCTTCCGTACCAATATCTAACAGCATATCACGATATTTTTCTTCACCACGACAATTCCAACCTTGGAAAAGGTACTGCATCATAACGGTTATTTCGCCGAACTGTCCACCTAAAACTTCTTGTAGCTTTTTAGCATAAACTGGGTCAGGCCGATCTGGTTTTGCATTATACTGCAATTCTTTCACGTGATAAAACATGATTCCACACTCCTTTTAGTTTTAAATTAACCTACAACCAACTATTTATTCTTTCCATAATATTTAGGATGTAACATTAGATTGTCCTAACCATTGACTATTTAATGTATCAAAACTTAAATATCCCGGAACAATAACTGTTAATAGTTGAAACATAGAAGGAGATTGAATATGACAATTGTAGAATTAGTTCTCAGACTTGCAATAGCTTATGTAACCTTGATCATTCTAACAAGGCTCATGGGTAGAAAAGAGATTTCGCAAATGACTTTTTTTAATTTTGTGTCAGGGATTTCTATAGGTACCATTGGTGCTTCCCTTGCAATTGATTCTACGTTAAGTATTCGCAACGGGATCATTGCCTTAATCATTTGGAGCGCATTTACGATTATCCTAGGAATTCTGGACATAAAATCCCCAAAAGTTCGCTACACTGTCGAAGGACAACCAAGAATTCTGATCAAAAAGGGGAAAATTATGGAGAGTGAACTTCGAAAGGTACGTTTAGATGTAGACGCATTAAATGCGCTCTTACGAAAAAAGTATGTATTTTCACTTTCAGACGTAGACTATGCAATTTTTGAAACCGACGGCACGCTCTCCGTATTGAAAAAGGAAGGCAATCAACCGTTAAATAAAGGTGATATGAATATTCACCCAACTAAGCCCGTTTTTTCTATTTCTACGGCTGTTATTTCAGATGGGAAAATTAAAAAAGATAATTTAAAAAAGTTAAAACTTGATCACCAATGGGTAAACCAACAATTAGAAGCAGCTGGTATATCATCTATTTCAGATGTCTTCTATGCTGAAGTGCAAAAAGACGGTACTTTATATATCGATAAGAAAAAAGATATTCTACGTTAAAATAGCTTTCTATTTAGCCTTCTCCCTATTTAACGTAGATCTTTTTTATAAAATCCAGTCTGAATACACAAGTTAGCTTTTATGGAATCAACTTAAGTATATACGCTTTCAAATCCACAACACGTCGATATATTGGTTTCTCGGTAGTTCCTGAAATGATGAGCGGTACAAGTGATTCTTGTTTGTGTAATGAACCGTGTGCTGCACCAGCAAGATGGAATGGTGTAGATTGTGCTTTAAATTCACAACCCGGTTTCGCATTAACGACAATATAACGTCCCGAATGGGAGTGCAATACGCTATGTAACCGAACTAACGCATCAGGATAATCACCATAAGACAATTCTTTTCCATTTGTCAGATTCAAATCCAAAAGCTTACAATCTCCTTCCATACTCCATGTTTGATGATATACATCCGTATATTCTCCCCCTGGATGAAATTGCAATGAACCTTCTCTCATACCAGATTCGACGTGAATGGAATCTTCGTCCTTCCAGGCTATGATATCAATTCGTTGATCATTTTTGAGCTGTTCAACAATAGCAGACAGTGGAAGTTGTTGATCTAGTACGTAAATATAAGCCATTCGCTGGTTTACACAGAGGACAAGCTGATCTTTTTTGGATACAGGACGTTCGATGCGGGAGATACGATATTTTTTTAATTGTTTGCGTAAATCAATGATAAAGTCACGGTACCTGCTACCTGTTGGAGATTGACCATTATCTCCCATAACAAGCCATATATTTTGATTGAGCGCTTCCTCCCAACTTAGGTACAGGTTCAATGTTTTTTGAATCTCCCTATCAATCTTGGCGATCCCTTTAATATCCATCGGTCCTTTAAAATGAATACGGGCGTCCATATCCTGAAATATACAAAAAGTAAAACCTGGAAGCTTTCGCTTACGAATTAAATACCTAAGCTCCCGGGCTGTATATTTATAATTTCCGGCAGCTATTTGAGTTGCGACACCCCATGACCTTAGTTTGGAGAACGTACCTAAGGAAAAAATAGTTGTTGCATCTGTTGTCCATTTACCGTCTTTAAATCGGGTTAATGTACTAAGTAACCGCGGTACACGTAACCGTTGTGGTGTGTTTCCACGATAAACAAAAGAATTAATGGACGCAGAAGGTATCCCTCTTCCAGCTAAATCCTCATAAATCGTAGTAACTTCACTGCTCATATGCTCATTATTCAATCGGTAGAGCATGTTATGGACAGACCGCCGCATCCCTAGCCTGAACGTCTCCCGGAATCCCGTTCCGTAGTTAATAATTTCTTTTCGGGAATCATCGAACCAGTTTAGGCCCGGAATATGATGTTTGTCAGCATATGTACCTGTCAAGAGACTGCTGTCGATGGTGACGGACATTGTCGGAAACGAAGTCACCATGTTTGGAATATAACTGCCATTTTCCATTAAAAATTTTAAAGCAGGAGCACGTCCGGTTTGGATAGCTACCTCAAGCGGTTCCGCCATCAATGAATCAATGTTCAGCAAAATTACAGGTTTAAACGATCTTACCTTTTTCTTCATATCATTTTCATCCTCACTATCATAAAGGGTGCCTGTCACTCCCCGAATTATGTTGAAATTTGTCGACGGAAATGTAAGTGACAAGTCATAAAAAAGTGGAGCAATATAGAGTATCTCTCTATTGTTCCACCTTCTTTTAATTATATAAGGCATTTTCCAACAAAATATGACAAAATTCGGGGAGTGACAGGCACTACACCGTCATCATATGTTCTACCCATTCCGGTAATTATTGAAAAATATTATCAATTTTTGTAATTTCATTCTCTGTCAATTGAACGTCTAATGTCTAAACAATCTTAATACCGAATATTTAGTTCCTTTGTAATTTCTTTACTTTCAGCTATAACTTTAACTCAAGCGTCTCTGTGATTTCTGTTAATGTTAGAAATTGTTCCTCTTGCAGTAAGTCTAAGATTTGCAGCTCTTTTTTAATGTCGAAAGTTCATATTTACTCCTAATGTTCACCTCTCCTCTGAAATTATCTTAAATCACCTTTTAATTGGATACAACAACTCTACATTTTGTTTCATTAGTTGTAACTATAGTGATGCTTTTGCAGAAAAAGTTGATTAAATCATCTCTAAATAAAAAATCGCCTGCTTATTATGCAGACGACTTTTGTGTTGAGCAATTAATTAAAGTTATGCTTGTCCTACACTAGAACTGATATATTCAACAAGGTTATCTACAAATGTTCGATTACACTTTTTTTGAAGCGGCAGCGGCCTTTTTCTCTTTCGCTGTCGTAATCTGTTCTCTTACTCTTGTAATTTCTGTTTGAATTTCTACCATTTTCTTATCATCAAGACCATAGAATTTCATAGCGATGAGTGAGATAATCCAACCAAGAATCGGAATACCGAATATAAGAATCAAGGTCGCGATAAGTAATGGCGTGGTTAATGCCTCTCCCAATTGTGGGAACTCATCCTTATAACCAATCATTGCAACAACAATTCCAACAAGTGCTGGTGCCATTGCAGACATTACTTTATCAATAAAGGAAAAAATAGTTCCCATCATACCAGGTACGAATCTGCCTGTTCGATATGTTTCATAATCAGCTACGTCAGCAATCATCGGAATAACGATTGCTGGTGTTAACGTCTCAATTCCACGAAGCAAGCAATAGAAAACGATAAATAGAATCGTAGCAAATCCAATATTATTAAGTGAGATTAGACTTGGATCAACGAGCAAGAAGAGTGCCATTAGAATGGCCGCTGTGATTAAACCCACCCATGTCGCTTTTACTAACGCATTCTTTAAGCTTGTTTTCGAAGCTAACCGAACACCGAATATAGTAATTAACAGACTTGGTACAATTGTAATCATTGAAAAAGTACCGCTAAGTGCATAATCCCCTAATACAATTCCGAAGAACATAATATAGACTGCTGGCTGTCTAAGCACCATGGTTGCAACTTTATCTGTGGAAGCTGCGATAACTAACATTTGTAACGGTCTGTTTCCTTTCAGAATTGGCCAGTAATCACGGAATCTTGTTTCTACATTTTCACCAGCAAGTCCATAGTATTCTTTCCTATCTCTACCCTTAATAGCAAACACTGCCAGGATTGTAAATAATCCTGCTAAAACAATGGCAAACATATTCAATTCCGTAAACAGAGCCATCGTGAAATCACCATGTTTAGCTACTAGATAATTGGCAACGAAAACTTGCCCACCAGTGAATACGACAATATTATACGCTGCATCGAATGCACTGAACAGTGGACGTTGTTTTGGATCATTCGTCAGAACCGTTTGTGCTGCTTTCGTACATGCGGTCTGGAATGTATAACCGATAATGTACAAGGCATAAAGCAAAATGAAGAATGGTAGTTGCCATACTTCGGGTAATAAATGCGTAACATTGTACATAATTAAAACGGAACTAGCTAGGATAACGTTTCCAATCACCATCATTGGCCGGAACTTACCAAATTTGGATTCCGTTTTATCAATAATGAAACCAATAATTGGGTCAGTTATCGCATCAAGTACCCGACTAAGCCCGATAACTGCACTAACTGCTACAACAGTTAGTCCGGCAATGCCTGTCGCATAATACGCCACGAATCCAATAATGAATAGATACATGTTTGTAGCTGTATTATTTAAGGCAAATAATCCGATTTGCCATATCTTTGCAGAATTATATTGATTATTTTGTTCCATTGTAGTGCTTGCCATGTTGTTTTCCCCCTTAAGTCTTTTCAAAAATCTCCCTTATAGGATTTAAAAATTTTGCCCAAATTCATTTTCCTACTAAATCGCTTACATTTTGTACTTTTAACAATAGTCAAAATAACTTTGTTAATAAATACCCATTATTTTGTTTGGTAAACAAACTATCAATACAGGAAATTATAACTGAAAGCGTTTTAATAATCAAGTGTCTTTTTAGACTATTCGAATTACCATTTACCCTATTCAAGTACATTAGTGATTCAACCATTTTAAGCCTCCTACAACGGTGAAAAAACATATAGGTTATACGATTACTCCCGAAAAGTTTCCTTTCAATACGTGTTTTTCATTCTGATTTGTACATACAAAAAACGCCAAAATAGATATTCGATTATTATCTTGCTTTTCATACTTCTCAATCGTTACTTCACATATTATTGTATCTCCTGTAAAAACTGGTCTCAAAAATTCAAAGTTCATCGTACGGGCTAGTACATTGTTGTCTCCACCAATTTTTGTTGGCAATGTAGCAGTCAATAACCCTTGAATGACAAGTCTTCCCTTTTCATCTGGCGTTATATGATGAATCCCTTCATCACCTGAAATCTCTATAAATAATTCAACATCCTTTACTGTAAAAGTCCGTTCAAACGTAATGATATCTCCTACTTTTAATGACATATAAATCCCTCCAAAAATTATATATTTTATTATTTATTTGAAAACATTTTCTCTTCATTATCTAATCTGAACTTTGAAATGTCCATCTTTTTATTAATAAAAACTGGTTAAATAACAAAAAACCCACCCCTAAGACCATAATCTTAAGGATGAGATTAAAGAGCTAACTTGTCATCCACTATATACACTATCACATGTTCCAGGCAATGGTTCATAAAAACAGTGTTGTTTATATTGTCCAGTAAAAGGTTGGTCGTACCATGTTGGAGGACACGGACCATATGGATTAAAGTACCAAAGGGCATATTTCGCTGGATGGTTTCTCCAATAATCTAAATTTTGCCTAGCTAATCTTCTTTCAAATTCTCTTGGTCTTTGATAAAACACATTGCCTTTTTGTACAGCTTCAAAAGAGTAATTTCCTCCTTGTATTTGAAAAATGACATCTTCAATTGTTCTCACTTCATTAAAATCGATACAATCTGCTACAGCACGGTTAACAATTACATTGCCAACATAGAGCATACCTTGTTTTCCTTCGCCTTCAGCTTCTGCTCGCATCATCCTTGCCATTAAGTCAACGTCCGCACTTCGGTAAGCTACTCTTGCCATTTTTTCACCTCCAAACTATACTATGAAAAAAAAGACATTAATGACCTTGTTTATCAAATAAGAATTCTCTAGACTTTTTAAGTTTTACGACTTTAGTTATTATGAACACGATGCGACTCCTTATTGCACTACGATACAACAGACATTGGGTTTCATTTTTAAACAATGATAACCTTCACCATAGTTTAAAACTATAGCAGGATATAGATTTTAAATGTTACTCTATAAACTTTCTTTCATGCTACACTTACATTACAAATTAATAAGAAGAAAGTAGGTATGAAAATGACAAAAACGATTATTAAAGCACCTTTTAGAGCAGATCATGTCGGAAGCTTGCTTCGTCCTCCATCCATTCATGATGCCAGAAAGAAATTTGTGGAAGGCTCCATTTCTGCTGAACAATTACGTGACGTGGAAACGGAAGAAATAAAGCGAATCGTAGACAAACAAATTGAAGCTGGACTTCAAGCAGTAACGGACGGTGAGTTCCGCCGCAGATTTTGGCACACCGATTTCATGGAGCATTTAGATGGTGTGGAAGGTTATATTCCTGACCATGGATATAAATTTGAAGGCGTTGAAACCGAAGCGTATGATGTGCGTACCATTGGTAAAGTTTCCTTCAACCCAGATCACCCGCATTTAAAAGATTTTATTGAATTTAAAGAAATTGTAGGTGATCGTGCAGTAGCAAAAATGACACTCCCAAGCCCAAATCAATTTTTCAACTCTGGTATCCGAAATGAAGAAATTTATCCAACGATTGAGGAATTCACGCAAGATATTATTCAAGCCTATCGTGATGCAATTCAAGCATTCTATGATGCTGGTTGCCGTTATATTCAGCTAGATGATGTTTATATTGCAGGACTTTGTGCACCGGAGCTTCCATTTGCGAAAAGTGATTTGGAAAGGGAAAATTTGATTAATCTAGCATTACAAGTAGCCAACGGTGTATTGGAAGACAAACCTGAAGATTTAATTGTTACAACGCACCTTTGCCGTGGAAACTATCAATCTGCTTATGCCTTTGAAGGTCCATATGACCGAATCGCTCCTAGTTTCTTTGCGAAAGAAAAGGTAGACGGTTTCTTCTTAGAATACGATGATGAACGTTCCGGAGACTTCAAGCCACTTGAACATGTACCAGCTGGAGGACCACAAGTCGTACTAGGTGTATTCACATCTAAAAACGGCGAATTAGAAGATAAAGAAGCGATTATTACTCGCGTGAAAGAAGCTTCTAATTATGTACCATTGGAACAGATTTGTATCAGCCCGCAGTGTGGTTTTGCTTCTACACACCACGGCAACAAACTAACAGAAGAACAGCAATGGGAAAAATTAAAATTTATAGTCGATGTGTCCAAAGAAATTTGGGGATAAAATGAAAAAATCGATGCATTCATATAAGAATGCATCGATTTTTTTGCATTATTTTATTGATTAATTATGATAATTTTATAAATACATCATTAATCCTTCACATTTAAATGCTAGGTGAATAAACTAAGCAATAATATTAGAAAACTTGGCGTTCGCCAAGCCTTTAGGCGAATTGCCTTAGTTGCACTTATGCAGAAAGAAATACTGCCAAAAAATACGTAATCTTGGAATGAGGTATTGTATGATACAAGTATCAGGAATTGCTTTTCAACAAAGTAACATCTGGCCTCCTGGAAGTATGGAAAGAGTCATCATTCAACGGATGAATCAAGATCCAATTGTTTATTCCTATTCATCCATTGAAGAGCTTGGTTTCGAACTGACGTTACGAAAAAACATCATTGCAAGTGCAAGAGCCATGAATAATGGTCAGGCACAGTTTGAAGTCTTTCGAACATCTTATTGTAATTCTGAGTACTGGCGTTTAACGAGTGCTGGTGGATTTCATTTAAAGGATGGAGTATTGCCATCTGTTGCAATTCAGGACATTTTCACGAACAGTTCCCTATATGGGTTTGAGTGTGCAGTAGCAAAAGTAATTATCTTTTACCATGCTGTTTTAAATAGTATCGATAAAGATTTGTTTAATCAGTTATTCCAAAATCTTTATTTGTATAGTTGGCATTTCGACCCAGATCTCGGAATTCATACCGTTAATAATAACCATTATTTGCCTGGAGATGTTGTCTATTTTAATAACCCGGATGTGAATCCGGATACGTCCTGGTGGAGAGGTGAAAATGCGGTTGATCTAGGTGATGGAACATTCTTTGGACATGGCTTGGGCATAAGGAACGCTGAACAAATGATTCAAGCACTGAATGAGATGAGAAAGCCCGGTAGCAACCGCTCCGCCTATCTGTCAAACGTTATCGCAAGGCCGTCATTTAAAAACCTCGCAAATCTTTCTATGTACTCTCGCAGCTTAACTTCTTATAAAATCCAGCATACCGCCATTCACCATCAGGAAAGTTCCATTTCATGTGATCAATATCTATTTTATTTACAACAGTTCTATAATCAGCATTTACAAATATAAGATTATTAAAGTTGTGCACCTGAAAGCAGAACCCGTTCGGATTGTTATTTTTGTATTTATTCTTTTTTTACAGAAATCAGACATCCAATTAAGATTAGCTTGTCAGAGCCCTGTCACAATCTCACGTCCATCATATGTTAATTAATGGAGGTGATATGGAATGGGCGAAGCAACTGGAGCAGGCTATGGTTACGGTGGAGGTTTTGCATTTGTAGTTGTGTTATTTATCCTCCTCATTATCGTCGGAGCATCTTTCGGTGGACATGGTGGATACGGTTATTAAAATTTGATAAAAAATAAATCGATATGTTAGGAGAGATATATATGGGATACGAGAATGGACCATTCGGCGGATTTGGACACGGTGGACCTGTTGCTGGTGCTGGATATTGCGGGCCTGTTGGCGGAGCCGGTCACGGTGCTGGTAATGGATTTGCGTTAATTGTAGTATTGTTTATTCTTCTAATTATTGTAGGTGCAGTTTGGTTTAAATAACCATACTGTATAATACAATTAAATAGGAATATAAAAGGCTGCTTCGAGTTTCTTCTACTCGACAGCCTTTTATATTGGAAATTTATGCTCTGTTTCCTTTTTTAAATTAGTATTTCCTATAAACAAGGATAACTTTATTTTTCGCAATAAAACAACCGTATCAATGAACATAAGTTAAAATTTGACACAAATCTGTCACTTACATAAAAATTTTTAGGAATATATAATAAGCTTTATGCTCAAAAAGGAAGGACGTTTTATATTTGCCTAGTAATAAAAAAGAAGGTATTATTTTCGGACTATTTATGTGTTTTGGAATGGTTCTGATTATGTCCGTTTACAACACAGCTTTACACGGATTTTCATCGCTTACAATATGGAGTGTAATGATTCAATTTGCAGTAACATTTGCAGTCGCTTTTATCGTAGAATCGATTGTTGAACCGCAAGCTCGTAAAATTGCATTAGCGCTACCGTATGATAAATCGAAAGAAATCAACATTATCGTGGCTATTGCATTCTGTATGGTCCCTATGATGGTTTTGATTATGTCGGTGTATGGACTAGGTTTAACGGCGCTAATGACAGGAATTGAAGGTTCCATTTTCACAGCGTATCTTAAGACAGTTGGACTAAACTTCATCGTGGCACTTCCATCACAATTACTAATTGTTGGACCAATCTCACGTGCGCTCTTAGCCAAATACGTGAAACCATCTGCAGTACAACCAGAATTAAACGCATAAAAACAAGCAAGCTACGTATTGGTAGCTTGCTTGTTTTTTTAGTATGTAGAAATAGTAAAACTGCTCCTACAACATGCATTTCTTCCTTGAATTTTCCCTCGTTCGGACACTCATTTGACTTTTCGCAAAGTATTTACAACAACCCTACTAGCTGTAGCCCACGGTATAACCCATCATCTTCTACCGATTCCGTTACATGTTTTGCAACTGCTTTTATTTCGTCACTTGCATTTCCCATTGCTACACTATGATAAATACTAGAAAGCATTTCTCGATCATTTAGTCCATCACCAAAAGCATATTGCCTTTCTCTTGGATACCCTAATTTTTCAATGATTTTCTCAATTCCTTTGGCCTTTGATCCTCCAGCTGGTATAACATCAACTGCCACTGGATGCCATCTTATAAAATCAAAGTCCTCAAATTTGCGTTCATATTGTTTTTCTTCTCCTTCAGCACAAAATAAAAGGGTTTGATACATCTCGCGGTCTTTATAATAATTTGAATTATGGGCGGGAAAACGACCAATCTTCAATGTGCTCATGCTTTCCGTAATATAGCTATGTTCCGGGACATTCGCTTTCATATCTTCGTGGTCCATGTAGACAGCCGGGTGATCATTCTCAAGAGCCGTCGCCGTTAATTTTTCAAGAGAAGGAAGATTTAATGCATTTCTATCAATAACCTCCCCGTTCAGCACCACATACTGACCGTTATAGCTAACATACGTATGTATATCCAACTCTTTTCGCAAATCTTCGAACATAAAAGGAGCACGTCCCGTTGCAATTGCTACTTCATGGCCTGCTTCTTTTAACGTAAAAATCGCTTCTTTCGTTAATGCAGGCAATTTTTTATCATGTGTCAGTAAAGTACCATCTATATCAAAAAAAATAACACTTCTTTCCGCCATCGTTTTCGCCAACTTTCCATAGGTAGTATGATTCGTATTTTTCTCGTTCATTCTAACCCAAAGCGAAATGAAATAATACAATTTGGTTCGATTAAAGGAGATAGAGCGTGCGCGCCATTGGGGAATATAGTCCGATCTGTTCCCTGTATTTGTTAGAAAAAGTGCAAGCCCTCCATTTGATTATCCACTAAAAAAACACCCGCAGCCGATGAAAACTTACAGGTGTTTCTATTATTCAAGTGGGAATTCTTCTTAAAGTTTAGCTTTTTCCAGCTCAACGAGGAATTTGTCATTCAAAAGTTTAATAAAAGTTCCTTTCATTCCAAGCGAACGTGATTCGAGGACGCCTGCACTTTCCAATTTTCTCAAGGCATTCACAATAACGGAGCGAGTGATACCAGCGCGGTCAGCCACTTTAGACGCAACGATTAATCCTTCCATCCCGTCCAGCTCTTGAAAAATTTGGTCAACTGCTTCCATTTCACTGAAAGACAGAGAACTGATGGCTTGCTTCACAATAGCCTGACTACGAGCTTCTGCTTCAATCTCATCCGTTTTACCACGTAATATTTCCATACCGACAACCGTTGCCCCATATTCAGATAAAACCAAATCATCTGGACTGAATTCTTTATCCAGTCGTGAAAGGCTTAGCGTGGCCAATCTTCTGCCACCACCAATTATAGGAACGATAGTTGTTAACCCCGTTTTATATAATTCTTTGCTTTCTTCAGGAAATGCTGTAAATTCGCTATTAACATCTAAGTTTTCAGCCGTTTCGTGAACAGTTGATAAATGATTTGTATAGTCTTCAGGCAATTGACGTTCCTCTAGCATTTGGAGCATCCGGTCGTTTTCAAACGTATCGTGCAACCCGTACCCTAAAATTTTTCCTTTTCTGCTGATAACTAAAACATTTGCTTCGATCACTTCAGAAAGTGTTTCTGCCATTTCTTTAAAGTTTACTTGATTTCCTCCTGCGTTTTGAAGATTCGCATTGATTTTTCTTGACTTTGTTAATAAATTCACTTAAATACCTCCAAATGGTCATTTGTTATCATAATATCCTATTTACCTTTTATCTAATACACTTGAGACTCCGGCCAGGAAGTTATCGCATTCGTTTATTACATGATGTCTTTAGCCTTCCCCTTTCCATATGCACAGAAACCCAAGAATTTAGTTGAATAGACAAATTTCTACCTTAAATAGTAAATCATAATATAACTATCAACATAAAACAACTTTAAACTTCATTTTATTCAACTTTAATCTATTTATTTTAAGGTGCCTAACAACAGATGAAGGGAGCATCTCTAAGGTGCCTGTCACTCCCCGAATTTTGTTGAAACATGTCGAATTTGGATTGAACATAGAGATTTATAGTGTATATTTAAATTTCCTTTATCATCTCCACCCTATTACCAAAGGGGTCTCGAAACTCAAATCGTTCGAAATTTGGGATTGGAACCGAGTCTATAATTTTAATATCATTTTGCTCCAAAATTCCCCTCCAATAAGAGATATCATCTACACGATAAGCTATGTGTGCTTTTGTTTTTGTTCGATCAAAACCATTTTCTGTTCCGATGTGTACATCTATGTCGCCAACCTTTAACCAAAATCCTCCCCTTGCTTTAAGTGATTCCGGTTTTTCAATTTCAGTTAATCCCAATACCCCACAATAAAAGTTTCTTCCTTCTTCTTCCGCGCCCTTTGGAATAGTAATTTGAGCGTGATACAAGCCAATAATCATAAAATTCCCTCCTTTTAAATAATCCACCTTATGGTTTAAGACAATAACTAATTAAAATGTTTTTCGGTTTAAATCCTGCTTTCATATAAACATGATTTGCCTTACTGTTGGAATAATCTACGGATAATCTGATTTCGTTAATTTGTGGGAATGAAAACATATCTGTCAGTACTTCTTTTAATAACAATGTGCCTAAACCTTGATTTTGAGCATTTGCAGAAATTCCAATATATTCTAAGGAACCCTCTTCCATTTTCGTATCCATTTCAAAATAGGCATAGCCCTGTAATTCATCTGATTCGTTTTTAAGCACTTTTAAAATATTCTCTGTACTGAGCCGATGAATAATTGTTTTCGCATCATAGTACGTGTTTGGAAAAGTTTCGTTATGCAATTTTTCAAATGCTTTAAAATCACCTTGTTTAAACGATACACTTTTTATCTTATCAAGGCTAACGAAGTTTTGTTTTTGAACTTCTAGGATAAGGTGTTCCCCCGTCCGTATTGCCTTTAGTTCATTCATAAATGCTTGTTGTCCTATGTTTTCTTTATTAATAAAAAAATGAAAGTCTAGAACAGTAGGATTATCATTTACAATCTGTGTCCATAATTGATCTTGAAGCGTAGCAGAACCTGGTTGATTAAACGGCCCCCACACTTCTGCACGAGTGTCATCTATGTCCATACCAATAGCTGCTATAATTTCCCCTGAATTACCTCGCGCAACGAGAAATTTGATATCACCATCTTTATCGATAAAATCTTGTTTTAATGTCTCGTAGATTTCCTCTACCTTTTCACCGCAATAACCAATATGTGATACTTTCTGCTTATTTATTTCAGATAAAAATCTAGCTAATTCCTTCAGGTCTTTTGCTTTTTCTATTGTCTCATTCACTTAAAAACACCACTTTTCTCTCAACTAAAATATTCGTATTTAGATCTAAAAATTTTCTTACTTTTTTATGTGAAGCAGTTTATAGATTGCGATGATAAAAGTGACTAAACCTACCCCAAAGAGAATGCTTCCCGCAAACAAAAAGTTATTTGTATATCCTTCTATGACGATTAAATAAATGGAAGTATCTGCTCCACCTTGTTTGGCTAACCAATTATCTGCAAGCGAAATTCCGAAATGTACACTGGAAAATATTAATATAAAACCAAGAATAGCTAATAACGCTCCCAGAGTAATTACTCCTTTTAAATTATCTTTTATCATCCAATCCCTCCAGTATTTAATTTCCGAAAATAATTTATAGTTCGATATATATTACGTGTTAGAATTAAAAAGGTTTCCCTATCTCTTTAGCTCACGATGATCTCTTTTCCATACATCTATTGTCCTAGTCATCTGTTCTCCAAGCTTTATTTATTGACTTTTCTAAAAAATATAATTAATCTATGATTAGAGTACATATATCTTTCAGTCACCAATTTCAACAAAAATTGAAAGGGGGTACAATAAATGTATAAAAATGACTTTTACACAAAAGAAATTCACGGCAATTACGAACTTTATGATGCGGGTGATTTTGATTTAGAAGATGGTGGGAAAATACTTGATTGTACATTGGCATACAAAACTTTTGGAGAGCTAAATGAAGCGAAAGATAATGTAATTGTTATACCTACCTGGTTTGCTGGGACAAGCAACGATTACGAAAGTTATATTGGAGAAGAAAGAGCACTAAACCCAACAAAGTACTTTATTATTGTCATTAATCAAATTGGAAATGGACTTTCAAGTTCGCCACACAATAGTCCCGAACCTATTTCTATGAACAATTTTCCGAAAGTAAGAATCGGTGATGATGTTCGTGCACAACATCAGCTGATTACTGAGAAATATGGAATAAAAGAAATAGCGCTCGTAGTCGGAGGTTCTATGGGAGCACAGCAAACGTATGAATGGGCAGTTAGATATCCAGACATGGTAAAACGTGCAGCGCCCATTGCCGGAACCGCTAAAAATACGACGCATGATTTCCTATTTACAAAAACGTTAATGGATGCCATCACCTCAGATCCAGGTTGGAATAACGGGAACTATAACTCCAATACAGAAGTGGCAGAAGGTTTAAAAAGACATGCAGATATTTGGTCAGTGATGGGATTGAGCACCGAATTTTATCAACAGGAAAAATGGACACTTTTCGGCGTTGATTCTGCAGAGGAATTTGTATCAGGGTTTCTCGAGCCCTTTTTTCAAGGTATGGATCCGAACGCTTTACTAACGATGGCCTGGAAGTGGCAGCGCGGTGATGTCAGTAGGATGACAAAGGGGAATCTTGAAGAGGCACTTGGAAGAATTAAAGCAAAAGTGTTTGTGATGCCAATCGATGAAGACATCTTTTTCCCACCAAGAGACTGTAAAGTAGAACAAAACCTGATTCCGAATAGCGAAATGAAGATTATCCATAGCATTGCCGGACACTTTGGATTATTTGGCGGTGAAGGCTCTTACTACCATGACCAAATTGATAAACACCTTAATGAATTACTGTCCATTGCAGTTGCAGATAAAGTTTTTTAATTAGACATATTAAATTATAACTTGAAAAGTCAGTCTAATTGGACTGACTTTTTTAACGGCATCAGGGGCACTGGACAAAGGGCCAGGTTTTCTGCCCCAATCCAGTTACCTTTTCTTTGGATCAATTATTTGTATTTCCTCCAAATCTTGACGAAGAAATCTGTTTTTTAAGGAAGCCAAAAAAAAGGCAGAGTTTGTATGGGGATACAAGCTCTGCTTAAATGACAATTTATTTTTTCGAAAACACCTACCTATTCAAGTTAACTTAATCTGTAAGTTCGTCTATTTTTTTAAGTTCCGACTGCAGTACACGGTGAGCTGCTATTAGCTCATTGTCTACATTTTTACCAAACACACTAACTAATACATCATCTGTTTCTTCTTCTAATTCGATTTGGACTTCGTACTCAACCGCGTTAGATACATCAAACGAAGTGAAATCCGAGGATTCTGGTTCCACTTCGAGTGTTTCATCGCCAATTTCTATTTTATCTCCATTTAAAGCAAAAACTTTGATGTGAGCTTCTGTTTCATCGTCTGTGTCATTATTTAAAACTTTAACCATAACGAATGATGCGGTCGTAAGTGGACCGTTTGCATTTTCTAATGGTCCCGTAGAGAATACCTTTGACATGGTCGTTCCCCCTTTCCTATGATTTGGCAATAATTTTCTACTGCCACTAGTATTTATATGTTGGCTCTACATTTCCGTAATGGCTAATCCCCTCTACTATTCGTCCATTTTATGATATGTATGAAAGAAGCATAGATTTACTAGACTTATGATATCCTGTTAAAGTCTAATTTTTCAAGAAAATGCACTTTAACTTAAAGAATGCGCATTTCAGTGAAATGCGCTCTAAGTTCAACAGAATTATCATTTAATAGAAATGCAAGTTAGGATTCTCAGCCAATAAATTGCATCAATAGCTGGTTAAATGTATCACGTTCTTCCCAGAAAAGACCATGCCCACTATAGGAAAACGGAACGAGATGAGAATTACTTATTTTTCTGTTCAGTTCCTCCGCCTGCGCAAAGGGGATCACTTTGTCATGGATACCATGAGCAATTAGCGCATTCGTATTTATTTTACCAAGATCTTCATATAATGTTTCATCTCTTAATAATTTAATAACAGCTGCTGTTGACCAACCCGCAGCCTGTAACCCCATTTGCAAGAACCACTTTGAAAACGGAACACTAATATATTGAAAGAAAAAAGTATCTGTTACTTCTTGCATCATTTTAGGACGATCATTGAGCGCACCCTCGAGAAGTTCAGCGGCCGTTTCTGCAGTGAAGCCAATAGGAGCCGCAGCATCAATAAGAACAAGCTTGGATACTCCGTATTCGTTGTATCTTGACATATATCGAATTGCAATTGCTCCACCCGTGGAGTGGCCAACAAGTGTAAAATTATCTAACTGGAGCGCATTCACAACAGAGTAGATATCATCTGCCAATCGGTCATACGTATAGCCATCCATCGGTTTATCCGAATTTCCGAATCCCCGCCAGTCTATCCCTATACAACGGTAATCCATGGATGGAAGAACATCAAATTGGTACTCAAACTGTTCATGGGTTAATGGCCAACCATGTAGAAATACAATGGTCTTGCTCCCCCTTGGATTAATATCCTCTACAAATAAATTTACCCCTGGTTCTACCGTTACATAGTATCCCATGCAGATTCCTCCAACAATAACGTATTTTACAATACATTATTCAGCTTGAGTAACATGGGTGAACGTAACAGAGGTTTGCTATTCCGTACTCCTATCTATATACCAAGTAATCCAGTTTATATCTATCAGCATGGGAACGGTTCTGTCGCTTCCGAAATTAAAAACGGAAGCAGGAGAACCGTCCCCATGCTTCCACAAAATCAAAGTTTAACCAAAGTCCGCCCTCGAACTTTTCCTTCTAAAATATCACCAAGTATTTCTGGGAGATCTGTTAATGAAACTTCATTTACCATCTCATTATTCAATGCAGTTGGTTTCATATTGTCACTGAGAAGTTTCCATGCTTCTAATCGTTTATCCATCGGGTACATCACCGAATCAATACCAAGCCAGTTAATACTACGTGAGATAAACGGAATCACCGTTGTTGCTACTTCTACCCCACCAGCTAATCCGCATGTTGCAACAGATCCACCGTATTGTAATGTCGTAAGGATATATTCCAGTGTTTTTCCACCGACAGGATCCACTGCAGCAGCCCATCTTTTCTTGCGTGCCGGCTGCGCATCTGTAGCTACGATTTCATTGCGGTGGATAACTTCTTTCGCACCTAACTGTTTTAGATATGCTTCTTGATCTGCTTTACCGGTACTTGCTACAACTTCATAGCCTCTATCAGCCAAAATATTGACTGCAATACTGCCTACTCCACCTGTAGCACCTGCAACTAATACAGGCCCATCCTCTGGTTTTAATCCAGCAGCTTCAAGCTTTGCAACAGATAATGCTGCTGTTAATCCTGCTGTTCCAAGGATCATAGCTTCTTTTAATGATAATCCTTCAGGAAGAGGAACGACCCACTCTCCGGGTACTCTTGCTACTTCACTAAATCCGCCAGAATGTCCTGTCCCAAGTTTATAGCTGGTAACAATCACTTCATCACCCTCTTTATAACGTGTATCCGTTGATTCCATGACTGTCCCTGACAAATCGATTCCAGGTATTAAAGGATAGGATTCTACCAACTGATTCTGAATGCCTACCAAACCATCCTTATAATTCACACTGGAGTAAGCAACTTTAATAGTTACTTCACCTTTTGGAAGGTCATCTATCGTTAATTGTTTCACATTCAAATTCGTTTGTTCATCAATTTTATTCAGTACTAACGCTTGAAAATTATCCATATTTAGCCATCTCCTCTACGTATGATTAAATATATCGTAACATATTCACTTTGAAAAATAGTAATGGACTGCATCCGGATTTCTGTTTTAATACCGGTAGGGTTTTTAGAAATTTAATTAAGGGAATAAAATTTTATTGAGTATTTTCTTAAGGAGGAAGGATATGTTTTTTAATGATTGGGAGACAATTGGAAGAACAATTTTATTAGGTTTTTTGGCGTATCTGACTTTGATCTTATTCCTTCGAATTTCTGGGAAGAGGACCTTGTCGAAAATGAATGCATTTGATTTTGTTATTACCGTGGCACTTGGTTCTACACTAGCAACCATCCTGTTAAATAAAAATGTAGCACTCACAGAAGGGATATCCGCTTTATTTATTTTAATTGCTATGCAATATATTGTTGCATGGTTATCAGTAAGGTCAAATTTTTTTGGTAAATTAATTAAGTCTGAACCTGAACTGATTTACTATAAGGATCAGTTCTTTTATAAAGTTATGAAGAAAAATCGTATCCTCAAAGTAGAAATTCTTCAAGCTGCAAGATCAAGCGGCATTGAATCATTGGACATGATTGAAGCCGTTGTGCTTGAGACGAATGGAACGATATCAATCATAAAAAAATCAGATGAATTACATCAATCCACATTGTTTAATGTTAAAAACGATAATGTATTGAAATAAATAGAAATTACTTGCGAGTATGAAGTTAATTGGACTTTTATGGATTGTCATAGCATTGATCCAGGGGCCAATACAAAAAGCCACTATACAGCAATCTTTCTGGTGGTTGAAATAAAAAAACGGGCACATGGTCTTTAATAGACCCTGTTCCCATTTTTTATTTAAGTAAAGAATTACTTTATCTATTCACGAGACGTTTATCTTGACGGTCTTGGCGGTTGGCACACGTCACATTTACGTTGGTTTTTATTTTTAAATTTCGTAAATGTTTTTTCGAAATGGTTACCACACGAACATGTAAATAGTAACTTTTGAGAAAAACCACGATATTCTGTCGACAGCAACTTACTTTCCGAATTTTTCTCTACAAATTCATTTATCTCACCGATTGTCCAACGTTTACCCATTCACTTACACCTCCATTTTTTATCCTAGGCGGAGGCTTTTCTTAGCATCCGTTCAATTAAGAGAAAGTCGTAATTATCCTAAGCGCTTCATTATACCATAAGCGTCTACACAACCAAACGAATCGTTATCTTGAACGCGTACTAAATCGTATAAATAGAATTCCCACTCCCCCACCACTTTAATAATTTAAAGTTATGGGTATAGGCACTTGAATGCTGAACTAGTCATTTCAAAAAAATATTATTTAAGAGAACGGTTTTTATGTCTCTGTAGTGCTCTGAAATCCAATTTTCAACATATTTTAATGTCTATTACACTAAGTTACAAGGTTTTTCACCATTAAAGATTCAACTTTCACACTTTTTAAATAATCTTTTCAACCAACCCAAAATCATTTATACTGGTGATACAAGGAGGTGAATAACGTGGAACAAGAAACCATTCTAAAAGAAATTTTGAATGTATTAAAAAATCACGGAGACCAAATGAATAATAGGTTCGAACAGATGGATAGCAAATTTGAGCAAATCGATAACAGATTCGAACAGTTGGAAAGTAAGTTTGATCAGAGATTCGATCGGTTAGAAAAAAAAGTCGACGGAATTCGAGTTGAATTAACTGAAACCCAGGAAACGACCGATTTCATGTTAAGTAAAACTGCACAGCATGAGAAAAAGCTTCGCCAACTTTCAGAGCAACAACATCAGTAAAATCCCTCACACTACTCCTGGAATCCAATACGGTACTATAGTCATATCAAACAGTGACACGTACTGTTTGATTTACTTATCATTAGGACTGTATCATCAACATATTCACTACCTGATTCCGCTTTTATCCGCGTTGTCATTCAATATCGTATCACGAACCAATTGTTCAACCGTTTCATCTGAATAACCGAGTTCAGCTAAGATTTCTTTATTATGTTGTCCAAGAAGAGGGGCAGGTTTTACCAATTGCCCAGGTGTTGCAGAAAACTTAGCGGGAAATCCGAGTGTTTTCATCGAACCACCAACAGGATGCTCGTAATCCAAAATCATTTCACGTGATTGGATTTGTTCATTATGAAGTGCTTGATCATAGGATAAGATCGGTCCAGATGGAATGCCGTGCTTATCTAGTAAATCAAGCCAGTAATCACTTGACTCTGTTGTAAGTACATTTTCAATTTCGGCCTCAAGCTCTACTACATTTTCCGCACGGATACTGTTTGTTAAAAAGCGCTGCTCTTGGGTCCATTCCGGTTTATGAAGCACGTGCCGGCATAAATTCTCCCAGAGCTTCTGATTTCCTGCACCGATTAAGATAAAGCCGTCTTTTGTTTTAAACCCTTGATAAGGAGCGGAAACACGGTGTGCCGTTCCGTTTCGCTGTGCAACTTCCCCTTTACCAAAGTAAGCGGCAGCCTCCCAAACGGTCCATGCGAGTCCAGAGTCAACGAGAGAAATATCAATATATTGGCCTTTTCCGCCTTTTAAACGATGAATGTAAGCGGTGAGTATGGACTGGATTGCAGTCTCTGCTGCAGCAATATCGTGAATCGCAATTCCAACTTTAGCAGGTTTTCCTTCTTTATCGCCAGTCATATCAATTAACCCGGAAAGGCCTTGTGCCATAATATCAAATCCACCTTTATTCCGATAAGGTCCTGTTTGCCCGTAACCAGAGATGGAGCAATAGATCAGGTTTGGATTGATTACTTTTAAATGGTCATAATCAATGCCAAGCTTCTTCGTTACGCCGGGTCGATAGTTTTCAACAATAACATCAGCGTCCTTGATAAGCTCATAGAAAACATTTAGCCCTTCTTCTGTTTTTAAGTTTAAACACATTCCTCTTTTATTCCGATTGACCATCATGTACATATAGCTTTCTTCATGAATATAGGGCCCCATTGTCCGGGTATCATCGCCTTTTGGATATTTCTCTACTTTAATGACATCTGCGCCCATATCACCTAATACCATCGTACAATAAGGTCCTGCTAAAACTTGTGATAAATCAATTACCTTCATGCCTTTTAATGCTTGTTCCATTTTGATGTACTCCTTTATGATTATTTTCTTGTTGTCTAGTTTTCATAAATGCGTGATCAAGAGGAGGATAGGATATTTTGGAAAAAAGAGTCCTCATGAATCACCTTTATAGAAAATTTGGCTTTCTTTTTTCAAGGAAGGCTTGGATTCCTTCTGTATAATCATCGGAGCTATAGGATTCAAGAATAAGATCTGAAATAGCGTCGGACTCTGTGTTTTCTCCATCGGTAATTGCTTGGATTACTTGCTTAATGCCAGAATTTGCAACCGGTGATTTGCTAAGAATCCGATTGGCAAATGCTAGTACTTTGCCTTCGATTTCCTCTTGAGAATATATGTAGTCGATTAAACCAATGGCTTGCGCTTCTTCTGCTGTGAGGAGTTCTGCTGTATAAAGCAATTCCTTTGTTTTAGATGGGCCAATTAAATTGTATAAACGCTTTGTACTTGCTAAGTTATATACGATGCCGATGTTCGCAGAGGTTATGCCAACCTTACTGCCTGACGTTGCAAACCGGAAATCACATGCGTTCGCAAGCTCCAGACCACCACCGATTGCCAGTGTTTGGATAAGGGCAATCGTCGGCCTCGGAAACCGATATAGTTTTTCAATGGCTCCAAGTGCGAAATCATTATATGCTTTTGCTTTCTTCGCATGCAGGCGGACTTCGAGAAACTCACTAATATCAGCGCCAGCGGAAAAGGCTGTTTCATCCACCCCACGGACAATTAAGAGTTTGATTGTCTCATCCTGTTTCAGATCATCAAGTAATTCTTCGAGCCTTTGAAACATGGCAAGGTTGAAGCAATTCTTTTTTTGTGGACGGTTAATGATTATCGTTGCAATCGCGCCATCCTTTTCAATATAAAGTTCATGTGACATGCGTAATCCCTCCAATTTAATCTTTTTCAATCGTGCTGCAAGTCGGTTTTCGAGCGATTGAATCCCTTTCGAAAAAGAATGCTGCTCCAAATACGCAACATTCTTCTTTTCTTATTTATCCTTATTCATCCCAACTTGCAAGTACTGAACCTTGAAATTCTTCTTCGATAAATGCTTTCACTTTATCGGATTGATACGCATTTACGAATTTTTCAATCACTGGATCATTTTCATTTTCTGCACGTACAACAATAAAGTTAACATATGGTGAGTTGGTTGATTCCAATAGAATAGAATTCTCTTTTGGATTTATTCCCGCCCCTAAAGCGAAATTTGTATTAATTGCAGCTGCATCAACCTCGCTTAGTTGATTTGGAATTTGCGCAGCATCTAATTCGATAAACTCCAGGTTTTTCGGATTATCTACAATATCATAAATCGAAGCTGTTTCTTCTTTGCCTTCTTCTAATGTAATTATCCCAGCTTCTTCTAATATAAATAGTGCGCGTCCACCGTTTGTTGGGTCATTTGGTAATCCAAATTTTGCACCATCCGGAAGATCCTCGATGCTTTCATAGGTTTCCGAATAAACACCCATAGGATTTAGAATGGTTTTACCAACAGGGACTAAATCTGTCTCATGATCTTCATTAAATTGATCTAAGAAAGGTCCATGTTGATAACTATTCGTATCCAAATCCCCTTCTGATAATGCGGAGTTCGGTAGCACATAATCGGAAAACACCTTCACTTCAACATCCAGTCCGTTTTCAGCAGCAACTTCAGCAGCGACTTCTACGATTTGCTCGTGTGGACCAGCAGTTACGCCGACAACTAATTTATCTTCACTTATTGTAGAGCTGTCAGATGTATCATCTCCACAAGCAGCAAGTACGCCAACTAGTAAAATAATCGATAAGATAAATCCTAACTTCTTCATTGCATTTCCCCCTTGTTGTAAGTCACTGATAATAGAAAAGCCTCTCTTATAAGAAAGAGAGGCTTGTAAAATTCTACAGGGATCCTCTCTCATCTTTCAAAACATTACGTTTTGCAGGATTTAGCACCTTACTATGCTGTAACGCATAAAGGTTGCCGAGCTTCAACGGGCCAGTCCCTCAGCTACTCTTGATAAGAGATTTTTACTATTCGATTATCAATTCTATCTATTTAAATTACCGTATAATTCTAATTGCGTCAATACTTATTTTATTTTCTGTTTCATTTCTTTTGTGATTCCATAAGAACAAAAGCGTAAGCGCCCGGTTAGCGACGTATGGACTGGACTGAGCCGTAGGAGATAAGGGAAACACGGTGAGCGTATGCGAACCGATGTTGACTTATCTTACGGAGGTGAGGGAAACACGGTGAGCGTATGCGAACCGATGTTGACTTATCTTACGGAGGTGAGGGAAGTCCAATAGTCATTGGGCGCTGGAGCTGGACGTGGCTGTTTCTGTGTATTTACGTTATCTACAACATACAATTTTATAATTTCCTAAACAATCAAAAAACCGAGCAGTGACAGGCACTGTTCGGTTACAAAGTTACTATACAAACAAGCTTAAAAGTAGTACAAATGCAAGACCACTAACAGAGATAATCGTTTCTAAGACGGTCCATGTGGCAAATGTTTCCTTCATCGACAAACCAAATGATTCTTTAACAATCCAAAAACCTGTATCATTAACATGAGAAGCTATAATACTACCAGCACCTGTAGCCAATACCATTAATGCTAGGTTAACATCTGAATCAGCCACCATTGGTAGAACCAACCCTGCTGTCGTTAATGCTGATACTGTTGCTGATCCTTGTGCTAGTCTTATAATAGCTGCAATTAACCAAGCAAGCAGTAATGGTGAAATGGTACTTCCTTCAAAAACTTCAGCGACATAATCGCCTACTCCACCATCCATCAAAACTTCTTTCAGTGAGCCACTTACACCAAGAATTAGTAATAGCATACCAATAGCTTTTACTGAGCTCTCCGCTGATTCCATAAGATCTGTCATTGGAATCTTACGGGCAATACCCATCGTATAAATAGAAAGTAATACAGAAAGCAGCATTACCATGGAAGGAGTTCCTAAAGTCGCAATAATATCAAAGAATAAATTGTCATCCATTCCGACAGTATCCTTTATAAGGGTGAAGATCGTTGAAAGACCCATCAAAATAACTGGGAATAATGCTGTAAATGCACTTATAGCAAAACTCGGCGTATCTTCCAATTTATATTGTTTCGCATCACCAAGTTTCGCAATGCTTCCCTCACCGGCTTTCTCAAAAGCTGCAGGGACCATTTTTCTTGCATATTTCGTAAATAACGGACCCGCAATAAGAATAGTCGGAATCGCAATAATAAATCCGTATAATAATACCATTCCTATATTGGCTCCATATTGATCAGCAATAACTGTTGGACCAGGATGTGGCGGTAGAAATGCATGGGTTACAGACAATGCTGTAGCCATTGGAAGACCCAACCATAGAAATGATATATTTGTTTGTTTAGCAATCTGGTAAATGATAGGAATTAATAATACTAGACCTACTTCAAAGAACAGCGCTATACCGAGAATAAATGCGGTTAAAATAACTGCCCATTGCACTCTTTTCTCGCCAAATTTTGCAATTAAAGTCATTGCAATCCGCTGTGCCCCGCCTGCGTCTGCGATTAATTTACCAAGAATGGCACCAAATCCAAAAATTAATCCTGTGCTCGCCAATGTGCTTCCAAGACCAGCCTCAATGGACCCCATAATCTCATTTACTGGCATTCCAAGTGCGAGGCCAAGTAAGAATGAAACAACCACCAATGTAATAAACGTATTAATTTTAAACTTCATTATCATAATTAATAGAAGTAAAATACCCAATGCAGTAATAAGTAATGGCATGACTTTCTCTCCCTTTTCTCTTTAAATGTAACGTTCGTATTCTCCTAAACTTTTGTAATTCTAATAGACGAAGTACGTTTGAATTATGTTTCTAAAACTCTATAACAGCTTTTCTAACTTTATCTGGGTTCTTTTCAATAAATTCAAATGCTTCTTTAACTTGATCGACTTGGAATCGATGCGTTACCAGGCCGTTATGAGTTAATTTCTTTGCATTAATCAGTTCCACTACTTTTGAAAATTGATTGGTTTGTAGTCTTGAACCTGTAATGGTTAATTCCTTTTTAGTGATATGCATCATTGCAATCGATGAAGGCGTTTCATTAAAGCCAAGTGTTACGACATTTCCAGCTGGTGATGCTACCTCCACAGCCAATTCAAATGTCTGAGGAACTCCAACTGCATCGATGACCACATTTGCACCCTCGTTATTCGTAATTTCATTTATTTTAGCTATAGAATCAACTTCTGCTGGATTTAATGTGAAATCGGCACCATTATCTTTCGCAAATTCCAAACGTTCATTTGTAAAATCGGAAATAATAACAGTTGCTCCACGCAGTTTAGCCATTTTTAAGACAGTAATACCAATGGGTCCTGCTCCTTGGATAAAGACCGTTTGTCCCTCCTGAACACTCCCTCTCCATGTAGCTTGGGCACCTATTGTATAAGGCTCAGCCATTACCGCTTCGTCCCATTCAATCTCAGAAGCCACTTGATGTACTTGTTTTTCTGGCAATATAACAAACTCTCTCATCCCACCATCTTCATGTACACCAAATACAGAAACTTCTTTACATACGTTTGGTCTTCCACTTTTGCATGCATAGCACTCGCCGCAATAGTTAATTGGTTCAATCACGACATGATCACCAACCGCTACATGATTTACTTCCGAACCAATTTCCACTATTTCTCCAGTTACTTCATGTCCAACGATTCTTGGATATGTCGCGAGAGGGTTAGTACCATGATAGATATGCATATCTGAACCACAGATGCCCACACTTCTTATCTTTACTTTCACATCACCTGCCTGTTCTAAATCTGGTTCTGGTATATCCAGAATCTCAATCTTATTTGCTTCTGGAATCTGTACTGCCTTCATCTTGTCCACTCCTTTTAAGTTTGCAACAAACTTGTAATCCCTTTCATTTACATAACAAAGAAAATCTTGTAGATAGAAATATTTAAATCTTTGACTTATGTTGTTATGACCCTACCATCTTTAGCACGTTAATTTATAATCTATTGAGCATATGGTGAGGGTAAATAGAAAAGCTTTTAAATGGAAACCGCTTACGTGAAATGTAACATGTTACATTTCACACAACACTTTTATTAGGATACAATAATAATTATTAGGAGTCAAATACTTTTATTTTTAAAAAAATTAGAGTTTTCTTTTTATTGAAAGCCCTATATAATAAATGGTAATCCGATAGTAGATTATACTGAAAATGTACAATTGAAAATAGAACAAAGGGGAATTAAATGATGATTAAAATTGAAACTTCTCTTTTAACAAAGCAAGTATATGAGGTGCTGCGTGGTAAAATTATTTCTGGAGAATACTTGCCTGGTAATAAGTTAGATATTCAAAAGTTGGCAGATGAATTCGGTGTGAGTCGCTCGCCTGTAAAGGATGCAATAAACCAACTTGTTTATGATGAACTAATAGAAATCATTCCTCGTAAAGGTACGTATGTAACGGAATTAAATTTTACCGAGTTTATTGAAGTACTCGATGCACGATTAATGATTGAAATCTGGGCTGCTGGGCAAATAATTAATACCTTACCAACTGACAAGATAGAACAATGGGGGAAAATTATTCAGGAAATGGATTCATTTCTGGAAGTGACACCCTTTCCTTTTGAATCGTATAATAAGTTAGATATGCAATTTCATTTAACTTTAATAGATTGGACAGGTAATAAAAAAATTAGAGATATGTTTACTTCATTAAATACGCATGTATCCTTATCCCGGATCGTCCACTCCACCTCACGAGAAAGCACTATAAAAAGGCACAAAGATCACCTAAGTTTATATGAGGCAATAAGGGATCGTAATTTTTCTTTCTTTTCTGATACAATAACGCAGCACATTGAAAGTATTAAAAAGGAAGCTAAATTACGATGGGATGAAGTGAATCTATAAAGTGAGAATCTTTGGAGGTCGGCAGAATATTCATTGAAGGCATAATTAATTTCTAATAAAAGTTGCCTGTAAGTAGAAATCATGGAGGTTCTACTTATAGACAACTTTATTTTGAAAAATCTTATTATTTCTCTGTCGCCTGCCACATCTATTCAATAAAAGTGGCCTTACCTTCTATGATTATTCAGCTTAAAATTATACCCTAATGTTTCCTCTTTAGATGAAATTTTAAATCCCATCCCATTTTTAAAATCTAAAATGATTTCTTCCGGTAAAGACGCTACCGACCCTTTTGGCACAAAGAAGTTAATCCCCTTTTCTACAAGTACGAAATCATCTTCTTTCGCTTTTGCAACAGACAATTCGATGTCCGTTGCAATGGAACAAGTACCTACAAACTCAGCCAGAATTCGTATTCCTTCATCTTCTTGGAATGTAATTTGGGACAATTCTTCTACTGCTTTATCGCGGATGTCTATTTTCATCATGTTTCCCCTTTCTTGTTTCAATTGGTCTTGAATACTTTCTGCACTTGACGATAAAATAAGCCTTTATACTTGATATCAAGCATCCCTGCAACACCGAATAGTATAGAAATCATAAGAATGAAGAACGTTTTGTTTTCCAATTGCTTTAACCTCCCATATCTGTTTTCAACTAACAAATGGTATCGATGTAATCATACTTTCATTATACACAATTGCATTTCGGCCAGAAAACATATGAAATTCTACTTTTATTACGTAAGTCTCAAAATACTACTACCTTTCTCATATTTGTTCATACTGATGATACTTGCTACAATAGATGAATTAGAAGTACGACAGGGTGGGAACATATGCCAAAATTAAGAAATATCATCGTTTTGTTGCTAATAGCAGGAACTCTTTGGCATTTTTATGGAGAGGATTTCCAGGATTCCGGTTTTACGGGAGTTTATGAAGAAATTCGAACAGATGTCAATGAAATTAGACAACATCCAAATGTGATTGCTGTGTTAAATACGATAAATCAAGAGATTCAATCATTTATTGGTACGATAACAGAGGATAAAAAGGATAACGAACAGCCTTCACAACCTGATCCTGAAAAACCTCCATTAGAGGCTCCAGAGGACCAATCGTTTTCAATCCACAATGCTGAAATTGGTGATGAACGTTCCGAGCTGGAGCAACATACAGGTGCTCCAGAGCGCTCCTCCATGAATGAATATGGGGTTGAGTGGATGACCTATCATGATAATTATCACAACTTTTTCATGGCTGCTTATGATGAGCAGGATAAAGTTACCGGCTTATACACCAATCAAGACTTATTATCCTCTACCGATGGAATTACCTACGACAGTACAAGGGAGTCTGTACTATCTGTACTAGGTGAACCACTTCAATCAATACGTAAAGGGTTCATCAATATCCAAATTCAAGCCAATGAAGAATATGATACATTTCATATCGATAACAATTATGTAACTATTTTTTATGACAAGCATGAGAACAGTACGGTAACAGCGATTCAGATCATTAGTGGTGAACTCGAAAACCAAAAAGACGCATACTATCCCGAGCCTAGTGAAGCGTTAAACGAGGGATTGGAATATCAATTATTCGATTTAACAAATGCCGTAAGAGTGAATCACGGACTTTCCGTGTTGGACTGGAACGAGCCATTACGAGAAACAGCTCAGGACCACAGCTCAGATATGGCTGAAAACAACTATTTCAGTCACACAAATCTGGAAGGGCAATCACCATTTGACCGAATGGCAGAAGATGATATTGTCTTCCGTACAGCCGGAGAAAATCTTGCTGCCGGTCAGCCAAGCAGTATTTTTGCCCATGAAGGCTTAATGAACTCGCTCGGTCATAGAGAAAACATATTGAAAGAAGGTTATGAAACACTTGCTGTTGGTGTTTCATTCGATTCAGATTCAAGACCATATTATACGGAGAATTTTTTGACGAAGTAGTTGTAAATTACTTCTAAAAGACCGAACAGTTCCTAGAGCTGTTCGGTCACTTACTTTTGCAATGCTTTTCATTGTTATTTTCCTGTTTCTAAAATTCTAAAAATAACTATTGACAGAGAACGATAACTGTTATATATTATATTAAACAATATAACAACTGTTATATAACAAAAGGAGGAGAAATGATGGAAAATATGTGTTTGACAGCATATCGTGGTTACTTGTCTATTTGTGAAAGGTATGGTATGGAATCTGTTAACTTTTATCATTTTGTACAGGAATTGACGGAAGACCAGATTAGCGAGTACAGTAAATTGGCTGTTTAAGAAAAGGAAGTGTAAAAAACGGAAACTCCATTAGATTTAGATGCAGAGATCGACGTTAAATAGAAACCCCACTTGTTTATAATCATAAATAGGTGGGGTTTTTAAGTGGATATAAAATTTCTCAAATAAGCAAAGGAGATTTCCTCATTTAAATTTCAATAAATATCGGAACAATCATGGGCTTTTTCTTCGTTTGAGAATAAGCATATTGTCGTACGGCTTTTTTGATTTGTTTTTTCATTCCATTCCTATTATATTTATTTGCTTCATGTAGCTCGTTAACCGTTTTTAAAGTGATTCGATTAATATCTTTTCGAAGTTCCGCGAAATCACGATCCAAAAAACCACGAGAAATCGTCTCCGGTTCAGAAATGATTTTTCCATCAGCTTTATTCATCGTTAAAATAATCATGAGCATTCCATCCTCTGACAGCTGTTTGCGGTCCCGTAATACAAATTCCCCTACATTGCCTACATCTCCACCATCTACATACGTATTCCCCGCGTCTATTTTCCGAGTTTGACGGGCAATGGAATCTTCAATATCAACGACATCCCCATTACTCATAATAAAAGTATTTTCTTGCTCAACGCCAACAGATTCAGCGAGCATTCGATGATGATGCAGCATCCTGTATTCTCCATGAATAGGAATTAAATAGGTTGGTTTCATTAATGTAAGCATCAGTTTGATATCTTCTTGATAACCATGACCAGAAACATGCATTCCCGACGAACTCCCGGATCCATAAATCACTTTTGCCCCGAGCGCAAATAAGTTGTCGACAATACTCGTGACATTTTTCTCATTCCCAGGTATTGGACCTGCCGCAAAGATAACCGTATCTCCTGATAAAATGTCAACACCACGGAAATCTCCAGTGGACAAGCGAGCAAGAGCAGCCATTTGTTCTCCTTGACTACCCGTGCATAAAATAGCAACTTTTTCGGGATCCATTTTATTAATTTCATGGGGTTCAATTAACATCCCATCCGGAACCGTTAAATAACCACGATCCATAGCGACCGCTACGACATTAACCATACTTCTTCCGAGCAACGCAAGTTTACGATTCATTTTTTGTGCTGCATGCACGACCTGTTGCACACGGCTAATATTAGAAGCAAAGGTAGAAATAATAATCTTGCGTTCGGCTTTCATGAATGCTGCGTCTAGATGTTCCCCTACCATTTGTTCAGATGGGGTCCACCCTGGACGTTCCGCATTGGTACTCTCGGACAATAGAAGCAAGACCCCTTCTTTACCAATTTCGGCCATTTTTTGAATGTCCGAATGCTCATTATTCGCAGGGGTTAAATCGAATTTAAAATCCCCTGTATGTACAATATTACCTTGTGGTGTGCGCAAAACCATTCCCAAGCAATCCGGAATACTGTGGTTCACTTTGAAAAAGTTTACAGTTATTTCTCCAATGGTTAAATTTGAATTCGAGTTAATTTCAATAAGTTCGCTCTCTCTTAGAAGTTTATGCTCTTTCAATTTTAATTCAATTAATCCTAGAGTGAAGCGAGTGGCATAAACAGGTACATTCAACGTTTTTAAGAAGAACGGAATCCCCCCGATATGATCTTCATGGCCATGTGTGACAATTAAAGCCCTTACTTTATCCTTATTTTCTACTAAGTAAGCATAATCCGGAATAATCAAATCGACTCCCAATAAACTTTCATCAGGAAATTTATTTCCACAGTCGATAATCACGATATCATTTGAATATTCAATTGCATACATATTTTTACCGATTTCATGTAAGCCACCTAAGGCGAAGATAGAAAGGATATTCTCCCTTGTATTCATTTTTTTGTCCTCCCACTTTAAATTTTAACCGTAGTATGCCCTTTTGGTTTCCATTTATTAGTGGGGAGGGTGACGCAGAGGAAACTGCTCGTGACGAATAGGAGGAGAAATTGGCGTGCGCATAGATTATTAAGAATTTCCCGATACAAGCTTTTCCCTTCTAGTAACGACATCATTGTAGTATTCATAGAGGCATATACCTAAAAATGAACCAGAAATATTAAACACATTGGCATATCCTAAGTTTTCCAGAACTATGACGATATTATAACTGCGTTGGCCTGAACGACAATGAATATAAACCAGTTGATCCTTTGGAATTTCCTCCAGGCGCTCTCTAAATTCACTTAAGGGGATATTTACTGCATTTTTTAGATGTCCTGAACGATACTCACCTTTTTCTCTTGCATTAATAATAAAAGAACTCGTTTCAACCAATTCTCGAACTTGTGAAACTTTTACTTCTTTATATCTTCCGTATAGATGATTGAGTGCCACTAATAATTACATATTAAACAAACTGTGGACATAAAAAAAGCCAAACCCTTAAGCTGGGTCTAGCTCTCATTTCCTTTTTCCCTATATAATTTATCTACTCTTTGAATACTAAAAAATAATATGATGTATGAAAGAACAATAAATATAACCCAATTTTTATTTTCTATAGTAGCTGCAGTTATAACTGCTATAAGAGTTAATACAAACGAAAAAATCATTCCAATCGTAAATTTACTATCTTTAAAAACAGATAAATTCATCTACTCGCCTCCTGATTTATTCGATTATTAATTAATAAGTGGCTTTTTTTAAAATATTAACGTGGTTCTTTCTCTGCTTGTTAATCTAAAATTTACTTTTCTAAATTTAATAACCATTGTCGCAATTTTGCTTTTGGGTAGTATATGTTGTTATTTATAATAATGTGTGGGATGTCTGCATGCTCTTGAATTAAAGAACTTACATCTTCTTTTGATATACCTATAAAATAATGTACTTCGTTTTCTTTTATTAGTTCGTGTTCATCATCCTCATCATCATCTAAAGAACCTATAAGACCTGTTGCCTTGGGATTTTTAAAATTCTTCAATCCCTCTCCAATAAAATAACCTGCTAAGGAAATTCCTATTGCTATCCAAATAAAATCCCATTCCATACTTTTCACTCCTCTAAAGATATATTCATTCTTTCACACCGATAAATTATGCCTTTCTTGCTTGACCAGGTGCTAACTCACTCTAGAAAACTCGAATTTCTATTGTAAGTTTCTCTTGTCGTTTACTCATCTGCTTTATGAGTGAAACATTTATCAAAGTCTTGCTTCAACAAAGAATACATATACAAATCATCAAATTTACCACATGTAAACTCATAATTCCTTAGTAATCCTTCTCTGATAAAACCCAATTTTTCTACTAACTTTTGTGACGGTCGATTAGGGGGCTCTATTAATGCTTCTATCCGCATGAAATTCATATGTTCATATCCGTAACTTATTATAGCTTTAACCGCTTCTGCAGCTATGCCTTTCCCCCACTGCTCTTTACTCAATTCAAAGCCTATTTCTGTACGAAAATGCTGAGAAACATTGTTATGGAAACCACAACTGCCAATAACAATTCCTTCCTCTTTTAACGTAATTCCCCATCGAATACCTGTTTTGTTTTTTTGAATTGACTGATACCATGAAATCTCATCCAAGGCATCGTTTATTGAATTAAAAGGCTCTAATCCATAATGCTTCATTACTTCTTCATCAGAAAGGTAATTCAAAATGCTGTTTGCATCCTCATTTGTAATCTTTCTTAATACTAATCTTTTAGTCTCAAGTACGGGAAATGCATCAGAATCTATGTTCATATATCTCTCCTCCTTTTAGGTTACTTTTTTAGTAACCTGCTATTTCCACCCGTTACTTTAAATTAATACTTTAATTTCTTTCAAGAATTAAAGTTCAATTATTATATCTGTCCCGTTATATTCTAAAATTTCTAATCGATCCGTCATTTGTATATTTTTTGATGAACCGTTAACCGTTTGTTCAAAACTACTATGTAATTCTTTTCTATTCAACACTCCTGTGTCATCCACTGTTAAAATCAAATTTATGCTATTATAGGTTATGTTCTCATTATAAGATAAAGAATTTTCTAAAGAACTTATTACGTTAGGATCAGCATCTTCTTGTTTCGCCTTGTCCAACTGTTCATTTATTTCAGCAATATTGTCCCGCTTTAAAGATGATAGGTAAGAGTCATTGTAAGCAATCTCGTAAATCGTTAAATGGTTTTCCTCTTTTTTCTCTATCTTTTCAATATCATCCGCATTCAGTTCTAGATTCATAAATGATTGCAGATAATCAGGGTATCCCGTTGCATCCTCATTAATTATTTGCCATTCAGGTTCTTCTGTTAATACCTCATTATCGCTACCAATAAATTGATCATCCCCGTTTATTCTACTAAAACGCTGGTATTGCTTTTTATCTTTTTGAATAATCTCGGTGAGCGTTTTATTATTCCCATCTCCTAAAACCAACTCTGTATGCCAATCAATATAATCATCTTGATCAACAAAAACCCCTTCTGTTTCTTTCGTTTGTTCTTCATTCTCGTTTTCTACGACATTAACATATGAAAATTTCCCGTTTCCAAGCTGAGTAGCTTTATCACTTGCATCTTGTACTGAGGATATATGTTCACTAACATCATTATTCGAACAAGCGGTCAAGATAAAGAAAAATACAATAAAGATACTTAAAAACACTTTCTTGGTTTCCATAAAACTCCTCCTAACAATCAATACTTCTAAACGCTTACATTTATTACTACGGTTAAAAAGATGTGAAGTTTCACTTGTTGAACAATCCTGCCAGTTAAGCTGAATAAAATTAGCCATATTTACGATATTCCTATTGTATTAACCTGTCCCTACTTGAATAACAATTTCTATTTCATTCTTTCCAGGATTAAATAGTCCTTTGATTTAAATATCGTTATATCGTGTATTTCTGCATACTCAATTAAATGATCATATGCTTTTTGCGGTTCGAGCACAGCTAACCTAATATTGATCCCTTTATTTACTTTTATAATTGCAGCTTTTTTAGCCCAACCAACTCGCATAAATTTCACTTGATTTATTTGTTCAGGATAAATTTCCCTTTTGATAACAGATTTATTAAATAATAATATTTGATATACTAAATGATCAGGGTGGATTATAAATTTAAACCGAAAAGAAGCTAATAGTATAACTAATAATAAAATAGATGAGAATAGAGGTAAAATGCCTCCATAATAATCTGCTAATACATTCCATAAGGTTACGCTAAAGAAAAAAACAAAAATCGACATTCTTTGTGATCGTACATCATATGCGATTTATCTCACATCCCTCAAAATTTTTTATTCAATTATTGTTCATCACAGTAAATGAATGACTTCTTTGTTTCCGCACCAATTACGTTAATTTCTACCATCAACATTACAAAAGGGGTTGGAGAAATGTATCAAATAATTTTTGGTAACCAAAGGGCAAAGATGAAGCTATCAATAAACCAATTACAATAGAAGTAGTTACCAAAACCCTTAATTTCCAAAGCGTGATTTCTTTTCTTTTATAGGCGATATTTAGTACCTTAATTATAGAATAAACAGTAATAAAAATTATTATAGCTGAAAAGATACTAATTAAAATTACTTCCATTCTTGAACCTCCCTTCACCGAATCAATTAACAATCCCGCCACTTTACTACAAGAATTAATTATCCCCTCCATACCTACAAAATTAAGAATTAATATATAAAATGGATAAACGACCAGTCCACCTAATGCTAAAAGACCAGTAACAGGATTGGGGTCATCTCCACCATTAGTTATCGGAAATAAAGATGCGAATACATAAATAAAAAGAACAAAGTATAGTACCCACAGGATGACTGTCCAAAAGTTTGCCTTTCGCCCATCCAACCACTTTTTCGTTAAGAAGAAGAGTAATATTGTACCACCTATAATATCAACAATGACTATTACACCAGTGAAAATATTTACCGTACCAATTTCCCAATTGGTTAGTCTGCTGATTCTATATACATTTAACATAAGTTCAATAGGCATAATAACAAAAAAGCATACAGAATACTCATAACATTTAACTTCAAGAAATATTTCATTTTAGTAAGCCCCTTTTTAATAAATAAACATGGCCAGTCATATAACAACGAACCCGTTTTTTCAATAGGAATTCACTCTACTTTTTATATAAATTCAAACCTAATCTAAAAAGCAATACTAAGAAAGTTAAAGCAATTAGAATACCAATTGAGTCCCAATCTATTTCTCCATTACGAATTAAACCCAAAATTATTAGCCCTATAAGTACCCCTGCAATACCAGAAAGGAATGTCTTCAATTATCTCAACTCCCATTCTTCTTTTCTGCCAGATAGCTCGGGCAGTCTTTTATTCAACATTAACATAATATTCCTAACATTATTAGTAAAAAAGACAGTCAACGAACGTTTAAAACGCCAAAAGCCTGGCAAGTATGCACAATAACAATATCCCGTTTTGTAAAATCAAAAAGAGTGTCCATCCTCCTTGGATTAACACTCTGATGCGTTGCTAATTTTAACATCTTACATATTTGCGTTTGAAGCCTAACTTTCCTTTATCCATTTGTTTTTGAATACTTTCATAAGCGTTTAGGATACTGCTTTTTTTATTTTCTCGTTTGACTTCTACTATACCTACTGCCGCTGCGGTCTCCATCGCCTTTTCATGTAGTGGTGAATAGGAAACCCCCACGGTGTATAGAAAATTATTCATCGCAGATTTCGTTCGTTCTGGAGAATCATGAATCGTATTTTTCACGATATCGAGCATATTGGAAATCTTGCTTTCAGAAAATTCATTGTCTTTACGATTCCCTAAAAGCCAACAGTAACAACTCCAGCCCGCTGACATTCTTAGCTCCTCACCGCTACGGATCCATTTATCGGCAACGCCCTCGGCAATATCTGACTCAGATAAGGTTACTGCTACCACATAATCGGACAGCATATAAAAATATGCTCCATCCATCCAAGCGTCAAAATCCGTCTCTGTCATGGCTTTTGGATCTGCAATAATGCCTGCAAAGTACATTGCATCATAGTTGCCCGTGGCATAAAGTTCGTCAGCTAAACGTTGATTTGTTTTTATTTTCTTTGCGATTGGTTTCATAGCACCTGTGGCCACGCCAAAAAGCGGCTCGTGTGCACCATTGGATATGTACATTTTTTTCATTCTTTCCTTGCCCAATTCTTCAAGCTCCCGCATCACTGTATCGAAATCCACCGTTTTGTACTTCCTTCCTTCATATAATATGCATTTTATTCCAAATCTAAAGTATTAATGCTCTTACAATGTAGTAATAATTGGTCCTTCCTTCGTAAGAATAATCGTATGTTCATATTGAGCGACAAAGCTTTCATCGGTTAGGTAGGTCCATCCATCTTCGGATTGGAAAACTTCCTCTTCAATTGTTGAGATAAAAGGCTCAAAGGCAATTACCATACCCTCTTTTAAAATTTCGTCATCCCAGCGAGAGAAATAATTGAAAATATGGTCTGGCGCTTCATGAATCGAGCGCCCAACACCGTGTCCAGTAAGATTTTTTATGACAGTTAAGCCATGCTTTTTCGCTACATTGTGTACAGCTTTTCCGAGAGCGCTTTTTTTCGAACCTGGTTTTGCCTTCTCAAGTCCAGCGTCAAATGCTTCTTTAACAACGTCACATATTTTCTGCAAAATGACCTCTCCGTTACCAACAACAAAGGAGATTCCAGTATCAGCGAAATACCCATTTTTAGAACCTGAAACATCAATATTAACAAGATCCCCTTCCTGAATGACCCGTTTACTCGGAATACCGTGTGCTACTTCTTCGTTTACACTAATGCACGTATATCCAGGGAAATCATATTCTCCTTTTGGTGCAGATTGGGCTCCTTCTTTTTCAAAAATCTCCGCAGCAATTTCATCGAGTTCTTTAGTCGTAATTCCAGGTTTCGTACGTTGGAGTAATTCATCTCGAATTGATCCACAAATTTTACCAATTTCTTTTAATCCATTAAAATCTTCTTCCGTCTTTGCAATCATCGTGGGTCCCCACTTCTTTAAGTATGTATTTTATGAGTGTCATTCCATTTAGATTCTAGCATAAATGGATTGCTTTTTCTTCAATCAGATGTCCAGTTTCTAGCATACATTCAAAACATTTTTTGAAAAGATATGATTATGAAAATATAATCCAATTGGTATTAAATGTTTGACGTATAACTCGTAAATCTTATGCCATCTTAATACCATAATAGCTGATTTCTTAATATTGTTTTTGACGGGCATATGCCTACTTAAATTTAAGAATATCACAATACTTAAAAAACCGTACCTTAATAAAGATACGGCTCCGTCTTCCAGGATTATAAGCCTGATTGCTGATATTCTCTTCCACCAAAGGCGCCCTTTACTGGAATATAACTCTTTACTAATAACTTTCTCTTTTTTTACTATAAATTTCATAAGCAAAATATCCAAATAATAAACCGATTCCAGGTCCCCAAACAATTGTTGATAGTAAGGAGATACGGAAAAACATGCTAAGAAGTACAGCAACAGCACAACCAATCATCATTCCGAGCGGGATTAAACTATCTAACAGATTTTGAGCGCCTTTTGATTTTTTCTTACCCAGGGTGTCTTTCTTATATTTATGTTTCATTCTTAAAACTACAAATACTGCAATCCCACCCATTATTATCACAGGAAGTAAAATACGCGCAATTTCCAAAGGTAGGTCCATATTTATAACCCTCCTTTCTTTCGCCTTTTAAATTTTTCTTTGGTAAATCCAATACTATATATGTATCATTTTTGAAACTTTCCATATTACCACCCCCTAATCTCTATTTAACAAGCCTGCCAGATACCAATAGATCTAATCCAAATTGAATAATTCAGAGATGATTTCAGCACTTCCTGGAGAAAACATAAATATTGAGAACGCAATACATAAAAGTCCTGCAAATACCAAGCTAATTTTTTTATTCCTACGTAACCCCTTAACAACTAAAAATATTCCTACAAATAATATTAAGAAATACCAAAAACCCATAGTCTCACTCCTTCATAGAATGACGTTTACCGTTCACACTTGCGATTTAGCTTACTAATTTTTTATTTGCTTGAGTATATTATGTTACTTCTCTTTGACACATTTTAAACTATTGTATTGTAATGTGTTAAGACATACACAATGGAGCCGATAATAAATAATCCACAAGTTACGGTACTTAGGAGATATGTTTTGCTCCATTTATCTTCGTTCATATTAAACAATATTTTCAAGGTCATAAAAAAAGTAATAATAATCATATGACCAAGAACCTATGACATTAAACAAAATGTAAGAAAATTTATGGTCCGCCAATTCCTAATGCAAGCAAAAGAAAATAAGCAAATACTAGCACAGTGCCATTCAGTAGAATTCCTGTTATAACAAACAACAGTTTTTTAGATATTATTGCAAAAATAATTCCAAGTACAGAAAGGACTGTAAATACGCTTATTCCCATAGTCAAGTTTGCATTAGGTCCTCTCATTATAAAGAAAAAGATGACACTTATTACCGCGGTTAATATTGATAAAGCTCCTAATATATTCTTTGTTTTTTTCTCATTCAAAATATCACCCTCGCCCTCTTTTTAATCAATAATCTTGTTAATCAATCCGGCCCTTTTTCATATTACTTCCCCCTTATTAGGCTAATTTAAATTAAAGTACTCTTACCTTTTGTATACGAATTAGAACCAGTATACGTTTCACTTTTCCAACTCTTCTGCTAAATAGCTCAACATTTTTTTATTTAACATTAAAATAAAATTATATTCCTAACATTATTAGCAAAAGAAAAGACAATCAAATTTGGATTGTCTTTTCTACTCTTGCACCCTTTACTTTAACCACATTCTTTCACAAAGTTAGCATAAATAGCTATCGTTTGAATGCGTTAGTATATTTGTTGTTTTTCAATCTTAGTTGCCCGAACACTTAATATTAGTATATAAACCGAAAGCCACCTGAATAAAGGTGGCTCTTTTATCTCTTACTCTTTTTTATTTAACCTATATTTTCCAAAAACCAAGTATTGATTAAAAGAAAAAGTTAATAACGGTCTTCAATTATAACGCGTCGTTCGACATCATTCTCTCTACTTACATTATACTACTAATTGTAAATTATTTATAGACTATACTTTCTAAAGCTCCTGTCCTATACTTTTATATACAAATTAAAAATATAAGAGGTGTATTGGTATGAATGACAAACAAGATATCTTAGATAATGGTCCTTTCTTTCATGGTACTAAAGCAAAACTAAAAATTGGAGATCTTTTAGAACCACAACACTTATCAAATTACCAAGACAAAAAATCGAACTATATATATTTCACTGCAACATTAGATGCGGCTAAATGGGGTGCTGAATTAGCAACTTCTAATTCCAAAGAAAGAATTTACATTGTAGAACCATTAGGTGATTTTGAAAATGATCCAAACGTAACTGACAAAAAATTTACTGGAAACCCAACACGTTCTTATAGGTCTAAATCGCCATTGAAAATAATAGCTGAATTAAGTTCATGGAAAAGACATTCCGATGAAGAAATAAATCATATGCTTACATCTTTAAAAAAATTACGTGAACAAGGAAAAGCTGTAATACACGATTAATCTTCAACATCTATAAAGTCATGACTTAAAAGGGGTAGCGTCAGGAAAATTCGGATTTACAACGTACGCAAATTACAACATAGAAAAATCGGTTCCTTACAACATTTTAGGAACCGATTTTTTTGATTTGGCTTATAAAGCTGACGCACCAGATAGCAAAAACATTATCATGTAGTTACATATTTCTATTAGAGTTCTCTTCTTTCCTTTTTCTAAATTTCACTTTCAATTTTTCAACTCTTTTTATTTTCCTAAATGTTAGTATAGAAAATACACAGATCATATAATACTCAAGGACATAATCAGGTTTATGCGTTTTTTCTATAATTCCCATAAAATCCAACCCTTCCTTTGATCTTATGCACCCGTTAACGAAAGAAAACAGCATAAATTATAAAACCTAATATAGCTAAAAGTATAAGTATTCCTGTGCCTCTCCAACCTATACCACCAACTAAGTCAGAAAGATTACTTCCGTGAATACTGCTGGAAGGTTTTTTTAATTCCTCTTGTCTCATTTTTTCTCTTCTCATTTGAGGAGTTTCTTTATCTTTATCCATTTTAATACCCCCTTAAGTTTAATTATTCTATCAATAATCTTATTCAACTCTTCTGCCAGTTAACTCAATAAACTTTTAATTAATCTTAACATACTAATCCATATGGTTTTCAATCGAGTAGGAGACTAGCCATTAACTGACTAGTCGGTTTCTCACACCACCAAGTTATAGCCCATGCATGCTGGGCGCACAAAAAGAAAGGACAATCAAATTATGATTGCCTTCTACTCTGGTACCATTTAGCATTCTTATTCAATAAGTGGATCTCCATTATAAGGAATCCATTTTTCGCTTTTGTGTAGCTATATAGTCATATACTTTTAATATTTCTTTATGATAGTCTTTTTCAATTTCAAAATACTTAACACCAGCTTCTAAACATTGTGCTTTAAATTCCCGATGTTCTTTGATTAGTTCCGTTAACGTTCTTTTTTCCGGCAAATTACGGAGTTCAATAGCATTTCTATATTTTACTATTTTTGAAGTGAAGTTTTTCTGAATATAATTCTCTGAAAAACTTAAGAATACTGGAAGAATTTTTTCTGAATCTTGGACGTCAAAGTCCTTTATATAGTGAGGCAATATATAGCATCCTTCAATAATGATATGTTGATCATTCTCGATATTCGTCCTAATAATCCCCTTTAATATTGGCCACAGTTTAACTCCAATAACTTCGGTACTATCTAGTGGTGTAAACCCACAATTCTTATCCCCTTTGTACAAACCCATTTTTAAATGGTCAATAGAAAGATAAGGAATTTTATATTTCTCTAATAAATTCTGTGCCATCAAGGTTTTACCAGTACCACTTACAGCACTTATTAAAATAACCATAAATTACTCCTATCCAATTTATAAATTATTTCTCCGCCAGCTTAAATATAATATTTCCTAAGTTATCTTATCATATATTAGAATTTTTAAAAATTTAACCTTGTCATTTAACTTTCAGCACCTAAACCCTTCAACTGAACTTAAGAAAAATGCACATACTTAGGATACGATTCGCTTCATGTAGTTAATTTTTATGTAATTTATATCTATATACCAATGATTCATCGCTTTTTTCATTCAGACAACGTATAATAATAAAAGCAGAAGAGGAATTCATTTTTCCACTAGTAAAAAAAAGAGGTGCAATTACTTGAAAAAGTTTGAAACAACATTACCTGAGCAATACGAGGCATTAAAAAAACAGGCCAATTATACGTCTAGCTGGCGAGACCGATTAGACGCAGTCGAAACATTATCGGCTTATCAACATGACAAAATTATAGATTTATTAAAAAACCGTATGCAGCATGATATTGTCTACAAGGTGCAAATCGCTGCTTACGAAGCACTTGCAGCGTTTGGTGAGGACGTAGAAAAGCCATCACCTGCACGATTTGATATTATTAAAAACACAGACAAAATTTTCCTACGAGTGAAAAAGAGCCTACCAAAGGACCACACTGTGGAAGACTTTGCGGACAAGCTAAAACGTATGCGATTAGATGTCTATGATGCGTATGAAGGCGACAAAGGAGAACAATTTATGAGCTGGTTAGAGGAACGTTGGGCAAAACTGTAATCCGTAGTTTGGCAATTCACAAAAAAAGTCACTCTCTTCGAATGTAGAAGGAGTGGCTTTTTTTATCTTAGACTAAGGGTCACCAATGTCTATATGAGTGTCCTTACTCTTGTCGGTTCGCCTGATTTGGGCACTCATCAGCTCTATGAGTGCCCTTTCTCAAGTTGTTTTGCCTCGTTCGGTCACTCATCTGCTTTTTCTTGTTATTATGCCTTGGTCACTCCTTCAAAGTGGGAGGGACTGGCACTTACATATCCAGAATCTCCACCATCCTTTTCAAAACGAGAAATTTAAGATAATAACTCACCTTCATTCAGCTGGTCTTTATATTCTTACGTTTTTCATTTTCAGAAATAATATAGGCACAAGTTGCATCTCCTGTAATATTGAGGGACGTTCGCAGCATATCCAATAAACGATCGATTCCAATGATTAATGCAATCCCTTCAACTGGCAGACCTATCTGTGTCAGAACCATGGCAAGCATAATTAATCCAACACCAGGAACACCGGCGGTTCCGATACTGGCCAATGTAGCAGTTATAATAATCATAATGATATCACTGAATTCCAGAGGTATTGCATACACTTGGGAAATGAATACCGCAGCCGTTGCTTGCATAATCGCTGTTCCGTCCATATTAATGGTAGCACCCAATGGCTGTACGAAACTGCTGATATTTTTATTAACACCTAGGTTTTCCTGTGCTGTTTTCATGGAAATTGGCAATGTTGCACTTGAACTGGCCGTACTGAATGCAACGGATATTGCTGGGAAAAATCCCTTATAGAAACGAAGCGGATTTTCTCTTCCAAGCAGCCAGATTGCCAAACTATACGTAATCCCTGCATGAACAAACAATCCTAAGATAACGGTTCCCATATATGCACCCATCGACCCGACCGCATCCAATCCTGCTCCTCCAATTGCAGATGCAATCAAAGCAAATGCGCCATATGGGGCTGTTTTCATAATAAAATTTACGACTAACATAAGGATTTCATTTGCTTGCTCGAATAAACGATAAATCCCTTTTGTCTTATCCCCTAAGAAGGCGAGTGCAACCCCAATAAAAATAGCAAATGCAATAATCTGTAGCATAGAGCCTGTAGCCATAGAAGATAGCGGGTTTGTTGGAATAATATTAACAATGGTTTCCATAATCGGAGGAGCTTCACTCGCTTCGTAATTTGCGGTGTTTACATCAAATACTCCCTCCGCTCCCGGTTTGATTGCATAAGCTAATGCAAGACTGATACAGAGGGCTAATGCTGTTGTAATAAGAAAAAAAGTAATGGTTTGAATTCCGATTTTACCAAGCTTTGCCGGTTCACCCAGACCAGCCGATCCAAGAACGATAGATACAAATACGATTGGGACAACAACCATCATAATTAAATTAATAAATATTTGTCCAATTGGATACAGTACATAGTTATCAATAGGAGAAAAAATATTTTCCGGTACAAAGGTTAAAGCTAAACCAACAATCACACCAAGACCAAGTGCTATTAGTATCTTTTTGGTTAAACTCATTTAGCTACCACCTTTCTTATGAAATGATGAAAATAGCTTTATTCAGTTGACAGCAACCGGTATACCTCCAAATTATAATTCCACCCCAAAATGAATTTCCTTCTATTGCCAACCAAATTCTTTATCCAAATTCTATCGCATAAACCCCCTCCTTTATTTTCAATAACTACCAGATTCGCATTTTTTGAAAGCGATTACATTTGTTTATTTTTATAATCATCCTATTGCTAAAACTTCGTATATAGAACTTTTTAAATGAAGAATCTAAAACACAGTGTCTGCCCATCACTTTGTTAATGTAAAGAGATAAATTTATAATGAAACTTCCATACCATCCTTTTAATTACATATCCTTGTAGTAGAATAGATATAGAAGCCCACAAATTCAACGCACCTATTTGGATAAGAAAATGTAGGAGGAATCTCATGAAATTCGGTATGCGAAAACCAAGCTTAAAGAAGAGAATCTCTGCAAAAACGAGTATCAAACGCCAAGTCGTCCATCGAGCTGGGTTAAAGATGCCAAAAGGCAAAGGATGGATCCGTAACCCAAAGAAATATGCCTACAATAAGGTTTACAACAAAACATCATTTGATCTATTTAAATTGATTAAGAAGTTATTTAAGTGAAGAATTATGCCATTCTATCAACTGATGTTGGAGCGAATGGCATTTTTATTTTGAGTTATTTATTTATCTAAAAAATACAATTTCCTAAGTAGAAATACATATCTTTGTACACCCATTACGATATAATCGGTATTACACGGTCAAGTTCTGTTGATCTGTGTAATTATAATAAGGGGTTGTTCGTTTTGATCGTTAACAGAAAGAAAAGCCTGTGTCTTATCGTACTCTTAAGTCTACTTCTATTGTTGGCTGCATGTGGGGACAATGACACTGGTAATACGGAAAACCAAGAAAGCGGTTCTGCATCCGAGAAAGAAAGTGATGAATCACTGGACGTTGATAAAGGATTATTAAACGTTGAAGTGACCCTTCCACCTAATTTCTTTGAATCCGAGGAAAAGGATGTGGCAACGATTATTGAAGAGGCCGAAGCGGAAGAAGGAATCAAGGAAGTCACACAAAATAGTGATGGTACCCTGACATACAAAATGTCCAAGTCCAAACATAAAGAGATGATGGAAGAAATGGAGTCAGAAATCAGTACAACCATAGAAGATATGGTAACCAGTGAAGATTACGTCTCCATACAGGATGTTAAAGCAAGTAAATCATTTTCAGAATTCACCATGGTAGTGGACCGCGAAGGATACGAAAACAGTTTTGACGGATTTGCAGCTTTAACATTAGGAATGAGTGGAATGCTTTACCAGTTATTTGATGGTGCATCACCAGATGATTATAATGTAACGATCTCCTTGGAAGATGCTGCGACCGGTGAAGTATTTGATACAGTTAATTATCCCGAAGCTCTAGAAGAAGCAGAGGAAGCTACAGAATAAATGTAATTGCCTGCTGGGAAGCACGGGGACGGTTCTCGTGCTTCCATATCTGTACAAAAGGAAGCATGAGAACCGTCCCCGTGCTTCACAAAATTTTACGTTGCCCACGTATCCTTCCAAACAGTCTATTATCCTTTATAATATTGGTACAAGTTGGTGAAACGCATGGAACAAGAAACGATTCTAAAGGAAATTTTAAACGCACTAAAATCACATGGTGAACATATGGATAAAAGATTTGACGAAATGGATAAAAAATTTGATAAAAGATTGGACGATTTGAATTCTAAGATGGATGAAGGGTTTACAAAAGTTAATCAAAGGTTCGACCGCTTAGAAAAAAAGGTCTAGGGCAACCGAGTAGAATTAACTGAAACGCAAGAAACCACCGATTTTATATTAAGTAAAACGGCACAACATGAGAAAAAGCTTCGCCAACTTTCTGATCAACATCAGTAAAGTAACTCACACTATTCTAAAATACAACTCCGTACGATAATCAAACCGTACAGTACCAGGAACTGTTCGGTTTTCCCTGTCATCATCTAAAAGCTGATTTCATTTTCCTTTATCCATTTGTTGAATACTGTCATGAGCGTTTAGGAAACTACTTTTTTCTTTTCCGTTTGACTTCTACTATACCTACCATTGGGTCTCGATTTTCTTGATATTTTAATGTCTATTTCACTAACATCTGCATACGCTTTCCTATTAACTCTGCTGGATTAGCAAGATAGACTTTTGGTTTTAAATGTTAGCTCTTTAATAAAGCTCTCCAAACTTTCGTCTATCTCGGCATTCCTCACATCTTTTAGGAAAATCAAAACCTTTCTGTTTATAAAACTGTTGCTCACCAATCGTGAACTTAAATCTATCACCACATTCCCAGCATTTAAGAAGCAGATCCTGTGGCGCAGAACCCGATAAAGCTTCTTGGATTTCTGCTTCTCTGTTTTGTAAGGCAATATAATCTATTTCTTGATTGGATTCTATGGCTTCGATGCTTGAGCGAATTTCTGCCCTTACCTTCTTATAATCAATCTTTTCCCACGCTTTAAGATAAGGTATGTATTTTCGATCTTTAGACTCTTTTACTTTTTCTAAGAACAAAAGCATCATATTTCGGTTACGGTCTTTTAAATATTCCATATTTGGTAAAGGTCTATTCGCTTCTATCCATGCATCCCATTCTGCTAAAAATTCATCTGAAAGTTGATTAGACTCGATTTTCCAACCACGTTCCGTAAAAATTATCAGTGGTAACTTCCCATAGTATTCAATGGATAAAAAGTCATAATCAATCATCCAATCTACTTTTTCTACGATATCAGCTATTTTTTCAGATTTAAAATATCCGTAGACAGGACATTTGTCCAATTCTAATGCCAGAACTTTTTTATCGCGCGAACCTTTTAGAATCTTAGTCAAAAGGGTGCGACCACCTTGCCCAATAATTTCATCAGCAGCTCTTAATATCGCTAACTTTTCATCTATTGTTAATCCCATTTTCAATTACCTTTCCGAACTTTTCTTCGTATAAATCCCTAACCCATATTTTAACAGGTTCCTTCCACTGCTGATTGGGAGCTGGTATATTTTTAATTAAGCTTTTTGATTTTAACCCTAGTTCTTTTGCCATTTGTATATCTGCTTGATTCAAGCGACAACGTTTTTTAGCTTCTGCCCAATCGGACTTATTTTTTACCATTTGTTTCGGCCCTTTCAATAATTATCAGTTCTAGGATACTACTTTTTAATTGAAGGAAAAAGTAGTATGCATTGATATTCGTTTAGATAAATTGAATATTATTCGTGCAGATTTAAACAAACCCAAATTTTATGACTTTTTTATTTGTTTTGTCTAAGAATAGGTATTGACAAAACATTATGTATTAGTGCACTATTTAGATAGTACACTAATACAATTTTAGGAGGATGATCGATGAATGCTTGGTTGTATTTAACGAAGAAGGAATTTCGGCTCGGTTTACCTAGTTTTCTTATTGCATTAATTTTATTTTCGGGAATTATAGGTGGAGGTGTTATTGCTGGTAATCAATTTGGATTTGAAGGTGAGTTTATGACAATTGCACTATCGATTGTTGTAGGTCTTCACACATTTTTTCTTGCCTTTTACTTGTATTATAGTTTGAATGCAGAAAAAAGACGATTGCATTTATGGCTACATACACCAATGTCTATAGTAGGACTACTCACTTCTAAGCTTTTTACAGGAATCGTATTTATGCTTTCAACTTTTATCATTTCAATCATCCTAGCTATGCAAAGTTTCAAGCATACATTCAGCCTATTAAATCAGGATAGTCTCTTTAATAGTGTAGGAGTCACTTCATTTATAATATTAATTACGGCATTGTTTATTGGCTCCGCGTTCCTGTTGTTTTGGACTGTTTACCTTACTTTCAGTCAAAAATTTAATAATTTTCTTAGCTTTTTGCTTACGATTGTTCTATTTTTTGTTAGTGCTTGGGCCTATAGCAAATTCCTGGATATATCCTTTGTCCAAACGCTGACGAACTGGGGAGACATTCAAGTAGGAGATATTTTTGTCGGACTTGAAATGAGTTATATTCAGGAATCATTTGAGGTCCAGACGATGAAGGAAGCAACAGTGTTCTATATTGGTCATTTTGTAAGAGATATATTTTTTGCAATCATCATGTTTATTGCTGCTTGCTGGATCATCGAGCGAAAAGTTGAGGTGTAATTGATGGCAGATATATTCCAATCATCGCAGCCTATTTATCAACAGCTTGCTGAGCGGATAAAAAGACAAATCATACGTGGAGAGTTATCTCCTGGTGATAAGCTTCCATCTGTTCGGGAAACCGGGATTGAGGTAAGTGTGAATCCGAACACGGTGCAGCGGACATATCGGGAATTGGAAAGCATGCAAATTGTTGAAACAAGACGTGGGCAAGGCACATTTGTTACAAAAGATGAATTTGCGCTTAATTCTATACGTGAAGAAATGAAAACAAAAATGATTACTGATTTTGTTCGGGGAATGCATGAGATGGGTTATTCAGACAAGGAGACACAGAGCGGATTAACGAATTATTTAAAAGAGAAGGGAGAGGCAAATGCATGATTACGCTAACGGATGTAACAAAAAGATATGGAAGTAAAAGAGCATTAGATCAGGTCAATTTGGAATTAACACCTGGAAAATTGATTGGTCTTGTTGGAGAAAACGGTAGTGGAAAATCAACAACCCTTAAGCTGATTGCAGGGCTTAACCATCCTACAAAAGGTGAAATTAAGGTGAATGGGAATAAAGTAAACCGAAGAATTGCTCAGTCCGTTTCTTATTTGTCAGAGCTTGATGAATATTACAGGTTTTTTAATGTCAGACAATCCATCGCATTTTATGCAAGTCAATTTGCGGATTTTGATGAGGAAAAAGCCTATGAAATTTTGAAATTTATGAAGCTCAACCCAAATGACAAACTGAAACATCTATCAAAAGGAAATCGTGGCCGGTTAAAAATGGTGCTCTCCTTGTCGCGAAATGTACCAGTTATCTTGATGGACGAACCATTATCTGGTCTTGATCCAATGGTCCGTAATTCCATTGTAAAAGGACTGATTTCCTTTATTGACCTGGAAAAGCAACTTGTGCTGATTACAACACATGAAATCCGTGAACTGGAAAATGTTCTGGATGAAGTGATTGCAATTAAAGATGGTTCTGTTGTCGGTCACCATAATGTGGAGCAGCTGCGTGAGGAAAAGCATACGAACATTGTTGACTGGATGACGGATATATATGAAAAAAGCAATCGCCATTAGGTGATTGCTTTTTCTGAATTTAAACTAAAGATCTTTGAGAAATAGAACTGAATTTTCCGCCATAGAAAAGAAGTGGATTTTTTGTATCATCATAAGAGAAATCGCCTACATTTCCTACGACAATAAAGTGATCTCCGCCTTCATATATTTCATGAACGGTGCAATGAATGGTTGCTAGATTATCTTTCAAGAACGGAATTCCTTCATTGGTGAGAGAATAATTTATACCAGAAAATTTATCTCCGCCCTTTCTAGCAAATCCTCGGCACACAGATTCCTGTTGATCCTGCAAAATATTAACTACAAAAGGACTGTCATTCTTAATTGCGTGTAAACTGGTTGAACCTTTGTCAATACAAAAAAGAATTTGAGCTGGATCTAATGATAGTGAAGAAAATGCATTCACTGTTAATCCTACGAAATTATCTTCATTCTTTGTTGTAATCACCGTCACTCCTGATGCAAAATGTCCCATCACATTACGAAATTCTTTTGCGTCCATTAAAATTCCTCCCTTTAGCATATTTTGTTCACGTGCTGTGTACCACTTTAAATGTAATCACACGGTTTATTCGCTTTTAAAATCTACAAAACTTTAAACTAAATAAGTGTTCGGTTCTTGTTCTGCTAAAATTCTTCCATATAACTCAAGGCCTGTTGTTGGTGTTATTAAGCCATGTTGTGGAGGTGTCTTAGAATCTTTCATAATTTTAGAAAGTAGGTTTGACTCTGAAATTGCACTACCTCCGGCAAGTGAAAAAATAAGATCTACTGCTTCACAGTTCAATCTATTAGCGTAACTACAGTCTACGCGGGCTTGTACACGACTATTAAAGTTCATATATTCTCCAGAAGCTGCCCATTTATCAATTTCATCTGCTGCACGGTATGCTAATAGACTAGCTGTTTCCATTTTCATTACAACCTCCGCTAATTGTAAATGCGTGACTGCTGCTTCTGCCTGTTTGTTATGGAATGTATATTGAATTCTCCTGCTGGGTAGTTTTTCTAAGAAGATCTCTTTTGCTGCTGCACTTAACCCTATTCCTGGAGCTAGTAGAACTAGTGCAGCTACTGGAATGAAGGCTGATTTATACAACGCTTGATCCTCTAAATGTACTGCGGGGTATTCCCCAACAACAGCTTTTGATAAAGATGTTGTCCATTTTTCCGGTACAAATAAATTTGTTACTGTGACGCTATTACTTCCTGTCCCTCGCATGCTTATCGTATGCCAATCGTCTAAAAGATTAACATCCTTACGAGGTATAAGTGCAGCACCGAGGCCTTCCACTTCTCCATTTTCGTTGACTTGTGGGAATCCTAAAAAGAAGTAATCTGAATGATTGGAACCAGAAGCAAACCCCCACAACCCTTCTTTAATAAGATATCCTCCCTCAACTTTCTCCACATCACATTTTCTTGCTTCGAACACACCACAAACGTTAGCAATTGCATCATCTTTAAAAATTTCATCATGAACTTCTTCCGTGAAATTTACAGAAACAACCCATTTTGCAACGTTTATTAAAGCCACCACCCAGGCAGTAGAACCACATCCCTTACCAATCTGTGATACAATATCTAAATACTGTCGGAAATTTAGTTGATAACCTCCATATTTTTTAGGTGTAAGTAATTTTAAAAGACCAGCTTCTGTTAATTCACTAATAGTAGATTGGGGAATACTTCTTAGACGATCTACTTCATTCATTCGTTCCCGAAGATTTGGTATCATTTCCTCAGCTTTTCCTAATAATTCTTCATAAAATGTGGATTCGATTGACATTTGCTTATTTACCATAAAAATCCTCCTTTGATAAAATGCTATAATTAATTGGTAAGAGGTTGCAGTATTGAACAAAATAATTAACTGATATTTCCAACAACTGCAAACGCTTACTTAAGATACTACATTAAAACAATCATTTGGTGAAATGCATATTTGTTATATCTGTAATAACAAAAAACTTAAAAAGGATGATAGATATGGATATAATCCAAATTAGATACTTCATTGAAGTCGCAAAAGAATTGAACTTTACTAACGCTTCAAAAAAATTGTTTGTAAGTCAAGCAGCTGTAAGTAAAAAAATTGCAGCTTTAGAAGATGAATTAGGCGTCGTTTTATTAGAAAGAAATAAAAGAACTGTAAAATTAACATCTGTTGGTCAAACTTTTTATAAAGATGCGCTAGAAATTATAACTAAAATTGAAGAAGCGGTGAAGAAAATTGAAGACATAAGTTCAAGCTATAAAAAAACCTTGAGATTAGGTTATTTAGGACCGGCTGAATTTAAATTTTTACCCGATCTGTTGCAAAATTTTCATGAAAAATACCCTGATATTAATTTGATTTCTAAACAATATTATCAAGGGCCATTAATTAATTCTTTAATTAATGATAATTTAGATATTATTTTTTCGCTTTCTATGATAATTGAAAAATATCCAAACCTTATTTTCAAAAGTATTTACAGTGATTCTTTTGTAATCTATTGCCATAAAAATCATAGATTAAGTTCTGAAAAATTTGTAAACCTTTCAGAACTTAAGAACGAAAATTTTATCATATTATCTGAGGAAAGTGCTTCGTATGCAAATAACAGCATTATCAAACTTTGTAATGAAAATGGTTTAAATCCTATCATAGTTAATGAACCTGATAATTTCGAACATTTACTAATGATGGTTAAATCGAATATAGGGATTTCTATTTTACCCAATTCAATATTTGATTATTTTAATCATGATAATCAAATTATTACATTGCCTATTAAAACGGACTCACTAAAAAGTGATTTATTAAATTTTGATATTGGTATTGCTTGGAATAAAAACATTCAAAATCCTTCTGTTGAGTTATTTGTAAATGAAGTGATGAAAATTAATATAAAAAGTTATAATCATTAATTGATGATGTATTAAGTTTGCTGGACAGTCGTAAGGAAAGCCTATAAAGGTCTCGTGGCAAGGGGATTAGTGAACTCAGTTTAATTGTAGGAATTATGGTATGCGAGCGTAAGAAATATAACTTAAAGTACCAGTCCCCCACCGCTTTAAGCTAGTAATGGGGGACTGGCATTTAAATCCTATTGCGGTTGCATGGGCTTACCTCTACTTTTCGTTTATTTCTCCTTTACTGAGGAAGTAGTTCATTCTCTTTCAAGCTGTACTGTTGAATTGCATTTCGATAAATCTTCTCAACCCTTTTTACGAAAACAGCTGAAGAATAGTTAGAAATGACATCTAATCTAGCATTTTGGCTGATAAGATCCCTGTACTTTAGTAACGATTCCAATCCTTTCACAAATTCTTCGTATGAAGAAAACTGCCATCCATTAACCCCACTGACAATCACTTTTTCCAAACAAGCGTCCTTTCGGCAAAGTGCAGGAGTCCCATTTGCCATTGCTTCTAAATACGTTAATCCTTGGGTTTCACTATTGGAAGCACTAACAAAGACATCTCCTAATTGGTAAAATGCGGATATTTCTTCAGGAAGTACCATCCCTATGAAAATCACTTTTTTCGAAAGGCCTAATTCACCAACATACTTTTCTAGAAAACTGCGATGCGGACCATCTCCAACAATTAACAAGGTAAAATTGCCCGTTTGTAATGTTGAAAGAAAAAGTATTATCTCTTCCAGATTTTTTTCCTTTGCTAATCGCCCAACAGATAGAAGCACTTTATGATTACGAGGAATACCAATCCTGTCTCGCAGTTGTTGTTTCTTGGTGTTTTCTACTTCTTTTACATATAATTCCAAATTAATTCCAGTAGGTACAACTTGGATCTTTTGGTTAACACCATAATCTTCTAACAAACACCGCACTTTGTCCGTAGGGGCAATCACACACTCGGTATGCTTTAGGATGGTTTTAGTAAACCGGGCCGCCATTGCCTTTCCCCATTTTTTATTCGGTGAGAAATAATGCGTATAATCCTCGTATATGGTGTGATATGTATGTACAATTGGAATATGAAGCTTTTTGGCCATATGCCTAGCCATTTGAAAGGTACTGAATTCACTTTGTGAATGGATAATGTCCGGCTCCCATTCAACTATAGTCTTAAGATATACATTTTCAGTAGTTAATGCTACTCTTGCACCTGGATAGATTTTACCAATTCCTAAAGATCCTATATAGGTTACACCGTCCTTCTCAAACGAACGTAACTTTCCTGATAATGTCAGTATTCGTACCTCATGTCCAAGATTAATTAATTCTTGATGTAAATTAACAACAGAAGTTACTACCCCATTAATTACTGGAGAATAGCATTCCGTTGTAATTAGAATCTTCATTCTGTTCCTCCCTTTTACGGAAAAGTTTGAATTTAATTTATTATACTAAAAAATAATTAAATTTTCCTTAAGATAAGGATAAAATAAGTTTACAATGTACAAAATCGACTAATATTTTATCTTATTCTTAATGCCAAGAATATCCCCTTTCTTCCTAAATTCCCTATTTTTTTAGCACCTCTTCTTATTCTATTACCAGTCAACCACCCTTTTGATAATCTATCATGTAAAAGTGATAGGAAGAACAATCTCTTCCTCTATCCATGTTTATCTCAATAGCAAAAGTGAAACAGTAAACTATCAACGAAAAGGAGTGTTCCTATGCCAACCTATAATAAACTCGTACGTGACCGTATCCCGCAAATCATTGAAAATTCCGGTAAATCTTGTAAGACTGATACACTTAATCATGACCGTTATATTTTGGAGCTGAAGAAAAAGGTAATGGAAGAAGTAGAAGAATACCAACAGGCAGCAACCAAAGAAGATGCACTGGAAGAGCTGGCTGATCTATTAGAATTAATCCATACGCTAGTGAAAGATGTTCATGACTCATCCATGGAAGAATTAGAAAAAATTCGATCTGATAAGGCTGAGAAACGTGGCGGATATGAGGAGAAAGTCTTTCTTGTTGAGGTTGAAGATTAAGAGATTATTTGGTAAAAGAGATTCCGCTGTAATTAATGGAATCTCTTTTATTATTATCTAAGAATTAAACAGGAACCCAAATATTTGGCCATAGAAACATTCCCAAAAATTTACCCCCTATATTGAGTGGGCTAAGTGACCTAAATTATTCCTCTTTCTCTGTTCCGGTATCTTTGATATAAAACAAGCGGGATAAAACGATACCCAATACACCAATACCCATAAATAACCCAGCACGGACAATGAGGTCAAGGAAAGCCAGGTCGATAAATACAAGCTTAACAAGTGTCAGGAAAAGTAGACCAATCCCCAAAAGGCGGACAGATTTCTTCTGATAGACAAATCCTGCAATCAAACAGCCTGTTGCATAGAGAGCCCAGCCAATCGATATGGACATCACTTCAATACTCACTGATTGATTGACAGTCAGTGCTATAATAAGTTTTGTGATAAAGGTCAAATGAATCGTTACGTGTACTGCTACCACTGCCATATGAAAGTAGCGATTGATTTCTGTCCGTACCAATTGATACAGAATATATAAAGAAATAATCACCCCAATCCATAATAAGGTTTCCAAACTGATCGCCTGATAGAGGATTGGTATTTTCATTAAAAACAGGACATGTGCAGCAAGCAGGACACCTGTCAATATTTGCTGCACATGATTTTCTACAAACGGTTTTAAGAGAATATGCATGGCATAAAGCGTTCCAATCAATAAAAGCATGTTGAATAAATCCCAACTCCAAAGGTCATACAGCGGATCCGCAACAACCATGAATGCAGTTAAAAAATAAATGATCAGTCCAATAAACCTTTGTGCGAAAACATGGAAATAGTATCCAATATACGTAGCGAATAAACCTACAATCAAATACATGGAAAAAGCCATATCCTGATTATTCAAGCCTTCAAAAATGATACAAGACAGACCAATTGTTGCTAGGACAATGGACAGCGGAAATAATTCTTCCCTTTTCCGCAGATGGGAAGAATAGGCAACGGCGCCATATCGAATGGTAGCAACAACAAGATAGAGCAGATAATACAGATCCTGATCGATGGCATCAAAACCGCCTTTTGTCCATAGCAATGTGGCTATAAAACTAGTAAACAGAACAGGAAATGTTCCTCGATTATTCATCTTTTTAAAATAGAGGGTGCCAAAGATCAATTCATGCTGCAGCATCATACCGACTGCCATCCATACGAAAACAATCGAATCATATTGGAAAGCAGATACGGACAATGTTAGAAAGACAAAATGAAGCAGTACTGCAGCAATATAGAAAAGCTTCTTATATTGCATGCGAACGGCGAAAATTAATAATGCAATATAGAAAAGCAGTTCATAGCCAATCACAAGAAAAATCTCATTTGTATCTGTCGCTCCCTGGACGAGAAATGGGATTAAATAGCCAAATACCGTCATCATGATCCCCATTGCCTCTGATTTATGGCGGTGGACTAAATAAATTCCCATGGCAACCCAGAGAACATTCAGGAAAAAGGCAAATCCGGCTGGAATCATACCATATAAAATGTGCATCGCAAACGTTGACAACAGAAGAATCGCAACTGAACCGGATACAAGCACTTTTCCTAATGCATGATGATCGCGCTTGATTTGTTTCTCGCCGATGTATAAAAATAAAATTGCAGCAAGAAAACCAGTAATAACCCGATTCGTCTCGTTTAATATTCCTGCATCGACCGCTACTTTAAATCCCCAAATAACTCCTAATAATAGAATGAAAATAAAAATTCTTGGCAGCCAGACCCTTCCAATCAGATTCTCCCAATCAACCGGCTCCTTTCTGGGATCCATTGCAGTTTTCTTCGGTATTTCAAAAGGTTTGGCAGGTTTGGTGGTTCTTGGCTTTCCGATTTGTTGCTTATATTCAGTTGTATGGAGCGTATCCTCTGTTCTTTGCTCTTGCTTCGGCTTGATTGATTCTTTCTCAGCCAAACGTTGCTCTTTAAGTGATTGAACATCCATCTCAAGTTTCCTGATTCTCTGCTCCAGCTTAATAACTTTTTCATCTTCCATGGGCTACCTCCTGACGGTTCCTGTCCCCCTCTTCTTTACAGTATTAAAGCGATGGGGATAGGCATTTGAATTTAAAGCGTACGAATAAAAGTCATATTTTGTTGGGGACGAGGGACAGTCACGTTCCAGCTTCTCTAGATGACGAGACAAGGTTGAGCTCCCCACTGTCCAAATTATGAAACACCAGTCACTAATATACAAGATTTTTCATCAGTAAAAACTCTACTGATTCCGAACAGTTGGAAAATAAGTTTGGTTAGAGATTCGAGTGGAATTAACTCAAACCCAGGAAACGACGGATTTCATGTTAAGTAAAATCCCCCATTTACCAAATCACACTAATTCTATATACTTCTTATTCTTTTATCGTACAATCGCTTATGAAGTGGTTGTTGATGGCGGCATTACCATGGGTTAAGCTTGTACATTTTAAAAAGAGGCTTGATTACTCAAGTCTCTTTTCTGTTCAATTAATTCTTAACTATCTCACTTTTTGTTTTCTCATCCATTGTGTGGCTACCCATTTCTCTCCAGCGATGACAGGTGCACCGGCGTGTAAGGTTTGTTCATTTAGGCGTTGATCGGTATAGAAGTATTCAAAGTACACCGCCATTCCTTTCTTCGGGGAAACGTAAAAACCAAGTTCCGGAAAAAGGGTTTCTCCGCCTTGATCGACATCATTTAAGTACATGACCAGCGTGCTGATTCGATTATTTTTGGAAGCTTTGCTTGCAGCTTGAAAATAATCATAATGAGCTTTGTACTCCTGTCCGGGCGTATAGTTCAGAATTTGAAGCCCTTCTGCGTGTTCGACAGGGATGTTCATAATGCTTGCTACCCGTTTTTCAATGGGCTTCAGAATGTCATGTTCTTCATCAAAAAACATGCCGCTGCTTGTTCGAATGTCATTCACTTCCCGAACATCTCCGATTTTTGAACGATGCATGTTATCTTTTGATAATCGAATTAATTCGTCGCACTCTTCATCGCTCAAAACATTCTCTAACACTACCACGAGCGGTTCTTCCAGACGGGCAACGATATGAATCTCTCTATCCTCTGTTTGAAATCGATTTCCGACATGATGAAAAATGGTTTGTTCCTTTACCTTTGTCAACGTACATCGACTCCTTCAATATTTAAATTCCAGAAGAGGGCTTTTGTATCCGAATCTGCCGTTCTTATATTATTATACTGCAATTTTCCGTCTTTTTAGTAAATTAAGGTACATTTCGAAAGATTTATTCTTTTTCCAAAATACGCTTCTCTTAATTCTTCCCTACTTACATAATCCGGCAAATGGAGATTTAGGATATTGTGATTATTCCCAGACTTTACTTTTTGTGAAACAAGATGAAATTTCACAGGAACGAGGGAATGTTTCACGTCCCCCCGTCCCTCGAAATGGATTACCCCTGGTTATTTTAGTGGGCGGTTGACCATCTTCCTGTAGAGGGGAGGTGGTAAGATGACGACATACGAAGCATTAAATCTAGTAGCGCAATTTAGTCTCATACTAATAGCGGTTCTTTCTTTTATTGTATCTATTGTCGTTTTTCTATACAAAAAGAAGTAACCGCCCACTCTGACTAAGATGGCGATTACTTCTATGAACAACATCATTAACTTGGTCAACCGCTCATTATGCGGTTTGTAGTTGCCGGTACTGAGTAGTTACAGCTACTCAGTACCTTATTCTTATTATAGTATAAATTTATTTCATTATACTGTCAATTTATTGGATACATATAACTGCCACCTCAACCGACAATCGTTTTCAGCGAAGAGCCATTCTGCCATAATGGAAGGTTCTGCACGCTCGATATCTAGCAAATAGGCAAACTGAATTTACTAGGCACTTTAATACTCCTACCCCACCGAGAATGGTAAGACAATTAATTTTCAATACGCCACTTCTTCATTTTCTCCATCAGTCTTTTTAGTATTCTCCCACCTAAGGTTGGGATTCCAGATACCTAAATCTGCAGAGACATGGATCTGTCCCTCCGTTTCATTGATAATAGTCCTATTTTATTTCGTCATACTACAATTCAATGCATATAACTATAACATTATTCCAATTATAGTTACAATTTGATTATAAAGATAAAATGATTACAAGAGGAGTGTGGAAATGATGAAGCAAAATCAATTTGAAAAGATCAAAAACGGAAAAGGGTTTATCGCAGCGCTCGATCAAAGTGGTGGCAGCACACCAAAAGCACTTGCTGCTTACGGTGTTACAGATGAAGCGTACTCCAATGAAGAGGAAATGTTTGATTTGGTTCACGAAATGAGGACACGGATAATCACCTCGCCTGCATTTGATCCCAATCACATCCTCGGAGCCATTTTATTTGAACAAACGATGGATCGACAAATTGAGGGAATGTACACAGGCGATTATTTGGCTGAGAAGAAAGGTATTGTACCTTTTTTAAAAGTGGATAAAGGTCTTGCAGAGGAAAAAGATGGCGTGCAGCTGATGAAACCAATCACAAACCTAGAAAAAACATTGAAGCGTGCGAATGAACGTCATATATTTGGTACGAAAATGCGCTCCGTTATTAAAGAAGCCAAACCGGAAAGCATCAAGGCTGTCGTTGATCAGCAATTTGAAATCGGAAAACAAATTATTGCTGCTGGTTTGGTCCCAATTATTGAACCAGAAGTTGATATTAATAGCCCAGAAAAGGAAAAATGCGAAGAAATTCTAAAAGCGGAGATTCTTCGTCATCTCGATAACTTAAATAATGATGAGTATGTGATGTTAAAATTAACAATTCCTACAAGGAAGAATTTGTATAAGGAGTTAATCCATCATTCAATGGTAGTTCGTGTCGTGGCACTTTCTGGCGGATATTCCACAGACGTGGCAAATGAAAAACTAAAAGCAAATGATGGTCTCATCGCCAGCTTCTCTAGAGCGTTAAGCCAGGATCTCAATGTCAACCAAACCAATGAAACGTTTCATGCAGCACTGGAAAAAGCTGTGAAGTCAATTTATGAGGCATCTGTTTAGAATAGAGTCATAGAGAGAGTTCCTTGTCCCAATACTCCAACGTTTCCTATCAGTCAGCAAGAGGTCTTAGACTAGAAAGTGCCCCCACTAAAGCAGTGGGGGCACTTTCTTACTACAGTTATATTTCTCGATTATCAGCTCTAGCTTTTTTCGCTTTATTTTTATGTGCTTGATTTGCCTTTGCACTGCCACTACCAATTTCTTTTGAGAACTCAGAATCTCGTTTGCTGGAATCAAAACCCTGCTTATTTTTTTGTTGTGGATCATTTTTCTTTGTTCTTTTTGCCATGTGATTTCACTCCTCTTTTTCTTTAGTATGAGAAGAGGAAATGAAAATATACGTGGAATCCTTTTCAGTTAAAAGCATATATGCTCACACTTGTGACTGTTTTCCCCCAACGCTCTATCACATTAACGTAATAGGCGACAGGCACTTTAATACTGGCACTTGAAGCCTCTCTTTTCTATCATTTCATTTTTCCTGGCAACGCATGAATCGATTCAATCAATTGATTAAGCTTTCCCTCAACACGGTGTAGTAAGTAAAATGTAACCGCAATTGGAAAGCCGACTTCAGTCATGAATGGTATCCAGGTTTCCATGTAAATTCCCTCCTTATCAAAACATGACCAGAGGCAAAGCCACTAGTCATGTTTTTTTAATGAAGCTCCATTATCCCCGAAGCCCTCTAATTTAATTAACCTAATTCAATATCTTCCACAATATTCTCAACCAAGCGAGCACTTTTCTTCTCAATAAGATCGCCACCAGTAGAAGTAAAAGCATTCTGTGCAATGATCTCATCCATCGCTGCATGTACAGATGCGACATTGACAGGTTCAATAGGCTTGTCTAATGAATACGTTACAATTTTGCCGTCTTGATTTGTAAACTTCATTTCAAGTTTTTTCATGGTTACAACTCCTTTCTATTTAATTGAATTCAAAATTTACTACGCCTCCCGAATATCCGCTGTGTCCTTACGATTAATGTTGTAAAGGGCACGTTCTTGTAGTTCTACTAAAGCTGTTGCAATTGCGTAAAGCTGATCTGCCGTTGTATCGGTCTTGACGTTGTTGAAGCTTTTGGACTTAAAAATTGGTGAACCTGATTCGGAATCAATCCCATCTTGAAGTACCAACTGTAATGTGGATTTTGTCATATCTGCTACTGCCATGTTTCTCACCTCCCTTTCACAATTACAATCGAAATGAAATTGGATTAGGGGGTGTGAAGTGGAGAAATTTTTTAAATAATTTAATTGCCATATTAGGCGAGATGTTCAAGCACTTTGGGACAGACTTTCATTACATCATTCACTATTTTTACTTATATAAGTATCACAAAGTAGTCGTATCATCCCTATATGATTTGAACTCTTTTAATCTAACGGCAGAATAGTTCTGTTTTATAACCTCTAAGCAAACGTATATTTTCATTTTGTAATTATTAAAATGATATTGTCATTCACTTGTATCTAACTAGGTCCTCTCCCCGTCTAAAAAGCTTTGCTTTTTAGATACCTTCACAACCACAATCGATAACGACATTGCGTTTGGTGGCATTAAAAAATATAAAAATTTATTTGCTTAAAAATGCCCCCTCTTTCAATCTCGTATCGATTGTAGTTATAGAAATATTCAATTGTCAGTTTCAAAGAGAGCAAACCCATTACGCATTCGCAAACTCCTTCAACCTCCTTCCTATCTCCGCCATCTCCTCTTCCACATTCTTCTTTTCCCGATCTTCACGCTTCTGCACATTATGACCGCCCTGCCTAAACCAATCCGGCACAATCTCCGCAACAACCTGACCACCAGAGTGAAAGCCACCTGGCCTACATGTCGCTTTCTGCTCGCGACGACGCCGATATGCCGCTTCCTCGGCCTTAGCATCGTCCAAGTTCCGAATGCCCTTCTTTGCCCATGAATCAAGGATTGCTTTTACATACCCCCAGTTTGAACTTCCACGTTCTAACGCTCGTTTCATGGCATACTGAACTAACGATTCACCTAAGTCATTAATCCAATGAATCATATCCTCTGCCACATACGGACTCACCACACCGAAATTTTCCTGGAAAAATCGAATCGCGTCTGTTGTGTTTGTTGTATGGTTTTGTTTCGTTTTGTTTTGTTTAATTAATGGGTCAACATTGCGGTTCATATTGCAGTCCATCTTGTAGTTCACACTATAGTCCACACTTCCGCCCATGCTTTCGTCCATCTCATCAATCCCATTCCCCTGATTCATCATTCCATCTAATGAAACAATCTGATATGCCGCTGCTTGATTTCCGCCTCGTGACTTCACACAAATATATCCCTTCTCCCGCAATTCCGTCCGTGCTCGTTTAAATGTGCTTTCAGATAAATTTGCTTTACAACAGAGTACCGACATCGAAACCGTAAATTCCTCCTTCCAGCCTGCTCGATTATTAACATGCATCAACACATGCCAAAGGTTCGCCGCTGCAGCTGACAGCGGGTTCGTCTCCAAATGAGTATAAAATGCATTAACTTGTTTTATGTAATTCATTGATTCCACCCTTTCAAATTAGGAAACTTTTTATACGGATGCAAGGCTGTTAGAAAATACAAAAAGAATTGCTAGCATCCTCCTAACAGCCTCTGTAATTCTAGTAACTCTTAACAAAATTCGAGGAACACAGTGCAGAGCCTTGGACAACATCAGTCCATAAAGAAGTTAAAAGAACCAACCTCACTCATTCTCTTCAGTTTCTTCCTCACTTGTTTTCCCCAACTCTTTACAGCTTCTACGGTCGTATTTTCTTGAATGGCGATGTCCTTCACTGACATGTCTCCTAAGATATGAAAATAGATCCACTTCCACTGATTCTCGGTTAATTGTGATTTAAGCTTCCTCCATTGAATTGGGTCTTCAAGTAGAATATCGGGGACATTTGGAAGCGGATAGGGAGTATGACTGTTGCGGATATAATTTCCTTCCGTTAATTGTGTTACTGCTTCTTTGCGATTTTTCTCTTCTACTTCGAGGGTTGATGCTTTCTTTCGTAGCAAGTCGATTAATCGGTTGCGGATGGTGTAATTGAAGTAAGTTGCAAGAGGTCCTTTGTCTGGTTGATATTTCTTGTAGGCCATCCACATAGCGTATAGTCCTTCCGTATAAAATTCCCTTGACGGATCCTTGATTCCTAATCGCTGCATCTGGTAATAGATCCTTCGTTCATTCTGCTTGAAGATTTCCTCAAACGTTTGATCGTTGTCCTTCTTCATTTGATTACTCCCTTTCTTATTAATAATTTGTTTTTCAAGTTAGTAAGGTCATAGATTTATTCTACATAAAATCAAAAAATCTGCATCTAGCCTAACTTGCCATTTTTGATTGTAAAATTGAATTTTCTCTAGGGGAAAATGGAGAAATACACAAAAAACTCCCTCCTAAAAATCAATTTTCGGAGGGGGTTTGCAAGTTAGCTATTTTTTATTTTAAAAGTTGGTACGTATACACGTACCAGATAAACATTTTAGATATGGTAGATTTTTCTTTATAGACATATTGATATTGAAGAGAAATAGAGGCACTTGTGCAGTAGTAAATGGTGTCAGTCCCTCACCACTTTACAGTATTAAAGAGGTGTTGGACAGGCACTTGAAATCTTTAATGAAACTTTTTAAAAATCCTAGTCTCTTACTAACCTTGCTGTTTTCCTTCAAGATCAATAGCGAGTTTTAATTTATCAATCCCCATCACTCTGAAATGCAAAGCAGTGAGGAACAGGCACCAATCATACTTACCACTACTTAATCATTGAACCACACTCGTCTCCACCGAATCAGTAAAAATATCCGATAACAACATACGGACATCCTCTACCGTAGCCTGCAAATTATCCAACCGAACTTGATGCACTTCAATATATTTTTCCGGATGACTGTCTGGTACCAGCCACTTAGGCAATAATTTATCTTCATCCGTTCTTGGATATAACAGAATACACTTCTCTGCTGTTTTATACGCTGTAACATAAGCGTACATTTGATAAATATCACCTTGCTTATAATTGAAACGTGTATTGACTACAACGCTTTTCCATTTGGTATCTATGATTGTCCTAGGAATGGAATCTTTATCCGATATAACAAAATCTGGCTTCAGCAATATATTTTCCCTGCCTGAATGGATGTTTTCCAGCAATCTTTTCTCAGCATGTTGGGACCATACCTCATAAGAAGTTCCATGTATAATCATTTTCATTACTTCTCCAATATACCCCTCATATAAATCGTTCATCTTAAACAAAAAGGAGAAAGCAATTTGATTGTCCTTACCACTAGTCATTGAATTCGATTGTAAGATAGCATGTGCTAATTGAATGGAGCTATCATAATGTGTATTTTGACGATTGAGTTCGTACTGCCCAATTGTCGTAGAATCAAATAAGACATCTTGGACATCTTCCAATAATGCAAGCCCTTTTAACATATCTGTTTTTAAAGAGATTTGCTTCACGTATGGAAATAGTTTCTTTAAAGCTGCTTTTAACACTTGATTCACATAAATATTAGGAGTCAAATCATCAAATTCACAGTATGCATTTACCGAACCAAAGGCATTTCTACGGATATGATCGGAGACCAGCAATCGACCTTTTAGCGTTGGAATGTTCTCCTCTTTCAAACGATACTCTCTGTAGATTCCTCTGTGTAACGTTTTACTCAGTTCTTTGATATACAATTGGGCCAATATGTGGATCAAATCTACTTTTTCAAACTTACTGAGCGTTTGTTCTCCTAATTCGACCGGGAGTTTCTTGGTAACTGCGAGCATATTAAGTAACGCTCTTCGATTAAGTGTATCGTCTTGTTCAATCAAATTTATTTTAGGAAGTATCTCAATCCTGACTGTCTTCAACTGGATAACGCCCACCAAATTGATAAATCGAAGTTTCTTATTGGAATATTCCACTATATTTTCATTTCTGTATTCTTGTTCCAGGAAAAGGAGGAGTTGCTCCCACTCTACTTGAGTGAGACTCCTAGGTTCCTCATCATGCAGATAAAGCCAATCATAAGCTTCTCTAATAATTATCTGTTTCATTATTCATAGATCCCTTTTATATCTTCGACCGTGATATTGGATTTTATATGATATTTGGCTGGGAAATCCATCGTGGTGTAGGCACTGGTACGTTTAAATAATGCTTCCACATTTACTTTCTCTTGATAAATAATAAAGGAATCTTGTTCACTCTTACCTACTCCACCTAGAACTAAAGCGATTTTTTCCCAGTCATCATAGAAATATTCTTTCAGCAAAGGAATTACCTTATTTTGCAATGTCGTGATTATTTCATCTACCGTTTCCACATGAATGAAATATGCATGACCAATCGTGTGATCCCTGCTATACAGAATTTCGATTCGTTGGTTCATCCGGTGCAGCATGGTTGGTAAATCAATATCATCAATTGTAGATAGTAAGGAAGGCTTTGGCATGACTTCTTCAAATTCAAAGCGACGGCGCAATGCGGTATCCAACAGTGCTACGGAACGGTCAGCTGTATTCATTGTTCCTATAATCCAAAGATTTGGTGGCAACACAAACGTCTCTCCAGAATACGGCAAGTTTACACGTGTTTCGTTTTCCTTTGTTAATCGTTTATCATCCTCAATTAATGTAATCAACTCGCCAAAAACTTTAGAAATGTTTGCACGATTTATTTCATCAATAATCATTACGAATTTATCCGCACGGTCAAAATTAAATGAACCATCATTTTGCAGTGCATCTAATACCCGACTTTTCCGTTCGCTATAATCAACTTCCTGACCGTTATTCTCAAGACCAGCAAACAATGCATCTATTACTACCCTTTTAAACGTGCCATCCGTTGGTACGAACTTGCCTTTATCATCCGAGCGGAGGCCTTCATTGAAGTCTTCATAAGAATAAGATTGATGGAAAGTTACAAATCGTACTTGTCCCTTCTGCTGGTACTTTTTGAACATTTTCTTTATATCAATTTGATCTTCCAAATCTTCTGCAGAGAGATTGTAAATGATTTCCATAGCTTTTGTGGCAACTTGATACGTTTTCCCAGTCCCTGGTGGTCCGTAAAGAATCATATTCGGGTTACTGTAAATTAACTCTTCATCGTAATTTACTACCACGTCTTCTTCTTGAGTTGGATTAGGTTTAATATTCGACAGTCCTAATTCCGTTTTAAAAATTAAATGAAGTCCCTGATGTGCTACTTTATCAATCTTATGATGTACCGGAACCAATTGGTCCAACAAGATGCTCGTTGTTAATTTCATTAATTTACTGATTTTCAACCAAACCGTTTCACCTTTTGTGTTAGAAGGGTCAATTTCTATTACACTTGGTTGCAATGACACTTCACTTTCATCCAATAAAACCACGTCAACATCGGCTACCCACTTTACTTCTTCAGTGGAACGATCACATATATACAGTTTTGTATTTTCGATAGTCTTTAGTGTCTTGATATTGATATCATCTGTTTTCATTTCAGCTACCACTGTGGATCCAGTATTCCATTGTTCCTCGAGGCTCGAGACAGACTCTTTAGACTGGAAGGATAATAGGTTACAATCCAGTTTTAATGTTTTGGCACGACTACTAAACTGATATATTTTATCTAATTGTCTTAGTTCCTTCTTACTTAATGCTGGTTGCAGCTCATTTACATCATTTTCAATCAATTGACGTATTACCCCGCAGTATGTATAAAAGGATAAATATTTTATTTCCATCGTTGCCTCAAATTGTCGATAAGTTTCCAAGAGATCATTATAATCTTCTGTTTTATTTAAAATCACCTTGTTCATACTTCTTTCAAATTTGTACGATACAAGAAATTCATCCGGTGCTTGGATATTTTTCACAATCGAAAATAGATGGACAAAATGACCTTTCAAGGTTGAAGGCATTTTGAAATGATTTAAAATCACTTGATAATCGTTTTCTTCTTTCATTTCATTGAATAATGAAACAATATCCAATCGATTTGATTTGAAGTTGTTTAAGAAATTATTTGTATTGACGATTAAATTGATGACTCCCGTAAAAGTGTCCAAATCCGTAACATCATCATCAGCAAATTTTTCGGACGGACTTTGAATAATATCAATGACTCTTAGTACGGTGGTTTTCTTCTCTTCATCCCAGTTTGCATCCTTTACTCTGTCTTTATAGTTTTTATGAAAATTACTTGCACTTTCATAGTATTCTTCAAAAAGCTGTCTGTTTTCATTATATAGACGTTCTGGCGAGATCATTTTGTATGTATCTATTATTTGCTGTATGCGGTTCATTAGATTAGCTCCTTATTCCAAATATAGTTGAGTTATGTCAAGCTCTTTGTGCTCTAATGTTATCATATACATGATATTACAACTTTAGTATAGAAGAATAGTTGTACATTTTTATGTATACCATTTAAATAACAAATACACTGTAATTTATCTTTTTTAAGTTACTTAGACATAGTTCTAAAAAATCTCCGCCACTCAACTTAATTTCCTAGTAAATCTACATTTCGGATAATTACTGCATCCCATAAAATCACCATACTTACCTCTTCTTTTAATTAAATTAGAATGGCACTTGGGGCATTTTGCCTTATCATAATAAGGCACTTTGCTTTTCTGTACATCCGTTTTTACTGTATTAACATGTTCTTTACTTATTTGTCTTTTTACTTTTTTATTTGTAATAATTAGCTTGTTCAACTTATTATTTATTGCCTGAAGTTGTTCATCACTAAATACTTTTGATTCCTTCTCTTTAATTGTCCTACGTAACTCTGTAAAATGAATGACTTTCGCACGAGTAAAGTCTTCCTTGAATTTAAAGGTGGATTGGTTAGAAAAAGCAATAATCGAATCAAACAATTGCTTATCTATCTCAAGGTAATTTTCTAATGATTTTATATGACCAGCATTTTGCCATATTGGATTAAATAGTTTTTCTTTTCGCTTATAAATTACCTGGGTCCAGTATCTATTTCTTTCATTACCAAAAATCCATCCATTGTAGTGCTTAGTTTCTATTACAAAAATACCGTACGAAGATGTAACGACATGATCGACTTGTGTTGTTTTATTACCATCTGTTGGAATATACAAATCATGATAGATTTTATATTCATTTTCATCCAATTGACCTAGTATATTGTTAACACGTTTCTCTCCATAACTTCCTTTAATATTTGCAAAATTAAGCTTAACGTAAATTAAAAATAAAAATAGAAATATAAAAATTATATAAATGATTACTGACAATTTCCCCATCCATTCATTAATTATTTTAATACACTATAAATCATAAAGCCGCCAATCTTACAATTTTAATCTAATAAGCCTGTATTCCAAACTTTAACAACTTCTTAGGCAGGATATCATCCAAATTCTGAATATCTGCATCCTGTAATTCGATTAAATTAAATCCATATTTATGGTAAATCTCTAATTTCCGTTGTTTTCTTTCAGCATATTTTGGATCATTTTCTAATCCCCAGTACTCTATGTATACTTTCCAACTGGTAAGTAGAAATCTGTATAAACATCTTCTTCAATTGGTAGCTTTCTTTCATATGCATGAGCGATCTCAGACATGTATAACCAATTATCTATTAGCATTTCTGCTCTTGAACGTACATAATGACCATCAGCACTTCTATGCTTTGCAACAAATTTTTCACGAAATCCTAGAGAGTTTTGATCTTCAGATATTCTTTTTGGTTCAACAGGTTCATTCCCTTCCAATTCACGAATAGTTTCCAATAACCTTTTATTTTTTAGAATACTTTCTGGCCAGTTCACATATGGCACCCCAGTTCTATCATATTCTAATTGTTCTCCTCCAATACTTAATCCAAGTTTCGTAACCGTCCATCCTTTTACCGATTTTTGTATAAATCCAAGTTCAGATAAAATAGGATTCATTTTAAATTTAGAAACTCCAAAATGAGCACTTAATGCTGTTGCATTTAGAAGGATTTCATTGCTGGTTTTAAACATGGTATTTGTTTTTAAATCCTCTTGCCAAGCTATGTATTCTCCTATTTTAGGGTGCTTCTTTGTAATTCCTCCGCTTTGTTTTCCATTTTCTGTTAATTCCCATTTTTCATTAACTCTTGTAATATAATCGTTATCTAGCAAGACTTGAAAAACATCTTTAACACCCATTTTTAGTTCCTTAGAGAGTGCAGTAGTTGACAAATATTTTACCTGATTTTTAATAGCCATGGCAATTCCCCTTTTTCCAAAATTATCCTAATTATATAGTTCTTCTTATCTGTTATCGGACAACCCTAACAGAAAATTAACAGTAACAACCTCATTTGCTAGACTACTATATTTTCTATAAACTAAAACTAACAACAATAAGAAGTGTTCACATGCCAACATATAACAAACTCGTACGTGACCGTATCCCGGAAATTATTAAAAACTCTGGTAAAGATTTAAAAACAGAGACACTTAACCATGATCGCTATATCCTGGAACTTAAGAAAAAGTTATATGAAGAAGTGGAAGAATACCAACAGGCAGCAACCCAAAAAGATGCTTTGGAAGAACTAGCAGATGTATTGGAATTAATGCACGCCCTCACAAATGTTCATGGATCTTCTATCGAAGAAGTGGAAAAAATCAGAGCTAAAAAAGCTGAGAAGCGAGGAGGCTTTGACGAAAAAATCTTTTTAATTGAGGTTGAAGACTAATGGCTGACATATCGATACATACATCTAATCTGCATAAACAACTAATAGAGGATATGCAAAACTCCTCAACCATCTACATTATGACATCATTCATTATGAAATCGGGTGTGGAGGTAATTTTTGATGCCCTTCAAGATGCTCTGGCAAAAGGTGCAGATGTAAAAATATTAACTGGAGATTATTTGTATATAACTCAGCCAAAAGCGTTAACAAGATTATTAGATTTGCAAGGAGCTAACCTGGAAATTCGGCTGCGGCACAGCAACGGGATCTCCTTTCATCCAAAGACATATATCTTCAAACATCAAGAAGAAGGTGCGATCATCGTTGGCTCCTCTAATCTATCCCGCTCCGCATTAACAAGCGGTGTGGAATGGAATCTACGCATGCAGCGTAATGCTTCTATAGATACGTTTAATCAGGCAATTGATCTATTCATTGAATCCTTTTACGATACAAATCTTATATCCACATGGACAAAACGTGAGGAAATAGAACTGACCTTACATAGTGAAGACCAGGAAATACCCCAGCAAGTTATAGATACACCAATACCTTACATAACAAAATTAGAACCTCGACCTGCACAATTGGATGCATTAAAAGGGTTAGAGGACACCATGAATGAGGACTATAACAAAGCGATGGTAGTAATGGCAACTGGTCTTGGTAAAACCTATTTGGCTGCATTTTTTGCACAACGATTCAATAAGATTTTATTCATTGCTCATCGTGAGGAGATTCTAAAACAGGCAAAGAAGAGCTTTGAACAGGTTCTTGAAAAATCTGGAGGGCTGTATTACGGTTTGGAAAAAGATGCAAACCACGATATGCTTTTCGCATCTATTTTTACTCTTAGCATCCAGGAACAATTACATCAATTTGATCCAGAGAATTTTGATTTGGTAATAGTTGATGAATTCCACCATGCAGCAGCAAAAAGCTACCAAAAGGTTATTGAATACTTTCAGCCGAGATTCCTACTAGGTTTAACCGCGACACCCGAAAGAACAGACGGCCAGGATGTTTTCGCTATTTGTGATGGAAATGTCGCATATGAAATTGAAGCAATTCAACATGGCTGGTTAACACCTTTTAATTATTATGGTGTTAAGGATAATATTGATTACTCACAAATCAAATGGCTCGGAAAACAATATGATCAGCATGAATTGATAATTCAGCAGCTTCAAGATGAGCGAGCAAAGCAAATCTATGATAAATGGAATGAGTATAAACAAACACGTACGCTTGCATTCACCTCATCGATTCAACAGGCTGAATTTCTGTCAGGTTATTTCAATGAACAAGGGGTTAGATCGATTACAGTAACTTCTGCAACCAAAGATATTTCTCGGTCTGAAGCGATACGTATGCTTGAGACAAATGAGATTGATATTATATTCACCGTCGATTTATTTAACGAAGGTGTAGATATCCCATCCGTTGATACATTACTTTTCGCAAGACCAACGGAGTCGCTCGTTGTATTTACACAGCAAATTGGCAGGGGCTTAAGAAAATACGCAGGGAAAGAAACCTGTGTCATTATTGATCTTATCGGGAATTATCGAAACGCTGATACAAAACTTCAAGTATTTAATGACTATCAAGCTGATGAACCAAAAACAAATCAAAGCGTTGTTCCAGTAGTACCTGCAACGTGTGAAATTCAATTTGAAACAGAGGTAATCAATCTTTTGGAGGAAATGCGAAAGAAACGGAGCTCAAGAAAAGAAGGAGTTTATCTGGATTACTTAAAAGTCAAAGAGTATTTAGGGAGAAGACCAACATATAAAGAAGTTCACCTTCATGGAACGACTAACTCCAAAGAATATCGTCAAGCGTTTGGTGGCTACTATGCATTCTTGAATGAATACGGCGAACTGACTGATCATGAATTTGAAGTCTATCAGAAACATTATCGCTGGTTTATCAAAGTAGAAAAGGAGCAAATGTCTAAGTCCTATAAGATGGTTGTTCTACAGTATTTACTTGATAAAGGCCCGAGTGATTGGCTGAAAAGCGTAACGCCAGAAGAAGTCGCTCTCTATTTTCATCAGTTTTACATGGAAAAAAGCTATCGAAGAAATGCTGACTTTTCGAATAAAAATACGAAGAAACTATGGAACTATGATGAAGCTAAAGTTGCTAAGTTGATTGCTGATATGCCTATGACAAAGTGGGTTGGTAAGGATGCTCTTGTTTATTTTAAGGATAGTCAGTTTGGGATGAATTTTGATGTTGAAAAAGATGATCAAGACGTGTTGCATGAGATGACTGGTGGGATTTGCGAGTATAAGATGCAGGTATATTTTGAGAGGAAAGTTAAACATAGTTGAAATTGGATTCATCCTATAAAAAATAATTCATGTATAAAAAGCTCAATTCTATTTAAAAGAAGTGAGCTTTTTACATGTTCTTCCTAGAGTTCCTGTCCATTTACAATATAGTTATAAAGCATACTTTCAACCGGCTGTTCCATGACCATGTTCATGTGTACCACTGGCTTATTATCTGCCATTTTGTCCTGCTGAACAGTATCTTGATCTGGTTTTACTTCACCCATATAATAAAAACCGGTTCCCTCATCATCATCTTTCTTCACGAATAAATGAATATCTAGATTATTTTCCTCTGCATGAATAATCTTCTGGACTTCGCTTGATTGTAAGGTTCTATTGCTTCTGGTATACCATTTAAATAATTGAGGACTTATGAATTCATCTCCATAATCGACACTTGCTTCAACTTCATTATTTTTATGATATGTAACAAATACAGGACATGTTTGATGTTTTGGTTTATAGCCGTACATGGTGGAACTTTCATCATTGTCCCAGTTTAATAACTTACAAGAATCTTTTCGAGAGTATTTCTCATATAGCGTTAAAGACTTGTCAGCATCATACTTTTTACTTTTTTCCATTCCAGTGCGAATCACATCTTCAACTAAATGCTTAAAGTACTTATTTTTTTCCAGGCTTTCTTTTATTCTACTATTAAATGCATAATTCTTTTCATCATTCAACTCAGCAATTGGCTCAACGCCATACTTTGTTTGGTCTGTTTGTGTAAAGAAGGATAAATTCATTATACGATGCACTGAGTTTAAGTTTGCCTGGCTAACTAAACAATTTGATGTTTCTAAAAGATGTAAATAGTCATTGTAAGCAACTTCTCCATTTTGTACTAATTGATCTAGCAAAATTAATTCGTGCTTTCTCTTGCCTGATAGAATCTCTAAAGAAAACATGGTTAACACACTATTCTCATAAGCATTAAGTATTGGCACTTCTTCCTTTACCTTAAGCAGAAATTGATAATAGTTCTTATATTTATCTGCAATAACAACTGGATCGATCGAATGGTTTTCTACAAAGTCATAGAAATATGGTACTTTTCCTATTCTATTTTTTAATTCTATATAGGCATCTTTAAGAACTTTCATAGCGGTTAGGTTACTATTATTAATCGATTTAAAGATTTGCTTCTTAGCTATTTCTTCAAAATTAATTGTGGAAACACCTTTGATATAACTGGTTTCTGCTGTAGCCTTGCGAATATTATCTTTGTTCTGTGTTTTGTCTCCTGAGAGCGCTACTGGAATTAAATAGTTATTTTTGTAGTTACCTATAAAATCAATGATAGTAACATAATCTTTTGAATTATGTTTTCTTAGACCTCTTCCTAGCTGTTGTATAAATATAATACTTGACTGTGTTTGACGAAGCATAACCACTTGATTAATACTCGGTATATCGATACCCTCATTAAAAATATCTACAGTTATAATGTAATCCAGACTTCCATTTTCCAGACGATTTACTTGATGCATTCTATCTTCCTGTGAATGATCACCGTTTAAAGCTACTGTCCTTAACCCCCTATTATTCAGAGCTTCTGATAACTTAATAGCTTCTTCTTTTCGGCTACAAAACATTAATCCTTTTATATGTTCACCTGAATAGCTATAATAGTTCACTTTATCCATGATATGATTCACACGTTCTTCTGTAACAAGATGAGAAAGAATGGTTGCATCATCAATGAGCTCGCCATTGTATTCTAAATCAGTTACCCCAAAGTAATGAAAAGGACAGAGCATATCTTCTTCGAGAGCTTCTTGTAATCTAATTTCATACGCGATGTTGTAATCAAATAGCTCAAATATATTAAAATCGTCTGTACGTTCCGGAGTTGCTGTCATTCCCATTAAAAACTTTGGTTTAAAATAATCTATTACTCTCAAATACGATTTAGCACCGGCTTTATGAACTTCATCGATCAGGATATAATCAAATTCTTCAGGATTAAATTGATCTAGCATATGCTGCTTTGAAATTGTTTGTATAGTTGCAAATAAGTATTTTGCTTCTTTCTCCTTGGTAGACCCTGATAAAATTCCAAATTCTTTGTCTATACCACCCGTAATGAGTTGAAAGTCAGATTTAGCCTTATGAAGTATTTGCTCTCTATGTACGATAAAAAGCATTTTCTTGGGAGTAAATCTTCTTACATCAAATGCAGAAAGAAAAGTTTTACCTGTCCCAGTTGCAGAAATTACCAATCCTTTATTATTTCCTGCATTACGAACCGACTCGATTTGTTCCAATGCAGCAATCTGCATTTTATTTGGTTTAATTTCTAAAGCCTCTTCTAACGGATTTACACTGTAATTTGAAGGTAATTCGATAACCTTTTCTGCCTTTTTGAAGTCCACTGGCGTATATACTTCCTCGTAATTTTTTATCCATTGATCTGTTAAAGGATGTGCCTCATTCCAAACATCTTCAAATTGTGACTTGAAGTGGTTGATTACTTCCCCATTTTCATGAGATGAAAGCTTAACATTCCATTCATGATTGACTTGTAGTGCGTGGGCAGTTAAGTTAGAGCTTCCGACAATTAACGAATAATGGTCACTATGGTCAAATATATACCCTTTTGAATGAAATCCAGGTATATCCGTCATTCTGACCTCAACATTCGTAATCTTCATTAATTCTTTAAATACTTTTGGTTGATTAAAATTAAGAAAGGTAGATGTTAATATTCTTCCTTTAATCCCCTTTCTATTCAAATCAAGTAGATGCGATTTAAGGGTTGCCAGTCCACTTTCTGTAATAAATGCAACTGAAAACAGAAATGAATTACAGCTATCAAGCTCTTCTAGAAGTGTTGTTAATACGTTTTTATTCTGGCTTGTATTATTTATTAATAATTCAGGAATATATCTGCTAGTCTTGTTGTATGTTTGGTCAATAAAACCCTTATGTAAAGAATCCTGTAAATCTTGGATAAAGTCTTCCATAATAACCACCAATCTTTTCCAATTTATAGGTTAATCTTACTACTCACTCTATTAAACCGCAATATTTTTAAACTATTCAAAAACCTACCCCATAATGGAGTAGGTTTTCTGTAATGTATATCGATTATTCCGTTGCCAGTCTCTCTATGGCAGGTATATCTGCTGGAGCCCATTCCAAAGATGGAAGTTCTTTTGACGATAACCACTTGATAGCAGCATGCTCTGTTAATACAGGAGTTCCCTCAATTAGTTTACATTTATAAGTACTTAAATGAACAACACCGAAATCATATTCATATATCGTATGTTCGACTTGCTCGCCTATTTCAATTTCACAATGCATTTCTTCAACGATTTCTCTTTTTAGAGCCTCTTGAGGAGTCTCTCCAGGTTCTATCTTTCCACCTGGAAACTCCCACATGTATGGTAATGATTTGTCGGGTCCTCTTTGTGCACATAGGATTTTATTTTTATTTATGATTACTGCTCCTACTACGTGTATATCTTTTTTCATGCGTTTCTCCTTTGTCCTTTATTTATTGTTACTAAATTATACCGATATTGATACAACAAGAGCAATCTTTTCATTTATCCTGTAGATAATGTTCTGCTTACATATAATGAAAATTATCACACTAAAAAAAGTGCCTGTCCCCCATTGCTTTAACGTATTAAAGCGGAGTCGGCACTTTTTCTTTCATTGTTCTTATTAGTCTCATCATTTTGTATTTAAGAGTAATTATCGCCTTATTCGATTCTTCCGTCTGTTTTCCTTCACGTTTTCTATCAACAATCCATTGCAAATACTCCTTAAGGACAACGTAACACCCTCATTTGATCTGTCTACCTTATAGGAATAATCTCAATGCCCAAAGTACTTTTAATACGGTAAATAATTGAGGTACAAGTATCTAATTCTAAGCTCTTTCAAAACCAAGCCATTTAATCTTGAATTACTTTTACTTCAGCTCCAATTTCAATCGTCATCAAATCTTCCCCCAATACAACCTTACCATCGTAAATTTCGTTAGTTCGATCTACAATAGTAGCTTCGTGTTCCGGTAAAAAGGTTGCGATATGTGTAAATACCGCAAGTTTAGGATTTACTTCCTTAAATATTTCTCCTGCTTGTTCCGGAGTCGTATGATAAGCTTCGATGTTTTTATGAGCTTCTGATTGATATTCTTCTTCTGGACCTTTCACTACCACGACTTCCTGAACGAGTAAGTCAGTATCCTTTGCATACTTAATGAGATTTTCACTATATGTGGTATCTCCAGAAATAACGACGGAATGTCCATTGTAATTAATTCTATAACCTAATGCCGGCTTCATGGGACCGTGGTCAACATTAAATGCAATAACTTCCACACCATTATTTTCGTATACGACCCCTTCTTCAATCTCATGAACTTCAGCTTCCAACCCGGATGCACCTTCCACCTTTTTTCGGGTTTGGATATCTACTTCAAATGCTTGGATTGTGCTATTAACCATATTTTCGGTTCCTTTTGGTCCCCAAACTTGAAAGTCACCTTCTCTATTTCCCCTTGGGTCAGGCACAGCTGCCGTTATGTGTAAATCCGCAAACCCAACCGTGTGGTCATGATGTAGATGAGTGACAAATAATTTATCAATCATTCCTGGAGCAATATCCATTTGATCCAACCTGAGGGCAGCTCCTCTTCCAACATCAAAAAGTAACCTTTCATCTCCAGCTTCTACTAAAGTGGCACTTCCAAAACGATCCATAGACAAAACTGGTGATCCAGTTCCAAGAAGCGTTACCTTTATATCTGCACTACTTTCTTCCTGAGCTATCTTATCCGTATCATCATTTTGTTCTGAAGAGGAATTACTATCCTGATTCGATTCTTTCGCCTCGTTTTCATCACTTTTCGATTGCGTCTCCATTGCACATCCACCTAACCAAACGAAAGAAATAAAGCAGATTGCAATTAAAAATATATATTTGTTTTTCACCTTCTACACTCCAATCATAGCAAATCAAATATTGTCTAAACCAAAGACTACTATTTACGGTTAATGAGATCTTACTCCCAACGACTCTTTAAACTCCAAAAAATAGTCAATCGATTCTGGATTCAATAAGGAACCGATGTTAATCGCATCTTCCAGTGGGACACCCATTAAGATCTTCTTAATTGGGACTTCTATTTTCTTTCCATTTAGAGTCTTTGGTAGATCATCAACTTCAATTATTTCATTTGGAATATGTCTTGGTGAGCAGTTTTGGCGTATCGTTTGTTTAATTCTAGTTTTTAATTCATCAGTAATTTGCCCTCCATCCTTTAACACAAGGAATAAAGGCATCATGGATTGCTCTGAACTTATCGGAATGTCTAAGATTAAACTGTCCGCTATTTCCGGTACACGATCTAGGGCACTGTAAATTTCACTTGTACCCATTCGAATACCACCACGATTAATGGTAGCATCGGAACGGCCAAAGATAATTCCTGTACCTCTTGAAGTAATTTGGAGAAAATCACCATGTCTCCAAATTCCAGGATAATGATCAAAATAACTATTCCGATATCTTTCTCCGTTCTCATCATTCCAGAAGTATATAGGCATGGATGGCATTGGCTCTGTAATCACAAGCTCCCCAATATCATCTATGATTTCGTCCCCAGCATCGTTAAATGACTTCACTGCTACGCCAAGTGCACGTGCTTGTATTTCCCCGGCATAGACTGGTAACAGTGGGCTTCCTCCTAAAAATCCCGAGCAAATATCCGTACCGCCGCTGGTAGAATAAAGCCATACATCTTCTTTTACCTCTTCGTAAACCCAATCAAAGCCAGCATCTGGTAGTGGAGAGCCTGTTGATCCAATGGCTCGTAAGTTAGAAAGATCATAGGTTTCTTTTGGTTTTACCCCTTCCTTGGAACTTGCCATTAACAAGCTTGCACTCGCACCAAATACGGTCATTTTGCTAGATTCTGCAAATTTCCATAGCGTCTCATAATTTGGATAACCTGGATTACCATCATACAAAACGATAGTAGTTCCTGTTAATAGTCCACTTACAACAATATTCCACATCATCCATCCCGTTGTGGTATACCAAAAGAAGCGGTCACTTTCATTCAAATCATTTTGCAGTCCGTGAAATTTTAAATGTTCCAGTAATATGCCACCATGCCCATGAACAATTCCTTTTGGTTTTCCGGTTGTTCCAGAAGAATACAATATCCAAAGCGGATGATTAAATGGCAGCTGTTCAAAGGTTAATGTTGCTTCACGGCTTTCTTTTAGTATCTGATTCCATATTATCGTAGAATGACTTTCTGGAACTGCTTCTTGTACATCCTCACGTAAATAAGGAATAATAATCGTTTGTTCCAATGTAGGCAATTCTTCTTGAATTTGACGGATATTCTCCAGACGGTCATATTGCTTCCCATTATATTGATAGCCATCAACTGCAAACATTACTTTTGGCTCAATTTGTTTAAACCGATCTATGACACTCTTCACACCAAATTCAGGGGCACAACTGGACCAAACGGCACCAATACTCGCACATGCCAAGAATGCAGTGATCGTCTCATGAATATTGGAAGAATAAGAAACGACTCGATCACCTGGTTTAATTCCAATTGATTTCAAATAAGCCGCAATCGAAGCAGTATTTTGTCTTAATTCTTTCCATGTTAATGCAGATTCTGACCGTGTTTCTGATTGATAAATGATCGCTTCTTTATCTGGGTCTTCTTTTCTAAAAATATGTTCCGCATAATTTAAGGTTGCATTTGGAAACCATGTCATATCAGGCATTGCTTCACCTGATAAAACAATATCATCTTTTCTTTCCCCTTTTATTTCAAAGTAATCCCAAATTGCTACCCAAAAATCTTCCTTTTCATCCACCGACCATTTCCATAATTCGTTGTAGTTTTCAAAGCTTAGTCCCTTCTCTTCCCGAAGCCAAGTCATAAATTTTTTCAAATTTGATCTTTCTTGCATTTCTTGTGAAGGTTGCCATAGTACGCGTTGCTGCACTTCTTCTGTCATTTTCATTGCCCCTTCCTAAAAAAAGTAAATCTATAAAAATACCGAAAACATTTTTCTATCACATTTACTTTTTAGGAAAATCTGCTTCCCGTTTTTCCAAAAATGCAGAAATCCCTTCTTTTCCTTCTTTACTTGTTGCTCGTTCAGCTAGTGATAAAGACTCTAATTGCATTTGCGACTCTAATGTTTCTTGTAGTGAATGATAGAATAATTTTTTCGTTTGTCCATAAGCATTTACCGGGCCATTTGCTAACTTCTCAGCTAATTGAACTACTTCTTCAAATAGGCTTTCATCAGGATGGGTGTCGTTGATAATTCCCCATTCTTTCGCCTCTAATGCACTTAATTGTTTATTTGTATACATTAACTCTAATGCTCGTTTCATCCCAACTACACGAGGTAAAAAGTAGCTTCCAGATCCATCTGGTGTTAATCCGACACGGTTATAAGCCATCACAAACTTTGCTTTTTCAGAAGCATAGGCTAAGTCACAAGCAAGAACAAGGCCCATTCCAGCACCAGCTGCCGCTCCATTCACCGCACCAATAAAAGGTTTTTCCATTCTCGTAAAAATGGATACTGCTTGGTGCAAATACGTTGTCACATGTTTTAGATGGGAACTAATTTCTTCCCCTTGTTCGGAGAAGCTTTTTAAGTCGCCTCCAACCGAAAACGTACTCCCTGCACCTGTAATTACGACCGCTCTGATTTTTTCATTCTCCGAACACTCTAAAGCAATATTCATCAGTTCTTTCGCCATTTGTAAATTTATTGCATTTCCTTTATTTGGACGATTTAAGGTCACCATTCCTACATCATTTTTTACTGTTAATTCAACAAGGTTATTTCCCATAATATAACTCCTTACTTGTACATGATTTTATTACTACGCTTCATATTTAGTTCGAAACATTTTCAATGATCATTGCAATGCCTTGGCCTCCACCAATACAAAGGGAAGCTAATCCATATTTTAAATTCCTCTTCTTCAGTTCAACAGCGAGTGAATAAGTTACTCTCGCTCCACTGGCACCAAGCGGGTGACCTAAAGCGATGGCACCGCCGTTCACATTCACTTTTTCCTGATTTAGACCAAGTTCTTTTATCACTGCCAACGATTGGGCTGCAAAAGCCTCATTAATTTCAATCAAATCGATATCATCTATACGTAATCCAGCATTTTCTAGAGCTTTCTTACTTGCTGGTACAGGTCCAATCCCCATAATCTTGGGATCCACTCCGGCAACACCCCAAGAGACAATTTTTGCGAGTGGCTTTAATTCATGTTCCTGTACATACTGCTCAGATGCTATTATTACGGAAGCCGAACCATCATTAATACCACTCGAATTTCCTGGTGTGACCGTGCCATCTTTTTTAAATGCTGTCCGTAACTTACCTAAACTCTCTACATTCACGCCATCTCTAATATGCTCATCAACATCAACAGCGAATTCTCTCCCTTTCTTATCCTTGGAAACATAAGGGACAATTTCCTCCGCAAAACGACCATTCTTTCTTGCATTACTCGCTTTTTCCTGTGATTGAATGGCAAAATGATCCTGTTCTTCTCTCGATATATTATATTTTGTTGCTAAATTTTCTGCTGTCATCCCCATGCCACAGCCAATGTATTTATCCGTTAACGATTTCCATAGCATATCATCCACAACAGGAGCTTTATTTGGCGATCCAAAACGCGTTCCTCTAAGTACTTGTGGGGCAAGACTCATATTCTCGGTGCCCCCAGCTACAATAACGTTGCTCTCATTCAAAGCGATGGATTGTGCGGCTGATACGATTGCTTGCAATCCAGACCCACATAACCGATTTAACGTTAGTGCAGCAGAGGATTCGGGTAAGCCACTCATTAAACCAATATGTCTTGCTAAATAGGCCGCATGATCACCTGTTTGAATAACGTTCCCGAATATAATCTCATCGATATCCTCTGCTGAAATCCCGCTTCTTTTCATGGCACCTTTAGCCGATACCACTCCTAAATCCAAGTCACTAACATCTTTAAATCCACCACCGAACGTTCCAAAAGCTGTTCTTGCTCCTTCTACAATATAAGACTGCATGTACTTCTCCTCATTTCTCTTAAAATTTTTTATTTCCTCATAAAAGTTGCGCCTATAAAATCAATGAGTGTCATTAGTAAGTATTCAAAGATTTTAATGAGCGCAACTATATAAAATTAACTAGATTACCTTTTCATAATGCTGTACTTTTGGAACACTCAAATAAAAAGGGCTAAGAATCTTCTTCATTTCTTCGAATTCTGGTGTGTTTTTAAAATCGATTACGTGATTTTCTACCAGCTTCCAAGAAACAGATACCAAATATTTATTTCTTTGCTCCACGCAACGTTTTATTTCGGCACCTTTGTAACCCTTAGCTGTTGACAAGAGTGCCGTTGCTTTTTTAAATGCCTTTTCAAATTCCTCTTCTGTCCCTGATTTTACATGTATCATGAAAATCTCTTGTACCATCAGTCCAACCCCTTAGATCTTTGCTAAATCGAATTGATATTCCGTTCCCCAAACACTTAAGTTATCCCATACTTTTGGTTTATACGGCATTTCAGTATGCCAAGGACGTGGTTCAAAAATATTAAGTTCAGGAACATATACATCCATATCCGTGTACAATTCCACAACATTCTCATCTGGATCACGATGATAGGTTGCTATATTACTACCAGCCGTATGACGAGAAGGGCCCCAAATGATTGGTCTACCGTGTTTAGCTAGTAAATCAGATGCAGCATATTGATGACTAGCATCCTTTACTTGAAAAGCAATATGATGTAATCGTGTTTCATCTGCTGCAATAATGTTTAAGACATGGTGGTCCGTGTTACAAGTCAAGAAGTTAGCAAAACTTTCTCCGATTTTATCGGTAAAAGTAAAACCTAATACATCCTTGTAAAACGTAATTGTTTCCTCATAATTATTTGCCAAAAAGGCTACATGCCCTAATTTTAATGGACTTATTCCTACTCCGGAAAAGCCAACTGCTGGTTGATCAATTTCTGTAAATAATTCAATTGTATTTCCTGCTGGATCATTTAATTCTATGAATCTTGCTACTCCAGGTTTTGCATCTTCATGTATTCTTGAGTCAATTCCGCTTGCAATGAATTTCTCCTGTACTTCTTCTAATGACAATTTCCCATCTAATTGATATCCATAGCTTCGAATCGCCTGCTTGTCAGAAGGCGTAATAACAATATTGTGATGGTCGTAACCATTACTTAGATAGGTAATTCCATCCTGTTCTTCCGTAATGCGGTATCCCATGGTGTCTGTATAATACTCCACCATATTAGTAGGATCTTTTGATAAGAAATCAACGTAAGCTAATCGAAACATATTAACAGTCATAAATAATTCCTCCTTTTAATATTAGTCTTTATTTGCTATCAATTTTCTAATAAGTTAAGATAAATAAATAGGTCCCCCAAACCTATATACATGAACTAGTAGCTGAAGGTTACTTATTGGACAGTTGCTGTGTTCATGTATTTTTTAAATTGAATCGATAAATCCTCAACAAGTAAAGATACTTTCGAAACATCTGAAGTACTTCCAAAAATATAATAATCTGGTCGAACGATGAAAGCTTCTATATTATTCTCTCTAAAATACGCGGTATATTTGCCATTTATATCCACAATTGAGTCCTTTTTCCTTTCATCAATCGTAGAAACTTCAATAAATGTTGCCTCGATCTCTGTTAGAAATGTAAGTTGCGATTTACTTAGATATGACTTCGAATTTTGTCCATTACTTATTACCATCCAGCCTGTGTCAACGACATCATCGAATAAACCAACTTTCCCTTGATATTCTACTTGACTTTGTAACGACAATTTACCTGCAAGATTATCCTCTTTTCCTTCTCCTCGTTGATAAAGAATCCCATCGCTTAGTATTGGAAATTCAGGAAAAGGTGGAACCATTCCGGATAAGAAAGATGTATCCCTTTCTGCTGCTTTTTTAAGGTCATCTATACATATTATTTCACCTAAATATAATGCAGCATGTACAATTTTTTCATTATGGGGCTTCCGTTCTTCCATATACGTATCTAAAATCTGGTCATTGACTTTTCCTTTCAACACCAAATCGAGCTTCCATGCCAAATTAGCCGCATCTCGTAATCCAGAACACATTCCTTGTCCCATGAAAGGTGGTGTTAGATGTGCTGCGTCTCCAGCTAAGATCACCCTGCCATTCCTCCATTTATTTACCCAAAGAGCCTTAAAAGTATAAACAGCGGATCTCTCTAAGATGGCCGTTTCCGGAGTAAGATCCCAAGGTTCTAAAAGTTTCCATATATATTCTTCCTTGCTAACCTCTTCTTTAGATTCCTCTGGAAGCACCATAAACTCCCATCTTCTTCTTCCTGGTCCGCCAGAAACGACAGTTGTTGGGCGACCTGGATCACAAATTTGCATAATAACCGGTAGACTGCTTTTTTCTTTTGGAATAATGTCAACAACTAGAAAATCATAGACGAAATTTAAATCCGTAATCGTATGGTCCATGTTTCCTCTCACTATACTATTCGCACCGTCACATCCAACCGTATATTTTGCAATGACTTTTTTTTCTTCGCCTTTTTGATCTTTTACCGTCAACTCCACATCGTCATCCATTTCCTGTAAATCGATGACTTCATTTCCATAATTAACAGTAACTGAAGGCTGACTACAACATGTTTTATCCATTTCCTTTTCAAGAGATGGCTGATTAAAAAATAGTTCTCCAGGCCATCCAGATACTCCTTCTTTTTCAAAGGGTATTGTTAAAAGAAGCTCTCGTGCCGCATTATACCAGTTATACATTTCTCCTCCAGCTGATTCCAACTGTTTTTCTAATTCAATAGAAGGTACTGCCTGTTGAAGGATTCTTGCAATTTCATCATCCATCGCAATTGCTCGAGGCATTGTATAAGGCTCTAGAAATTTTTCATAGATACCTACTTTCCAACCTTTTTTCCCTAGTAGGGTACCTAACATTTTAGCTACAGGACCGTAGCCAACAATCGCAACGTCCACAAATTCTTTCTTCATAAATTCACCTCAACTTTATATTTTTAAATTTAAAATTAAAATTTTTAAATCGGACTAACTGCGCTTACCTTTAGACCAAGAGAGGATTTTAGACTCTCAATGACATTTGGTAATTCCTTTGCCTGCGAAACGCTCCCGAAAATATTGAAATCTGGTCGAACAACAAGAGCCTCGATATTGTTATTCTTAAAGTAATTTTCATAGTTTCCTTCGACATCAATTACTTCTTCTGCGGACCCCGCGTTGTTAGTTATCGTTACAAACTTTGCTCCAATACTCTCCAGAAATTGAATTTGTTCATCACTCAAATATTGTTTTAGATCTTGTTTCCATCCCATCACCATCCAACCATGGCCTACGACATTATCATAAAGATCTGTTTCCCCTTTATATTTCACGACACTCTGCAAGGATAATTGGCCGGTTAAGCCACTCTCCACAGATTTATAGAGAATCCCGTCCGTAATAATTGGGAAATCAGGAAATGGTGGAAAGTTTCCAGTTAGAAACGCTTCATCTCTCTTTTTCGCTTCTTCTTCATCTGTCGTACAAATCATTTTCCCTAAGTAAATGGCTGCTTCAATAAGTTTGATCATATGCGGTTTTCTCTCGTCCGTATACGTATCTAGCAATGAGTCTTCCGCAATGCCATTTAATACATGATCTAACTTCCACGCAATATTATTAGCATCCCGAATTCCGGATGATAATCCTTGTCCCATAAATGGTGGGGTTAAATGTGCAGCATCACCTGCTAGAATCAATCTTCCTTTTCTCCATTCATTTACCCATTTTGCTTTAAAGGTATAAACTGTATTTCGTTCTAGAATCGCGTTATCAGGGGTAATATTCCATGGTTTTAAAAGTTCCCAACTAACGGCTTCGTCTTGGAACTCTTCTTTCGTTTCTCCTGGAAGTAACATAAATTCCCATCTTCTTCTACCAGGCCCACCAGAAGCCTTCGTAGTTGGTCGTTTAGGATCACAAATTTGCTGATTCATCGGCTCAAATTTCATTTCTTCTTTTGGAATAATATCAACAACAAGGAAATCATTGTAAAATCCTAAATCAGTCATGGTATGTTCCATGTTTTCCCGTACAAAACTGTTTGCACCGTCACAACCAATAACATACTTTGCTTTTGCTGATATAACTTCGCCTTCTTTTGTTTTGAACAGAGCATCTACACGGTCGGCATATTCGTTAAGGTATATACCCTGACAGCCTAATCGAACATCAACAGTAGAAAATGATTTACAGGACTGATCCATTAGTTCTTCTAACGCCGCTTGATTAAAAAGCATGTCTGCAGGCCAACCAGAAATCCCATCTTGTGACCAATCAATTTCTAGAAGTGTTTTACCTTCACCGTTACTCCAAACATAATTATCTGGTACTTTTACAGATACTTTTTTAATTCCTTCAACTGGAGCTATCGTCTGGATTGCTCTTGTAACTTCATGATCATATTTTACTGCTCGAGGAAGTCCATACGACTTTTCAAATTTCTCAAAAACGCCAACTTTCCAACCTTTTTTTCCAAGTAAACTGGAAACTAGCTTTCCAACCGGACCATATCCAATTACAATCACATCATACTCCAACGTTTTCATATTTTTCCCCCTCGTCTATTTTTTAATATGTTAGCGCATACATTTTATTCATAGGTGGTGATTTAAGCCACCTACTATAACTATTAGTGATTTGATGTAACCAAAGAATGAGAAGTAATTACGTTTTTTTGTTCACCTAGGTCTATCTTGCTGTCCTTGCTCTTTATAGAAGCTCGAACAACATCTCCATCTTTTAGATATTTATTATTGCCCCTTAATTGATTATCTACAAATGTAGTTAGCTTTTCCTCAGCCGGAAAAGTCGGATCAGATACAAGCTTTAATATATCTGGTGTTAGATTCATTGCTACTCCACCTGTAGTACCAGATAATACCAAGTCACCTTTAGATAAATCCATAATTTGAGATAGCTCTGTCATTGTTTCTGCTGGTTTAAATAGTAATTGACTCGTATTTGCTGATTGACGAAGTTCATCATTTACCCATAGATTTAATTCCAGGTCATGAATAAGTGAAATTTCTTCTTGGTCTAGTAGATATAGAATGGGCCCAGTTGGACAGAAGGTACGGTAACTTTTCCCTTTAAGCCATTGTCCTTGGACTAACTGTATATCACGAGCAGATACATCATTTGTTAAAACAATTCCTGCTATATATTCATGTAAATTATCATCCGTTACTTCTACCGCTTCATTAATATTAGAACCTATTACCAGTCCTAATTCAATTTCATAATCGAGTAGATCTACATTCGATGGACGCACAATATTAGCGTTTGCACCAGTTAGCGAACTATCCGCCTTGCTAAATATCATATTAAATGGAGGTCGCTTGGCTTCCATTCCAGATTCTGCACGATGGGTAGAGTAATTAGCCCCTTGACATACAATTCTTGCCGGTTTGGTTACTGGACTAAGTAGAGTTACATCATTAAAAGATACGCTTTCAGCAGATGAATCTTCTAGCAACTTTTTCGCTTCCTCCTGACCTTCCTCTAAAAAGTCTGAAAGTGTTAAGTAATTGCCTTTTACTACTTTGATTTGATTATCCGATAGTACTCCCCATTTTTCCGTATTATCTTTTTCAAAACGAACAACTTGAATTCCCATATGAACGACTCCTTCTTCTTTTTAATTTTTTTGGTGAGATTACGTTTTTTCAAATAATTGTTGAACTCGTAAGATCATATTTGTCATGACGATCCTAGAATTCTCTTCATCTCCAGTTATAATTGCGTTGTATAATTCCTCATGCCTTTTTAATACTTCTGATGTTGGTTTATCCTGTTGTAATTCTGGATTACTATTTAGTGCAGCTATACTTTTCTCTCTACTGATTATTAATCCTTTATGAAGTAATTTTAATAAACTAATCATCAATGAATTATGGGATGCTTCTATTATTTTTAAATGAAATTCATAGTCAGCTTTTGCCCACTCTTTCGTATCATCTATCGTATTTTCTAAATTCCTAAAGCAAATCGTTAAATTTTCTTTATCTTGTGCGGTTGCGTTTCTTGCTGCCAATCCTGCAGCTATCGGCTCGATTCCTAACCGTACATGTGTCATATCAAGGAAAAATTCTCCATCTTTCCCTTGATGATCACTGATCCAAGTCATGACGTCCAAATCCCACCATTGCCAATCATTACGTGGTAATACGATCGTACCTGAGCGTTTAGTCGATCTAATAATTTTCCTTGCTGATAGCCCTTGGAGAGCTTCTCTTATAACCGTACGGCTTACTCCATATTCCTTACCTAAATCTTCCATCTTTGGTAGTGTTTCTCCAGACCTAATTGAACCGCTTACAATTTCCCTTCCAATTTTACCTACAATCTCTTCACTTCTATTTTGCATTGCTTAGACCTCTTTTCGAATAAGGAAATAGATCCCTCCTTACAAAGGTTTTTACACAAGTATTACTTATTTATATTTTCTGATAAGTAGTACTTGTTTAAATAATACACTTGGCCAATATAAATTGTCAATATTTTTTAATATATTTATAATTTTTATTCGATACTATATTTTAAATATTTTACTAAGGTTTTCCTATATCAATAACTCAAAAAGGATGCGTCCCTCATTCCGGGAATGCATCCTACTAGTTCAGTAAACTAGTACTTGAATATACGAATCCTTATGCCCCCTCTAAAAACATCTCCTGATCCTTCTTACTCACTCTGAAAACTCACCTTTTCCCTCTCTCTCCATGACAACATACGAATATAACGACCCTGTTGTATCTTTCCCTATTTTCCTTATGTCGCACTCACCTTCTATTTCTACTAGATTTAGTGCTTCTTTTTGATTCGGGGCAGAAACAATATAAGCCATATTATTTGAATGAATATGATAGATATATAGGGTTTGTTCTACGTATTTCTTCGTACCGATAATACGCTCCACCCGCTTCTCGAATTTTTCCAGACTGGTAAGGGAATGCTTCAATTTATTTGCCTGATCATCCATATCTCCCAAGTAATGTTCGACCTCGTTGATATACCCATCTTCAAATTCAACTCTAGTGATGCAATATGGCATATCCGTCGCCATCAGATTTCCCTCTTTATAGATGAAGATCCGATAATCAAAGCTTTCCAGCAACGCTCCCAATTGCTGAACTTTTTTATCTGAGATCTGAAAGGTAGTTTCTCCCATAAAGGAAACGTGGCCTTCCCCGTTCCAGTAAACCACACCATCCGGCGTGACTTCCACTTGGTATATGGGACATGATCCATAGCATTCCGTACGCTTCAGAGACAATTTTTTGAACATTATTTATAACCTCCTTGAATTTTTTCACTTAAGCATTCGTTCGGTTGATCACATATAAATCATCGATGTTATTTATCTACTATGAGTGTAGCAGGAAGGTTATACATAATGACGCTCAGGACAGGTGTTCTTTTTTATATACATTTCTCAGTTTAACAGAAAGCAAAAAGCACAAATCCCATTTACAGGATCTGTGCTTTTAACAATTAACAAGTGTATAAGTCAAGCCATTCTATTTCACTAACCAACCACCATCAACTGGTACAATCGCTCCATGCATAAAGGAAGAATCATCAGAAGCGAGGAATAGTGCAACATTAGCAATCTCTTCGGGCTGACCATAACGTCCAGCCGGTACAGAATTAACCGATTCCATCACTTCTGCAGAACCTTCAGCAAAGATTTCCTTCGTCATACCCGTTTCGATCGCGCCTGGAGCAATGGCGTTTGCTCTGATTCCTTTTGAACCATAATCAAATGATAGTTGTTTGGTAAATCCAGCAATTCCATGTTTCGCAGCTGTGTATGCTGCACCGCCACCACCAGCAACAAAGGCGGCAATTGATGCTATATTAATAACGATGCCATCCCCTCTTTCAATCATTTGAGGAAGTACAGCATTTGTCACTTGATATACACCTTTAAGGTTGATGTTCATAATCCGGTCCCACAATTCTTCAGAAGTTTCTAACGTAGGTGCATACCCATCGAGTATACCAGCAGTATTACTTAAAATATCAATTCGCCCAAATTCTTCTAACCCTTTATCTACCGCTGTTGCTACGCTCGATTTCTTGGAGACATCTATCTCTATTGCAACCGCTTCTCCTCCATCTGCTTTGATTTGATCAACCACTTTTTGAACCCCATCAAAATTGATATCTGCAGCAATTACTTTTGCTCCTTCTTTCGCAAACAAGACAGATTGAGCTTTCCCCATTCCAGAACCAGCTCCAGTAATAAACGCAACCTTATTATCTAATTTTCCCATAGTGATTCCTCCGTTCTATTTTGTAAGTGCTTTCAAATAAATCTTAACATGGAGTGTACTGGATTAAAAATATTTTGTTTAACAGAGAAACATAAGATAAATAGATTGGTAATCACTTTTTCATCCCCCTAATCATCACCCCAAACAATTCCCCATGCTCCTCTACCAGTGAAAAATCAGCTTTACGCAATGCCCAATCGTATAATATACCACGCATCGTACGGAGACAGATTTCCATCATTTTTTCCGTTGAAAGATCATCACGAAACTCTCCATTTTTTTGCCCATTTTCAAAGATATCCATCAAAATGGAATATAGAGGCCGGTCTGGTATTAGGAAAAAGCTGTCTCTCTCCGTATTTAACTCCACCTCATAAATGGTCCGAATCACATCCCATCCTAGATCTCTTTCGATATAGGTCATTTGTAATCGCAAAAAAACTTCTAATCTATCTGCATATCTTCCTTCCTTTGCTATAATGTCAACTAATTCATTCACATAATAATCATCAATTTCCTTAAACTTTTCCAGAAATATATCATGCTTACTTTTAAAATGTGTATAAAAGGCCCCTTTGGACGTGTTCGTTTCCTTGATGATTTCATCCACTGTAACTCGACTAAAACTTTTTTCATTAAACAAGCTTAATGCTGCTTCTGTAATCTTTTTCTTCGTAAGTAAAGCTTTCGTCGCCCTTTTATTCATTGTTATCACTCCTTTCAATTTTCTAAAAGTATTGACAAAGAGACTGTAGTCTGTAAAATATAATTTATATAATTATAGTATCACAAAAGGTAGTTTGCAATTGAATTAATGTAAACGCTATCAAAAAGGAGGAAGAACAATGTTAAGAGCTTTTTCAAATCAAATAAGAATTGTAATCGAGAAATTTTTACCGAATGCCTTTATCTTTGCAATACTATTGACTTTTATTACGTTAATTCTAGGGATGTTTTTTACTGATTCCAGTTTACTAGACATGACGGAGCATTGGTATGGAGGTTTCTGGAATTTCCTAGCTTTTACCACACAGATGATTCTCATTTTAATTACTGGTTATGCGTTGGTTAAAGCCCCTCCTGTTGAGAAACTAATGATTCGTGTAGCTTCCATACCGAAAACTCAAAAATCAGCTTTAATTTCTACCATTCTTGTAGCTGCTGCAGCTGGTTATCTGAGTTGGGGGTTAGGGTTTGTATTAGGAGCATTATTTGCAATTGAAGTGGCAAAAAGAGTACCTAAAGCAGATTTTCGTATTTTAATTGCAGCTGCTTATACAGCCGTTATTGCTATCTTACCAGCAAGTATTACGCTAACAGCCCCACTTCTTGTGAATACACCTGATCATTCGTTGGAGGAAACGATTGGACTGATTCCGTTAACTGAAACGATTTTTAGTCCAACTATGCTTCTTGCAGCAGGTCTTGGTTTGCTTATAGTAATTTTTGCTTATTTAAAAATGATGCCTAAACAAGAAAACGTTATCCCATTTAATAGTGAGGAAAACGGTGAGTTGACAAGAACAGAGAATAGAATCCCCCATTCATTTGCAGAGAAAATGAATAACAGTAAAATAATAAATTATGCGCTCGTAGCTTTTGGGGTCTTATGGCTGATTATGTACATCGTTCAGAATGGATTTAATTTGGAGTTAAACATTCTAAACTTCGCTTTCATTATCTTAGGTTTAGCCTTGCATGGTTCACCAAGCAGCTATATCAATGCAATTACAGATGGGATGCCTTCAGCAAGTGGGATCCTTCTACAATTTCCTTTTTATGGCGGAATAATGGGTATGATGGCTGGATCCGGATTAATTTCCATTATCGCTCAATCCCTAGTATCCATATCCAATGAACTCACGTTTCCATTGCTTTCCTTCCTGTCTGCAGCAATTGTTAACATTTTTGTACCATCCGCAGGCGGTCAATGGCAGGTTCAAGGTCCAATCATGATTGAAGCAATTCAATCATATTCTTTACATCCTTCTGTTGTTGTAAACACCGTATCGATGGGAGACACGATAACAAACTTACTTCAACCTTTCTTCGCCTTACCTGCATTAGGCTTAGCCAGATTGGAGCTAAAAGACATCTGGGGTTACTGCCTCGTAACGATGGTCTTATTATTAATCGCAAATTCTATCATTGTAACTGTTATTCCCTTAATCTTTTAGAAAGGAGTTTATTTATGCTTACACACGGAAATATGACAATCTATACGTATCTGCAAAAACAGGTAAAAAAATATCCAAATAAAGTATTCATCTATTTTGAAGAAGAAGAAATAACTTATCAGGACATGGAAAATAGAGTGAATCAGACGGCATCCTGGTTGTTGCAACAAGGTATTCAGAAGAATGACACGGTTGCTGTTATGCTAAAAAATGCTCCAGCGTTTTATGATATTTGGTTTGCATGCGGAGCATTAGGTGCGGTATTGCTCCCTATAAACACTGCTTCTACACCAAATGAGCTTAACTATTTTCTGGAACATTCAGATAGTAAAGGGTTTATTTATGATGAATCATTGATTACAGAAAAGCATCAGGAAATCTTCTCTGACCTGAAGCAATTGCTATTCGCCAGACCTAATGATATTAATTGGAAAAAAGAATTAGATGTACAGCGCAAAGATTCCCACTATCACAACGTTGATGCTCATGATGTATGCGGGATTATGTATACTTCTGGGACAACAGCCAAACCAAAAGGTGTGCTAATTACACATGAAAATTATTTATATGCCGGCCATTCGTCCGTCCTGTATCAGCAACTACAACCGGATGATCGATATTTGATCTTCTTACCATTATTTCACGCCAATTCTCAATATTATACGTCCATGGCAACACTCGTTGTAGGTGGCTCCATCATTTTATTGGAAAAATTCAGTGCAAATACCTTCTGGGATACGGTTGCAAAAAACAAGCCTACTGTTTCCAGTTTTGTAGCTACCATTATAAAAATTCTATTAAAGACAGATCCACACCCGTACGAAAAGAAACATTCCATGAGGCAGGTCGGTTACGGTTTATTCGTTCCTAAACAAGACGTTGATGCATTTAAAGAACGATTTGGAATTCATCTGTTCCAATGGTTTGGTATGACAGAATCTATAACAACTAATATTACAACTCCTCTCTATTCGGAGATGCCTGAAGATGAACAAACAGGAATTCTCGCTTTGGGAAAACCAGGTTTAGGTCAGGAAGTAAAGATTATCGATGAGAGTGGAAAGGAATGCCCTTTTAACACAGTAGGTGAGATCATTATCAAAAGCCCTTCGCTGATGAAAGGCTACTATAAGAATGAAGAAGCGACGGGCCTTACCATTATCGATGGCTGGCTCCACACAGGTGATAACGGATATATGAATGAAGAAGGTTATATTTGGTTTGTCGATCGTAATAAAGATATGATTAAACGAGCTGGCGAAAATATTTCTTCTTTGGAAATAGAAAACGTTCTTTCCGGCCATCCAGGTATCGCAAACTGTGCTGTCGTTGCTGCACCGGATGAATTACGGGAAGAAAAGGTTGTAGCCTATGTTGAGCTAAGTAATACTGAAGTTACCGAAGAGGCATTGCGGGGATATTGCGAAGAGAGATTATCCTCCTTTAAAATACCTGAAGAATTTTATTTTATTGATGAATTTCCACGTACTTCTATTGGTAAGATTCAAAAGAATATATTGAGGCATAGGCATCAGTAAAGTAGTTAACCTTTTAGTATTATAGAAGAGAAGAATATTCAATTTATTCTTCTCATTTTATTTTTCCAATTTAATTTTCCCTAAGAAATCAATAGTTTATTCCACCTGCACTTTCTCTTTTGTTATATTTATAGAATTTTCATGAAGCAGCGCCTATCTATATTCCCCTTCACTTGGGAATAAAAAAGAGACCCCCTCTTTACACTAGAGTGAATCCCTTTCAGTAAACATTTTATAATCTATTAAACTCAGGTACTCTATTTATCTAATCCGTCTACTCGATTCCACATCAAAAAGGTGAACATCACTAAAATTAAACCCAGCCGTAATAATATCTCCAATGTTAATATTATAATCAGCATCTTCACGTACGATTACAGACTGCCCGTCTACCTCCGAATGAAGGACAATTTCTGAACCTAACAGTTCTGAGAGATTGACTTTGATATGCATATTAACATCGTGCATTCCTGATAGGCTAATATTTTCTGGCCGTATTCCTAGAATGATTTTTTTGTGTGAGTAATTATTCTTTCTTAGAATGCTTCTTTTTTCTTCAGGAATTGGAAATGAAGCAGGTCCTACCTTTATTTTTGCATCCTCTATAATACATGTAATAAAATTCATTGGTGGTGATCCAATAAAGCTGCCTACAAAAACATTTTCAGGATTGTCATAAATCTCCTTTGGAGAATCAACTTGTTGAATCAATCCGTCTTTCATAATAACGATTCTAGTTGCCATTGTCATTGCTTCTGTTTGATCATGTGTAACATAAATCGTTGTTGTTTGTAGTGTTTTATGTAACTTAGTAATAACAGAACGCATTTGTACACGTAACTTAGCATCAAGATTTGATAACGGTTCGTCCATTAAAAATACTCTTGCATCACGAACCATGGCCCGCCCTAATGCAACACGCTGACGTTGTCCACCTGAAAGAGCTTTTGGTTTCCGCTCCAGATAACTTTCCAACCCTAAAACAGTTGCAGCATGTTTTACACGTTGTTCAATAATATCCTTTTTCATTTTTCGCAATTTTAGGCTAATCGCCATATTCTCATATACGGTAAAATGTGGATATAATGCATAGTTCTGAAAAACCATTGCTATACCCCGATCTTTTGACGAAACATCATTTATTCGTTTTCCATCAATGTAGATACTTCCCTTTGTTATTTCATCTAAACCTGCAATCATCTGCAATGTAGTAGACTTTCCACATCCAGAAGGACCAACAAATACGATAAATTCCTTATCTTTGATCGTTAAATTAAAATCTCTTACAGCTACTACATTTTCGTCATATTCTTTATTTACATGTTCAAATAGAATCTCAGCCAATTGTATTCCTCCTATAGTTACGCAAAAAATGTAACGATAATAATCCTATGAATATAACAATTAATAGATACGATGCGACCCATAGATTTTGATTACCCTCAATTGTATAGATGAGCATTAACCCACCAACACTTGGAATCCTGCCAGTACTTAATGCCAACTCTCTTGACACAACCATTTCAATCCGGTCTTTACCCCTATTATCAAATTTTGCAATGGTATTTAGAGAAAGTGTATTAAATGGGACTTCAAACAATGGAATACATATGCCTGCAGCAAACCCATAGAATAGAAGTGTCACAAAATTAACATCTAACACTAGACCAAAAACAGCTACGCTGACACCAATTGTCCCAATTATGATATAGAACCCTCGATTTTTTGGGCTGAGAAATTTACCTATCAGATAATATGTAATAATGGATATTGTTGTTGTATAAAATACATAGTTACCGAGACTACCTTCACTCCCTGTTACCATGTAGACCCATATCCAAATCGCAAATGACAAGACTCCATCACGAAATGCAAGACTACTAAAAACTCTCGAAAGATGACGCCATTCAACATTCTTATTAATATTCCATAAGGCTTTCCAATTAAATGTGCTCTTATCTACGTACTTTGGAAGGAAAAATGTGATACCTAATGATAATAAAAATAAAATAAATGTTAAGGTGAAAATAATTTGATATCCACTAAAACCTGGTTGTGCAATAATAATCCATCCCGCTGTTACTGGGCCAATCATTTGGGAAAATGCGCTAAAGATACCATTTACACCGTTAAACCAATCTCGGTTGGTATGATTGGTTAAGTCAACGGATAATGTATTTACTGACAACCAATAAAAACCCGACCCAGTTCCAAATATTAATCCCAGAAAGACAATATTATTACTAGCAGAGCTTCCTAACATGAGAAGGACAATATAAAAGAGAAGCTGTAAAGCCCCTCCAACGATCAGCCCATTTCTCCTGTCAGTTTTCTTACTTAGCCAACCTGCGAAAACAAAAGTAGGTGCCCATATCAAATAAGAAATAAAATTAAATAGGGCAACTTCAAAGAAATCTTGTGAAAGCTTATACAAATACACATTGATAAATATACTGGATAAGCTATTAGCAACACCATTTAAGCAAATAATAGCTAGGAAAATTTTCGTTGTCCTTGATAGAACATTAGTTTCGTCTGATTGTATTATTCCCTTTTTTGTAAGAGGTAGTTGTTTCATACTTACATTCCCTCTTTGCTTATGTAAAGGGGATTACACATTGCCGCCATCAGTGTCTGGTTAACCTCCTGAAAGTATTTCCACACCTCTACTCGATAAAATTTCTGATCGCTGATTTTCAGTTGCTTACGAAAGGTTTTTTCTGCTTTTGGAACAGTATATGTTCGTTCTATTCCTCTATCAGAAATAATCTTTATTAAGTCACCTTCATGTAGTCTGTTGAGATTTACTACTACTGGTTGAGAAATATCTGTGACTGTATCCCCCATTTGTTTATTTCCACAAGTCAATTCCATGGTAGGTCCCTCTGGACTATAGCTTAAAAACACATGGCCTTTATCAATTCCAGCAAAGATACCGCATTGTGACTTATCCGCTGTTTTAACCCAAGTTGTTGGCATACCGTGTTGCACATAAGGATCTGGTCGATGTGTGTCACTTCCACCTATCACGGTTATTTTATTACCATTAACTAGCTGTTCTTGCCACCAGTCAAGGGTTTTTTCGTTTCCTGGACGCCAAGGGCCATTCCATACCTCAACCCAATTGTAATTCACATTCCATGTCCATTCCCACGGACACCCTGGATCATGTGGGTGATTAATCGAAACCTTTGCTCCAGAACTTCTAGCTTCCTCGACTTTGCTATGAAGCTCTTCATTATTAACTGCGCGAAAATCCTTAATTGGATCGTTTATGCCGAAAAAGTTGCAATGACCCTTGTATGTTGTCAATTCCATCCCCGGTATAATGATAAGATCTTCGTACCGAGGAAGAGTGAAGTTTTGACTTACAGTGTTGTGATCTGTTAATGCAATGAAATCTAGTTCCTTTTCCAATGCGATTGCAGCTATTTCTTGCAAGGTATAGGAACCATCACTATGCACACTATGCATATGTAAATCGCCTTTTAACCAGGTTTCTTTATTATTCGTACTTTTTTCTAATTTAATGTTTACTTCAACTTCGCTACCACCCTGAGGAATTTTGTATGCTCCAAGAATAACAGCCCAGGTGCCTTTTGCGAGGTTCCCAGAAAGGTATCCGGGAGTAGAGACTTTTGAACCAATTTCTATCTCGCTTCTAGCCCCACCACTCCAACCTCTCACTCGGTACGGATCCCTTATTCCTAAGTCGACAACACATTCTTCTTTTGATTTGTTTTTTACAGCATACTTTATATGGATGTTGATAATATCCTCTGTCAACTCAAATGGAACTTCAATATACTGTAATTGTTCACCATTTGTAATTACGCAACATTTTTTTATTTGTTCTGAAGTTGTAGTTTGAACCATCCTATATCACCTTTCTTTATTCACTCTTTGGTAGAACCCAACATAATCCCTTTAACGAAATATTTCTGTACGAAGGGATAAATAATTACTAACGGTATTAAAGCAATCATAATTCCCGCCATCCTAACATTTGGCGTAAAGAAGTCACTGCTAGATGTTGCATCTGTTGATATTACTAATGATTGTAAAGCAATTTGCAGTGTATATTTATCGCTATCACTTATGTATAGTAATGGCTGAGTAAACTGATTCCAGCGACTAACAAATTCAAACAATAACACAGTAGCAAGACCAGGTTTAGCAAGTGGAAGATAGATTTTTCTAAAGATCCAAAAGTCCCCTGCTCCATCCATCCTTGCTGATTTTGCTAAGTCACTAGGAATGGAAATAAAAAAATTACGCATAAGTAAAATACTAAATCCAGAAACTAAGCCTGCAATGATTAATGAAGTAAGTGTATTTAATAACCCCAGATCTCTATTTACAATATATAAAGGAATCATAATAGCTTCTTCTGGAATGACCATCGTCAAGATAATCATAGATACGATTATTTTCTTCCCTGGTAATTCTTTTTGGATTAATACATAACCGGCCATAGCAGCAAAAAGCACATGAAATATAGTTCCAATTACCGTTACAATGACGTTATTTAAAAATGGGCGCCATAGTTCCATTTTCGTCCAAATAGTTTCGTATCCTTCCAGACTGAATTCAGTTGGCCACAATCTAATACCCGGTTGCATGGATGATATATTAGAGGAAATGGACGTTACGAATGTATACCATAATGGAATTATCATCGTTAGAACTAGTAATATAAGGAACAATTTGTTAAGTATATTGGCACCATTTGACTTTACAGTTTCAAGTTTTTGTTTTTTCATCAAATCACTCCATATCGAATCGGATACCTTTTCTTACTAAAGATACTAGAATAAGAGTTGCAAAAACTACAAGAAATGCCGCTGCTGTTGCTACACCCATTTCAAATTCTAATATCCCTTTTTCATAAACATACATCATAATTACATTTACTTCTCTTGCAATGGCAGGATTACTCATCACAAATACCTGATCAAATATCCGAAGAATCCCCATTATATTTAATAGCAGTACAACTTTCATAGTCGGAACTAATTGTGGAAGGGTGATATAAATCATCTGCTTCCAACGATTGGCCCCATCTATTTTAGCTGCTTCATACATCGTTGGACTTATTCCAACAATTGCAGCTAGATAAATAATACAGGTGTAACCCATGTCTTTCCAAATCGCAGATAAAATCATAATTGGTTTGGCATACTCTTCTTGTGCAAAGAAGTGAATTGGACCAACACCTATCCATTGCAATACTCCATTTACTAATCCTGCATCAGGTGACAATATGTAAATCCAAATCCCTCCAACAACTACCCATGAAAATAAATGTGGAAGATAAATTACCATTTGGGTTACCTTTTTAAAAAGTGGTTGGAAAACTTCATTTAAGGAAAGTGCTACAACTAATGGAGCAATAAAACCTAGTAATAGAATTCCGCCACCAATTAAAAGGGTATTTTGAACAACTCGCCAAAAAACAGGATCATTTAATACAGTTATGTAATTTTGGAAACCAATAAAAGGTCGGTCTCCAATTAATTTAAAATCCTGTAAGCTTATTATGAATCCCTTGATAACTGGGTAATAATTAAAGATAATAAAATAGATAAAAATAGGTAATATCATTAGATAAAGACTGTAATGTTTTTTCATTTTATAAACCAATACTAAACACCTCTTTGTGTTTATAGGACTAAACGATTTTATTTATCAAAAGTGTTATTTTTACTTATTAAGATTAAGGGGGCTTTTATGCCCCCTCTTTCTATTAATCTATAAGGTTCGCTGCTTTTAATTCTTCATTCATAGATGAAACAGCTTCCTCAACTGGTAGGTCACCCATAATTGCTTTGAATGCATAGTTTGTAACAATTTTCTCGGCATCTGGCCAATCTGCTGTGGAGTTCTCAAGTGTTGAATTATTCGTCATAACTACATCGCGAGCCTCTTCCACACCTGGCAATAGTCCGATAGGGTTTTCGAAATTCGAATTATTCGGAACAACTACACCATGGTCCATTCCGTGTTCTTTACCAATTTCGGTTAGCTCATAATTACCGTTATCAACGGTATAATCGTGTCCTTCAACACCAAGTGTACCTAAAATGTTTCCTTCTTCAGAATGCCAAAATTCGAGGAATTTCAATGCACCTTCAGGATTTTCTGCATTCACAGGAATAGCAAACAAACTAGGGTCCCCACGGCGAAGCATGAAACCATTCGGCCCTTCTGCACCGGTAATCCCTTTTGCTTGGAATTCTGTATTTGGATCTTCTTCTTGACGAATGTTATTGAACAATCCTACCCACGCATCCCAGTATGTAACTATACCAACACGGTCAGTCAAAAACATTTCTCTCATTTTTCCTGTGTCATTTGTTGCGAAGTTCGGATCTAATATTCCTTCTTCATGAAGCATGTTGAACCATTCATATACTGGGATGGCATCTTCTGTTGCATATGGAATAGTCCGGTTTCCCTCTTCATCTACTACATATTTATATTTCACTCCAGCAGCACTCATAAATGGTTGAATATCATATAGTCCAGCTGTAGATAATCCATACGTATCAGCTTTGCCATTTCCATCAGGATCTTCCTCTGTAAAGACTTTTAATACGTCATAAAATTCATCCAATGTTGTTGGTTGGTCAAGACCTAATTTATCCAGCCAATCCTGGCGAACAATTGGCATGGTTCCACCTTCAGATTTATTAAATACTCCGTAAATTGCACCATCATCGTATGTTATTTGTTCCCATTCAGATTGTGGAATAACAGCTTTATTTGATAAAGTCTCAGAGGAATCAATTTGATCATTTAATTGCATTAAAGCACCTTGATCTACTAAAATATCCATTAGATCTTTTGTTAAATAGATAATGTCATATTTTTCACCAGAAGAAATAGATGTTAAGAGCTTTTGATCATAATCAGAAGGAGGCTTCTCCATATCAACTTTGATACCCAATTTTTCTTCAAGCTCTTTTACAAAAAGCTCTAGTTCATCAGCATCCTTACCACCAACGACATTGCTTAGGATTTTAATTGTTCCTCCCTCTTCTGTTGTCTCTTTATTATCAGAAGCATTTGCTTCAGCATCCTCTTCAGTTAAACTATTGCAAGCTCCTAAAATAAACAGTGAAAATACTAAGATAAAAGTAACTATATATTTATTTTTAAAAAGCATATTAATCCTCCTTAGAATATAAGTGATAACATCAACTATTCGAACATGAGCCTCGTTTCTCAAAATGTGTAGGTACAATAATCCGCTTTACAAGAGGTTTATTTGTATGTAGTTGGTCGATTAATAGCTTTGCAGATTCTGAACCAAGCTGCTCCCCATTTAAGTGAACACATGATAATGGCGGTGAAAATTCTGTCGCATATACAGAATCATCACTAAAGGAAATAACAGCTAAGTCATTTGGAATAGAATATCCTTCTTCTTCAGCAGCACGATAAACACCAAGTGCCATCTTGTCATTATCAGTAATTATTGCAGTAATCTTATTATTTTGTATTAATATTTCCTTTGCTTTTTCATAACCAAATTCAACTGAGCTTGATTTTTTATCCTTGTACACTACTTGGTCAGAATCTAGTTCAATTCCTGCTTCTTTTAAGGAAATCTTAAATCCTAGCTCACGATCCATACTTACAGTTCGAAATGATGGTGCATTTAAAAACAAGATATCTTTATGACCCAACGAAATTAAATGTTTTCCTATACCTTCTGCCGCACTTACATTATTGTTATCAACATATGACAATTTATCTTCGTAAGTTTGAGGAGGCTTTCCAATAACAACAAGTGGTATATTTTGTTTCATTCGTCCTACAATTCTCGGATCTTCTATCTCAGGGTCTAATAAAATTTCTCCATCAACAGGATCGGATGTCTGAAACTCAACCTTATTTTTGTAGTTGTCAGACAATGTGTTGACTAGTAATCGATAACCTTGTTTATAGCACTCATTCAATACACCGTTAAGCAAAGATAGATGAAACTGACTGAATTTCACTTTTTCAGCCTGCATATTCAAGCCAATAATTCTAGTTTCTTTTACAGCCAAGCTTCTTGCCCAATAATTAGGCTTATAATTTAATTCATTTGCAATTCTTAGTACCCGCTCTTTCACCTCCTTGCTAATGGGCCGTTTCTCACTAAATACGTTTGAAACTGTACTTTTAGAAACTCCAGCAACCTTTGCAACATCTTCCATTTTCGCCATGCATTTCCTCCTCCACGTCTAATATATTAAACCGGTTTTATTAAGAGAGTATTAATGCACTGTATAACTTCCGTTAACTTTAACTCTCGATTAGTTTTTTATTTATACTGTGATAATGCCTTATTTCAAAGGAATAATTTTGCTATTTTTAAATATATCATGTAGTTGATTGCTTTTAATAAGTACTTTAACGTATACCAGTACTATAAATTCATGACTTATCTATAAGATTATTGGAACATCATTATAAAACCGGTTTAACTATTATTGATATATAATCCATAGAAAAAGCTCTCCGGAATCAGGAGAGCTCTTTCTATGGATTATATAATTGAAGATCCCTAAATTTTGATATATCGTAATACTCAAACGCACATATGCGTAACCGTCACAAAAGCTCCACCTAGTAAGGCCAAACAATGAATAACTGCAATCGCAAATATTGTTTGATAAATAAGTAGAATAACAAAAAGCCATTGGTAAGTACCAACTCTGACTTTTCGATAATTATCTCAGTAAATTGGATACTCTACAGCAAACATAAATATTAACTATAGCTAAATTTTAGTCTAATAGAAAAGAGTCTACCTCATTAAATAACTTCAGCTTCCAACTTTTGTTCTACCCCTTGTTCCTTTAATAAACCAACCAACTTCGCTTTCATCTCTTCTGAAGTCACAACACAGCTCAACGTACTAAACCTCGTCTTTATTCTCAATTCATATTGATTATTTACTTCGCTTGAGAAGCCATAGTAATTATGATTAACATCAATTCGTAAAAATTCAAATGATTTTATGTTTTTCCATGATGCAAAACGAGCACCACATAGTATTCCGTCCTTCGTGACAGCAAATAAATTTAGAAAGTTTGATAGGTGGAAAATCGGAAATATGATTAGAAAATATAATCCGAATCCAACATCATGCCGCCAGACCAAAATAATCATTCCAATAATATAAATTAGCACCAAAATATAGAAAATAATGCCAGCCCTTTGACTGGAATAGGTCGGAGGTTTTACTGTTTTCTGCGGTTCTTTTCGAATCGACGCTAACTCTTCAGCTGAAACTGGCAGTACAATATCCTTCCTCATCTTAATTAGAACTTGAATAACCCGGTAAGCATAATAGAATACGATTGCAACGAAAATCCACACCAAAAAATCCATCTAGTCACCACACTTGTATACTTTTTCTTACCTTTCATACGGATGATATATAGGGAAGGTTTCATTGTATTATTAGATAGCTTCGTAATTCTTCTAGTAAAGTTGATTCTTTTCCGTTAGATGAGATTATGTCATCTGCTGTTCCGGGAGCTGTAGGAAATCGGCATTCTCCGTATAAGCAATTTATTAGACTAAAAATTATATATTATATATAATATATTTAACCATAATAATAGATTAATTTTATTTTGGTTTATGACATTATATTTTCAAGGGGGAATTTTAAATGGGTCGATTAACAGGTAAAGTAGCTATTATCACAGGTGCAGGTAGTGGTATGGGTGCGGAACAAGCTCGTTTATTTGGAAAAGAAGGGGCAAAAGTGGTTGGAGCTGATATGAACGTAGAAGCCCTTCAAAAAGTTGTTGATGAAATTAAGGCTGATGGCGGTGATGCGATTGCAATTAAGCTAAACATTTCTTCCCCGGAAGAATGGGAAAATGCTATTCATACTGCTGTAGAAACATATGGTAAAGTGAATGTTTTAGTAAATACTGCAGGAGTGGCTGGTCCATTTGTAGCGAAAGCACATGAACATGATCCAGACGAATGGGATAAACTTCTGGCAATTAACTTGAAAGGTTCCTTCCTCGGAAGCAAGTATGCTATCCCTGAAATGATTAAAGATGGTGGAGGTTCCATTGTAACCATTTCTTCCATCGCTGCTACACTTGGTGGTCAAGGTGGTACTGGGTACGGGGCAGCTAAGGCTGGTTTAATCGGTTTAACGAAAAATATCGCTGTCGATTATGGAAAAGATAATGTCAGAGCGAACGTTATCTTACCAGGTCAAATCAGCACACCAATGTCTGCATCACTTGAAACGGAAGAAGCGAAAGAAATAAAACAATTCTACTTAAATAAAACGCCATTAGGTCATTTTGGAGATCCTAGTGATATTGCTAATGCTGCATTATTCCTTGCATCGGATGAATCTAATTTCATTACAGGTGTAGAACTCCCTGTTGATGGCGGCGTAATGGCCAATTAATAAAAAGAGAGACAGTTGTCTCTCTTTTTTTCGAACAAATCTATTTTTGGTTTATAGCATTTTTAGGCTTAACGATTGTCTCGTCAATATTTCAAAAGCTTCTTTTGCCTTCTTGAAATTGGAATGGACAATTGCATCTACCAATGCTTCCAGATACATATAACGTTCTTTTGTTTTTTCCACATCGCCCCACATCATTTGAGAATATGCATTGGTAATAAACGTTATGTCAGAATAAAATTTAATAAATGCCTTATTTTCTGCAACTTCAAATATATAGCCACATAATCGATGTACCTTTACAACATATTCCAGTATATTCTTTTCCAGAAGTTTCTCGTTTGCTTCTATTAAACACTGTTCCAAATGATTACGTTTTTCATCATCCCACTTTGTGGTCGAATAATCGACTCCTAACCGAAATAATTCAATCAATGCATCCGTATAATCATTCATTTCTTGTTCTGTTATCGATTTTACCCGTACACCTTTTCTTGGTAACCTTTCGATAATCCCAGTATTTTGTAAAACATAGAAAGCTTCTCGTACAGGAATATTACTGACATTTAATTCTTTCGCAATTTCAGATTCAATCAGGCGTTCACCTTGTGATAGTTCACCTATGAATATCTTTGTTAATATATAATTTGCAATTTGTTCAGGTAGCGAGTAATTTTTACCTTCCATTAATGAAGAGAAATTAAAATTTTCCATCATTTACCCCTTCTATATAATATATAATAGTTAATATTATACTAATGTTCATCAAAAATGAAGCTTTTTAAACAACGAAGGACAGCACCACATAGTCCTCCGTTTTTTGAATGAGGACAAATTTCCCTGAATAAGTTAAAATGAATAGATATGGAAGGAGCTTTATATGATGAAAAAAATAATGATACTTATAATATTCACGATAGCACTTTCTGGATGTTCCTTTATTGAGGAAACGAATAACTCATTAAACTACGCAACAGAGGCAACGGATTACTTCAATGATCTCAGCAATTTCGCTGAAGAAACTTCTGGACTTGTGAATCAAGCAGCTTCTGACCCAGCAGCAAAAGAAGAGTTAGAAACTCAATTAATAGCTTTAGAAGAATCGATTACAGATTTTAATGCCCTTGACGCCCCCGGGATTGCAGAGGGTCTACATCAAAATCTAACGGAAAAGAATCAGCAGCTTCTCGATATTACAGACGGTATAATTCAAAATGGCGAAGTAGCAATAGATCAACTGCAGAACTCTGATTTATACCAAACGATTGAGAATATAACTGAATTGAAAAGCCAAATTGAAGAACTCGGATTTTAATGGAAACTACTTCTTTGTGAAGTGGTTTTTTTCATTATACAGAAATAGTCTTAAAATACACTTCACGGAGCAAGGAGGGAAAGTTTCAGTACCTTTTTGGTGGTTACCCTTTTAGATATTATAAGATAAAATAGAAGCAGTGGATTCACATTCTAATAGCTAATAAAAATAACACATAGTCAGGTGATTTACCATTACACATATAAAAAAGGTTTTATTTATGATTTTTGGATTTATATTCCTTGGTATCGGTATTGCAGGGACTGTCTTACCGGTTCTTCCGGGTGGGCCGTTTTATTTGTTGTCCTCCTATTGCTTTGCCAAAAGCTCTAAGCGGATTGAAAATTGGTTTAAGCGCACAACATTCTATGAAAAATACGTGGAAGAATTCCGGCAGAATAAAGGAATGACACGCAAAGAAAAAATCCGCATCAATTTAATTGCCGATTTCTTCATCCTATTTTCCGTATTTTATGTCGACATATTATTGGTTCGAGTTATTTTATTGGCACTTGGCATCTATAAGCATTATTATTTTATAAAGAAAATCAAAACGATTACACCAGGTCAGTAGATTTTAAATGAGTAGGACGTGGGGTCAGGAAATTGTCCCATTTTAACGGTATCAGCTGGGACAACTTTCCTGTCCCTCTGTCCCCACTGTCCCTCTGTCCCCATTGTGTTACTGTTATCATCCTACCAGTTCTTTTACCTCATCCTTTACTTTTTTCTTCTTCCTAAATAAGCTACTAAAGCGATTTCCAACCGCATTAAACATCCGGTAGACTGCGGGAATTAAGACTAATGTGATCATCGTTGCGAACAGAAGCCCGGAGATAATTACGGTTGCCATCGGTGCCTGATAATTACCTGTTGTACCTGCTGCTAATGCAAGTGGCAGCATGCCCCCGATTGTCGTAAATGTCGTCATAAATATCGGACGAAGACGATCCTTTCCGGCCCTACTGATTGCTTCATTTGCAGAAGCTCCCTCTCTTCTTAGCTGATTTGCGCGATCAATTAATAAAATTGCATTGTTTAACACAATACCAATGAGCATAATAATCCCCATTCCTGACATCACGCTAAGTTCTCGCTGCGTAACAAACAATCCAAGGATAACACCAACAATCGTCATTGGAATAACGGACATCACAATAATCGGATGTGCCAAATGATTAAATTGTACTGCCATCACCAAGTACACAAGAAAAATTGAAATGACGAGAATCAGCACCATATCATAAAGCAGCTCCTGCTGTGTTTCAAGATCGCCTCCAGCAGAAATCGTGTAACCGGATGGCGTTTCGAAATCATCGATAAGATTCTGTACTTCTCTGTTTACTGTCCCTAAATCAGTATTTTCAATATCCGCAGAAACCGTTATATAACGTTCTCCATCGATATGCGAAATTTCATTTGGCATATCGACGCTACGTAATTGGACAAACTCGGATAGTCTCCTTTCCCCTTCACGAGTTGAGACTTCGAGATTAAGCAGATTTTCCTCATTTACTATTTCTTCATTCCACTTCACTACTAATGGGACACTTTTTTCATCGATTGCTACTTCACCAATTGGCATATGGAGAAATGCTTCCTGTATGTATTGGCGAATCTGGATTTCCGATAGACCGACATCTTCCATCGCCGCTTCATCCATTTCGACGACCTTTTCTGTGGAAGTACGTTCAATCGAATTCGTAATACCAGTAAGTCCTTCAATACCTTCCAACTCTTGCGTAAAATCATTTACAAGCAATTGCAGTTCATCATAATCTGCTCCTTTCATCTGTATTTGAACCGGCTGCCCGGCACCTACAGACATCGCACTCTGAACACTTTTAATCGGGTAATCTTCTCCCAGTTCACGCAAGGAGCTTAGTATCTCCTCATTCACTTCTTTCTGTTCTCTTGTGATTTCATCGCCTTTGGTCATATTAATCAGCATGAAGAACATGGATCCATCATCAATAATGTAACTTGTTTCCACATCTTCAATTGCCGCCAAAGTTTCATTTATTTTTAGCGCAATTTCTTCCTGTTCTGCTGCTGAAACTCCTGTCTCTAGGTCAACCATTAACTCCGCATACCGATTTAGCACATCCGGCATGATGGTCATTGGAATTTTAAATACGAGAAACATCGATCCAACGAACATAAGGAAAAAGATAAAAATCATTGCTATGCTGTTTCGTTTTTTCTTTACGACCCAGGAAACGAACTCCCCATACCTCTTGACGAGTCGTCCTTCTTTTCCATTATTATTCTTTTTGCGGATTTTAAGGAATTTCTCAGACAAAGATGGAATTAAAGTAAAGGATACAATAACCGAGCTGATTAGTGTAACGGCAACCACCGTAGACAGGATGACCATAAATTGCCCGACATCTCCACCCATCAAGCCGATAGGCAAAAATACGACAATCGTGGTCAGCATCGAAGCGATTACTGCCGAAGCTACTTCTTTTGTTCCTTCCAGCACCGATTCCAATGACTTTAATCCTTGTTCTTTTTTCTTATAAATCGACTCTAAAATAACGATTGATGAATCTACCATCATACCGATACCCAAGCCCAGGGCAATAAGTGAAAGCATATTGAAGCTATAGTCTAAAACCCACATTGTAATAAAGGTTAATAGAATAGAAGTTGGAATGGATATTCCGATAATAACCATCGCGCGTACATTGCGCAGGAACAACAGTAAGATGACAATTGCCAATATACCTCCAATGAGGATATTACTGGAGACACCATCAATGGATTCTTTTACATAATCAGCTTGTGCAACGAGCTCATTTAGCTCAAAATCCTCTACTAGTCCTTCATCTCTGATTTTTTGAACTTCTTCACGTATTGCATCAGCCATTTCAATTTGCGTCACATCGGATGTCCGGCCAATTTGAACAAAAATAAAATCCTTCGTACCATCTTTCCAAACATAGGAGGCATTTTCCACGGGATTTATGGAAATTTCCGCAATTTCATTAAGCTCTATAAAACCTGCCTGTGTTGGAATTTTAATCTTTTCCATATCTTCAATTGACGTTAAATCGGTTTCCCAACGAATGGATGGCTGTGCACCTTCCTCCTCGATTTCTCCTAATGTAGCTTCTGTATTCGTCTGCTGAATAATGGAAATAACTTGTGAACTATCCAGTGCATGTTCTGTCAGACTATCCCGATTGAACTCGATACTCATTTCATCTTCCTGTATTCCCATTAGAGAAACATCTTTTACCTCAGAAAGTTCCTCCAAACGAGGTTCCAGGACATCCAGAGCAAAAGCTGTCAGTTCATCCATTTCCCCACTGGAAACATCCATAAAAAATTCATAGTTCGCACTTAAACTCATCTGTTCTGCTATTATTTCTGTAACGCCGGCCACATTGGTAGCAACCGTACTTGCCACAGTCTGTATTTCTTTTGAAACTTCCTCACCGAGGCCTTTTTCAATCATAATCTGTAAGCTGCTTTGGCCGACCGTGCTCGTGGAAGAGATTTCTTCCACGCCATCAATCCCAAGAATTCGCTGTTCAAGTGGGGTCGTAATTTTTCTTTCTACTTCAATCGCAGCCATATCCCCTGCACTGACAGCAATATATGCTCCATCGAACTCCACAGGTGGAAATAACTCTTCATCAAGATTCGTGAATGAATAAACACCCAAAATAAGTACTAATACTGTAGTCAATCCCACCAAAATTTTCCGATTAACAATAAACTTTAGCAACTTTTCCCCGTCCCTCGCTTTTATTTACAAACCTTCATCAGTATAAAAGATAAATAATAGAATTTGTTAAAGAGCATTCATAATTTACAAAAACTTTAAGTACAAAGACCCAGATGATTAAATTTCTGTTTATTTCTAATTATCGCTATAACATTTTACGTATCCCCCCTAGCATTGCTAATTCACCTGCTTTCATGTTAAACTATTTTAACTTTTCAAACAATAGCCTTGGGTCTGATTTCATCTAAAACTTAAGACTTAGACGGGGCGGTACAGGAAAAGTGTTTAGACAGAAAGTAACAAACAATAGAAATCCCTATTGGATATAGTTAAAAGCTATATCTTGGGAAAGATTTTAAGTATTATACTATATCGATTCTTTAATGATACGCTTGATATACAGTTTTAAATATAGAATTTTCGTTATTCACTTATTATTTTAAATCGTTTAGTTTTTAACCGATAAGGATTTACTTAGCAATGACTGACAAAAAAAAGGAGGATGAATTGCCATAACTTTATCTGAAGGTCCTATAGCTTTTGGTGAATAGTGGTTTTTTAATAATAATTGATTGAAAGGATGACATGGATGGATTTATTAGCCGAACTAAAAAGAAGAATCCTAATCGGTGATGGTGCGATGGGAACTTTACTTTATTCCTATGGTGTTGATCGCTGCTTTGAAGAGTTAAACCTAACCCATGAAAAACAAATCACACATATTCATCAATCCTACATTGATGCTGGTTCAGACTTAATCCAAACGAATACGTATGGTGCTAATTATATCAAACTTGCTCGATATGGATTAGAAGATCAAGTAAAAAAGATAAATACACAAGCAGTAAAAATAGCGAAAAAGGCCGCGAATAACGATGTATTTGTTCTTGGTACAATAGGTGGCATTCATGGAACACAAGCGTCACAGGCGACAAATGAAGAAGTGAAAAGAAGTTTCAGAGAGCAGTTGTATTGCTTACTTTTAGAAAATGTAGATGGTCTAATGTTAGAAACGTATTACAACTTGGATGAATTAACAACCGTGTTAGAAATTGCACGGGAAGAAACAAACATACCCATAATCGCCAATGTATCCATGCATGAGCCAGGTATTCTTGAAAATGGTATTCACTTACCTAACGCACTACAAAGATTGGAAGACAGTGGTGCCGATGTGGTTGGGATCAATTGCCATTTGGGCCCCTTCCATATGCTAAATTCGTTCAAAGATGTTCCATTACCAGAAAATTCATATCTAGCAGCATATCCGAATGCTAGTTTACCTGCTTACCGGGATGGAAAACTAATCTATGAAAATGAACCAGATTATTTCATTCGTTCTGCAGAGGATTTCCGCAATGAAGGTGTTCGATTACTCGGTGGATGCTGTGGCACTACACCTGAACATATAAAAGCGTTAGCAAAAGGGGTACACGATTTAAAACCATTAACAGAAAAGAAAGTTGTTAAGAAGCCATCGCCAATTGAAGTCAAAGGGAATCAAAATCAACCCATAACCCCTTTACTCGATATTGTGAAAAAGAGACCTTCCATTATTGTTGAACTCGATGCTCCGAAACACTTAGAGACTGAAGAATATATGGAATCTGTGAAAGCATTAAAAAAAACCGGAGTCGACGCGATTACATTGGCAGATAATTCACTAGCAACACCAAGAATAAGTAATATCGCAATCGCTGAAAAAATTAAACAAGAGGTCGGAATCAGAACACTTGTGCATTTAACTTGCCGGGATCGAAATTTGATTGGTTTACAATCGCATCTCATGGGACTGCATACATTAGGTATCCATGAAATTCTAGCAATTACTGGAGATCCGACGAAAATTGGCGACTTTCCAGGTGCAACTTCTGTTTTTGATGTTACATCCTTTGATTTGATTAAATTAATCAAGCAATTCAATAAAGGAATTTCTTTTTCCGGAAAGTCATTAAGACAGAAAACCTCCTTTCAAGTCGGTGCTGCCTTTAATCCGAATGTTGCCCGACTTGACAAAGCAGTAGAACGAATGGAGAAAAAAATCGACTGTGGTGCAGATTATTTTCTTACACAACCAATGTACAGTCCAGAAAAAATTATCCAATTACGTGAGGCAACAAAGCATATTGATACACCGATTTATGTAGGAATTATGCCACTTACGTCCACTAGAAATGCAGAATTTCTTCATAATGAAGTGCCAGGCATCAAGTTAACCGACAATGTAAGAGAAGAAATGCGTTCAGTTGCTTCAGATAAACAATTGTCAATTGAAAAAGGGATTGCAATTGCAAAAACATTAATTGATACAGCATTAGACAACTTTAACGGTATTTATCTAATCACACCTTTCATGCGTTATGAGATGATCATTCAACTTGTTGAATATATACAGGAAAAAGTACAGCTACATCCTGTTGAGGAGGTGTTGTCCATTACCGGGCACAATCTGTAGATAATGATTATCTAAATCAAGTAAAACAAACATGAGGAGGAAATAAAATGACAAATATAATTAGCTCAAATTTAGGTTATCCACGAATTGGTGAAAAGAGAGAATGGAAACGATCTTTGGAAAGATATTGGAACAAGCAAATTTCCGAGAAAGAATTACTAGAACAAACGGATGCAATCAGACTAGCAAACTTGAAAAAGCAAAAAGAACTTGGAGTTGATTTAATACCAGTTGGTGATTTTTCCCTATATGATCATGTTCTCGATACATCTGCTATGTTTGGAATTATTCCAGATCGTTTTAATTATAATGGTGGAAAAGTTGATTTAGAAACGTATTTTGCAATTGCTCGCGGAAGAAAAGATGCAGTCGCATCTGAAATGACGAAATGGTTTAATACGAACTATCACTATATTGTTCCTGAACTCGAAAATCAGAAGCCAACATTAACCGAAAATCGCCCACTTGCATTTTATAAGGAAGCAAAAGAAAAGCTAGGTATTAATGGCAAGCCAGTTATTTTAGGTCCCATTACATACCTAAAATTATCAAAGGGATATGAGGAGAAAGACTTTTCAGCACGGTTACAGGAATTTATTCCTTTATATATCCAACTATTAAAAGAACTTGAAGAAGCAGGAGCGTCATGGGTACAAATCGACGAGCCAATTTTTGGAACGAATGTATCCAAAGAAGTTATCCTAGAAGCAAAGCAAGTATATGAACAATTTAAGCAAGCTGCACCGAAGCTGAAACTTATTTTACAAACCTATTTTGAACATATTATTCATTACAAAGAGATCGTAGAATTCCCTGTACATGCTATTGGACTTGATTTTGTTTTTGGAGATTCATTGGAATTAATTAGACAGTATGGCTTCCCTGAAGATAAGGTGCTTGCAGCTGGGGTTATCAATGGACGAAATGTATGGCGAGCTAACTTAGAAGACAAAATCTCCCAATTAGAATTGATTCAACAATATAGTAAGGGGAATCAATTAATTATACAGCCGTCTTCTTCCCTGTTACATGTTCCAGTTACCATAAAGTCTGAAGTAAAGCTCGATTCAGATGTGAAAGATGGGTTAGCTTTTGCAGATGAGAAACTTGAGGAAATTGTCTTACTTACGAAAGGACTTCATTCTGGGAAAGACTCTATTAAAACGGAACGAAAAGCTAATAAAAATGCACTAGATCGTTTTTCCAATTCAACAAATCGAAATAATAAACAAGTACAAGATGCGATAAATAAATTAGATGCTTCTGATGCAACACGCTCTCTACCTTTTAACGAGCGTATAAAAAAACAGCATCAAGAATTGAATTTGCCACTACTTCCAACAACTACGATTGGTAGCTTACCACAAACAACAGAAGTAAGAAAAACGAGAACGAAATGGCGTAAAGGTGAAATTACAACCGCTCAATACGAACATTTTGTTAAAGATAATATAGAAAAGTGGATACACATCCAAGAGGAACTTGGCCTTGATGTCCTTGTACATGGTGAATTCGAGCGAACGGATATGGTTGAATATTTTGGTGAAAAACTGAATGGGTTTGGTGTGACCGAATACGGTTGGGTCCAGTCTTATGGTTCACGCTGTGTCAAACCTCCATTAATTTTTGGGGATGTATCATTGGATCAGTCAATGACAGTAAAGGAAAGTGTTTTTGCTCAAAGCTTAACAGACAAACCTGTCAAAGGAATGCTAACAGGTCCAGTCACGATTTTAAATTGGTCTTTTGCCCATGATGATGTTTCCAGGTATACGGTACAAAATCAGATTGCTCTAGCACTGAGAAAAGAAGTTGAATCTCTTGAAGAAAATGGCATCAAAATTATTCAAGTAGATGAACCTGCATTACGAGAGGGACTCCCATTGGACGAAAATAAATGGAAAGATTATTTAGATGCTGCAGTATACGCATTCCAATTAGCAACATCATCTGTAAAAGATGTAACGCAAATTCATACACATATGTGTTATTCTGAATTTAAAAATATCTATGATGCGATTGATGGATTGGATGCAGATGTTATCTCTATCGAAACATCCCGAAGTCATGGGGAGATTGTTTCTACGTTTGAAGAGAATACGTATGCAAAAGAAATTGGACTTGGTGTGTATGATATTCACAGTCCACGTGTTCCAGATAAAGAAGAAATCAAACAAAATATCAACCGAGCATTACAGACCATACCTAAAGAACAATTCTGGATCAATCCTGATTGTGGTTTAAAAACAAGAAGTGAAGCTGAAACAATTGGGGCATTAAAAGCAATGATTCAAGCTGCTAAAGAAATACGCGAAGAACAGTTAACCTTTCAAAAACAATAAGTCAGCTTATCACATGTATGATTGGGTAGTTTCACTAATATATTTTTAATGAATAGACAAGCAACCGACTCATCCATCATGAGTCGGTTGCCTGTAAAAACCTTTTCCTAATTACTATTCTTTTAGTCCTCGTTAAACCACAACGGATCATTGTTATCAACATCACCATTATAATTGATTAGAATCTCTTCTCCTGCTTTTATATTCGTATGTGCAAAAAAGATAAAAGTGTGATTTTCAAAACTAATCTCGTATGTTGCATTAGGCTCATAGGAATGGTTAAACAGCATTCCATAACCAAGAAGGATTGCAGTATGGTTGATCCCATATTCAAAAGCGTAATCTGCTAGTAGTGTTTGCTCAATGTGTTGATGCTGTTCGTTTGGATAGGAAATTACAGGTGCAACATGTAAAATTTCTCCTTTTTTGATATCACATGTAGCAAATACCCCTCTATTAAATTCTCCATCACTAAGTGAAGATGTTTTTATCTCAATCATGTTGTTCGCCTACTCACTTTTTAATTATTGTATCTAACTGTAACATGAATTTTAACATAATGCTTAAAAAAGGCATTCATCCCTTTTTAGATTAACTTATACTATTAACATTAAACTAAAAAGTTGGCGAAACCCTATCATTTAGGTGTCGCAAACATGCCCCTAGGCGAGCATTCCCCGCCGGAACATCTCTGCAATCGCATGAACTCGGTTCGTTGCGTCGAGCTTTTTGATTGCCATTTTTACATATTGTTTAACAGTCAGTTCACTAATACTTAGGGATGATGCGATTTCTTTTGTTAACTCGCCCTTCGCAATTCTTTTCATAACCTCAAACTCACGTTTACTAAGTAGTTGCTTCCTATCCTTATGTGTTGAACCTTGAATAATTTGACCAATCTTATTACTGAAATCCGTGATGGCATTGAGGTCTTCTTCATTGAATTCAGCACCTTCATTAAATAAACTGCTATAAATAAATCCAACTACGATGGACCTGCAGCAGATCGGTGTGACAAGAAAAGAAGTAATCGCGGATTCAATGACGAAATTACTGCTCGTCTTTTCAAAAAGCTCCCTATCCCGATAGAACTTAGCTTTCTTCTCATCAATCGCTGCCATAATCGTCGGTAGCGTTCGAATATCATATCGCAATTCATGGATATATTTAATTTCATCTTGTTCCAAAGATATAATTCCTTCTCCTAAAAATCCCAGTGGAGAATAACGTAATAGGTAAGCATTCTGTACAGGAAATAGGTCCGTATACATTTCCAGATAAGCGACGAGTTGCTTCTCATGGGATGCTGTATTTTCGATTAATTGTAATTGATCAGATAAGGTAGACATTTGAACCATAGGAACTCCTCCTTTTGGGGTAGATGGACTATACAAAAATAGGAATATACGCACTTCCACGAATATTATAACATTAATTTATGAAAGCGTTATCTAAAAGCGTGAGTATTTACTTATTTTTAAATGCATAAGGGGGATAAATTAATGAAGGCTTTAGTAATAGAAGATGTTCAAAAAGCAGTTGTAAAGAATGTTCCAGATCCGGAAATTGAAAAAGACGGTATTCTAGTTAAAACCATGGCAAACGGCGTATGCAGAAGTGACTGGCATGTATGGGTAGGCGACCATGGAATTGTTCAGCCTATCATCGGCCATGAGTTCTGTGGGGTTGTGGAAGAAGTAGGTCCTGAGGTCAAGAACTTTAAGCGTGGGGACCGTGTTATCGTTCCTTTCTCTGGAAGTGATGGAACCTGCCCACATTGTATCGCTGGAAATACAAACCTCTGTGATTCATTTTTCGTACCAGGTACCGCTTATCAGGGCGGATACGGAGAATATGTTGCAGTGCCATTAGGTGATCGTAATGTGATGCATATGCCGGATAGCCTTAGTTTCTCTGATGCAGCAGCACTCGGATGTCGCTTTATGACTGCCTATCATGGCGTAGTTGATCGCGTGCATGTATTACCTGGTGAAAAGGTAGTCGTCTACGGTTGCGGTGGCATCGGACTCTCTGCGATTCATATTGCTTCATCGATGGGGGCAACTGTCATTGGTGTAGATATTAATGAATCGAACCTTGAGCTTGCTAAGAAACTTGGTGCGGATTACACGATTGATAGTAAAAATACCAATCCTGTGGAAGCAGTTAAGGAATTGACACATGGCGGTGCTGATGTTTCAATCGATGCACTTGGAATTCCAGAAACATGTGTAAATGGAATAAACAGTCTTGGTAAAGGTGGCCGGCACTTACAAATTGGGGTTACGACGAAAAAAGAAGGCGGATTTATTTCCATTCCTGTCGATGATATGTTAATGAACGAAAAATCATTTGTAACTACACTTGGAATCCCAGCATTCCGCTTCCCTTCCCTATTAGATCAGGTTGCTACAGGTAAACTGGAGCCAGGTAAAATGGTAACAAGAAATATCAAGCTTTCTGAGGTTGAAGGAATTTTTGAAGATATGACTAATTTCAAAACAACGGGTACTTTCGTTGTGACGGATTTTAGCTAAGTAAAATGGGCTGTCTGGAGAAATTCTGGACAGCTATTTTTGTTTGCTATCAACGCCTTTCTTTTCTCCAAATTATTATTCGGACTCCTTTTTCTAACAGGATGACTAATCCTAGAGGTGCTATTCCCCACCCCTTAGGACATTTTTCTTTTTCCATCGTTGCTAGAACTTTCAAGGTTTAGAGTATCTAGATGCAAGTTAGCTGAACTGTTGCCATAAAAATAGTATGATAACGAGAGGAATGCACGGAAGGAAGCGTTACTTCATGGATATACAACAGTTACAAAAGGATCTTAATAAACATGGCTATCAAAAAGCTGCAAAGCTACTGCCTTTGGTCACGGTGAAGCAAGGTATTGAAAAACTTGAGACGATCGCTGAAATTTTGGAAGACTACCAGGCGGAAGCAATCGATTTTTCAAATGATATCGGTATTCTGTATGCACAAGTACGGGCTTTATCCGTATATGATGAGACTTATCAAGAAATATTACTTCGTGATCTGCGATACATCCTACAAGAAATTATCACGCCGACTCATGACTTTGTTAGCATACTCATGGAAGAGGCTGAACTGCAGGAAGTAATTACGTGGTATCAACATGCAATGCAAGGTGATTCGGATGCACAGCTTGCACTAGGTAAATTCTATAAAACAATCAACCGAGATGATTGGGCTTTTGTTTGGTACGAAGCAGCTGCAAATGCAGGTAATCCCGATGCCCTCTACTGGGTTGGCAATTATTATTTTGACGGTATTGGTTTCGATAAGAATTTTAAAAAGGCATTTACATGCTATAGGAAAGCCGCAGAAAAAGGCCATCCTGACGCAATGAACAATTATGCAGATATGTATTTCCGTGGGGAGTATGTTGAAAAGGATGTTCAACGTGCATTTGAGTTATTTTCCATTGCCGCGGAACTTGGTGTTGCTGAATCCATGTATACCGTTGGCTATATGTATAAGAATGGTATCGGTGTAGCAATGAATTTGGGAAAAGCAAGGCATTGGTTTAGAAAATCTGCCCTTTCCGGTGATGACTATGCAGCCAATCACCTCGGTCAGGAAGCATTTGAACAGGACAACGGCGAAGACGCATTATACTGGTTCCAAATGGCAGCGGATAGGCAAGACGCTCTTGGCAAATTCAACCTCGGTTTTTGCTATGAATCCGGAACTGGCACCCCGAGGAATATAAAAAAAGCAAAGTACTGGTACCAACAAGCTGCACTTCTAGGTGATACAGAAGCAAAAGAGAAGTTGAAGGATTTTTAAGCGCAATACTTTCGATATGGCTCTTTAATGACCCTTCAACAATTGCCAGGTCTTTACACTTATATTTTATTCCAAATCAGACATGAGAGAGACCGTGCAATACTTACTAAAAAAACGTCCTATAATAGGACGTTTTTGTTGTTAAATTAATTAAATACCATTCCGCCATCCGTTAAAATATTTTGCCCTGTAATATAATCCGAAGCAGGAGATGCCAAGAATGAAACAAGGTTTGCTACATCTGCGGGTGTTTGTGGACGTCCAAGTGCAATTCCTTCTATGAATTTCTCAAATGCTTCCCCTTTTTTCGTTCCCATGTGTTCCATCATTTTTTCATCCAGTCGTTCCCACATGCCTGTTCCAACAATCCCTGGACAATACGAATTTACGGTAATTTTGTCTTTCGCCAATTCTTTGGCAGCCGTTTGTGTTAGCCCTTTAACCGCAAATTTAGTTGCAGAATAAACGCCTAACATTTCGAACCCTTCTTGACCAGCAATGGAACAAGCGTTAATGATTTTACCGCCATTTCCTTGTTTTTTCATTTGATTTGCTGCTGCTTTAATGCCGTAAATTGTACCTTTAACGTTAACATCAAGCGCAAAATCAACTGCCTTCGGGTCAACATGTGTCAGTGGCGCCACTTGCCCTTCCACTCCTGCATTGTTAATAAATACATCGACACTACCAAACGTTTCAACTGCATGCTTGACAAGTGCTTCTTGTTCGTCAGGGTTTACGACATTTCCAACAAATGATGTTACCTGAACATTTTTATCTTGAAATTCCTTCTTTGTTTCGTTTAAAACTTCTTCATTCAAATCACTTAAAACAATAGCAAATCCATCTGCTGCTAGTTTTTCTGCTAATCCTTTACCAATTCCTTGTGCTGCGCCTGTGATAACTGCTACTTTTTGATTGCTCATTATAATCGCCTCCGACATATGTGTTTATATACAATTTTAGTGTATTGCATATTAGTTTTATAAAAAATTTGTATGCGTAACGATAGTATACCCGTATAGTGCACATTAAAACTTCCTTAGAGACTTTCAGTTACTTGATAGGGGACGTGGTTCACCTCAAACTTGTCCCATTTTAAGCGCAACAGTTGGACAACTTTCCTGCCCCGTGTTATTAAACTAAAAATCAACATGATATAATGCTGTAAACGAATGAAAGCGTTCGTTCATAATTAAAACAAGGAGTTATTCCCTATGCATATTCAAGGTACGAAAAAACTACTGGATTATTTAAAAATAAATCCTGTGTCCCAACAGGAATTAGACCCTCTTTTCTCATGGCACGCCAATTTAATGACCATTAACCGCAGAAAAGCGATTGTTTTAGTAAATGATAGAAATCGCTATATCATCGTTTTATATGGAATAACCGCAAAGCATGTAAAGAAACTTGATGAACTTATCTTAGAAAGCATTAAAGAAACGTTTTTGGAAGAAGGGATAAAGGAAGAAATCGTCGAACAATATATCCAACACGCCCCAGATTTTACCTTTGCTAAAACAAAAGATAAGACATCCGTAGCCAGAATGAATAAATCTTGTGAAACAATCTATATTTGGGATGACTTATTGGATGATGATCATGTTGAACAAATAAAGTTTAACAAGGAAGCAAGCCGCTATTTAATTACAAATGGCAAAAATAATTATATCAACCCTAACCGGGAACTATATAAGAATCTTGAGGATTTCACGGGTCAAATGGCAATACAAGTGAAAGCAGTAAGACTTAACGTGAAATTAAATTTAGAAAATCGTTCTGTAGTGCGCAAACTGGTGGTTCCTCTTAACTTCACTTTTTATCAGTTACATAAAGCGTTACAAATTGCTTTTGACTGGAAAGATTATCATTTACATGAATTCTATATTTATGGTGACCAAACTACTGATGCACAAAACAAGGGAAGGTCCCTCAACTACCCTTCCTTTGATCTTGAAAATAAGAAACTCATCGTAAATCTTGTATGCAATAAAGAGACTTTAGACTATAAAAATGATATCCCGGTAAAGCTTGAAGCAGAAATAAAACTGTCCAGCTACCTTCCAACATATAAACATATGAATTACATTTATGACTTTGGCGATGATTGGACTCATCGTATAGAAGTCGAATCATTCATTAATGATTATGACAAAAATTTTCCGGTATGTATGGAAGGAGAAGGAAACACACCACCTGAAGATGTCGGTGGCACCCACGGCTATGAAATGTATCTAAACATCCTAGCAGATCCAACTCACCCCGATCATCAGCATATGTTGGAATGGGGTAAAGGACAATATAAACGGGAGTTTGATATTGAGAAGGTAAACAGGTTCCTGAGGAGTGAATTTGAGTAAAAAATATAGGAATCCACAAATTAAGAATTAAACAGACAGAATACACTTCGGCCAGCTCCAGTGGCACTAACCCGAAGTGTTTATTTGTTCTTTAATTCTATCACCATCCCATATAACTATAAAGGCCTCCGCATCGAGGGGCATATTAATTAAATGACAGACCAAATGACGTATAGCAATTAAATAATTAACAAAAACTAATTATTAATCAGGGGTGTAATAAAAGGAGGTCTTCTTGTGAATAGAAGTTTGTTATTTATCACTGTTTTATTGTGTAGCCTGTTTGCGCCACTCATTTCAAATGCTCACGTTAAATGGTTTACAGAAGAAGCAGCTTTAAAGGAAAGTATTGTAAATATTTTATCGCCTTTTTTCATGGCATTTGCTCTATTCGTTGCTATAGTTTTAGCTGCAATACCCCAATTTCTTCCTAGATTGATGAATTTAGAGATAGCGAAAAAGATTGAAGGAAAACTAGCAGGCTTGCGTATCTATTCAAGGCATTTGCTAAAATACGGAACAGCTCTTGCATTAGCCATTCAAGCTTTATCAGGAACTATGTTTGCACCTGAATTTAGCATAACAGAACCAATGCAACAAATTGCATTTTGGTTTGCAATTGTTTTATTACTGATTCCCCATCACTATGCAACAAAATTAGCTTCTATCGTACTTTTAGGTCTGTTTATAATGGTTTGGTCCTACACAGGATGGTTCCATATGCTTGATTATGGATTTTATATCGCTATTTTCTTCGTATTATTAGTAGGGAAGTCAAAGTGGGAAAAATGGGGATTTCCTTTCTTATATCTGGGCACGGGGCTTTCACTTTGTTGGGTTGCTGTTGAAAAATGGGTGTATCCAGCTATGACGCTAGATATTATTGAGCGTCACGCTGTTCCTACATTTGGATTTGAACCGTCCATTTTTATAGTGATGGCTGCTTTTATAGAATTTGTTGTTGGTTATTTACTTGTAGTAGGCATACTAAACCGACTTTTAGCAGCAATAGTAACGATATTGTTTATACTCACATCCATGCTCTTTGGAATAACGGAGATTATTGGTCATGCGATGATCCACATTATCTTACTAATTTTTATTATTGAAGGTGTCTCTTTTTATCACCCTCCAATTAAGATGCACAAATCTAGAATAGATCAAATGATTTTCATTTTTCTTAATTTCTTATTTGTCTTGTCTACCTTCATTTTGATTTACTATCGCTTTGCTTAGAGCGAACTTCTCTGGAAAACTCCTCCCCCTATTGTTTCATATCTATTCAGCTGATTTAATCTAATAAACTTAAACATTTAATTTTTCGTTATCGCAACTAAATAAATAAAGTCTCCGATACTCGATATTCCAATAGAAAACAGTAACAGCGTGGGGTCTCTCCAATCCTTTAAGCGTGTCAACAGAACACCTCCAATGTTATTGTAAGTAGCTAAATATCCTTGTTTAATATACCAACTTATATGCTAAAATAGAAGTTGGATTATTTATAAAGAGAGGGATTATGAAATATATGAATGTGACCATGAAGCGACTTTGTCTGTACATTGTTGGTTTATTTTTTCTTTCACTTGGTGTCAGCTTTTCCATACAAGCAGATCTTGGTGTATCGCCAGTTTCATCGTTAGCCTATGCATTTTCACTGTCTTCCGGTTTATCAGTTGGGATGATGACCGTATTCGCAAATGTTTTATTTATTATCGTACAAGTGATTTTAAGTAAACAATTCCATTTGAGGGATTCTATCGTGCAATTAATCATTGCATTTTTATTTGGTTTCTTTATGGATATAACCTTATTCCTGTTGCAACTACTGCCTGCACCTGAAACATTAGTTATGCGATGGGGATTTTTAACTATTAGTTTATTCGTTGTAGCAATTGGTTTACTTGGATATTTCAGTGCTAAATTCCCTTTAATGCCATATGATGAGTTAACACATGTCATCAGTCATAAATTTAACATGCAATTTAGTAATGCGAAAATTTCCAGTGATTTATTAAATGTCGGTTTGGCAGGTTTGGTATGTATTATATTCATTGAATCATTAGGATCCATTGGTATTGGTACACTAATTGCTGCGTACTTCATCGGTAAAATTGTAGGCTGGTTAATGAAACATTATCAAAAATATGTAGTGCTATGGATTAATAAAAATAAAGAAGATTTATATATTGAATCTATAGAAAATACGACACCACAAAAAGAAAACACGAGTCACTCCTCTTAACATGAAGATTCGTGTTGAATTGCCGACAATCTGACCTTTGAGCCTACTACTTATAGTAATATTATCGTTCCAAAGGATGCAAATAACGGAATCCAAAAAGTTTACTCACAACTCCACCTCCATCTATAAAATTAATCACCTTTTTCGGTCACTCATCAGCTTGGTGAGTTACCTTTCTCTTGGTTTTTGCCCCGACACCTCTTCTACAGTGACAATACAGCTTAATAGACTGTTTCATCCAGGTAATGTTGTCACAAAAATTAGAAAATACTATATTTACAGTTATAAATCTAGTATAATAGTCTTATAAAATGGAATAAAGGTGATGGGGAGAATGCGTCAAGTTTCACTCATGTTAACGGTTGTATGCTGCATGCTTTTCATCATTATATACAACACTGGAGAAGTATCTGCGGAAGTACTGTTAGAGGAAGGAAAAGAAAGCTACCCGCTCGGTTCAGTAGTTGAACTGCTGGAGGATAAGGAAGAGCAATGGGATATAGAAGATATAGCCAGTGGAATACTTGATGACCACTTTTTCCATTATCCAGGTGACGTTCCAAGCTATGGCTATACAGAATCGACATTTTGGGCCCGCATTACCCTTTCCAATCATTCTCCAGAAGAGGATTGGTTGCTAGATATGACCTACCCACCCCATGACTGGGTTGGACTTTATACTCCAACAGGAGACAATGGATTCTCCTTGAGGGAGACGGGAGATCATTTGCCCTTTTTAACAAGAGACATTCACCACCGTAATTTTGTGTATAAGCTCACCATTCCTCAAGGCGAGATGGTGACATATTATCTGCAAGTCGATACGGCTGGCTCCATGCAATTACCGATGACGCTTTGGTCAGAAGATGACTTTCATAAGAAGAGTCTAGTGGAATATATTCTTCTTGGGATCTATTTTGGGTTTGGCCTGATTATGATTTTTTATAACTTATTTTTATTTATCTCCATTCGTTTTACGAGTTATCTGTGGTATGTCCTCTTCATCCTATCGCTCATGCTATGTCATTTCACCTTGAATGGGCTTGCTTTCCAATACCTCTGGCCGGAGATGACGTGGTGGAACAATCGGGCCATCCTGTTCTTTATGGCCAGCGCGAATATCAGTGCCATGCTGTTTACGAAATCATTTCTTCAACTTAAAACGAATACACCAAAACTGCATAAACTCATTAACATCTTTATTCTCATACAACCGATTCTCATCGTAATTCTTTCAGTTAGCTATAAGTTAGCATTGAATTTAATCATGGGTTCGACCATTGGTTTAGTGTTGATTGTTATTACTGCCGCAATTCTATGTTGGAAAAATGGCTATGTTCCTGCCAAATATTTCTTTTTCGGATGGGTTATTTTTCTTATCGGCGTAACCTGCAGTTCCTTGGCCGATATGGGGCTGATTCCAGTAACCTTCCTCACGAAATACGCTTCTCAACTAGGATCAGGTATCGAAATTATCCTGTTCTCCTTTGCATTGGGTGAACAAATTAATCGGCTGCGCCAGGGAAAGGAAGCTGCAGAACAGCATGCACGACAGAGTCAGGAACTTGCGGTCAAACATTTACAACAGGCTAATAAGATAAAGGATGAATTTCTCGCAAATACTTCCCATGAACTACGGACACCATTACATGGCATGATTGGCATCGCTGAATCATTACGGGATGGTCCCGGTGTCGATACGCGGATTAACCAAAATCTTTCTCTGATCATCACGAGTGGGAAACGGCTCACCCATCTGATCAATGATTTGCTTGATGTATCGAAACTAAACCACCATGAATTGGAACTGGATATTGAACCCGTTTCTTTGAGGGAATTAGCTGAAGTGACCTGTACCGTTTCTTCCACTATTAGCTCCGCAAAGCAAGTGGCTATACGGAACCTGATACCAGACACGTTACCTCCTGTTGCCGCTGATGAAAATCGCCTGCAACAGATTTTATACAATTTAATAGGTAACGCAATCAAGTATACTGATTCGGGAGAGATTACCCTATTCGCCGTGACGAAGGAAAAAGAAATAATCGTATCAATTCAAGATACAGGCATTGGTATATCCGAACAGGACCTGGAAATCATCTTTGCAAGCTTTGAACGAGGCTCAAACCTTAAAGACAGATTTTCCATTGGAACTGGTTTGGGACTCACCATTACGAAACAGCTGATCGATTTGCATGACGGGGATATCATGATCCAATCCACCCTTGGAAAAGGAACGACGGTATCTTTTTCTATTCCCATTTACCAAGGAATGAAGCAACTTTTAAAGCATGTCGTTTCAAATTCGACTTCCCATTTGCAGCAACCAACACCAATCCAAGATGAATTGGCAGCGCTATCGGCAACTGAAGATCAACAGCAACGAATTTTGATTGCTGATGATGAAGTTGTGAATATTCAAGTCCTACTCAACCATTTGTCAACAGCCGGATATCAAGTCGTTATTGCCTATGATGGTGAACATGCACTTGATCTTCTAGCTGGAAAAACTTCATTCGATTTGGTGATTCTTGATGTCATGTTACCAAGACACTCCGGATTTGAAGTTGCAAAGAAACTAAGAGAGCAGTATACATTAACCGAACTTCCCATTTTGATACTTACCGCTCGTTCACAAACGGAAGATATTGTAACTGCCTTTGAAATGGGAGCAAATGATTATCTAGCCAAACCATGTTCCAAGGAAGAACTATTATCACGCGTAAAGACACTTCTATCCTTAAAACAGATGATGGAGGAAGTTGTTTCCATTAATAAGGAACTTTCCCATTTAAATCGTTCACTTGAAGCCAAAGTAAAGAAGCGAACAAAGGAACTACAAATAAGTACCGAACAGCTCAGCAGAACGGAAGGAGCAAGAAAGCAGCTGATGTCCAATATTTCGCATGAACTTGGCACACCGATGACTTCAGTCAAAGGGTATGTGAAAGCAATGATGGATGGGGTCGTCGATTCCAATGACCATAGCTATCTAAAGATTGTGTATCAGAAAATTTTATTTATCGATCGGCTAATTCAGGATCTATATGAACTATCGAGATTGGAATCAGGACAGATTAGCTTTCGTTGGAGAGAGCAAGCTGCTGGTGATTTGCCAGCGATTCTGCTTCAAAAGTATGAAATCGATGTAATAGCGCATGAAATCACATTTGAGATACAGGATGAACTAAAGGGAACTGAACACATGGAATTAGTGACGATTGATATCGACAGAATCGATCAGGTTCTACAGAATCTTATCTTTAATGCGATTCGATTTATAGGAAAATCTGGATTAATCGAAATAACTTTAAAAAAGACAAACTCCGTTCCAGTACAACACGATGAAGTTGGAAAATCTCGTGAGCCCACACCAGATCATTCTTTTTTACAGATAAGTGTCCGTGATACCGGAAAAGGAATGCTTCCAGAGGAGCTTCCACTCATATTCGATCGCTTTTATCAAGCGGATAAATTGAGCAAGGAAAAAAGTAACAATACAGGTCTTGGACTTTCGATTTCCAAACAGATTATGGAATACCATCAGGGTTACTTATGGGTAGAAAGCAAAGTAGGCAAAGGAAGTACATTCCATATCACTCTTCCTTTGTATCCAGTCGTTACCAGAGAGGTGAAAGAAATTGAGTAAAGAAATAATCTTGATTGTAGAAGATGATGCAGATATTTGTCATTTAATCCAATTATATTTGGAAAAGGATTATCATGTAATCATGGCTGAAGATGGTAAAAAAGCAATCGAACGTTTCCATGCCCATTCACCTGACCTTATTCTTTTGGATATCCTTTTGCCGGAAATAGATGGATTGGAAGTATGCAGGCGAATTCGAAACGTTAATGAGGAGGTTCCGATTTTATTTTTGAGTTCCCGTAGCGAATATGAGGATCGTATTCTCGGGTTAGATGCAGGTGCTGATGATTATATTATCAAGCCTTTTGATCCTGGTGAAGTGCTTGCGCGCGTCAAAGCGCATTTAAGGAGAAAAGAAATTGCTTTGAAACAATCAAATGAAAACGTGTCCTTGATGAAATTTGGAGATCTTGAAGTGAATCTGGATAATTATACGGTTCTCAGGAATGGGGATCGCGTCCATTTGTATGCGAAAGAGATTCAGCTACTATTCTTCCTGATTCAACATCCCAATCACGTATTCTCCATCGAACAGCTTTATGAACGAATTTGGGGAGAAAACAAATTCGGGGATTATAAAACCGTCAAAGTTCATATTAGTAATATCCGGAAAAAATTAGAGATTAATCCTGCAAAACCAGAATTTATAACTACAGTTAGAGGATTTGGATATAAATTCTCACCAGAAAATTAAAAATTATTACTTTTTAAACCTTGTTTTAACCTTCCCCTATTATAATGAAACAAGGCAGAAGATAAGGTGAATTTTTCGGGGAAAGGGTGAACGGAAATAGAGATGCATTCACAACGATCGGTTGACATAGCAAAGTTGGATAAGGAATGGTTGCATTTGATACGGGAAGCTAGAAAACTCGACCTTTCCATAGAAGAAATCCGTAATTTCCTGCAACAGAAAAACAATGCAACATTTATTCTTCAAGGGAATCCTGAGGTGAATTATACCCGTACTAGAACATAAAATCGTGTTTCTCAAACAAACACAATACACTTTAATGAAGACTCCGTTATAGACGATAATAACGGGGTTTATTGTTTTTTGAAGTCTTCTTATAATAACCACTTCTTCCAACTGAACAAGCACTCCATGACGTTTGATTTTCCCCTTCGTCTGTTTATTAAGCAACCCAATTCAGAGAAAATCACAACCCAAAAAAGCCCCTTTTGCAATGTGCAATAGGGCTCTCTTGGTTATTATTCTATGAAATGCTTTACCGGGATGTGTACCTTGCCACTTGTAAGGAAGTTGTAGATTCTTATAATGCTTTTTCCACTTCTTCTTTTAGTTGACCAGCGTCAATCTCAACAGGAAATTGAAATTCCTTGTCGTTAATATAAACTGTTGGTACCATTTTTACCTGACGCTCGATCGCTTCAGCCGTAATTTTCAAGCTTAATTCAATTGTATCAGGTTCTTCTTTTAACCCGTATTGTTCGGATAACATGTTTTTAATCGAGTGACTATCAGACTCACTCCACGCGCTTTGGTTTGCGAAAAGCTCTTTCATAATGGTATAGATACGTTCTGGATCGCTATAATCAAGATACGTATTAACTAACGTACCATATAACAACATTTCGCGAGGTTTGTCATAATGTTTAATAATGTATTCGACTTGCCCATCTTTAATATAAGGTGTTAAACTTTCATCTGCCGCTTCGAAAAATGTTTTACAGTATGGGCATGCAAGATTTAAAAATACTTCTACTTTCACAGGTGCATTTTTATCTCCATAACTTAGGAATGCATTTTCAACAGATTTTGTCATGTAAATCCTCCTCTATACTATACTATTCTATGTTACTTGGAATTAGTGCTTCATCAATATTGACGGCTTCTTCTATACTAATATCCGTTTCTAGTAGTTCCGCATTATAGAATGTATCTGCTAAATGTTGTTGACTTTCAATAATTTCTGCGTCAATTTTCTCAACACCGAACGTACGACGGTCATTTGCTTTCTGAAGTGGTGCTACATCTAAGCCCAATTCAGCAGCTAAAATCTCAGCAACTTTTGTTTTATTTTCATTTGCCCATTGATCCGCATTCTGTAATTCTTCTAAAATAATTTTTACCACATCAGGTTTTTCAGTTAAAAATTCTTCTGTTGCAAAATAGAATGTACGATTTTCAGTTGTATCCGTGCCATTTATTATGGTACGTGTTTCTACTGTGTTTTCTACAATTGCCAAGTATGGATCCCATGTACCGTAAACATCAAACTCATCTTGTGTAAATGCTGCTAAACCTTCTGCAGCATCTTTATAAAACTTAATTTCAACTTCATCTAAAGGAATACCCGCTTCTTCTAATGCTACCAATAATAGATAGTGTTGATTACCACCTCGTGTAACACCTACTGTTTTCCCTTTAAAATCTTCAATTGTTTCAATATCGGAATCTACTTTAGTAACTAATGCAACGCCTTCTGGATACGGTGCCTCTGAAGCTAGATAGTTCAATTCGTGGCCACCTGATTGCATGAATACAGCGTTACCGTCAGAAGCATGTCCAAAATCAATGTTATCTGTATTCAATGCTTCTAATAATACGGTACCAGTAGTAAATACTTTCCAATCAATCGTATATCCAGCTTCGTTTAATGCTTCATCTAAATTACCATGTTCTTTTAAAATATTTACCGTATTCCCTTTTTGATAACCGATTGTAATCACTTCATTTTCACTGTCATTGCTATTATCCGTTGCATCAGCAGTAGAGTCTTCACTACAGGCTGCTAATACTAGCACCAATAATGCTGTTATTAGAATCAATAGTTGTTTTTTCATTTTTTTATCCCCCTAGGATTTGATTTAATATTTTCTTTTCATAATAAGTAAATTTTTCGTTACGTTCACGCGGTCTCGGCAAATCGATTACTTCATCTAATTGGATAACCCCTTTGTCTATAACAATCACCCGATCTGCTAAGTGTATAGCTTCAGTAACGTCATGAGTAACAAGTAGTGATGTAAACTTCTGCTGTTGCCATAATCCTTCAATCAAATTCTGCATTTCCATACGCGTAAGCGCATCAAGTGCACCAAGTGGTTCATCAAACAACAATACACCAGGGTTACTTGCTAATGCGCGTGCAAGGGCTATACGTTGTTTTTGTCCACCTGATAATTGATCGGGCCAATCATCTTTCTTGTCCATTAACCCAACCTCTTCTAGCGAAATTTTTGCTGCTGCTGGATTAACCGCTCCAAGAGTAATATTATTTAAAATATTTTTCCACGGAAGCAAGCGATCATCTTGAAACATGATACGAATCTTTGGTTCCTTCGCATCGTCGGTTAAAAACGATAATGAACCTTTCGTACTCTCTTCTAATTTAGCGATGATGCGTAAAAGTGTACTTTTCCCACAACCACTTCGACCAACGATTGCTGTAAAACTACCTTGTTCTACCGATAAGTTGATATCACGTAACACTTCGTTGTCACCATAACTTTTACTAACATTTTTTAATTCAATATTAGACATCGTATCCCCCCAATCTCACATTAAGTTTTGTTATTTGTTAAAAGCCGCATTCCATTTTAATAAACGTTTTTCAAACAGCTTTGCAATAACATCGGATAGCTTACCTAAAATGGCATAGAGTACGATGGTTAATACAACGATGTCCATTTGCATAAATTCACGGGCATTCGTTGCCATAAAGCCAATCCCTGAATCTGCACCAATGGTTTCTGCCACGATTAACGACATCCACATAACTCCAAGAGCATAACGGATCCCGACTAAAATCGAAGGTAAGGATCCTGGTAAGATAATGTTCGTAAATAACTTCCACTTCGATAGCCCATAAACTGTACCCATCTCAATTAATTTCCGATCCACATTCTTAATACCATTGAATGTATTTATGTAAATAGGAAACATCACACCAACTGCAACTAAGAATATCTTTGCACTTTCATCAATTCCAAACCATAAAATTACGAGTGGGATTAATGCCAAATGGGGAATCGTGCGTACCATTTGAATGGTTGTATCCGTCAGTCTTTCAAAGAATAAAATAGTACCGTTAAATAGTCCAAGAGCAAATCCGACAGCTCCTCCAATGAAAAAACCGATTAAGGCACGTTGCGTACTAATTAATACATGTTCTTGTAAATCGCCGGTTTTAAATAACCGAATCCCTGCTTGCGCGATTTCCACTGGAGTAGGTAGAAGTGTCGATGTAAGTATTTTGTATTGACCAAGTAGTTGCCAAAGTACAATAAAGACGATAGGCAACAACCATGGGAATAATTGATTGTTATACCATTTAGCGCTTCTTTTCACTTTCTCACCTTCTTCATAAAATTTTAAATGGGTATGATAACTTCCTAATTATAATAATCCCTATCGTTTTTGTAAAGATTAAATTTTGATTATTTCAGATAATTTTCGTCACATTGTGACATATTCCATGTTTCATTCAATATGAAAGACCAAATTAGATACGAACCCTGTCCTTCTCAAGTCGTTAAGCTATACAAATTTAATTCGATTGACGTATACTATCTTTTACAAAAGACAGTATGTTTTACGTATATAGTACATAAAAGTATACTGTTATTTCAATTAGATGGAGGGAATGATTCCATGGATCATGGACGTGAAAGAGAGTTTAATTGTGAGAAAGAACTAACGCTTTCTGTTATAGGTGGGAAATGGAAAATGCTGATTCTTTGGAATTTAGGTAATGAAGGAACGACACGTTTTAATGAATTAAGACGACTCATTCCAGGAATTACCCAACGCATGCTCATCACCCAACTTCGTGAATTAGAATCTGATTTTCTTGTTCACAGAGAGGTATATCCTGTCGTACCACCGAAAGTAGAGTACTCGTTAACAGCACAAGGAAATTCGCTTCGCCCCTTGCTCGAACAAATGACGAAATGGGGTATTTCTTATAAGGATTTTTTAGATGAAACCGTACCTAATTCAATTACGATCAAAGAAACGGCGGCTAAGTAACTAGCAGAAATAGCAGATAACCTTATGTATTAAGCTTTCCGTAAAGAAAAATTTAAAACACTATAAAATTGCAGCACTTTAAAGCCAAAAATAACGAAATGAACCCAAACAAGACATACTTAAGTGATGAAGAATATAAAACGATGATTGAAGAAATCAAGAAAAACATCCGTTAATTTTGATGCTAAATTATTTGTTTCAAAACTCGTATGAAATACGTATGAAAGCTATCTTCCCAATAAGGAAAGGTAGCTTTCACTTGTGTTGTGTCCTTGGTTGGTCACTCATCTGCCCTATGAATGACCTTTCTTTTGAGTTTTTTCCTTGTTTGGTCACCCATCTGCTCCTTGATTTTGATACGTGTTCAATACAGATATTTTGAATATAAATAATTGTTAATCCATCACCATTGCTTCACATCGCTCTAACCTAAATTTCTTTTTTGTTCATCTATCATTTCAACTGCTGTACCATACTGCTCATAATAGGAGTCAGCGGAACCAAAGACACCACATACTTTTCCATTTAAATCTAACACATGCAAATTGTCATAAAAATCTTCCACACTCAATGGGACATCTCCAGCAGATCATGTATAAACACCAATAAAGAAAACAAATACAAGAGATGGCTTCCTTTCTTGAAGACCACAGTATACTTTGAATCACTATATGTTTTCAATGTGCGTACTTATCAATTTTAGTTTAAGGATTTATACTAGGTATGCATAAAATTATAAAACAAAGGGGAAATAACAAATGAAATTACAGTTAGCTTTAGACCTAGTAAACATTCCAGAAGCCATCGAATTGGTGAAGGAAGTAGAAGAACATATTGATATTGTAGAAATAGGAACACCGATTATTAATATAGAAGGTCATAGAGCAGTACAAGCAATCAAAACAGCATTCCCTAATTTAGAGGTTCTAGCAGATATTAAAATCATGGACGCTGCTGGTTATGAAGTGGCAAATGCATCTCAAGCTGGCGCTGATATTGTTACTATTCTTGGTCAAGCAGAAGATGCTTCCATCAAAGGTGCTGTTGAAGAAGCAAAAAAACAGGGAAAACAAATTCTCGTAGATATGATTGCTGTAAAAGATATCCAAACGCGTGCAAAAGAGCTTGATGAATTAGGCGCTGACTATATTTGTGTGCATACAGGCTATGACTTGCAAGCAGAAGGTAAAGATTCATTCGAAGACTTACGTAGTATAAAAAGCGTTGTAAAAAATGCGAAAATAGCAATTGCTGGTGGAATTAAGCTTGAAACCTTACCTGAGGTCATTAAAGCACAACCAGATCTCATCATTGTTGGTGGAGGAATCACAGGCAAAGAAAATAAAAAAGAAGTCGCTGCACAAATGCAACAACTTATTAATGCAGGCGTGACCGCATAATATGCAAACAATTGCTTATACAAAGGAAATACTTGCCGAGCTAAGTCGTACCATCGAGCGTATGGATGATGCAGAAGCAGAAAAGCTGGTAGATGGAATGCAGCGTGCAAATAAAATTTTTGTTGCAGGTAGTGGTCGCTCCGGTTTAATGGCGAAAGCATTTGCCATGCGCATGATGCATGTTGGACTTGATCCATATGTCGTAGGCGAAACGATTACACCAAATCTCGAAGCCAATGATATGCTTATCATTGGCTCTGGGTCAGGAGAAACCAAAAGCCTGCTATCCATGGCCGAGAAAGCCACAAGCATAGGTGCAAGCCTTGCGCTGGTGACTACCAATCCTACTTCTGTCATCGCTCCATTAGCAGCGATTATGATTGAAATTCCTGCCCAAGCAAAGGCAGAGGGAACTAGCGGGAAATCCATTCAACCAATGGGATCCCTGTATGAACAGTCCCTTCTATTATTTTATGATTCAATTATTTTACGATTTATGGAGAAAAAAGAACTCCACAACGATACTATGTACGGAAGACATGCAAATTTAGAATAGGACATGTGGTCAGGAAAGTTGTCCAAGTTTCGAGAGCTGTTCCTGACCCAGTTCTTTTTTTACTTCCATTGTAACTCGTTCTGTAACATCCACATGAAACATATCTTTTTACCGTATTCATTTTTGTCCTCCACTGCTGTTATACATTGCCCCTTCCCTGCATTATAAATGGTTTCTATAAAATTTCTTAGTGTATGTTTATATTTGATTTGCATTATTTTCCTACTTCAAGTAAAACTAAAGAAAGCAATTACAAATTCATTTTATATGAAGAAAGGGAGGATTATTCAAATGGATAGAATTGAAGTTGGCGAAGTATTTACGATTACGGATGAAACGGCACAGGATCAAGAAGTTGAAGTGTTGGCAAAGGTGACCCTAGAAGATACAGACTATGTGGCGGTAAGCTTTTTAGAGGACCTGCAAGAAGATAGTAAAGAAGAAATTGATCTCTTTTTCCTTAAAATCGACGATGATGGTGAGTTGTCAGCAATCGAAACCGATGATGAATTTGATAAAGTCTCCGAAGCATTTGATGAAATCTTGGATGATGAATAATTAAAAAACAGATAAGCAAGAAGGCTTATTGCGAAAAAACCGACTCATACAAATGAGTCGGTTCCTTTATTTTTGGGCAATTTTATTCTTGTGCTGCAAGTCTATGTCGCTCAGCCGCTTTTTTACCATGCACCAAATAATAAACTACAATTGTAATAAAGGCGATGGCTGCCATGCCTAGATAGAGCCCTCGAAAGCCTGTTAATGGGAGAATGATTCCTAATAGAAATGGACCAGTTCCAACTCCAATGTCAAAGAACACAAAAAAGGTCGATGTGGCTAAGCCAACTCGATGGTTAGGAGCTTCGTTCACAGCAATGGTTTGTGCACTTGATTGTAATGTACCAAAGCCAACTCCAATGATTGCACCAGCTATAAGCAATGTAATTCCGAGATGAGCCTGACTTAATAGAATTAACCCAACACCATATAATAAGATTGCCGGATACATGACAGTGTTTTCCCCTCTAAGGTCAAACATCCGACCTGTTACTGGTCTGGAAAGTAATAGAAAGACGGCGTACATGACAAAGAAGAAACTTGCTGCATCCACTAAGTTTATTTCGGTTGCATAAGCAGTCATGAATGACAAAATACTGGAGTATACAAATCCAGAGATTGCAACGAAAATTGCAATTGGTAATGTCGTTTTTTCAAAGTAATCACTAAAACGGAAACCTTTTTTCACATTCTGATGTTCTATAACTTTTTCTCTCTCTGGCACATGCATAAGTAAAGTCGCTACTAAAGCAATAATTGAGAAGATTGTTGTTGCAACAAAGATCATGTCATCTTCAAAATATTGACTGATGATCAATCCTAAAAATGGCCCTACCGCCATTGCCAGGTTCGTACTCGTTGCAAAGTAACCCATTCCTTCCCCTCGTCGTACTTCTGGGATCACACCAACCGCAATCGTTCCTGTTGCGGTTGTACCAATACCAAAAGCAAAACCATGCAAAAACCGGATGAGTAATAAAAGTCCTAAGTTATTAACAGGAAAATAAAGTAACATGATAACTAAAAACAGTGCAATACCAAAGACTAAGAGCTTCTTCCTGCCCACCGTTTCAATCATTTTCCCTGCTATTGGTCTTACAATAACAGCTCCCAAAACAAAGATACTTGATGCAAGTCCTGCCATACTTTGAGACGCCTGAAATTGTTCAATGGAATAAATCGCTAATGTTACCATTAACATATAAAAAGATACAAACAGCAGGAAATTAGCTGCTGAAACCATAATAAAATCTTTTGTCCATAATTTAGGTTTTCGATTCAAGAAAATTCCCCCCTTATTTAAGTTTTCCTCTAAGAAGTTGTATCGTGCGTAAGCTTGTTTCCTTATCTTCCTCTGAAATTCCATCCATCAATTCTTGTTCAAAATTGCTAACAACCTGCAATGCTTCCTCATAAACTTTTATTCCTTTTTCCGTTAGTCTGATTCTTCGCTCCCGCTTATCTTTACTTGGAATTTTTTCAATAAGCTGTTGTTCTTCCAATCGTTTGGCCGTACGAGAAATAGTTGGCTTCTCCACAGCAAGATAACTGCTAATTTCTATAAGTGTAGATGTCTCATGCTGTTTCAAGTAATACACCATTAACCATTGTGAATGATATAAGCCTACCTCGGCTAAATGTTCGTTTAATTTTTTTGTGAACGACCGCGTGAACTGTAAGTGTTGATGAAAAAACGAATGTTTCAAAGGATTTCCCTCCAAAATTTAAAAATAGTTACCTAAGTAACTATATACCTTTTTTATGTAACTGTCTAGGTTTGAATTTTATATCCTCTCGAAGAATCTTTCTATTCACCAAATAGGTTGTGATTTTATCATATTAATTCGTCTACCCGCTTTTTAAAGCAAATAAAGAAGCCCTAGCAGTGACCCAAAAAGATAGTCTTTACTTCATCTTTTCGGGTGCCATACCTGCTAGGACTTCTTTATTTATAGTTATTTTAAACCCATTTTGTAGTAATTACCTTTTTACGTGTGTAGAATTGTAATCCGTCTTTTCCATTTGCGTGTAGGTCTCCATAGAAGGAATCCTTCCATCCGGAGAATGGGAAAAATGCCATTGGTGCTGGTACTCCGATATTAACCCCTAACATACCTGCATCAATTGTTTCGCGGAATTTACGAACACTTCCTCCATCTTTTGTGAAGATACATGCGCCATTCGCGAATCGTGATTGGTTGGTTAAATCAATACCTTCTTCAAGATTACTTACTCGAGAAATGGACAGTACTGGTGCAAAAATCTCCTCCTGCCAAATTTTCATTTCTGAAGTAACATTATCAAAGATGGTCGGTCCTACAAAATAACCTTCTTGCTGTGCAGCTTCGTCTCTACGACCATCACGGACAAGTTTTGCTCCTTCTTTTTCTCCTGTTTCAATATAGCCTAGCGTGCGCTCTTTGTGATTGTCTCGAATAACTGGACCAAGGAAGACTCCTTCATCTAGACCATTTCCAATTTGAATATTATTTGCTTTTTCTGTTAACAGTTCAATAAATTCATCCGCTATAGAATCTTCTACGGCTACAACAGAAGCTGCCATACAACGCTCACCTGCTGATCCAAATGCTGCATTCATTATTTGGTTTGCAGCATTTTCTAAATTCGCATCACCTAATACAATGGAGTGGTTTTTCGCGCCTGCAAGTGCTTGGACACGTTTCAGATTATTTGTACCACGCTTGTATACATAATCAGCGACTGGCTGAGAACCTACAAAGGAAATTGCTGCTGTTTGTTTATGATCCAATAAACCATTAACTACATCATGTGCACCATGAACAATGTTGAATACTCCTGCCGGAAGACCCGCCTCTTCAAATAACTCTGCCAAACGATTGGCAAGTAACGGCGTACGCTCCGATGGTTTCATAACAAATGTATTTCCTGTAGCAATTGCCATCGGGAACATCCAGCATGGTACCATCATCGGAAAGTTAAAAGGTGTAATTCCAGCAATAACTCCGATTGGGTAACGATATACTCCAGATTCCAATTCAGTAGCAATCGATGGTAGAGATTCACCCATCATTAAGGTCGGAGCACCTGCAGCAAATTCCACGTTTTCAATTCCTCGTTGAACTTCTCCATAGGCTTCGGCTAAATTTTTCCCATTTTCTATCGTTATCAATCTAGCTAGTTCCTCATGATGATTTACTAAAAGTTGTTGGTATTTAAATAGAATCCGAGCACGTTTCGGTACCGGTACTTCTTTCCATGTCTCGAATGCTTTTGCGGCAACCTGTACGGCATGATTCGTATCCTCCAACGTTGAAAGCGGAACGTGGGCAATTACTTCTCCTGTCGCCGGATTGATAACCTCCTGCGTATTGTCTGTATTTGCCTCGATCCATTTACCACCAACATAGTTTCTTAGTATTTCTACTTTTGTTTTTGTCATTTGAAAAACCTCCTATTATTTTATAATTCTTTAACTTTTAATAAATAAACTTGCTCTAAAATATTGTGTAAAGAATAACAGCTAGCGCCAGTATTACTGTTGGCAAAAATACACTTATCAATAAAATAGGCTTATAAGCTCTTTTATGAGATTCGCCACAAATTGCTCGGACAGTAGTTACAACATATCCGTTATGCGGTAACGAGTCTAATCCACCTGAAGCTAATGCAGAAATACGGTGCATGGAGCCTGGATCTCCTCCTTGACTCAGGTATATTGGAGCAAGAATTGGTAATGCAATTCCTAATCCGCCTGATGCAGAACCCGTTATACCACAAATAACTGTTACACCAACGGCTAAGCCTAATAGAGGTGGGCCAGGTAGATTAATTAAACCTGTAATCAACAAATCGAAGGCGGAAACCTGTGCAGCTACACTACCAAACCCTACCACTGCACATGTATTCGCTAATGCAACCAATGCATTCTGTGTACCTGTAGCCAATGAACCCCAAAATTCAGTAAGAAACTTAAACATTGATATACACGCGACAGCGATACCAACTGTTAAAGCAATTAATAATGCAGTTGTCGGATTCATGAATTGACCTAAAATGTTTAATATAACGATAACTAAAAAGAGTGGCATAATTGCAACAATTATATTGGGTAATTCTAATAACTTTGGATTGTGACCAACTAGTTCTTCTTCGGCTGCTAAACTAGCTACCATTTCTTCATCCTTTGCATTCGGCAATGAAAATACTTCTCCATTTACAGAAGCTTTTCTAACCATTAACCCTAGCCATAACCCACCCAATGTCATGATTAAAAGTGCACTCAGTACGCCAATCCAACCACCCGCAGTCGGAGATGTTCCAAAAAATTCAGTAGGTATAATATTCTGAATTTCTGGTGACCCTGGTGCAGTCATTGTAAATGAAATTGATCCAAACACTAATGCAGCAGGAATATAACGGTGTGGCAAATTAGCAGCTCGAAATAATGAAACAGCAATTGGATACACTGCAAACCCTACAACGAACAAACTTACTCCACCATAAGTCATTATTGCTGCAGCTGCAACTACAGCAAACACTGCACGTTTTGCACCGAATTTCATTTTAATCCATTGTGCAATAGTATCAGCTGACTTTGTCTCCTGCATAATTTTCCCAAATATTGCCCCAAGCAAGAACACTAGAAACCATGAAGCGAAATAACCTGTAAATCCAGTCATATAATCTTCCATTAATGCCGTTTCTAAACTTAGCCCACTAGTTAGGGCAATAACTACAGAACTAATTAAAGCTGCAATTATAATATTAATACCTTTCATTGTAAGGTAAACTAATAATACTAGAGAACCGACCAATCCAATCATACCCAGAATTCCCATCACTTTCCCCCCTATTGCATTATTACCTTTTCACAGGTTAACTGTTTTTTCTGGGCTGTAATTGTATTCAAAACAAACTTGATAAAGCTCCTCTATTTCTTGTTTTGTCGGTACTTTTGGATTATTATCTGGACTACCACTTGCTAACGCATCATCTGCCATTTTACTAGTTAGTTTTTTGAATTCTTCTTGATTGATTCCCCATCCTTTCAAATTTGGAATTTCCAATTCTAAACAAAGTTTTTTTACTTCATTTACGGTAAGTTCAGCAGCTTCTTCATTTGAGAGATGAATAGAATCTGTTGAAAATACTTTAGCCAAATTAGCTAAACGATCAACACAGGAATCTTTACTAAATTCAAGTATTGCTGGCAGGAGCATAGCATTGGATATCCCATGAGGAACATGAAATAACGCTCCAATTGGCCTGGACATACCATGGACCAGACAAACGGAAGCATTTGTAAACGCCATGCCAGCTTGCAAGGATCCTAATGACATTGCTTCTCTAGCATCAATATTATTTCCGTCATTATAAGTAACTTTTAAATTCCTAACAATTTTTTCAATTGCCGATAGCGCCAACATATCTGTCATTGGCTGTGCACGTTTTGAAAGATATGACTCTATCGCATGGCTTAGTGCGTCCACACCTGTAGCAGCTGTCACAGATTTAGGTGAAGAAACAGTCAATAATGGATCAACAATGGCAACATCAGGCATAAATGCTGGTTGCTTAATCATCATTTTTACATCATTCGTCGTATTTGTAATAATAGTAACATCTGTTGCTTCCGAACCAGTTCCAGCTGTAGTAGGTATCGATATATGAGGAATGGGAAGCTCAACTGCTAATTTTCTCCCACCCATATAATCACCAATATAACCTCCGTTAGTTGCTACGACGACAATTGCTTTTGCCGTATCAATACAGCTACCTCCACCAAGAGAAATGACAATATCACAATTCTCCTTTTTAAATAATTCAAGTGATTCTGCTACGTATACGTCCGTTGGTTCAGATTCAACACCTAAGTAGATAACGCTTTCAACTTTTTCATTCAAAAGTAAATCCCTACATTTGCTTACATATCCAAGGCTATCCATCGTATTATCACTTATAATCAGTGCCTTTTTACCCCTAATTCTTGTTTCCTTTCCCACTTTTTCAAACGAATTTCGACCATAATTAATCGTTTGCGGCGTACGAAAAACAGCACAGTTTTCCATATTTTCTTCCTCCTCTTCTTTCTCACTATTTATCCTGCAAAAAGTGTGCCAACTATTAAAAGCTAACTATGTAAGCGTTTCAAAAATAAAGTGTAGCACGTAGGCTACACTTTTGTTGTTTAATGTAGTAATGTAACTACATTAATTATCTAATTCGTATTTTTTCAACTTTTTGTACAACGTCGTCCGATGAACACCTAATTTATCGGCAGCTTTAGATTTGTTCCCCCCTGATTCCTCCAATACTTTAATGATAATTTCTTTTTCTTTATCATGCTCTTCCTGCCTTACTTGATTAATTGGCGATAAGTTGTTAGCATGCATATCCTTTATGTAATTAGGAAGATGATGCGAATCGATTGTATTACTTTCGGTTAAGATGACTAATTTTTCCAGGGTATTTGCTAGCTCTCGAATGTTTCCATACCATTCATACCCCATAAGTGCAGACAGTGCCTCTCCAGTAAATTCTTTTTCTTTAACCTCATATTTTTTACATGTTGCTGTTAAATAATGAGAGATTAATAGAGGAATATCCTTTTGTCGCTGTCTTAGTGGAGGAATTGTAAGTTCAATGACATTAATCCGATAATATAAATCTTCTCGAAAGGTTCCTGAATTTACCATGTCCGTCAGATTTCGATTCGTTGCAGTAACAACTCTTGCTTTTAACTGTATCTTTTGCACGCCGCCTACACGTTCAAATTTTCTTTCCTGCAACACCCGTAGCAATTTTGTTTGCATCAGTTGCGGCATTTCACCAATCTCATCCAGAAATATAGTTCCTGATTCAGCCAGTTCAAACTTTCCTGGCTTTCCTCCTTTTTTTGCACCTGTAAAAGCTCCCTCTTCATAACCAAATAACTCCGACTCGAATAGTTGTTCAGGAATTGCACTGCAATTTACACTTACAAATGGTCCTTGATTATAATGGCTTAAATCATGAATACCATTGGCAAACATTTCTTTCCCTGTACCACTTTCTCCTGTTATTAAGACCGGAGCATCTGTTTTTGCAACCTTTCTTGTAACTCTCTTGAGATTTACTATTTGTTCACTTGAACCAATAATTTGCTCAATTGACATATTTCTTACCGACCTATTCTGCAAAGGCTCTTCTTTTCTAGTAGCTGAATTTTGTACCGTTTTTTCCAGAAAACGATCATAAATTCGATATAATTCCGTTACCCCTTCAAAAATCAACATTCCTATCGCTCCAACCAACTTTCCATCTCTCCACAAAGGGATACGGTGAACTACCATGGGCTGACCTTGTATATACTGAATAGCACCACGCTCAGGCATTCCTGTCCTCACAGTATTATGAAGATTAGTATTGTCAATAACACTTTGGACAGGGCGACCAATCGCGTCTTTTTTATCCACTCCGGTAAATCGACTGTACGCTTCATTAAACTCAACTAGAACGCTATCCTTGTCAACCACCGCTACCCCTTCATAAGCACTATCTAGGATAACGTCCAATATTTCTGCTGTATGAAAGGTTTGAGTCAACTCTTCTATATAAGCTGAAAGGCCTTTTGATATTTCACCTCTAGTTAACATTCCAACTAATCGATGTTTATCATTAACTACGAGAAAATATTGATAAGGTAATTCGTATATATCTAAAATCGAATCACTAGGACGGACGATATAAAAATCCACTTTAGACATACATTGCAAAATTGTCTCGTCTTGTGCACCTTTAATATATGCCTCCAATAACATCTTACAGGTTAATATTCCGATGGGATTCTTGGAATCTCCTAAAATAGGGATGCAATCTACATTTATATTACTCATCGTCGCTGCAGTATCCTTAATCGTATCTCTTGAGTTGGCAGAATAGGGGTTAGTAATCATCCAGTTCTGAACACAAATATCCTTGCCTGTTCCAAGCTCCTCTATCTCTCCATGCAACATATTTTCGCCCCTTTTTGATTAACAGTTTGATTTATCTCTTATTATAACGATAATTTGTATTCAATTGAAGATTTAATCTATTTAAACTGATTTAGTTCTGATCTGCAACTTCCTTTTAAAAAAATTACATTACTTTAACACTTTAATACTTTATTATGATAAAATACTTAAAGATTTAGTTTATTCATCAGGGGGAGAGATTTGCTTTGAAAAACATCGCAATTATAGGAAGCAGTGGGGGAAATTTATTTAATTTGGGTGGAAAGCAACCGGAGAAGCTGTTACAGGAAATCATAACGCAAAGTGAGGAAACAGAATTACATATATCCACCATCCAGTTTATTGCTGCAGACACTTCCATGGATGCAGTAAAAAAGACAACACGTGCAACGATTTACGGTCGTGATCAAAATGGTCAAGTTGTACAGATGCTTACAAGTCCATTGGCAGAAGTAAATTTGAAAGCTAACGATTATGATAGTGAAATAGAAACGCTTATTCATGAAGGCAAAATTGATGGACTCATCGTAATGAGCGCTGACCCAGAGGGAGTCAATAAGAAAGCTATTGCTGCAGCAGTGGAAACCGGAATTCCTATTGTTGGTACAGGGGGAACTTCCATGGCGAGCATTAGTGCTAAAGGTGCCCATGTTATTGCTAAGTCCGGAACGACAGGAACTACCAATCGGACAAGAGCCATTTCATTTATTAGTTCACTCGCCAAATATTGGGATATAAAATATAAACCAATTATAGGGACCAGAAATCCTATAGATAACGGTGCTCAAACAAATCCATCCATATGGAAAAATATCAATATTCGTGGCATTATGATTTCTGCACTTCCTGGTTTTATCGCAATGGCACTGGTCCTTGCACTAAGTAAGATTCCTGCTTTTTCTGGCTTGCAGGATGTTTTTGATATTATGATTGCAGCGCTTCCTATCATTGTTGCGGTAATTGCAGCGAAACAGGTTTCCAATCTAGATGAAGTTTCTATCGTAGCCGGCGTCGTGGCCGGCGTTCTATCTGTAGATGGTGGGATTATCGGTGGGATAATTGGTGGGATTTTAGCAGGTATACTCGTGCAAATTTTATTTACGAAGTGTATTCAATGGAAATTTCCAATGACAACGGTCAATATCGTTGCTGGCGGACTTGCCGGATTAATTTCAGGCTTACTCGTATACTTCCTTTTCGCACCAATTGCCTTAATGATTGGAGATGGGATTAAAGAAGCAATTGAACTTGCTATTGCATTTAATCCGGTACTTGCTGGATTGGTAGGCGGTTTGCTCATTTGGCCCGCAATTTTAGGCGGTGTCTATCATGCAGCAATTCTACCAATAGTTTTACTGGAAATGGAAAGGACAGGCGCAAGCTTTTTAGGTGCGATAGATATGGTTGGATTAGTTCTTGTATCAGCAGGTATTAACCTGGCAAATATTATTGCACCAAGAGATAAAGGTGAAGCTGCTGCAGCTACTCCAGGATTTCTAATCAATATGGGATTCGGAACATTTGTGGAAGCTGCTTATCCATTTATGTTTTCCAATAAATTTGTATTTGCAGGTGCAATTTTCTCTGCTGGAATCGGTGGTGCTTTAGTTGGATTGTTCGATGTCCGGGGAACCGCATATGTACCAACATTCACCGCACCATTTCTAACAAATAATTCAATCGGTTTTGTAATAGCAATGGCTACTTCATTTATTCTTTCATTTGGCATCACATTAATTGCGAATAAGATGAAGAAGGCGAAGTAACCACTAAAAGATAAACAAAATTCGGATATCGAAGCATTTTATACACTGCTCGATATTCGCTTTTTTTGGTTTAAGTGCCGTTTGAGTGCCTGTCACTCCCTGAATTTTGATGAATTTTGTCGAATAAAAATATGCCTGCCCACCACCGCTAGATGCTATAACGATGGGGAACAAGCACGTTTATTATCTTCCCTTACTTTTGTTTTACGACTGAGGTGCAGAAGGTGTTGAAATACTGGAAAGTGCCTGTTCAGCTTCATTGGCGTATTGGTTTTGTACAGCTAGATCTCCCAATGCTACCATTCCAACGATTTGACCGTTTTCAATTACCGGCAACCTGCGAATTTGTTGTTGTGCCATTAACTGCGCAGCTTGGTGCACATCCATATCCGGGGTACCTTCTACCATTTGTTGTGCCGTCATCACTTGGGAAACAGGCGTTTGTGCATTTTGCCCTTGTGCCGTTGTACGCAAGGTGATATCACGGTCGGTTACCATTCCGACCATTTGTCCACTATTATTTATAACTGGTACAGCCCCAATATTATACTGACTCATAATCGCGGCAGCTTCTTGTACAGATTGTGTTTCATTAACTGTCATAACTTGAGATGTCATGATGTCTCTTAAGTATTGTGACATATTTATTACCTCCCTTTGTTTATTCCCCTATAGGTTGGCATATTTTTCTGATGTTATACATTAGGTGCCTGTCACTCCCCGGTTTTTGTTGAAGTATGTCGAATAAAGTTTTCATGCATAAAACGGTGAAACTAAAAACTCCACTACCGTTTATTTCAACGAAGTGGAGTTTTTAATTTAATTTATTAATTAGAAGAAATGCTACCGTGGGTTAAACGCAAGCACATTCCCTTTCTTCTTACTGAAAATATCGTTTAGCCAACTTAAAACGCAAACGCCGTGGGAGCCAAAGAGGTCGAGGATGTAATCTACCCCATCCGTACTTCCAAATATCCAGCTATCCAAAGCCTTGTCATCAAATTCCGGATGGGTTATCTGGTAATAAATACCGAGTCTGATCGATTCGTTCTTGATGTTATCACAAACGGCATTATAAATGTAATATTCATCGTAGTATTTATTTTTTACTACTCCGAGATTGAGTTTTTGTATTAAACTATAATTAATCTTATGATTATCCAACCCATACAACCGCTCAACTTCTCCCTCTATAAATGGTGTATCTGTCACCACATCGAAATCCTCCCCGTAAATTAATTCATTTGCATCAACAAAATACATTTCCTTTTTCTGTAAACTCAATTGAACCCCTCCTGAAGAAACACAATCCTATCTATTTTTTGGACGATCTTTGTCATGAAAATTGTCTATTTATTAGTATAGCAGAAATATTGTGTGTTTTAACGATAATTATTTTAATAGTTGAATCATTACTATTTTAAAAGCACAACAATAAGTAAAGGAAAAACACCTTTTAACATTATTCGCGATCATTAAAACGCTCTCTTCTAACTGCAATTTCTTCATTAACAAGGCTATACATTTTATCGACGCCTATTTCTGATGCCTCAAATTCGTATACACTCTCCTTGCTGATTCCGAGGCTATCCGCTTCCTTGACTGCATCGATATTTGCTCCAAGGAATATAAATTCCCAATGATACCTTTCTTGCTGACGTAGGATGAGATCTTGTACTTTTTCATAAGTGAATTCCCGACTCGCATTCTCCATTCCGTCGGTTGTAATGACAAAGATTACCTTGCCCGGCCGCTGATCTTCATTCGTTTCTGCTAATCGATGCCCCACATCCAAAATCGTCTTCCCCACCGCGTCCAATAATGCGGTAGTTCCTCTTACATAATATTCGTTGTCTGTTAGGTCTGCCATTTTTGCATCGATGCCATTCCATAATACCTCGTAATCATGATCAAAAAGTACGGTCGTCAGCAACGTGTCACCTAAAAGCTTGCATTGCTGTTTTATCAACGAATTAAATCCACCAATTGTATCTCTTTCAAGCCCAGCCATTGAGCCGCTGCGATCCAGTAAAAATATAATTTCTGTTCGTTCTTTGTTCATTTGAATCATCCTCCCAGTTTCGTATCTATGCTATAATCATAATGGATGTTTTCCATAAATTGGTCGCCTGCAAAGCGACATTTTTTGGGGGGATGGAAATGCTTAATTCGAAATTCTTCTTGGAGTTAGAAAATTACATACAACTGTATCAGGAAGAAATAACAATTCTTTACAGTAAAAGTGAGCACTATGAAGTTTTGGAAAGTGAGATGGATATTCAGGAAATTGAGCTATCGGATTATATCAAAAGCAACAGACAGCCCACACTGCAGCAAGTATTGTTTAGTTATATTGATAAGTCTGGACTCAGTGATCCTGAAGTTTATAAGAAAGCAGGAATCGACCGCAAACATTTTTCCAAAATACGAAACAATGCCAACTACCTTCCTAAGAAAAATAGTCTTATTGCACTTTCCTTTGCACTGGAGCTGAATAGGGACGATCTAGATCATCTACTCAGTGCTGCAGGCTACTCTCTATCTAATAGTGACACCAACGATTTGGTGGTACAGTTTTGTATGGAGAAAAAAATGTATAATCTGTTTGATGTTAATGAAGCATTGAACTATTTTGGTTTGGAACCGCTCCTGCAGTTTTAACACGTCAAATTTTGGTAATAGTAGTACTATATTCATATTTAACTATGACTGGAGGTATTCAAATGCCAGGTGGAAGTCATTCCGTTCAAGTGGATTGTCCAATCGAAACGGTTTGGACGTTCGTAAGGGATATTAATAACTGGGCACCATTAGTCCCAGGTTATATCGAGCATCAGATCATCAATGATAAGCAATCAACCTGGAAATTTGTCAGTGATATCGGGATTATTAAAAGAACGCTTCATATGGAAGTAGACATCATCAATTGGCAGGAACCAACCAAAGTTACCTTTAACTTAAAAGGAATTAATGAAAAATTTACCGGTTCGGGCTATTTTGAGGCGGAGAAAATCACAGAAGCACGTACAAAAATCACTGGATATCTCGATATAAAAGCGAGTGGTTTACGTGGTCGCGCCATAAACCCAGCACTAAAATCCGTTATTCCAAAAACAGCCACCGAATTAACGGCAGCTGTTTCAAACGATATTCAAAAAATTTGTTCCTAAGGGACGGAAGCAGGTTCGGGTCCACGCCGAACCTGTACCTTTATCCCTTCATCTTCTTCCTATAAACAAAAAATACAATCGCTGCGATAGCTCCGAGTAAGATAAACAGTGGTAAATTTCCTATGATAAAGACGAAAATTCCAGAGAATGCAGAGAGAAGAAAGTTAATACTTTTCAAAAATTGTTGTTTTGTTTTTTCCCACGTATTTAAATCTCCGTCATTCATTCCTGAAATCGTTACATTGTTTTCCTGAATAGAGATCGTAACTGTTGCCAAATCCGTTCTGTTTTCTAAATACTTCATTCGCCCGGTTATTTCATCAAGCTCGCCTTGAACTTTTGCCAAATCAGCTGAAATCGTTAATAGATCTTCTGTTTTTTCCGCTTGCTCCATAAACGATAACAGCCTTTCTTCCACGACACGTTTTGATTTCAAACGCGACTCCAAATCAATAAACTCTTCCGTTACGTCCTGACCTGAAATAGAACTTTCCAATACGTTGCTACTTCCTTCTTCCACGATCAGAATAAATTCACGAAACTGATCTTGGGGAATTCTTACAGTCACATGACCATACGTGGAACTATTTTCAGTATCCCCAGTCATATTCGATTCCACAATATAGCCGCCACGATCTGCAACCTGAGACTGAATACGATTTAATGTTTGTTGATAATCTTTGACTTCAATATAAAGATTGGCGTTATAAATTATTTTTCGATCTGACGGGATGATTTCTACTTCTTGAGATGCAGCTCCCTCCTCTTGGAAATCACTATCTTCTTGCACGACAGCTTGATCATTTCCCTCACTAATCGAATCATTAATCTCCCTCTCTACACTTTCCTCCGTATTAAAATTCGCTTGGTCACTGCTCGATTCACTACTTTCCGAATCATTGCTGCAAGCCGTCACCAGGATTCCTATACAAAGAACAATCAACAAAAGCAAACCTTTCTTCATTTCGACCCACCCTCTTCACTTCTATACTCGTTTACATTAAGTATAGACGGAATTTACAGAAAAGGGTTACAATTATTTTTAAAAAAAGAAACGGGGAACAGCGGATAAGGAACCTTAGTCTCTGTTAATCTTACCCAGTTTTTCCATCAAGTGCCTGACAAATGTATCATCTTTGACAAGCCAAGCTTCGTAGTTTCGCTTCAGAAAGTTTTCCGCTTCTTCAAAGGTGTAGAAAGTTTGATCTATTTCTGTTTGATTTTGCTCAATTACCCATCGATCATCGTCTTCAGGAAAAATTAGAAAAAAGGCTTCCGTGCGATTTTTATACATCGAACCAAATGATGCGTGTTTTAGATTATACCGGTTTCGTTTCGCATCTTCTCTTAATGCATCCAAGTGAAAGGTGTCTGTTACAAACAATTTATAAGCATCATTATTTAACGAGCAACCTGATGCTTTGGCATGCCCACCCCCAGAGAAACGGCCTGCAACCTCCGATACATCTACATGATCATGGATGGTCCGGAATCCCGCTCGCTTACCACCCATATTTAAAATGACAATATAATCTAGATGCGGATATTCTTTGCCAAGTTCATTTCCGAGCTCCGAGTGATACGATTCCGCATAAACAATGCCAGCATAATGTTCACCAATCTTTGTTTGCACGAGCTGACGTTTTTTCCGACGGATGTAGCGATCAATTTTATGATCTTCCATACCAAGGATTTTCTTTTCAAAATCATCAAAGTAGAAATGATCACTTTTCTGTAATCGTTCGAGCATAATATCTTCAAATTCCTCAATGGAAACCAGAAAAAAGAGCGCATTAAGCTGTCTTGCTGTTTGGTTTTCGTTTTTCTCCCATTCCCACGTATCATACTGTCTGACGTGATCTACAAATTCGGTTAGGGCTTCGGTTGCCTTCAGTAATTTCTTACCCACCAGATATTCATAAAATAAGGAGGTTGCTGAAGTTAATTTTCCTTCCTCATCTTCTACCACAACATGACCCCATTCATATTCATTAAAATGCAATGCGGTTTTATGATGATCCAGAAATTGAACTTTCCCTCCAGCTTGATAAAATTCTTCCAGATTTTTTTCATTTTCTTCATTTACAGATAAATCGGTAATAAATAAAAATGTATCCTGATTACCATTTTCCAGGAACCATTCGACTTCCCGATTTAAACTTGCAATAGAGTTGTATCGTACCCGTATATCTTTACCGAAAGCAAGTTTCGCTAAAATTCCACAGCCAACTCCATCTAAATCATTATGCGACAATAGTCTATACATTTTCTTCACCTCAAGTATATTATGCTTTTAAAAGTGAAAAATATAGAATGATTATCTGCATTCTTTTATCGCGCGACTTCTGGCCGCGATTGCTCAACTTTCCGCTCGGACCGCGCAACTTCTCGCCTCGTTGCGCGACTTTCCACTTGGACCGCGCAACTTCTGGCTTTGATCGCACGACTTTCCGCTCGGACCGCGCAACTTCTGGCTTTGATCGCACGACTTTCCGCTCGGACCGCGCAACTTCTGGCTTTGATCGCACGACTTTCCGCTTGGACCCCGCAATTCAGCCTAAGTAAACAACCCTCAATGATCCCGATTCACTAAATAATTCAGGAAATGCTTCAAAAAGTGAATAGGCTGTGGGAGTTCCTGCAAGACTTCTGAAGCAAGGCAATAATGCTCCCACATTGCTTTTTTGGCACCATCAATACCTAATATGGACACAAACGTAGCGCGGTTGTTAGCTATATCCTTCATAGGGGCTTTCCCGAGTAATTCAAGATTTCCTTCTACATCCAGCAAGTCATCCTTGATTTGGAATGCAATGCCGGCGTGGTAGGCGAAAGTTTTTAAAGCTTCTATTTCCCCTTTACCGGCGAGAATTGCAGGCATAATGAGTGATGCTTCAAATGCCATTCCCGTTTTATAAAAACACATCGTATTTAGTTGCTCCAGAGTCAATTTTTTGCCTTTGGAATCCAAGTCCATCGCTTGGCCCCTACACATATCTGCTGTCATTTGGGAAGAATATCGTATTAGATGAAGTACCGTTTTAGGATCGAACGACGTAAGAGAAGCTTGCTCTTCATATGCCTTTTGGGTCAGAAATAATCCGGTCAATTCTGCATTGGCAGTGTTATACACCTCATGCAAAGTAGGTCGTCCCCTGCGGATGGATGCATTATCCTGGGATGGCAGATCGTCAAATATTAAGGAGGCCGTGTGCATATATTCTAGTGATTTCAACAGTGGTACAATTGCAGCCTCATCCAATCCATACTCATGTACACCCATGAACCATGTCATTATTGGACGGAGCCGCTTTCCATCTCCTTCCAGACTATAGTTTGCAGCATCCAGAAGTGGCGCATTTATCGATGGCTCCTGATTGGTATTCGAAAGATGTAAGATGCTATTAATTTGAAGGCGTACGGTTTCGGCAGTCTCCAAAAATTCCTCTTGTTCCTTCCGATCCTTTTTCAACGTTGTAATGATATGGTCCCTGAGCAGTTTATCAAAGAAATCCACATCATCTGCTTTTTGAACCATTTGTTGAATCAAGCGATTGAATTTCGGATTAAAAGAAGCAAATAACTCCATCACTTCGTTGTAGGTGTTGGTTCCCCTTTTCTCCCTAAATCGTTTCAGACCGTTTATCGCACGATCCAACATCACCTCACATGCCTGTCTGTCCGAGTGATAGACATGATGAATCAAATGAGAAATGACTGTCCAGTATAATTCAAATGGGTTGATCAGATCTTTACGCTTCTCATGGTGGGTCAAATAATACGTATAGGGAGTAACCGCGCCCGCTTTTAAATCATCAAACATATCTGCAAAATCATCAGCAAGTTGGTTGTATATGCCATAATAAAACGTCCGGTCCAAAAATCCATCATCTTCCTCTGCACTGATTACCGAACGGACGATTAATCGTGACGATGCTGATTTCAAAATGATGGGGATATACAGCTCTTCATTCGAGTAAGCAGTATTAGTTAGATCCTTGACACGGTCAATTTCCTGAGACTGAAAAAATACATACGATTGCTCAAAGAATGATTGTCGTGTTTCCGGTCGCTGATGCGTCTTAATATAGGTAAAAGCATCACTTAATTCCCCGTGAATAAAGTGGATTAACTCACCATTTTTCCCAGTCCACACAACCAGTTCCGGCACATTTCCAGTTACAAGGGCGGTACGAATCAAATCGGAATAGCTTGCCTTCTCTTCATCAGACAGGACGTTCGAATCGAGAAGATCGTCGATAAGCGGGTAGGTCAGTCCATAGGAATAGCCGAGCCTTATTGCAACATCCAGTTTTTCAGAACGGTCTTCCGGTAGCAGATCATTACTCATCTCTTCAAGTTCATGCATAAGTACACCGGCAATGATTTTAATTAGCTTCCGCTGGGCTTCATCTACATCCATCCCGCTTGGAATATTGGCAGATACAGTTTTTATTTTATCCATCACCCAGATGATTGTAGACTCTATGCCTTCCTTTTGGGCCAAACGGTACAACGCTGCCATGCTAAAGGTTTCGGTAGTGTCACCTTTATCTGATTGAGTGAGATGTCTTTTAAAATCTGCCACGACTTGCCGGATCCTTTCTTGCGTATCCGGAGCGTCCAAGGCTTTCCCCAAATCGCGCATGAAAATATAGGAAATGCTGCGGTCGAGGTAATTATCCAATTTTCCGCTTGAATCCAGCCATTGGATATAACGTTGATACTCTGAAACATCCCTTTTTCCTTTTCTACGTGACAAAAAGGAAAATAAGGAATAGGTATGAATATGATTTTGTTTCCAAGATTGTATATCTTTAGTCAGGTTAACGACATAGTCTTTTTCGTTCAGCTGCACAGAAAGTAATTTAAAATAATCAGCCGCCTTCTGTTCGGCCAGATGATAACCTCCATCTGCATTTATGTTTAACTTCTCTTTCATTATACATTCCCTCTACTCATGTCTCTTATATTTGTAAGCAATCAAATTCAATCCATATCTCTATAAATATAATCCAAAAATAACATCATTATAACTAGAAAGCTAATTTGGATTCTTAAGATTGTAAGTACGGAATAAAAATCACTTCTCAACCTTCAATCATATCTACTAAAAAATAAAAGAACGCTAATCCTTAATACAGGAAGGCGCCCTTTATCTTCAATCGTTGATCGACGTTTTAAATACATAGCTTACTTTGTCATAATCCATCCGATCTTCATAAAAATGATGTGCATCTGTACGTTGTAATCCTGATGATAATGCGACACTTTCATACTTCTTTTCTCTTGCCCATTTGTGAACAAATGTAAGTAGCTTTTCACCATATCCTTTGGAACGTAGCTGATGATCTGTTACTAAGTCACATACCCAAACAAATCTTCCATAATAAAGAGTTATCATCGGTTTAAATCCAGTAACTGCAACCATCTTTTTATTATCATATAAAGCAAACATTTTGTAGCTATCATTTTTCTGTGCATCGATTACTAGTTCAAGATATGTATCTTCGTCCAGATGTGTCCGCAACTGTCTTATTATCGGAAAGGCTTCCCGTATTTCACTTTGTGATTGAAGTTCTTTCACTTTTAACGTCTTCATAATATATTCTCCCCGTAATCGTAATAAAGGTTCTATTTAAGAATAACACTTTTATCATAAAGAAAGGTGCTCTTCCTATTTACAGGAAAGCACCTTCTAGTAAAATCAATCAGATTACCTCATAATTTCTATGTCCTACAATTGTTTTATTTCCTTTAAACTCTAAGTCTGTCTGGTTTTCAGTCACCATTACCATCACTGAATTTTCATAGATTTTTTCAACAATACCTATGATTCCAGACTTGAAATAAATTTGATCGCCAATCTCTGCATTCTTCTCGGAACTCAATATATTTCCCACCTTTACAAAATGCTTGTCTTCTGTTTAGAAACTGAACTACTACTACTTATTTTACCCTATGAAAGTAAAGAAAGTTTAAATAGTATATGTTATTTTCATTAAAAATTGTTACAAAGTTTTTAATATAACAACCTTAAATGATTATTCTGTAAATTTAGTTTACAACAAATCTACTGATCATGTAAATCTATTTCTATAAAAAAAGCTGATGATTTAAATCACCAACTCTTTTCTGTAATTACTTATTAGTCTTCGTATTCTTCAGCAGGCATTGCATCTGCTTTTGTTTCATGAATAGTTCCAAATGGATGCTCAGGTGGGGCATAGATTGTGTAAAGTTTCAGAGGAACATCCCCCGTATTTGTTAAATTATGCCATTTACCGGCGGGGACCATAATCGAAAAGTCATCATATACATTTTCTTGAAAATCCAGTTGATCCTCTCTGTCCCCCATTTGAACCAATCCTTGCCCTTGTTCAACACGTAAAAATTGATCGACCGTTGGATGGATTTCTAAACCGATGTCTTCACCCACTCCGATACTCATTACAGTAACCTGCAAATTGTTTCCCGTCCATAAGGCAGTGCGAAATGTATTGTTTTGAGTCGTTGCTTCTTCAATATTCACCAGAAAGGATTGGGAACCATAATCTCTTAATACCATGCTGTCATCCCCAAGCGAACTAAATCGTTTAGCATGCTCTACTTCATCCGTACAAGCACGCAAAAATACCTCTCTAACAGGTGAATTCTGCGTAAGTATATAACTATTTCGATATTCTTCATAATTCTCTATTTCTGCTTCATAAGCCTTTTGTAATCCTTCTCGATAATCAGTAAATGTAACCTTGTCGATTTCGTAAACGGGCTGGCTTCCAGTTAGCGATGTATACAGATCGGTAAATTGTTGCAAATGGACTTTTTCATCTTCCAGCGCATGAAGAATATCACGCTTATGGTTTAGATCTGGCGCATCCTCTGCTAACCGACTGTAAAAATCAACGTTTGATGCTTTCCCCTTCATTCCGGAAAGTATGGCATCATTTACAGTTTGACTGTGTACTTCGTGGTTTCTTGACCTAACATCTGAATTATATGATGGTGCGTTTACGTAATACGGATATGGATACATATTAGAAGAATCGTACATGGTAATCATTCCCTTCACACATTTATAAAATTATACTATGCATGATGTTTAGGGAATGTACATCGAAGTTCTCCAGATAGTCGATTTCCTCCTAGCCCAAGAAAATAAAATAGGAAACGACAAAGTAACCGACAACAGTGATGATCGAAGGAATACTGTATGTCCACAGTGATTTAGATGGTTTTCTCATCAGTCCCCAAATGAGTACTGCAGATAAAATCGAAACTCCGATACCAGTAATTATATTCGAACCCGATACATCTGCTAATATGGATCCTCCTTGATACACAGCATCTGATACAGCTAAAATTACCATATTGAACATATTACTTCCTAGAATGGATCCAACAGCCATATTCGGGTTTTTAAGACGGAAGGCGGTAAACACAGACACGGCTTCGGGCAATGATGTCGTTGCTGCAATAAGAAAACTTCCGACAAAACTCGATCCCAGCCCAGTTATAACAGCAATTTGATCACCTGTGATGGACAGCACGCTCCCTACCGCCATGATGACAACAGCAGCAATAATGAAACCAATAATAGCGCTTCTTAATGATACTTCTTTTTCTCTCACCGGCTTCGAATGCTTATCCGTTTCCTCTTCTTTCGGAGGAGAGGGCATCCGACTGATGATTACCATTCCGACGATGTAGATAATCAATATCAACAACGCATCAACACCAATTCCAATAATGGTGTAATCAATTTTTAAAACAAGTGCTAAAGTTACCATCAGCATTAAAAATAGCCCAAGGACAGCTGAATACATATGATTTCGGTTTACGAGATGAAACAAATGCTTTCTTCTAAAATACAAGTCAAATCCAGCTAAAATCAATAAATTGAACAAATTTGAACCAAGCATATTACCAATCGCAATATCGACGTTATCTATAAGTACCGCTGAGAAACTTGTTGTAATTTCAGGAAGTGACGTAGCTCCGGCTAATAGAAAAGTCCCGACAAGCATCCCGCCCATAGCGGTCTTTTCGCTAATCACATCAGCAAACTGCGATAACTTCATTGCAGTAAAAACTGTTACAATTGCAGCTAAAATAAAAAAGATAAATATCAATATTTCCCACTCCTTCTTTAAAAGCATACCAGAGGAGCATCACTTGTCCAAACAGACATACTCCAAGGATACCATGGAACACACACCTATTTTTATTACCACTTCTTTTTCCGAATCAAACTTAGTATGTTGCCCAAGCGGAAGATTATGTGACTGAACCGTGAACAAAATGGGGAAATACGATTCATTTGGATATCCTTGGAGCCCATGGTAAAATTAAAGTCTCATTAAAACGGAAAAGATAGGTGACAATATGAAGTTGTTGTATAAAAGAAATCCGTGGCTAAGTAGACTACAAGCTTCTGACCCTGGTCAGATACGTCTTTTTAAAGCTGGTAAAGCCACCATCAGTTTAATATTGTCTCTCTTTACTACGATATTCATTGTAAGTACAAGCGGAAATGATCCTCTCTTTCCAGGTATTGTCTCGGCAATGGTGGGGATGATGGGTATCATGAACGTTTTGGACGATTCGAAGAAAAAAAAGAAAGTAACCACTTTGTTCATCGGTGTTTCTGCTATGCTCGGAATAACGCTCGGTTCTATCCTAGCAGGGAATGCCTATTTTATTGATGTGGTTATGATTACTCTTATTTTTGGAAGCTTTTATCTTACTCGCTTTGGTGTACGTTATTTTTCTCTTTGCATGATTGGATTTATGACTGTATATATTTCTTCCATTTTAAACCTATCAAGCAACCAGATTCCTTGGTTTTACATGTCCATTGCAATCGGCGTAGCATATGCATACGTTATGAACTTCATTCTTTTTCAAGGTACTGCGAAAAGTTTAAAAAGAAGCATTCATTCGTTTCACATTCAGAGTAATCTTACGTTTGATCTATTAATAGAAGGAATGAAGAAAAAGGAACTAAGCCCGAAGCAAGAAAAACAGCTGCAGAAGCATGTTCTCAAGCTTAGAGAGTATGCAATCATTGTTTCTGGATACATCAACGCAGCAGATGTTAAGGAATTATGGCCCGGTTTAACGGTTGCTCAATTACGGCTTTATGTGTTTGATACGGGTATGCTTATCGAAACGTTGACTAATTCGATTAAAAGCTTAAAAGAAGCCGATGCACTGGAGATTGATGAACTAAGGCGCATCTTAATATGGTCAACTGAGTCGCTTCGTGATACAGAAGTACTCGCATCCAACTATGAAAAACAAAACTTAGCAGAAGCCGAACTCTCTGTACAAGCACTAAGATTGCTTATCGCAGATCTGTTTGATCGGAAACAGCAACCTGAGAGATGGCTATTTTTAATCCGTCGTATCGAGTCTATTTCGAATCATGTGATAAAAGGAGCAATTACTATCCAGCAATCGCTCCATAGCGAAAGCGACACAGAGGAGGAAGCAATAGAGGAAGACAAAGATCCTGTAAAAGATGATCAGAAGGGTTTGAAACCATCAACCAAAAAAGCCTACCAAGCTCTTGTAGCAGGTACAATAGCAATTATCGTCGGTCAAATCATCTCACCTACCCAGCCATATTGGGTACTCCTTACAACGTTTATCGTCTTACTAGGAACGCAATCCATTGGCCGGATTTACACAAAGGGATATCAACGATCTGTTGGAACAATTATTGGAGCGGTGCTTGGTTTTACGATGGCTAAGCTTCTTTCTGGCCAATCCACCTTTGAAGTTATTATGATATTTATCGTCCTATTTTTAGCATTTTATTTGCTTAGTGTTTCCTACACATTAATGAATGTCTTTATTACGATGTTAATTGCATTTATGTACGACATCTTAATGGGTGGCATTACATTATCCCTGATTGGAGCACGCGTCATTGATACGATTGCTGGTGCTGCCATCGCACTTGGTGTATCAACCTTTATTTTCCCAAAGAAAACTAGAGATAAAATTTCTGAATCAATTAATGACTATTTAAACGAACTAAAACCTTATATCACAACCTATGTAAAGGGATTTAAGGAAGATGTAAATGTGAAAGAACTATCCGAAAGCGCCTTTCAACTGGATCAGAAGCTTCAGCTCATCAAGGATGAAGCTGTTTCCATCACACAACGCTCTGAGTCACCCGCTCAATCAGATACCATTCGATGGATAACAGTAATTGCAGCAATCAATTACTATGCAAGACAATTAGTTGCTTCGAGTTATCGCAAAGGATTTGATTACCCGGAAGAATTGGTGGATGTCTTTACAACAATGGTAGAAAAACTGGATCACAATATCGAAGCAGTAACAAATCTACTTGAAGGTAAAAACGAAGGCGATGTAAAAGTGTACCGTCTCACCATTGAACGGGAACAAATCGAACGACACTCACCGCAAAGACATCAATCCAAACGAGACCTAATTCATCATCTGTATTATGTATGGCGGATTAATCAGTCGATCGTTGAATTAGGATTGGAAGCAGGAGCAAAAGAAGCATAGCATTTTTTGGAAGAGACTGGGACAAAAGTGTTTTAACCAAAGTAAAATCCGAACATAGTTGGTGCATATATACCGCTACGGAAATACACTACGCTTTTCGCGGGCGCTGCTGAGCCTACTCCGAGCTATCGCTCTATGTAGTCTCACCTAGGCTTTTCATCCCGCAGGAGTCTCCGTGTATTTCCTTCGCTATTATGGCGAAATGTTCGGCTTTGAGTTAAACACTTTAGTTATGTCCCAGGCTCTTTTTTTTATTATTCTAAGGCAAGGATTAAATTGACGTAGCCTCCTAATTCAGTTGAAGCAGATAATAGTCAACTGCACGGGTTATGAGTTACCTTTTACTTGGGTTCCTGCCTTGTTTGGGCACTCATCGGCTTTATGAGTTACCTTTTACTAGGTATTTCACCTTGTTCGGGTACTCATCAGCTCTATGAGTTACCTTCTCAGGGCTTTTCAGCTTTGTCTGGCATTCATTAGCTGATCCATGTCCAATGTGCAAAGGTTTCTACCATTGTATAACCATAGAGAAAAGACAGGATTATCATTAAACCTGTCTTTTCTCTATAATTATTCTTCTTCGTCTTCGTCTTGTTCTTTTGCCTTCTGAAATAACACCTCTGGAATCATTTCAAAGCCTTCAATCATCGTATTTTCTTCCAATTCGATCATTAAACAAAGCTTTCCATTAATATGAACTTGCCGCATATACCGTAAATCTTGTGGACTGACGGTAATATTTGCTACTTTTGTTTTGATCTTAATCGACTTGGATTCGTATTTTGGTAAGATGCTCGTTGCTTTCAACTCAAATTTTTCATCATCAATTACCTTTTTAAAAGCAGATTCTACCTTTTCAGGATCGACATTTTCTATTCCGCTGCTTTTTAATACTTGTTCTACATCTCTATAATCTAATTTCGGTACATCTTCTTCTTCATTTTCTACGACGACACGATGGATTTCTTCATAGACGTTTGAAAGGGTTGATGTATTGATCTGGTCTCCAGCCACGTCTTTCACTATTTCCTCAAATACAATTTTATCGTCTTCAGCAGTCATTGCATCTTCTGCATTTAAAACCTTTTCAACAAAATGATAATCTAGTTCATACGGTTTCTCGGCAGCATAAAGCACATGATTCACATCTGCTACATGATCCGTAAAGCACGGGAATAAAAACCCTCCTATTGGGGTCTTTAGATTAATAACTGGATCGACAACAAAATTATATTTAAATTCCTTCTCTACATAATCAAATAACAATTCCTTTTTCGGATCTTGCGTTTTGTTTATACTACCCAGAATGAAAGAATGGGAATAAACCTTATCTCGTACACTTTCTTCTGTCTCTCCACCGCTTCTTTTTGTCGGTTTCAAATATTCACCTTTGATAAAGGTAACAACAATATCCATTTCGTATTGCTTATCCTTCAGCATTTTTTCAACCATTTGCAACATATGGCCTTTCCATTCTTCCGTATCGTTCGTTAAAATCCCTTGATGAAGAATAAGCTGGCTACTATTCTCTACATCACGCTGAAATTTAAGTTCAAATAATTTTTGATCTAATTGCCCTGTCAGGACTTTCTTAAAGTTCATCATAAATAATTCTTGCTGTTCCTGTTCAAGCAACTCAAATGGCGTGCTTTGGTGATGATAAATATCGCTTGATTCTTTCATAATATACACGGTAAAAATATCTTTGATTTTCATCAAATCGTTATCTACTTTAAATTGTTTCTTGATATCGGCGATGTCTTTTTTATTCAAAATGATTTCTCTCCCAGTTCTCTATCTTCAGCCATCATGAAAGACTAGCTGTAATACATTATTCCATTTTATCATAGAAAGTGGGATTTCATCCTATCCTTTTTTTAATTAGAAAGTTAAGAAAAAATTCTATTTCTCTTTCTTTTGATTACCACTTACAAAGTTTTGAACGTATTCCAGTTGTTCTTCATTTGGCTTTTTCTTTCGCACCTCGTTAAATGTTGCGATTGCTTTTTCAAGTGAAACTTCATCTCCTACAATTTCGCCAATGCTCGTTAATTCATCAAAGAAATCGTTCATTTCTTCTCGCGTTTTCGGTGACTGATGACCGTTTACATACCAATCAACATCGTATTTTTTTATTTTTTCCAGTAAGATGTCAAGTTCTTTCTTGTCGTAACTCCACTCGCCACTATAAAAATCCTGATAGATGCAATCGCCAAGGAACACAACCTTTTCTTCCGGCACGTAAATAATCGATGAATCCTGAGCATGTACCCCACCGACATGTTCCACTACACAGGTAATGCCACCCAAGTCTATTTCCATCTTCGTTTGGAAGGAAAGATCCGGTGCCTGTAACTCCAAATAGTCACGCGTTGGCATTTCGCGTTTGATCATATCGCGGCAGAATTCTATTTCTTCCCCGGTTTCTACACGGGCATCAAGAGACGCATCATCCCATTTTACGTTTTTCAGTTCCTCTATCTTCTTCTTCGTTTCCTCGTGACTTATCGCTAATAAATCCATTGTTTTCATACCAAAAATATGGTCCCAATGCCAATGTGTAAGGACAACAAACTTAATGGGCGATTTGGCCTTCTCTCCGGCCAGGTTAAGAAAATCGTTTGCATGTGCCGGAGAATTCCCTGAATCGACGACCAAGCTATATGTTTCTCCACAAATCAACCCTAAAGTGGGGCGATCCGTTTCTGAATAATGAGGCATATAATATATGCTATTCGCTAGTTTTTTCAGCATTTAATTACCTACTCACCTATTTTTTTAGTTACAAACGTCCATGATGATTATAGTACAGTATTCTAACCTTACAAACAAAAAAAGATGTATTTCTGAAGATAGAAGTATAATCATAGGCGATAACCAATGAAATAAGCTCAGTTCCATGGACTGAGCTTATCCTCCTATTATTCATCGGCAAAAATCTCATGTAAAAACCTTTCTCGATTTTGTAAGAAGCTTTTAGTAATTTGATAGGAGTCTGTCATCTCGTAATCTATTTCTTTAATCTTACCCTGATCAAAACCTAATATGGTTGCATCGGGATAGCCTAAAAGAATTGGAGAATGTGTTGCGATAATGAACTGACTTTCGCCTGATGAGACCAAATCATGCAACATTTTCAAAAACGAAAGTTGACGCTGAGGCGATAATGCAGCCTCCGGTTCGTCCAGTAAATAGATGCCTCTCCGATGAAATCGGTTCGCAAAAAGAGATATAAATGATTCTCCATGGGATTGTTCATGCAAGGATCGTCCCCATAGGAATCATTTGCGCCTACGGTATCAACATGCGAAGCAAAATTAAAAAAGGATTCTGCCCGAAGAAAGAAACCATTCGAGACTTTCGGTAGCCACGATAGCCTAATGTAATCTCCGAGTGCTGATTCGGAAGCATGTACATCATAGTAATTATTCCGTCCTCCGCCCGCTGTATTAAACTCACATTTATCAGCAATTGCTTCTAAAAGCGTCGATTTACCTGAACCATTTTCACCAACAAAAAAAGTTATATTATTTTTTAACTCCAATTGTTGTAGATTTTTAATGGTAGGGATGGAAAAAGGGTAGTTTTCATAAGATGGAATATGTGTATGCAGCAGTTCAATACGCTTTAGGAACATGTTGTTCACCTACGTTTTCTTGTATGTCTAGTAATTACCCTGTTCTTTTGTCGGTCCCATTACCCCAGGAACATGCAGGTCTGCCTGACGCAACAGAACAGTCATTTGACCTCGATGATGTGTTTGATGGTGAATCACATCTCTTAGAATTGCCCCACGAGGTGTTGGTCTACCAAATTGATCTACTTCCTCTAACATTTTTTCATCCGTCAGTTTCTGCTTGATCTCCTGAACTAGTTTTTCTGAAACTTCTTTATACGTTTGGACAATTACTGCAGCTTCCTGAGGTACAGAACCTTCTGATGGAACCGTTACTTCCAGTCCTACCATATCAGCAAAAAATGCAGTACTTGTCGTAATATGCCAACCAAGCCAACCAAGTGTACTATGTCCCTCAACAATCGCCTGGTCCAATTTATCATCTGTCAATGATTCCAAAACCTGGATGGTGCCATTTGAAGAATTCTTCCAATCTCTTAAAAAGTCATCTACTGTTCGATACATATTGCTCACTCCTACTATTATTTTCTAATTATATCCTAACGGTTTCATAGAACGAATTCAATAAAGCCGTTAAGGTGTTTTTGACTCTGCTACATTCCTCACTCGTTCTATAAATTGTACGACCACCTTATCGGAAGCGAACACTAAAAATAGCTTGATAAACCATTTCAATGGATTATTTGTAGTTGTATATTTAAAATACGTTTTATTGTCCGTGATTTTTTTTAATTCATATAATGCCGTAATCTCAAACATATTTGCAAGGGTAAAGCCGACTTTAAGTCTTTTTTCATCGGTTGTATTGCTATATTCCAATGTTTCTACATCATATTCTTCGATACGTTTACCTTCTTTATATTTCTGCCGATAGACGCTTCCAACTACTTCGTCCGTTATTTTAACTGGCTTCTGGTCCACCACTTGAGGCATAATTTGCTTCATCTTATCCAATGAAGAACCATCCAAATAACTCCAAACTACTTCGATGGGTGCATCTATTTCGATATCTTTCGACCATTCTTTCATTGCCTTACCTCCATCATTTAGATTTCCTATTTTTATAAACTTTCTTAGTATAGTACTAATTCGATACTTTTTCGAGATAACCTTCTTTTTCATAAGTGAAGACTTCTTTCAAATTGGTCATTATCCTCTATGTGACAGAAACGTCAATAAAAAGGTATACTGATATTGTAAGTTCTTATCTCGTAACTTTTGAAAAAATCAAGGAGGCTGTCGATATGATTATCGTAACAAACAGAATCAAGACAAAAAAAGGAATGGCTGCAAAAATGGCACCAGCCTTTACCAAATCAGGTCCTCTGCAAAAAATGGAAGGTTTTCATAAAGTGGAAGTGCTGATTACCCAAAATATTGAGGAATACGATGAAATGAATGTAAATATGTACTGGGAAACGATGGAAAACTTCACGCTTTGGAGAAACAGTGATCATTTTAAGGAAGCACACAAAGGAAGCAAGGCAGATCCGGAAAAAGAATCACCAATTATTGGCAGTGAAATGATTATCTCAGAAATCGCCTCCACGATCGAAGCTTCCCCTGAATAAGGTGCCTGTCACTTCCCGAATTTTGTCGAATAAAAATAGCCTTTCTTTTCTTCTATTGAAAGAAAAGAAAGGCTTTTATTATTGACTATGCTGCTTTCATATCTACTTCTATTTCATCCACTCTGTTTCTTTTCGCTCTTCTAAAGAATCCGAAAGTTAGAGCAACGGTTAACACCAACCCAAGTACGAATGAGATATTTAAGTCTAAGTTGAATCCAATTTTAGCATTCAAAATATACACAAATACCATATACGTCATAAAGATGGCAGGAACTAAGGAAACGAAATAGTTCTTTCCTTTAATAAATAAATACATCGTTGCAATCCAAAGGGCGATTGCTGCGGTGGATTGGTTTGCCCATGAAAAGTATCTCCATAGAATATTGAAATCGATAAAGGTCAGCGCAAATGAAATCACAAATAGCGGTATTGCAATCATCAATCGATTGATTACTTTTTTCTGTCCGATATTTAAATAATCCGCAACAATAGATCGTGCCGCACGAAATGCGGTATCCCCGGAAGTGATTGGAAGTACAATCGCACCCAACACAGCAATTGTTCCAGCAACTGCTCCGAGTAACGTAATTGCTATTTCATTTACAGCAGCAGATGCTGTACCACCCGCAATGATTTCACTTAACGTTTGTCCATCGAATAAACTCATCGCTGCTGCTGCCCAAATCATAGCAATGATTGCTTCAGCGATCATCATACCGTAGAAAATATAACGTCCTTGTGATTCTTTTTGCGTTGTCCTTGAAATAATTGGCGACTGTGTTGCATGAAATCCAGATAGCGCCCCACAAGTAATAGTAAAGAACAACATTGGGAAAATTGGTAAATTGTCTGGATGCAAGTTTACTAACGATAATTCTGGAATCGTATAATCCGAGAAAATCAGCGATATTCCGATAGCAATCGTTCCGAATAATAGTACTGCCCCGAGCACCGGATAAATCCGACCGATAATTTTATCAATTGGTAGAATCGTGGATAGGAAAAAGTATATGAAAATAAATCCTAAAATAACCCCGAAAGCTACTTTTCCATCAAGCAAAATATCAATGAGTGAAGCTGGAGTCGTAACAAATACAGTACCTACCAGAACTAATAGCAATAAAGAGAAAGCGTTCACAATATTTCGTGAAAATTTCCCAAGAAACTTACCTGCAAGCTCAGGTATATGTGCCCCTTTGTTTCGAATGGATATCATTCCGGTTAAATAATCATGCACTGCCCCTGCAAAGATTGAACCGAAAACAATCCATAAAAAAGCTACTGGACCAAATAAAGCACCCATAATTGGACCAAAGATTGGGCCCGTCCCAGCGATATTCAGCAATTGAATCATCGCATTTTTTTGTTTTGGCATCGGCACAAAGTCTACCCCATCTGCTGCCGATATTGCCGGTGTATCTCTACTATCTGTCGGAGCGAAAATTTTCTCTATAAATTTTCCGTACGTAAAGTACCCGACAATTAATAGAATGATAGATACAAAAAACGTAACCATATTATTCATCCCCTTTTGTATGAAAACGCGAAACCGCTTACAATATTATTATAATCTATTACCGATAAATATCAAGTAGTTTTCGGTAAATAGAAAGTAAAATATTTGGTGCCTGTCACTCCCCGAGTTTTGTCGAATCTTGTCGAGGTTTTTCCGGCATGACAGCTGTATGTTGGAAGAATTTAATGGAGGTTTTTAAGGATTTGCTCACAATACAAAAAAAGTCATAATAAAAACCGATTCTCATTTACCTACAGGGAATCGGTTTTGGGGATCACTTTTATAAAATTTGCTTACTGACATGTTTATATCCTCGCTTTTTCACCGTATTATCTTTTTCTAAAGATTTGGCCATAGAATTCTGCATTTTTTTCAATATGCTGATCCAGTTTTTCAAAAATTTTCTTCATCGTATCTCATCTTCTTTCCGATTTATAGTTGTTAGCGGCTCATTCTTTCATATGCGTCCACATACAAATCAAAGGATTCTTTTAGTAATTCTTTCATCATCTTTTTCATGTTTTATCCCTCCCTTTTCTTGTTACTTTAATTATGGTATATAAGGGAGTTTTTTACAAAGTTCATGAAATCGATAACATTGACGATGAAAACGGAAACAACGGAAATGAAAACGAGTCCAACTCTTTTTTTCATATCTTTACTCCTTTTTCCTTTGTTTTACTCAATGATTGGAGTAGATATTCAGAAGTAACTCGCTTTCATTTTTCGATTTGGTTGTGCTACTCCTAATTCTAAAGAAACTTACGTAAACAGCACATGCACGGCGTAATTATTCCAACTTTCATTTATAAAAATAAAAACATGCTGGCTCTTCACGTAAAGGCCAGCTTTTCCTATTGAATTTTTCCATCCCTATACTCAGATGGTGTACAGCCAATATCTTTCTTAAAAACCCTTGCAAAGTAGGAAGGATCTTCATAACCAATAACCCAAGCTATTTCTTCAATAGATAAAGTTTCTGTCTTTAACAGATGTTTTGCTTTACTTAGTCTTATCATTTGCTGGTAAGCAGTTATTGTTAGTTCGGTTTCTTGTTTAAATTTCCGGGATAAATAACCTGCATGTGTATCACAAAGTAACGCTAATTCTTCCTTATTTATTTGCTTATCATAAAAACTAAGTAGGTGTTCAATCACCCTTTGCGTCATTCTTGAATAATTTCTTAATGTGTTTGAAGTTACTAAGTCACAATACTCTTCAATCATACGATCCTGTAATTGATTTATGGAGGCTATATTATTTGCATGCTCTATTTCAAATGCATATTTTTCGGAAATATGATGAATCAATATAGCCGGGACATCACTATTTCTTGCTGCTGTGCGCAGTAAAGTATTTAGTACGATTCTTAAATTTTTCAATCGACGCAGGGGTTGAGTTGGAAATCGTTCCGAAAAAGAAAACAGCATATTGTCTGAACTTATCAGTTTTAAAGCAGACGTTTTATCGCCATATTCAACGGCATGCATAAAATCTTTTTCGACTTTGTAGCGTAGTTTTACCAGTTCAGCGTCTTCGTCTACGTTAATATTATCTATCTTCTTAGATGCAAAATTATTATTTTTTTCTTCTATAATAATTGTCGGCGTTGTTTCATTATTTATCATTTTGTCAACCTCTTGGAGAACAGCTGCAAAACCGCTAGCTTGCTCTATAGTGAGTATTGAAATTTTATCGCTCACTACTCTTAGATCATTACTTTGTTTGTTGCTGAAATTATATTCCCTAGATAAACGAAATAAATTAGGTGTATTTTCAAAATAGGGACCGATAATAATCGTATATACATCTTCCTTTTCTTTAAAAGAATACCCAAAATAGTGTAATCCCCATTCGTTTATATAAGAATAAAGATGCATTCGTTGTTTTATTTTTTTATTAAAATTCAAAACATCCGCTTCACCTGAACCAGGCATAAAATCCGGAATAGAAATTAGTTCGTGATAGTAAATAAAATCCACATTTTGATCTAATACATACGTATTTAATTGTGTTATATAGTGTATTTTCATAGCTGTAGAGACAATTTTTGAAGTTTCCAAACCAGATTCCCCCAGTAAATCTTGATTCATTAAAAATGTAGGTGATTTTAATCCGCTTTAAGTTAAATAAGTCCTAACAGATTGCAATAGATTTAAATATAATAATACCATAACACCGCTTTCATCACTAAGATTTTGAAAAGGTGATTTATTTTAAAATTTTATTCACATGATAAAATGTAACAGGACGAGCTATGTTCGCATCTCTACCTTCGTTTTATCCTTCTAAATTTTATCAATACAGTATAGGGGAGAATAGTATTATGAGTAATCATCACCATGAGAACAACGAACAAAAAGATTTACCAGACAAAGAAGAATCTGCGCTGACTAAAGTATTAGGAGTACTTTCCGGAAGTTTTGCACCGATCATCGGTGTGCTCGCAGGTGCGGGCTTACTGAAAGCGCTGTTAGCAGTTTTAACGATGGTAGGTTGGCTATCTTCTGAAAGCGGTACCTATATCGTTCTTTCAGCAGCAGGAGATGCCGTGTTCCACTTCCTTCCTGTATTTCTAGGGATTTCAATTGCGATTAAACTAGGCGCGAATGGATATGTCGGTGGTGTTATTGGAGCGTCCCTTCTAACACCAGAAATTGTACACCTCGTAGAAGGCGGAACCCGGACCATCGACTTTTTAGGAATTCCTGTTCTTTTGGCAGATTATTCCTCTACCGTTTTTCCAATTTTTATAGCTATGTTTGTTTATGCAGCATTAGATAAGTTCTTGAAAAAAGTCATTTATAAAGATATTCAAATGTTTATCAACCCAATGATTTCGTTATTGATTCTCGTTCCGTTGACCATGCTCGTTTTTGGTCCTATAGGAACTATTGTTGGAGAAGCGCTTGGTTCTCTCATTAGTTTCCTTAGTGATACGAGTGGAATGCTAGCAGGAGCTGTTATGGGTAGTGCTTGGACGTTCCTGACCATTGCAGGTTTACACTGGACCGTCATACCAATTGCTATCGCAAATCTTGCAACAGGACCTGATCCAATTATTGCAATGGCTGCACCAGCACCATTTGCGCAGGTTGGTATAGGGATTGCTGTTTTCATGAAAACGCGTGATAAAGACTTGAAAGCACTCGCCGCCAGTGGTATTGTTCCTGGGGGCTTGGCCGGAACTACAGAAGCAATTAACTACGGTATCATACTGCGTTATCGACGGACGATGATTTATGTCATCATTGCTGGTGCAATAGGTGGTGCAATCAATGGCGCCCTTGGTGTTCAAATGAATGATTTTGTACTACCTAGTTTACTGTCCATTCCAGCCTTTTCACCTATCGGACAATATGTAATTGGTATCGGAGTTGCTTTTGTTCTTGGATTTCTTTTAACATACATTTTTGGTTACGAAGGGAAAACGAAGAAAGTAGATGACAATTACAACCATCTCATTGTTGGTGTAAAACCTGAAACAATCGGTAGTCCTTTACTTGGAAAAGTCGTACCCTTGTCAGAGATTAATGATCCGCTATTTGCGACAGAAACAGTTGGTAAAGGGATTGCCATTGAGCCTGAAAAGGGTGAAGCAGTCTCCCCTGTCAATGGCGTCGTTACTACACTATTTCCAACTGGCCATGCATTAGGAATCACTTCAGACGATGGAGCCGAAGTACTTATATTTATTGGCGTTGATACGATTAAACTGGGAGGAAAGTATTTCACACCACATATCAATCAAGGTGATCGGGTAAAACAAGGTGACCTGCTTATTGAATTTGACATCACGAAGATCCAAGAAGCTGGATACCGAACAACCACACCAGTTGTCGTCACAAACACGGAAGAATATCTGGGTGTTAAAGGTACTGAAAGCCCATCCGTCAACCAAAATGACGACCTATTAAAATTAACATTATAGGTGCCTGTCACTCCCCGATTTTTGTCGAAATTTATTATATTTAGGATATAAGCGAAGCCATAGCAATCATAGCTATGGCTTCCTTTTTGTTCCGGTTTCTTCTATTATAATCCGATCATTCCAAACCATTCCCTCAAATCATTATAATTCTCCTGGGAAACAGTATGTCCTGACGCGTATTGTTTAAAAATTACATTTGCACCCTGCTCTTTAAAGAATTTCTCGTTTTCTGATGCCCATTTAAATGGTAGCACTTGATCCATCTCACCATGCGATATAAAGATGGATAAATTGCGAACATCCTTTATGTCATAATCATGTTTTACAAATTCCGGAATATAACCACTTAGTGCCGCAATACCTTTCACACGATTCCCCAATACCACGCCAAGTGTCATGGAAAGAATCGCTCCCTGGCTGAATCCAGTAAAATGCAGTTTGTCCTTATCGATTGGATACCTTTCACATGTGTAATCGATAAATTGGGTTAATTGTGTGATAGCTTGATCGAATACTTCCCGATTTGGATTACCAAATCCTTCAATCGTGAAGAAAGCATATCCTGGTGGCTGACTGATTGGACCTCGCACGCTGAATATGTAACAGGATTCCTCAAGTCCCTGAACTAACCCCAATAGATCCTGCTCATTACTCCCCATTCCATGAATAAGATATAATGCAGGATACGTCTTCCCCTCCTTTATAGTAGAAGGTTTACGCATTTCATATATCATTGGTGTATCCATTTTCACCACTCCTTTTCTATCCTTCATTTTAACCGCTTTTTGATGCAGAAGGAAATAATCGTTCTCCCTGCTTCCTAAAAATTTTTATTCTCTAGAAAGATAGGTCTTTTTAACTTAATTTATTCCTTCTATCCCTAGTGTCGTCTGCTTTGCCACAAATTTTACATAAAAAACACTTTGACTTAACACTAGGTACTGCTATATAATTGCAACTTGTAGCTAATGCATTTCTATGTAAATATAATTAGCTGATTATAAACTATGAGGTGAAAAAAGTGAAGAAATTGTTATCTTCGAAGATGGGATTCTTCGCAATCGCTGTTGTTCTTTTTTGGATAAAAACATATACGATATATAAAACTGAATTTGACTTAGGTGTTAGTGGTGCAATGCAGGAGTTCCTATTATTCTTTAATCCTCTAAGTTCAGGATTAATCTTTCTCGGACTGGCATTGTTCGCTGTAGGAAAAAAAGCCGGACGCCGAATTATTATTTTTTCCTTTATTCTAGGCTTTATCTTGTATGCAAATGTTGTGTATTACCGATTTAATGGTGACTTTATTACTATAGCTACCATGATGCAAACGGACAATTTTGGTAGTTTGGGTGGTAGTATACTAGGTTTAATGGCACCGTACGACATTCTTTATGCACTGGATTTGGGTATTTTAATCGTATTGTATAACAGATTTAAATCAAATTGGTCAACAGAACGTGTACAGCTGCGCAAGCCATTCATGGTATTAGCTGCTGGCGCGATTGCTTTCGGGGTAAATCTAGGATTAGCTGAAATCGATCGACCGCAACTATTGGAACGTGCATTTGACAGAAATTATTTGGTGAAATATCTAGGTACCTATAATTTTATGATTTATGATGGGATTCAAAGCTTTGAATCCTCGACACAACGAGTTCTGGCTGACAGCAGTGATATTACAGAAGTAGAAAATTATACAAAAAGTAAGTATGCTGCACCAAATGCCGAGTTCTTTGGAACTGGTGAAGGAAAGAATATTATCAAGATCCATCTGGAATCATTTCAGTCCTTCCTCATTGATTATGAACTACATGGTGAGGAAGTTACGCCATTCTTAAATTCATTGGTAAATGATCAGAGTCAGGATTACACCTACTTTGATAACTTTTTCCATCAAACAGAGCAGGGAAAAACAGCTGATGCGGAGTTGACAACGGATACGTCCTTATATGGTCTGCCACAAGGGTCTGCTTTCGTAACAAAAGGAGACAATACGTATCAAGCATTACCGGCTATACTAGATCAGCAACAAGGTTATACGAGTGGCGTATTTCATGGAGACGGTAAATCGTTCTGGAATCGTGATGAAGTATACAAACATCTTGGTATAAACGAATACTATTATGACATTTTCTATGATATGAGTGATGAAAATGTTATCAATTATGGTTTAAAAGATAAGCCATTCTTTGAAGAATCTGTTCCATTACTAGAAGAGATGGATCAACCATTCTATGCACATATGATGACATTGACACACCATCATCCATTTGTACTTGATGAAGGAGAAGCAAGCCTTCCACCTGCAGAAACCGGTGATGGTACGGTCGATCGATACTTTCAGACAGCTCGTTATTTAGATGAATCATTAGAGCAATTCGTTACTGATTTAAAAGAAGCTGGTCTTTATGAAGATTCCATTATAATGATTTATGGAGACCATTATGGCATCTCACAAAATCATAATAAGGCAATGGCAGAAATTATGGGAGAAGAAATCACACCATTAAAAAATTCAGAATTACAACGTGTTCCATTTATGATTCGTATTCCAGGTGTAGACGGCCAAGGAACCAATCATGCCTATTCCAGTCTTGTTGATGTTATGCCTACCCTATTGCATATTTTAGGTATTGATGCAAAAGATTATATTTTATTTGGTACCGATATGTTTTCTGAAGACCATAAAGAATTTGTTCCATTCCGAAATGGTGACTTCGTTACAGAAAAATACAGTTCGATTAATGGAATCTTTTATGACAATACAACGAAAGAAGTAATCGAAGAACCAACGGATGAAATGCTTGAAATGAAAGAGACCGTCCTTCATGAGTTGGAACTATCCGATAAAGTTTTAAATGGAGACCTACTGCGTTTCTATACACCTAATGAAGATTGGGAACCAGTAAATGCAAGTGATTACTTCTACGGTGATGATGAGCTAATTCAAAATGAAGATGATGTTGATGCTGATGTTGATGTTCAAGAAGAAGATGTTGACGTTGATGCTAATATTGATGTTCAAGAAGAAGATGAAAATGAGAATGCAAGCTAACAAAAACCATCCGGTGTATCCAACATCGGATGGTTTTTTCGATATATGTGCCGCAATCAGATTTGCGCCAAAGAACCGAGGTTGGTGCCTGTCACTTCCCGAATTCTGTCGAAAGGCGTAGATCAAATTCAATTATTCGTGATCCACGCCTTTTTATAGAGAATAAATTACTGCCTTTAGTCAGCTTCATTAATCCCAAAGACGAAAGTTACTCCCTATCACTTGGTCGGTTTAACATTTCTTCTGTATCCTCGGAAATAGTTGTAGTTCGGTTGGAAATTTCTGTTTCCTCCCCAAACTCTGTCCCATAATTAAGGTTTCCAGGTCGTCTTCCTTCATCATTATCCGCATCCATTGCTGCTTCCATAGGGTTAAACAGAGCAACTATATAGTAAAGGCCACTCAATCCAACAAGTCCATAGACCAATCTTGATAAGAAAGCGTCCTGCCCACCGAATATTGAGGCTACTAAATCAAATTGAAAAAAGGCAATCAGACCCCAATTAAGAGCACCAATTATAATCAATGTTAACGCAATGGTCTTTAAAGTCCGCATATATATCACACCTCCTTTGACGATTTATTACAGTTCCAACTTAGCTTTTGTTTTATATTCAATTTTAATACCAAAAATTTTACAGGTGCCTGTCACTCCCCGGATTTTGGCGATATTTGTCGATTTGAAAGTACATAATTGCATCTATCTTATAGGCAGTGTTTGACAATAGGGGATTCCATTGCCTAAATTTGATTCCTTGTGTTTTTTATTCCCGTATTTCTTCTTCATGCATATGCTAATGAAAAAGCGGAGGAATGCAAATGTATTACTATTATCCTTATTTACCAGCCTATTATGTTCCAATGAGTTATATTGATCCATCTTTTCTGAATATGCGTCAACAGCCGAGTGTACAGGAAGTCCTGCAAACGCTGCGAACAGAGCACAATAATTTATATTCGCAATTAGTGCAGGCTGGAATGAACAGACAAATCGTTGATTATGTATTTTTCTTTGTCGTAAGCTATACGCTCAATCAAGCAAACACCAACTTGCCGGCAAATCAAATCTATAATCAATTTCAACGGCAAGTACCTTGGTTTAATCTCCTGTTCAGGCAATTTAATATACCTCAAAACTTAGTAAATCGTGTGTTGATTAGAGTCATCGAAATTACGTTAGATGAATTCGAAGATGACGCAGAGCAACCAGCTCCAGGTTGGTCCGGTTGGGAAAACTTAGGTGGCACATTAACTTCTGCACCAGCAGTGGCGTCATGGCAACCAAATCGGCTCGATGTTTTTGGTCGTGGAACAGATCAAAGTCTTTACCATATATGGTGGGACGGCAGAAGCTGGAGCAATTGGGAAAGCCTTGGTGGCACATTAACATCTCCACCGGCAGCAGTTTCTTGGGGACCTAATCGAATCGATACCTTTGTACGCGGTACAGACCAAGCCCTTTATCATAAATGGTGGAATGGTAGTAGTTGGAGTGATTGGGAAAGCCTTGGCGGGACATTAACGAGTGGTCCAGCTGTATCCTCCCGCCGTCCAAATCAGCTCGATGTCTTTGTACGCGGTACAGGTAATCGCCTTTATAAAAAAACATGGAATGGTTCACGTTGGGAAGATTGGGAAGACCTAGGTGGTACCTTAGCATCCGAACCAGCTGCTGTCTCTTGGGGTCCAAATCGGATTGATGTTTTTGCAAGAGGGCAAAACCAAGATTTAATTCACAAATGGTGGAATGGAACGAGTTGGAGCAATTGGGAAAGCCTTGGTGGGACATTAACAAGTGCCCCAACTGTCTCTTCTCTCCGACCAAATCAGCTTGATGTATTCACTCGAGGAACAAATAACAGACTTTATAAGCGAACATGGAACGGCACCCGCTGGTTGGATTGGGAAAATCTTGGCGGGACATTAACATCAGCCCCTGCTGCTGTTTCTTGGGGCCCTAATCGAACCGATGTCTTTGCAAGAGGGCAAAATCAAAATCTAATCCATCTTTATCGCGGCAATTAAACACGAAAAAAGCGAACAGTGCCAGGCACTGTTCGCTTTTTTAATCTATAAATAGTTTACCAGGGTTTAGGATTCCTTTTGGATCATACATATGTTTCGTTCGCTTCATCACTTCCAACGCCTCACCATGTTCTACTTCCTGGAATTTCATTTTGCCAAGTCCAACCCCATGTTCGCCGGTGCATGTGCCGCCTACTTCAATTGCCTTTAAAACAATGGCATCACTCGTCTGCTCTGCTGTTTCAAATTCACCAACTACATTTGGGTTATACATCACACTTGTATGAAAGTTACCGTCCCCGATATGTCCCCAAATTGCTCCTTTCAGACCACTTTGATCCATCCTGGTTCTGGCAAAAGAAACAAGTTCGGGTGTACGTGAAATTGGCACACAAACATCACCACCGATTTCACAGGTCTCTGGTTGATGGGCAATCGCATAATTTAAATCTTTTCTAGCTTTCCAAATCCCATTCATCTTTATCGGATCATTTGCTGCTACCCAATTCTCACAATCAAGATCATGCATTAATTCGCTTGCAAGTGCAACTTCTTCTTCAACTGCTCTTTTTGACCCGGCAAATTCAAAAAACAATGAGTGCTTCTCCGGGAAGGCCTCCCCACTATGATGGTTGATCATTGAGATGCTGACAGCGTCAATCAGTTCCATACGCAGAACGGGAATCTCCGCCTGTAAAATCGTCTGGGCGGCCCTAGCACAATCCTCCAACGAATTAAAAGTACATCTGGCCATCATATTGTATTCAGGGATACCATGAAGTTTTAGCGTAACTTCGGTTATAATTCCGAGGGTCCCCTCTGAACCAGTAAATAGTCCTGTAAGATGATAGCCAGATGAAGATTTCCTCGCTTGTGAACCGGTACGTATAATCGTCCCATCAGCAAGCATTACTTCCAGATCAAGCAACTGATCACGCATTGCTCCATAACGGACTGACGTTGTCCCGCTTGCGTTCGTAGCAACCATACCACCAATCATCGCATCCGCTCCTGGATCAACCGAAAACATTAACCCGTACTCGTTCACCAGTCGGTTCAGCTGTAAACGAGTAACACCTGCTTGAACGGTAACCCGCATATCTTCCGGAGAAAATTCAATGATTTTATTCATGCGTTCAAAATTCATCACGATCCCCTTTTGAATCGGTATTGCTTGTCCTTCCAGTCCTGATCCCGCACCAAATGGGGTGACCGGCACCAAATTGGCACAAGCAAATTTAAGAATCTCCGCTACATCTCCCGCACATTCGGGAAAACAAACGACGTCAGGTTCAACAGCAGGATGAATGGATTCATCCTTGCTATGCTGCATCAACACCGGTTTATTTTGGCTGATTTTATCCTTGCCAATTTTTTCAATTAGTTGTTGTATATACAATTGTAGCACCGCCTGCAAATAAAATTAATAAATCATATGCGCAATCAACGCAATGATAGGCAAAGAAATTAACGTACGTTCGATAAATACGATTAGTAAATGGCTGAATTTAACCGGAATTTTCGAGATGAGCAACAACGTACCCATTTCCGTTAAATAAATAATTTGAACTAAGGAAAGTGCACCTACTACAAATCTGGTCATCTCCGCTTCAATTCCAGATGCAAGAACGGCTGGTAGGAACATATCAATAAATCCGATAATTGTCGCTGGAGCTGCTGCAGCTGCTTCCGGGATCTGCAACAAATTTAGAATCGGTATCATCGGCTGAGAAATCCATTGAAAAACAGGTGTAAATTCGGCAATTATCAATGCAATCGTACCAATCGCCATTACTTGTGGCAGTAGAACAAATACGATTCCTAGAAATATTTCAGTCCCTTGATTTAACTGATTTTTAAATGAGCCTGCACCTTTCGCACGCTTTACTGCCTGATGAAGTCCCCACTTAAACGCTGACGTATTTTCAGGTATCTCTTCATGAATTTGGCTACGTTTATAATACGTGTCCGGTATTCTGGAAATCGGTGGGATTCTCGGGATGATAACAGCACTAACTACTCCAGCAATGACGATCGTCAAATAAAAGATTGGAAACATATGCCCGACATCAAGCATATTGGCAATCACGAGACAGAACGGAAGTGAGACGGTTGAAAAACACGTCGCAATCGCTGCCGCCTCTCTGCCTGTGTAATAACCATCTTGATATTGCTCCCTTGTAATAACAACACCGACATTTACATTTCCTACCCATGATGCCAGCAGGTCAATTGCCGAGCGGCCCGGCAATGTGAACAATGGCTTAATGGTTCCACGCAGTAAGGTTCCTACAAATTCCATTGCACCAAAATTAATTAAATACGGCATTAAATACGATGCCACAAAGAACCATACAATCAGGCTCGTAAGCAATCCGAACATAACTTGTCCGGTAATTTCGGAATTGATCAGTGTAAAACCTATTTCATGAAACGTCATGATTGCAAAAATGGTACCTAATATCCGAACTACCAACCAAAATATGGAGACATGAAACGTATTCTTAAGAAATTCTGACTTCATAATAAAATTTGGTTTCATAATCATTGCAAAAATGGTCAGGACGGTTGATAACACCATCGTGTAAGTAATAATGGCTGATAACCCACCTGATAAAAATTCAATTAAAAATTCAGTAATAATTCCTAATGGTATGTTAAAAGAATCCCCATCAATAATCGGAAACAGGAAAATAATAACTCCAAATAAGGAGGGAAGCAAAAACTTCATTAAATCTTTTTTTGTATGCTTTTCATCTGCTTCGTATGCTTCTTTTTCTTCATTCATCATTGTTATTCTCCTCATTTCTTACAAGCTTTCTATTCCAGTCACTAGCTAAATCGATTCCAGTACCTCTTCCAGTACCTCGATTCCGTCATCAATTTGCTCTTTCGATACAGTCAATGGTGGAATCATACGAATCACTTCACCTGCATTTCCACATAAGTAGAACAGGACACCTTTTTCCAGACAACCATCCAATACTTTCATAACTGCTTCGCCATCTGGCTCTCCTGTTTCAACATTTTGTAAAGCGAATCCAATCATTAATCCAACACCACGTACATCTTTTATGATTGGAAATTTATTTTTCAGTTTTTCTAGGCGATTACGTGCATATTCTCCGACTTCACGGGAGTTCTCCAGCAATTTTTCCTCTTTGATTACTGCAATGGATGCTCTTGCTGCAGCACAGGCAATCGGATTTCCACCAAATGTTGTCGCATGGGTTCCCATTGGCCATTGTGCCATTAACTCTTTGGAAGCTATTGTTACACCGAGCGGCATACCTGCTGCAATTCCTTTGGCAACAGCCATAATATCTGGTGTCACATCAAAGGTTTGTGCTGCGAACCAGTTTCCAGTACGCCCGAAGCCTGTTTGTACTTCATCAAAAATTAGTAAAATACCATGGCGATCGCAAATTTCGCGGATTTTTTTTAACCAGGATTTCGGTGGAATGATATATCCGCCCTCACCAAGTACAGGCTCTACAATCATGCAAGCAACTTCTTCCGGATCTACTTGATGCTGAAATAACTTCGCTGCTTCCTTCTCTAGTTTTTCGGCAAAAAATACTTCCGGATCCGAATCTGCTGGACATTCTTCGGGATTTGCATATGGCAACTGGTATGTTAACCATGATGGCTGCAGATGTTTACGATATTTACTTTTGGATGTGGAAACACTTAAGGAACCGACTGTACGGCCATGGAATCCACCTGTAAATGAAATGACATATGGACGCTTTGAAACATATTTTGCTAGTTTTAAAGCTCCTTCAATTGCTTCTGTACCACTGTTTCCGAAGAAGAAATTATCCAGTTTAGGCGGGAGAATTCCTTGAAGCTCCTGTGCCAGCTTTAAAATAGATTCATAGATAATTACTCCGGATGGCCCGTGAATTAAATGATCTGTGCTGTCTTTAATCGCTTCAACGACTTTTGGATGCCGGTGGCCGACGTTCTCTACTGCAATTCCTGATGTGAAATCCAAATATTTTTTTCCATCCGCTCCGTAGTAATAGCAACCTTCCGCTTTGACGACCGGTAAATTCGGATGGTCTTTTGCCATACTTGGTGCTAAATAATTTCCAATGTTATCTACTAATTTAAGCCAATCCTGGTTTTCGCTGTTCATAGTGATTGCTCCTTTATCTATATAAGGTTGTTCAAAAGGTCCGGTAAAAATGACGCGTCGAATTTCTTCGTTGGCGATAGCGGATCTTCTACTTAGACCGCCCACGTCCTGGGACTGCGGTTACTCGTCCCACCGAAAACATTTGTGGGCAACGTAGAAGTCAGCACAACACGCGCAAGCCCGCTACTCACGTATTAATTGCATACGTTCCATTCCTTGGAAAAGAAATACACTTTTCCTACGTGCGAAGCATATGCAGAGAAGCTTTTCTTAGTGCTCAAAGCTGCGCCGCCTCGAACTTCGACGCACAGGACGTGCTAGTGTCGGCGTTGCAACAGGACGCCTGAGAACTTAGACGACCTCGGTCATTTTTATCCTCCTTTTTGAACACGCATTATATGGAATATTTTTTTAGCTTTCGTACGACGGATGGCTGGCTGATTCCCAGCATTTTTGCCATTTCCGTTGTCGTCTTACAATGGTTTTTCGCATTTATTAAAACTTTTTCTTCGACGGTTTCTAAAATATGTGTCAGTGTCTGTCCCTCTATTTCGAGAGAATCCAATTTACTATCGCCGTTCGAACGGTAATTGATTGGAAGGTCTTCTTTCGTGATGATTGTGGATTCACTCTCCGTAACAAGTCTCTCCATCAGATTTTTCACTTCCAACTGATTTCCTTTCCACTCCAAATGCAGCAATTCATGGAAAAGGTCATTGGATAGTGTACGGTCTAACTGATAGACCGTGCAGAATTTCTCAATGTATTTTAGTATGATCTCACTCAAGTCTTCAGGTCTCTCACGTAAAGGTTTAATCTGGATTGGTAACACATGAAGCTGGTAAAATAGGTCTTCCCTGAACCCGTTGTTTGCGACCAAATTTTCCATATCGGCTTCGGTTGAACTAATCAATCGAAAATTACTTTTGTGAGATCGCATCGCTTTTAACAAAATGCTTTGGGAGGTGAGCGATAACTCATCGACCCCTTCCAAATAGAGTGTTCCGGATGCTGCTAATTGGAAGTATCCCATTTTTTGAGACCTTTCTTCCAAATTTCCTGTTAACTCCTGTGCAAGAATTGCTTCCGGGATAGCCGCACAATTTACTTCAATGAACGGGCCATCCTTCCAGGGACTCTCTTGATGTATGAGTTTCGCGAGTGTTGTTTTTCCAACACCATTCTCCCCTTGCAGATGAATTGGAACTTTGAGTGGCGCTGCCTTTTTAATGGCCTTCATTACTTGTTTCATCGATTTGCTTTCAGCGATGAACCCACCAAAGTTGAAACTTTTCTCACGATACGTTTCCAGTTCCTCTTTTACCCGCGACATCTCGCCTTCCATTTCATTCAAATAATCCTGAAGATTAAGCAATTCGGATACCTCATACGAGTAGCTGACAACAAATTCGACCTCATGATTCTCATTGAACAGTGGTACACCTGTAATTAGTACTTTCCTGCCATCCTGTTTACTTTGGACTAGTACAACTTTTTTCTTCTGTTTTTGAACAAGTGGTGTAATCGCCGGGGAAAACACACCCTTTTTCTCTAGCTCATACACAGATTGTCCGAGTAAATCTTCTGCAGACAAACCATATTGTTTCCCACTAATATGTGTAACCTTAATGATTTTCCCGTCCCGATTCGTAACCATGATATCCTCATCATACGAATCAATCACCTCTTCTTCTGCATTCGGAAGAAGATATAGATTAACCATTCAATCGCCCCTTCGTTACCCGAATTATTCATCTTTGAATAATTATACATTTATTAATAATAATTATACATACATAGATATTATAACGCAACAGGAAATATCAAAATGGTGCCTGTCACTCCCCGAAATTTGTTATTATTTGTCGAAAATAATGTTATGCATCTCACAAATCGATTACACCCCTAGCAACATCGCCTATTTTCCCCTATAATGAATAAGGATGAAATTTGAAGTAGAAGTTACACGTTATAGTAGTCTTATTGGATTCTGGCTGGTACTTTCCACCTTAACTTCTTAATGCACATATAATGATCGTTTTTCTTCACTTATACGGAGGTTTTTAATAGATGAGTTTACTTACAATCGATTCACTAAGCCATAGCTTTGGTGATCGCACGTTATTTAAAGATGTATCGTTTCGGCTGGTTGCCGGTGAACATGTTGGTTTAGTTGGTGCGAACGGGGTTGGAAAGTCAACCATGATGAATATTATTACGAAACAATTAATCCATGATACTGGCAAGGTAGAATGGACCCCTGGCACAGACTATGGTTACTTGGATCAGCACACCGTTCTTACAAAAGGGAAAACCATTCGTAACGTCTTACGGGATGCATTTTTACCATTGTTCGAACAGGAAAAAATGCTGACGGATGTGACCGAAAAAATGGGTACGGCAACTCCAGAAGAATTAGAGGAATTGCTCGAGCAAATGGGAGTTATCCAGGATAAACTGGAAGCTGGTGGTTTTTATACATTGGATATAAAAATTGAAGAGGCTGCTCACGGTCTTGGTATTGACGCTATTGGCCTTGATAAGGATGTTTCCGCACTGAGCGGTGGACAGCGGACAAAAGTTTTGCTTGCAAAGCTTTTGCTTGAGCAACCAGAAGTTCTTCTGTTGGATGAGCCAACAAACTTCCTGGATGTTGAACATATTGGATGGCTCAGTAACTATTTAAAAGAATATCCACATGCAGTATTGCTGATTTCCCATGATACGGAATTTATGAATGGTGTCGTAGATGTGATCTTCCATCTTGAATTTTCCAAGCTTACACGCTACACGGCTACTTATGAGAAATTCTTGGAGCTTGCAGAGATTAATAAGAATCAGCATATAAACGCCTATGAAAAACAACAGGAATATATTAAAAAGCAAGAAGATTTTATTGCGAAGAACAAAGCACGCTACTCGACGACTGGTCGTGCGAAAAGTCGTCAAAAGCAGTTAGCCCGTATGGATCGGATTGATCGCCCGGAGACTGCGATGAAACCGACGTTTAGTTTTAAGGAATCACGTGGCAGCAGCCGATTTGTTTTTGAAGCAGAGGAATTAGAAATCGGTTATGACCAACCGCTGTTTCCCAAGCTGACAACGGAGATTGAACGTGGTGACAGGATTGCGGTTGTCGGTAGTAATGGTGTCGGAAAGTCTACCTTGTTGAAAACAATACTTGGTGTCATCGATCCACTTGGCGGGAAACGTATTCTTGGTGACTTCCTCTTCCCTTCTTATTATGAACAGGAAGTACAGTCACCGAGTAACACGCCCATTGATGAAGTATGGGATGCTTTCCCGCATCTCGATCAAGGTAAAGTCCGCGGGATTTTGGCTAACGTTGGGTTGAAAAATGAGCATATTACCCGTCCGATGAAACAATTGAGCGGTGGCGAACAAGCAAAAGTACGTTTATGCAAACTGATGCTAAGCGAGAGTAACTGGCTTGTATTCGATGAACCAACAAATCACCTGGATGTCGTTGCTAAAGAAGAATTAAAACGAGCATTGCAAGAATACAAAGGTACCATTGTTCTCGTCTGCCATGAACCCGAATTTTATGAAGACTGGGTCACAAAAGTGTGGAATGTAGAAGAATGGGCCATGAATGAACAAGCATAACTGACAGGCTGTCGAATCTAAATCGGCAGCCTGTTTTCTATTTAATTCAGAAGAAGTGCCTGTCACTCCCCGATTTTTGTCGAATGCTTTTGTGGTTGTGTGTCTGTACGTGTTGGAATTTATGATAGGAAGCTTCTCTTTTAATTTGATGAAACCCTTTTTATAAACTTCATAGTATGTATGGTAACAACTATATTCAGGAGGTGTTCAGGCGTGATTCACACAGTAAAACGAGGTGAAACACTGTCTCAAATATCAATGGACTATCGTACACCACTAGCGGAAATTATTCGCGCAAATCCAGCAGTAAACCCTGATTTCATTCATCCTGGTCAATCCATTGTTATACCAGGTTTTCCTTCTCCTCTAACCATCCCTTACAGCATTAATGTATCCGTTAATAATCGCTGGCTAAGGTTACTAAATGACGGAGTACTTCAAAAACAGTATCCGATTGCTGTTGGAAGAATTCTCCATGGGACGCCTATAGGTGAATTTATAATTATAAATAAAGCACCTAATCCCGGAGGCCCATTTGGTACCATGTGGATGAGTTTATCAAAGCAACACTATGGAATACACGGAACGAATGACCCCAGTTCGATTGGTAAAGCTGTATCAAGAGGGTGCATTCGAATGTATAATAGCGATGTGGAGGAATTAGCAAGTATTGTCCCGATAGGAACATTGGTTTCCATACATCCATAATTTATGTACCGCAAATCAGAAAGAAAGCGTATCCGATAGTTCAAGAATTTTATTCATTCTCCATAAACACTAACAAGCAGTCCCAAAATAATTTTTTTGGGCAGCTTGTTTCCATCGTTTTAAATTTCTTTAAAATAAAGGTAAATTATCTAAATTATTCTCTTTTATCCCATCTGGTTCGCTTCTGATAATATCCCTTCCATATTTATGGAAGACATCGATATGCGCGATGTTTCCGGACTTCGCTTCATCCAATGCTGTCATATAATCCAATTCGCGTCCTGTATTTGTTTTAAATGCAATAAGATCACCTGAATCATTTTTTCGAACTGCAATGATTGCTTCTTTTCCTTCCATATTTATTTGTTCACTAAAACCATTTTTCCCGTTTTGTTCCCGGTAATCATTATAAATTTTTTCGAAATCTTTCCCTTCCATATAAGCAAGCCTCCTAATTTCACAAAAAGTTTATTGATTTTCCGTACTTGGCCGATTTTTCTTCTTCACTTCTTCAATATTCGTATCACTATAAACCGATGTACCATGACCTCCAGTAGTTTTGGCAATATATTCTTTTACTTCATTATAGGACATGCCAGATTGCTCATTCTTTTCCTTTACAACATCGATATCTGTACCAGCAGATGTTATATTTTTATTTTCTTTCACGGGTGCCACTCCTCACTTTTTAAGTAAAATACTCAATCTTCGCCTCGGGAAAATAACGATGTATATAACCACCAATCGTATCTTTTATATCCTCCTGCTCCTCATTCTGATATACATATTTGCCAATCCCGTATTTTCCCCATTTCCATTTACGTTTCGATTCATCCAATTCCAGCTTGGTCATTGGATAGTTTTCCTGGATAACACGTTTGGCTGGTTTCGTGAAACGGTGTTGTATCATTTCAAATGTTAAATCCTTGGTTGCAAAGGCAGGTAATGCAGCCTCAAGCTTCTCGAACATCTCCTTATAGCCTTCCTGCCAGCCATCGTGTATGTAAATTGGAGCGACAATAAACCCAAGCGGATATCCAGCTTCCGCTACTTTAACAGCAGCCTCAATACGCTCATGAAGTCTTGATGTCCCTGGTTCAAAATATTTAATAATGTAATCATCATTGATACTGAAGCGAAAACGGGTTTTGCCATTATGCTTTGCATCCAGCAGGTGATCAACATGGGAAAACTTCGTGACAAAGCGCAAAAGGCCATATTCAGACTCTCCAAAGTACTCAATCGCTTTTTTCAATGTATGTGTGAGGTGGTCCACACCAACAATGTCTGATGTACAGGATGCTTCGAAACGGGTCTGTTCTGGTGCACGCTCCCGCATATAGCCATCAGCCGCTTCAAAAATCTCTTCCACATTTACATAAGTCCGTATATATGGTTTGCTACCCATCGTTGTTTGTAGATAGCAATAATGACAATGTCCCATACAGCCTGTCGCAAAAGGAATTGCATACTCTGCAGATGGTTTAGAAGTATCAAACTTCAATGTCTTCCTTATACCGACAACAAGTGTTGATTTAGCAGTCCGGTACTTTTGAAAATGGTTCTCTCCTGGTAGATTTCGGATTTGGTTGTGGGACGTCGTCTCGCGAATCTCAATTCCCATACCTTCAAATTTTGAAACTAATTCTTTCCCAAGCGGATATTCCAGTGCCCTTGGTTCCACGTAAACAAGTTGCGGGACAAAAGGTTTAACCATAATAATTTCCATCACTGAATTGAATAATATTTGGTGGTTCGAACGCATCCTTGTATGCCTGCTCTGCCTCTGCTTCCGATTTATAAATAGCAAATTCATCCGTTAAAGGATAATAGGTTTCGTGTGCAAAAAGTGCCAATTCACTAGGATTGTCGGGGTTTTGTACGATTGCTGCTTGCTGAACTTGGGCTACATCCTGTGCATGTGGATTTCGTATAATCATATAGACAACTTCACCTGGTTGAAACGATTCATTTAGTTCCATATTAACAGCCTACTTTCGTTTGTTTATCTTTAGTTATTTCCGGGTTGTTGGTAGTTTATGTATAGTGATTTGCACACCAAAACAGGGTCTCCTACTTTATGAGGAAACCCTGCATGTATGATCATCGCTTTCGCTTGTTTTTCTTATTATCTAAATTAAGAAACTCGCTATCTTGCGCAAATTCGGTATCCTCTTTTTTACGTTTAGGGGTTGTATCATATTTCAATACATTCCTTTGCCTACCCTTATCTTTATTGCGATTTTTGTTTTCCTCTGACATGAGCATAGCCTCCTAAAAACATTTATCGTTGGGATTTGCATTCCTATTATGTCACATATTCCTATTCTTATTTAAGTTGAATCGAAATGTCTGAATCAGGCTAAACTACATATAAATGAGGAGGGATGATGAATGAGTAAAGGCAAAAAGAAGAAAAACAAGAATAAAGAGGAATTAAACGATATGAAAGATAATAAAAAATACCCGACTAACCGCCCAAAGTAATGCCTGAATAAATCTTTCTCGCCAAAAGACCGAAAACCGAACAGTACCTCTCACTGTTCGGTTTTCTACAATATTTGACAATATTCGGGGAGTGACAGGCACTGATTGCTATGCGATACTTAGTGTCGTTTTTCTTCTATGTTGCATGAAGAATACGAGGACAATAATTGCTAGTCCGATTCCACTTGTCAGAAGGCTTGCATACATGGACAAGACTCCGCTTGTAATTAGCAAGATGCGTTCTGGAATCGTCGTTCTCGTACGTAACCAGCCAATTGCACCAGCACCAAGTGCAATCACGCCGATGGTTGCTGTCAGGAATGCTATAAGAACATCTACTACTGTGCCATCCACCAGGAGCGCTGGATCGAGAACAAACATAAATGGAACGACGAATCCTACAATACCCAGTTTTAAAGCTTCCATTCCCACTCGGTTCGGATTTGCATCTGCAATTCCAGCTGCTGCATAGGCGGCCACAGCTACAGGCGGTGTAATCGCTGAGAAGATAGAAAAATAAACAATAAATAAATGAGCTGCCATTGTCGTTACACCTAATTCAATCAGTGCAGGTGCAGCAAGCATAGCAGTTAAGATGTACGCTGCTGCCACTGGCATTCCCATTCCAAGGATAATACAGATTAGCATTACCAATATTAATGTTGGAAAAAGTAAACCATCCGTTAATCCTAGTACAATACTCGTTAATTTCCCTCCAAGTCCGGTCGTCATGATTCCTGCAATGACAAGCCCAGCTGCCCCACATGCTGTTGTAACTGCTATAGAGGATTTTGCTCCATCTACCATGGAGGCAACTATTTTCCTGATACCCATTCGATTTTCTTTACGGAACCAGCTGACAGCAATAACAGCTAAAATTCCATAAAACCCTGTTCTGGAAGCACTGTAACCTTGCATCAGGAAAAACACCAGAACGAGGATTGGAATAAAATAGAACCAACCTTTCTTCAAAACACCCGTTAACTTAGGAACATCGGCTTTGGCCGGCCGTGGTAAGTCTAGGCGCATCGCTTCAAAGTGAACCATTGCAAGTAAAGAGATATAATAAAGAATACCAGGGATAAGCGCAGCAATCACAATTGATCCGTACGACATTTGGGTGACAGCAGCCATTAAGAAAGCAGATGAGCCCATGATTGGCGGCAAAATGCTTCCTCCCGTTGACGCAGCTGCTTCCACTGCAGCTGCGATTGTTGGCGGATAGCCTGATTTTTTACTAACCGGAATGGTAAAATGTCCAGTTGTAACAACATTTGCTGTTGGACTTCCAGAAATAGATCCGAAAAATGCACTCGTAAGTACGGCAACTTTGGCAGAACCTCCACGTGTTCTTCCTGCGATTGCCGAAGAAATGTTAAAGAAAAATTCTCCTGCACCTGATTTTTGCAAAAAGGATCCGAATAGCATGAACATAAATACAAACGTTGCAGCTACGGAAATTGGGGATCCCCATAGCCCATTAAAGCTAAAGGTCAGTTCATCAATGAATTCAACGACAGACAGCTTCCTATGACTAAGCAGACCATTTAAGTGATGACCGCCAAGAGCATAAGCTGCCCCAATAAATACAATTACTATAATCGGAAAACCAATTGTTCTGCGAGCCGCTTCAATCGTTAACAGCACAAATAATGCCCCGAAAAAGATGTCCAGTGCACTTAACGGATTCATAATCGGAATCCTCGTTGCAATTCGTTCTGCATGTATCGTAAAATAAATTCCTGCACCAAGAGACAACAGAACGAAAAGATAATCCATTACGCTAGGTGACTGTCTTTTTATAACATCCTTTTTCGAAAAGCCATAAAGCAAAAAAGTAAGTGACAGGATGAAAGCAAGATGAATCGCCATTTGATTAAGTGGATCCAAATTACCCCAAACGACAGACCAAATTTGGTATAAGGATAAAATGCATGCAATTATGGAAAAGATTTTTATGTGATACCTTGATAGATTGCGTTTATAACCTTCCACAAACCAGCCGGTTAAAAATGTCTTGATGTTCACTGTGCTACGACTCCTTTTTGGAAAAAGTTATTCCAGCAATCCCTTTTCCCTGAAAAATTTTTCAGCGCCCGGATGTAGGGGAACATTGCCAACATCCATCATCTTATCTTCTGTTAAATTTTTGAATTCCTCATGCACATTTCCAAGATATTCCACATTTTCATAAATCGATTTCGTCATTTGATAGACTTCATCCTCTGGGACATCTTTATGGGTGATAAGGATAGCAGGTGTACTTATTGTGTCGATATCCTCTTCTATAAATGAGTAGGTACCAGCTTTAATCGTTCCAGATTCCATACCTAGTTCTTTCGATACTGCCTGAATCGTTTCCTGATCCAGTGCGAGCATTTTCAACTTTATCGTAGTTGAAGCCTCAATTATATCTCCGGACGGTGCTGATACTGCATCACCGGTTGCATCCATTCGATGATCTGCCATCATTTCAAATGTTTTCGATCCGGATAAATAATCTATTGACCCTCCCCAGGAACGGATATCTTCATAGGTAACTCCATATTCCTGTAAAATTGCTCGGGTTATCATTTCCCCTGCTGAGCCTTGTTGATCAACTGCCAACCGAATCGGTGCTTGCTGTCGGGCAATTTCAGCAATCGATTCATACGGCGTATCTGCTGTAACAATGAATTGATAATAGTTAGATGGTATGATAACACTCACAGCCCGAAGATTGGTGTAAGCCTCCGTATATGGTTCCTCTCCGCTATATGCGGCATAGGAAGTCATCGCATAGGACAAGCCATATGGCACGACAGCCGTTCCGACAGCTGGTGGGTTTTCCACAATGCTGCCAGGCTCCACCGTAACAATAGCCTCATCGTTTTCCCGACGGATGGATTCAGCAATACCCTCTGCAAATACAGACCATGCTCCACCAGTCCGTCCACCAATGATCGTTGTTTCGATGGAATCCTTTGAACCGTTAGTATTTGAAACAGTTTCACTTCCGCAAGCTGCCAAGAAAACGATTCCTAGCATGATAGCTATAGCCAAGTATCTATTTTTATCCACGAATTTTTCCCCCTGTTCAATATTGCGATAAGTTATTTTTTCTTTCCCTCTTGAACTTGCAAACTAATATCCAATGCCTTCACCGAATGCGTTAATGCCCCTAATGAAATATAATGAACACCGGTATTTGCATAAGTTGCTAGATTTTCTAGCGTTATCCCACCTGAAGCTTCCGTGACAATGGAGCTTGGGACCATTGCTGCAAATTCCTTAACTTCTTCTGGACTGCGATTATCGAACATAATAACGTCTGCGCCTGCAGCTATCGCTTCCATAACTTCTTCCTTGTTTTCCGTTTCGACTTCGATTTTTACCATATGACCGATTGCTGCTCGTGCTTTTTCAACTGCATTCGTTATTGACCCGCAATATGAAATATGATTGTCCTTGATCATCACACCGTCATATAATCCATTGCGATGATTTTTTCCCCCACCAGTGATAACCGCATATTTATCCAACATTCTTAGTCCCGGCATTGTTTTTCTAGTATCACAAATGTGTATCGTTGAATCATTCAATGTTTCGACTGCTTGATTCGTCATCGTTGCAATTCCACTCATTCGTTGTAGCAAATTTAAGATGACCCGTTCTCCCGTTAGTAAATGGCGAACAGGGCCATATACTTCTGCAATGGTATCGAGCGGTTGTACCTTCTCACCGTCTTTAAAATGAAGCTTGATTTCCATTTGTGGTTCGAGCAGATGGTATGCTTCTTTTATAATGGCTAAGCCGGATAATGTCCCTGTCTCTTTGGCGATGAACACACCTTTTCCTGTTTGACTTTCCGGAAAAATCGCCTCGCTCGTTATATCCTGATCACCGATATCTTCTAATAGAAAAGACTCGAGTGCTTTTCGCAGTTTTAATATGTTCATGTTTATTTCTCCTTTTATGTAATTGTGATTGTGATGTTTTTCACATTAAGAGTATGAAGGTACGCTTGTTTATTTTTAATCGTATAGGTCTTATTTTTCCTATGTATCTAGTGGAAAAGATATAGAATTCTATTTTGGTAATGTCACCTGTCTTGACATCTATATTTACATAGAATTAATATATTATCAAGTGTTAAATTTCGGTATTCAGGGTCCCTTACAAACGGATACCTGCTATCATTGACGTGTTGTGTTTTTATGCTATGGTGAAAGCAGAATGATTCGCATCACGTGAAAATTTTATTGATGAGGTGGTTTCCATATGAAAACGGAGAAGAAAATGCCTTCTGCTAATAGACAGCAACTGATTATAACCAAGCTGAAAGAAGCAAATGAGCCAATCAGCGGCAGTGATTTCGCCAAGGAAACCAATGTCTCCAGGCAGGTGATCGTTCAAGACGTTTCCATTTTAAAAGCAAAAAATGAGCCGATCATCGCAACAAGCCAGGGGTACCTTTATTTAAAAGATGATAAAAACGATTCTTTGGAACAGAAGGTAATCGCTTGTAAGCATGGTGCCAAACAAACGCTGGATGAACTCTATCTCATCGTCGACCATGGCGTTACGATTAAGGATGTTAAAGTTGAGCATGCAGTCTACGGTGATTTGACTGCATCGATTATGGTCAGCAACCGAAGAGAGGCGGACCAATTCATCGAGAAAATTAATACAGCTGGTGCCTCCTATTTATCATCGCTAACAGACGGTATACATCTACACACCCTTGAATCCGACTCTACCGACAAAATTGAAGCAGCCTGTGCCGACTTAAAAAAAGCAGGCATCCTCATCTAGAACGGTGCCAGAACAGTGCCTGTCACTCCCCGGAATTTGGTGAAATTTGTCGAATGATAGACAGGTTATCCTCTCTTCAACAATTTCAATCCATATTGAAAAAAGAGGAAACCACAGCCATGTGATTTCCTCTCTTTTATTAGTGATAATCTATTAATCTGCCTGCATACCTCCATCAACATTATACAAGGATCCATTCACGAACGAGGCATTATCAGATGCAAGGAACAGTACAACTTGAGCAACTTCATTTGGTGAACCAAAGCGTCCTACAGGTATTCCCTGTTTGATTGCTTCTCCTGAAGTTTCTGGCTCACCTGGTGTAATATTATTCTGAATATCTGCAAGCATCTGTGTGTCAATCGCTGCTGGTGCAACAGCATTGACACGAATTCCACTCGAAGCTGCTTCAAGTGCAGCAGTTTTTGTTATACCTGCTACCGCATGCTTGGAAGCAATATATCCTGCCATACCAGCTGAACCAATATATGCTGCATTTGATGCGGTATTGATAATGCTGCCATAGCCTTGGCTCTCCATCTGTTTTATTACATGTTTCAGCCCTAAAAATACACCAGTTACGTTAATACTAAGAATCTGTTCAAATTTTTCTTTTTCCAAATCCTTAATCTGTGCAAATGGTCCATTGATTCCTGCATTGTTGAAGAAAACATCAATTTTTCCAAAGGCTTCCACAGTTTGTCGCACATAGTTTTTAACATCTTCTTCATCTGTTACATTCGCTTTTAGAGTCATAATCTTATTACTATCAGCTTTCAAAGAAGTCTTTGCTCTATCAAGGGCTTCCTGATTAATATCAATCAACACTACTTTTGCTCCGTTATCTAAAAAAAGCTGAGCCGTTGCCTGACCAATACCACCAGCTCCACCAGTGATCAATACGACTTTATCTTCCATTTAAATCTCCTCCTTTTTGTAATTAACTATCTTTTTGTAACTATTTAACAGTATACTGTAAGCGCTATCTATTTACAAACATTTCAAACTATTAAACCGAACAGTGCCTGTCACTCCCCGATATTTGTCGAATGGTGCTAAGCTATTCCAATTGAAACTATCTTTGTTTAATGAAATAATAAGCGTATAAACCCAACTTTATTGATATGATTAATGAAATCAAACGTAGGAGGTTCATAATGAAGTTAACAGAGTTAGAAACAATGGAAGAAAGAGTAACACTTTTAATAAAAACGGTAGAACCATTTGCGAGTCGTGCACGGCAGCACGATGAAGATGACTCATTTCCTTTTGAAAATTTCGAGGACTTAAAAGCAATTGGTTACCCGGCATTAACGGTCCCAAAAGAATATGGAGGTGCTGGGATTTCATTATTGGAGATGCTTCAATTTCAGGAAATTATCGGAAAGGCGGATGGATCAACGGCACTTTCGATTGGATGGCATATGGGAATCATGAAACATCTTGGAGAAAATCAAATCTGGCAGAAAGAAACGTATGAAGCAATTGCCCGTGATGTCGACCAAACAGGGGCGCTCATAAATAATGCTGCCTCAGAGCCTGCTACTGGAAGCCCAACTCGTGGTGGCAAACCGGAAACCTTTGCAAAAGAAGTTAATAATGGATGGGTAATTAATGGTAGAAAAACATTCACCACCCTCTCACCTATTCTTGATTATTTCGTCGTAAGTGCAACTATTGACGGTACTGACCAAGTTGGGAATTTTTTAGTTAAGCGAACACGAGATGGTGTCAGGATTGATGAAACATGGGATTCGATTGCAATGAAGGGTACAGGTAGTCATGATCTCGTATTGGAAAATGTAAATGTAAATAAAGAGGATCTTGTAGAACATTTAACACCTGGTAAAAAGAAGGCTACTGGCTGGTTGCTGCATATACCGGCATGTTATCTCGGAATTGCAAGCGCTGCGCAGGAATACGCGATTCAATTTGCCACCAGCTATTCTCCAAACAGTATCGAAGGCACGATCTCCGATTTACCGAATGTGAAACAAAAGCTCGGTGAGATGGAACTGAAGATGATGGAGTCCAGGCATTTCCTTTATGGTGTTGCTAGGAAATGGGATGTAAGTGATGCAGCTACTAGAGATACCATGGGTCCAGAACTAGGCGCAGTTAAATTATCTGTCGTTAATAAAGCAATAGAAGTGATTGACTTAGCAATGCGAATCACCGGCGCCCGCAGTTTGTCAGCTAAAAATCCATTGCAGCGTTACTATCGTGATGTACGCGCAGGACTCCACAACCCCCCCATGGATGACATGACAATTATGCAATTAGCAGGCAAATCAATCTCAGAACAAAAATAAGCAGAGCAGTGCCTGTCACTCCTCGGTTTTTGAAGAAATTTGTCGAATTATATTTTCCGCTTGTAAGCAGAAAAAAAACAGTTCCTAGAAGGTTCAAATTGCCTTCGCGGAACTGTTTTTATATATTGTTTAGTTCCCAGCCGGATATCTGTGAATATAATTCGACATAATTCGAGGAGTGACAGGCACCAATGCGTTGCCGGTGGTTCAGTTCACGAGGTTCTCCAATTCCTGGCCAGCTGCAAACCTTTTAAGATTTTCGAACGCTCTTTCACCCATTCGATCAACCGCTTCATAGGTAGCAGCCCCTATATGCGGCGTTGCGATGACATTTGGCAGTTTAGCCAGTTCACTTTTCGTAGGTTCATCCGCAAACACATCAAGGCCAGCAGCACTTATTTGCCCTTTTTTCAATGCTTCGATCAATGCATCTTCATCAACTAATCCACCACGGGATATATTGATAAGTATTGCCGTCGGTTTCATCATACATAGTGTATCCTTATTGATCATTTTGAGGGTTTTCTCATTCAAATTCGTACAAATAACAATCACATCAGAAGTGGATAAAAGCTCATCCAGTTCCACAAAATTAACCTGTAGTTTCTCAGCAGCTTCATAGTCTTTATGATTGCCATAGGTGTTTATTTTCATGTTAAATCCCGATGCACGTCTTGCAAGAGCTTTGCCGATATTACCAAAACCAATGATACCGATACGCTTTTTAAAAATTTCATAGCCCATCGTATTTTCCCAATGGCCAGCTTTCATTTCCTCATTTTTTTGCGTTATATGTCTTGAAGCAGCAATCATAAGACCAAAAGCATGGTCTGCTACAGCTTCTGTATTCTGACCTGGAATATTTGTGACTGGTATCCCTTTTTCACGTGCATAGAGATGATCAATATTGTCATAACCGGAACCAAACTTCATAATATAGTTTAAATTTGGTGCTGCATCAATGATTTCTTTATCGATTTTAACAACAGCTACCACAATCACGTCCACGTCTGCAACTTCTCTTTTCAATTCCTCTTTTTCCATTCCCTGATCTGTCAGGATAATCTTTACCTCCCCTAGTGTTCTCATATCATCTAGAAATTTTGGTTCTGCTTTAATAAAAGGATCCCGCAGCATAAACAACATTTTCATATGTATTCCCTATTCCTTCCTCAAATTATCAATAGTTATTTGAATATTATTTTTTCAGTATAGTCTATCGTGAATATGAAAGCAAAAAACCGAACCGCGAAAGGCACTGTTCGGTTTTCGACATATTATGACATAATTCGGGGAGTGACAGGCACCAATGCGGCACTCACCATTCCGGTCCCAATGTTGCATCCCATTTTAATTTTCGCTTAATTTGATAAGACTTTCGAGATTTTTTCAATCGCCCAGTCAAGATCTTCCTGTTTGATTACAAGTGGTGGTGCAAAACGAATCGTGTTCTCATGTGTTTCTTTACACAATACACCTTCCTCCTTTAATTGTTCACAATACGAACGAACCGGTTTCTCAAATTCCACACCGATAAACAATCCACGGCCACGAACTTCTTTCAGATCTGGATTATTGATTGCTCGCAATGCTGTTGCAAAATATTCACCTAATTTAAGTGATTTTTCAACTAAGTTTTCGTCCTCGATAACCTCAATTGCTGCCAAGGATACGGCACACGCCAATGGGTTACCCCCGAATGTTGAACCATGTGACCCTGGGGTGAAGACGTCCATAATTTCTTTATTAGCTGCAATTGCAGATACTGGAAAGATACCACCACCTAGGGCTTTACCCATCACATAAATATCCGGGACAACAGATTCCCATTCACAGGCAAACATTTTACCGGTACGTGCAAAACCGGTTTGTACTTCATCAGCGATAAATAAAACATTATTTTCAGAACAGATTTCACGAACAGCTTTCAAGTAACCTTTTGGTGGAATAATAATACCTGCTTCTCCTTGAATTGGCTCCACAATAACTGCTGCAGTGTTCGGAGTAATTGCCGCACGGACTGCTTCTGCATTTCCGAATTCAATCTTTTCAATACCTGGCACGAAAGGCCCATAATTTTTTGTCGCACTAGGATCATCTGATAATGAAACCGAATTGATGGAACGACCGTGAAAGTTCCCTTTTGCAGCGATAACTTCTGCTTTATTATCTTCTACGCCTTTTACTTCATAAGCCCAGCGACGAGCAGCTTTAATAGCAGTTTCAACCGCCTCGACCCCTGTGTTCATTGGCAGCACTTTATCTTTGCCAGTTAATTCCGCAACACGTTTAGTCCATGGTCCTAATATTTCATTATGAAATGCACGGGAAGTAAGTGTTACTTTATCCGCTTGTTTTTTTAATGCTTCAATAATCTTGGGATGACGATGGCCCTGGTTTAAAGCAGAATAGGCACTTAGCATATCCATGTACGTATTCCCTTCTGGATCTTTTACCCATACGCCTTGGGCTTCTGAAATAACAATTGGTAGGGGATGATAGTTATGTGCACCGTAATGGTCCGTCTGTTCGATAATTGCGTTTGACCTTGAAGTTGTCATAAATAATCCTCCTTAAAAAGTTTACTGATGAGGGTTGAGATATTAAAAACCTCTCTCCTACTCTTTCTCCCCTTAGTATACATTTAAGATTAGCTGATTCATAGATTTTTGAAACCGCATTCAATCACATATATCATGTTAAATCATCCGGGCTACCTGCTTTAGAATCGTTCTGGCTATATTCACGATTAGTATATGACTGTGCGTGTTTCAACTAGAAGCAAACCCAGATAAAGAAAAAAGATATTCGAGAACCGGTGCCTGTCACTGTTCGGTTCTCGACATATTTCGAGCAATTTCGGGGAGTGACAGGCACCTATATGTTTAGTAATTCCCTTATGTCTTCTTCGGTTAAGGAAGTTGTTGTTTTTTCATCGGGGTCGATGATTTCTTCGATAAGGTCACGTTTTTTCTCCTGCAGTTCGTTCATTTTATCCTCGATTGTTCCCTTGGCGAGAAGTTTTATGACTTGGACGGTGTTTTTTTGTCCAATCCTGTGGGCACGGTCAGCTGCTTGTTCCTCGACTGCCGGGTTCCACCATAAATCATATAAAATGACGGTATCTGCTCCAGTCAGATTAAGCCCTGTGCCTCCTGCTTTTAATGAAATAAGAAATATATCGCGTTCTCCATCATTAAATCGATTGCACGTCTCGACCCGCTCTTCGGATGGTGTTTTTCCGTCCAAGTAAAAGTAGGATCTTCCCTCACGCGTCAATTCTCTTCCGATGATATCCAGCATCTTTGTAAATTGTGAAAATATTAGCACACGTCGACCTGAAAGCCTTGCTTCTTCCAGGATCCGCAATAGGTGTTCAAATTTAGCCGAGCTTCCTTCATAATTATCCACAAACAATGCTGGGTGACAACAAATTTGCCGTAGTCTTGTTAGCCCTGCCAAAATCCGAATTCGATTTTTGCGTATCGTATTTTTATCGAGATGCTTCAATGTTTTATGGCGAAGCTTCGCCAAATATGCTGCATACATTGTCTTCTGTTCCGGTAACAGTTCTACCGATTCCATTGACTCAATTTTTTCTGGAAGTTCCTCCACAACATCCTCTTTCATACGGCGCAGCATGAAAGGACGAATCCTTCGGGAAATCTTCTTTCTCGTTAATCCACTGTAATCCTTCAAACTACCGAACAATTCCGGGAAAACAACATGAAAAATTGACCACAGCTCTTCCAGCGCATTTTCAACCGGTGTACCTGTCAGTGCAAAACGATGATCAGCCTGTACCTTTTTTACTGCCCGTGCTGTTTGTGTCATTGGATTCTTAAATGCTTGGGCCTCATCGAAAAATACGGTATGAAAGTTCTGTTTCTCATACCATCCGATGTCACTGCGTAATAATGGATAGGAAGCTATCAACACATCCACTTCAGAAAGCTCACGCTGCAATTTTTTCCTTGTTTCCACATTTCCGTCCATTACTACCGCCCCAATAATTGGTGCAAATTTCATCAGTTCATGCAGCCAGTTATAGGTGACCGATGAGGGGCAAACAATCAATACAGGAAGCTTCCTTGACCGAATGTCAGCCAGTTCGGATACGATATAAGTAATGCTCTGTAAGGTTTTCCCAAGTCCCATATCATCTGCTAAAATCCCACCAAAACCATAACTTGACAGTGTCTTCATCCATCGATAGCCCTGCTTCTGATAATCCCTTAATATCGTTTCCAAACTAACAGGAACCTGGAATTGTAATTTGTCGGGATTGCGAATCTTATCCAAAAATTGTTTAAACGAATCCTCAATAGAAAAAGTCTCCGGATTTTCTACCGAATCCATTAGCTGTAATCCCTTTGTTAACGGAACCTCCAAGCCTGCCTCCAACTCTTTATCCTGTACAGGTGCAGCAAGGAGAAAACGTCGAATCTCTTCCATCTCCCTTGTCTCTAGGGACATTAGCGAACCATTAGGCATCCGATAATACTTCCGCTTTTGTTCAATAGCTTCAAGCACATCACGAATTTCCTTTTCCGGGAAACCTTCTATTTCAAATTTAAACTCTAGCCAGTCTGTTCGTTCTCGCTTATGCTTCACCTTAATTTTTGGTCGGGCTGGACTTTTGAGGATCCGGTTTCGTACAGCAGTTGTCGCATACAATTGAACGAGCTTCTCCAGCTTAGGAAGGACGTGATAAAGAAATTCATATTCAAGTTCTTCATTTTGAAAAAAATACCCACCATCTGTTTTCGCAAACGAGCTTTCATCCATCAGCTTTAGAATTTCTTTCTCCTTCTCTATATCCCTTACAATCATACGACCCGCACGAATTTCCCGTTCTTCCAATGGATTAATCACCACATTTTCATATTGGAACTCCAGTCCGGCGAGAAGACGGTTTTTCACCCGGTCGAGGTAAAGCCGTGCTATGAGCGGTGTTTTTTCAAATTTCTTTGTAACTTGAGTCGATAAAAGAACATCCCCCATTTTCCTTAAACCCGGCACAACTTTTTCCATAAAAAATTTCATTTGCTCTGCTGGTATTGGAATAGTATTCGTTCCTGATGTATCCAACATTTGCTTCAGTTCATAGAGACGCTGATTTTCTTCCTCTTTCAGCATCATTAATTTTCCATCCATTAGTGCTGTTCGATAAGCATACAACAACAGCATCGACTGCAATCCCTGTATTTCCAACTGATACCCATTCTTTTCCGATTCTGAAAATAAAAACCTTAATGGAAGCGCTGTGTCCACAACTTGAAGCCCATTATATGTATTGCCTCCATGTAAAAGCTTTACAGATGGAGCTTTTGTAAGCTTTGGTTCGATCCGCAACCAGGATGATGGCGGAACGAGAAGCATTTCAGACCTGCTCTTAAAATTGTGGTCCTCCGGCAATGAATCCATATATGCTTGCTCATCCCAAACAACTTGAATCAACTGCTGCATGACAGCATCTGCTTCGGTCTGGAAGCAATGGAGACTTGGATCATACGTGGTTGTAATCGTAAGAGCAGTTTGAGAACCTTGTTGAACCTTCTTCAAAAACTCCCGGATATTCATTATTTTCGTTGCTCCTACCGTTAATTCCATTCCAAACATATAATCTTCCTGCCCGATATGAACTGGTTTGCATAAGAATTCCACATCCAATACGGTTCTATTCTCAAAATGCAACTGATGGCCACTCGAACGAGCAGGTTTATCTTCAAATAGTGTGAACAAGCCCTGTGTCAATTTATCTGTAGGCTCTACCTTAGCAGTAACTAGCGGTGCCGTTCCGTGCCGTTGATGGTCATTTATGGCAAGTAATACCGCTGCAATATGTTGGCAATCTTTATTAAATGAGGCAAGTGTAGGACAACTGCATGCCGCTCGTAAATCACTTCGGCGACCATCTTTTATAATGGTGACATGAAACTCCTCTGCAGCAGAAACCGTTGCCACCACTTGTTCAGGACTGTAACTTTCAAATGTCACTTTATTATTGCGGTAAAAAGCTTCCCCTCTTTTAAAGGAAACCGCCCCACATCGATCCATGATAATTTTCTGATTTAGTTTCGTGTTCAACGCAGTCACTCCTTTCAAAGGGAATTTACTTATTAGAGATTTGGCATTTGCTAAGTCTTTAGTTGAATGCCTTTATTGCTATGTAGACAAGAATTTTTATATTTTCCTATCTGATAAAAATATAATTTTTATCGAAAAAATTTTTCTACTATAGTATAGTATTATGTGGTGCAGTTATATTATAGCAAAGGAAAGACATGAATTGCTAAAGGAGCGTTAATCGAATGTAAATTGAAAATCCCGATTTTATATAAGCACGCCCAAAAAGAAACTACAGGATAGAAGGGATTTTTTCTATGAGTATACAAGAAGAAGTACAGAAACGAAAAACATTTGCAATCATTTCCCATCCGGATGCCGGAAAAACAACGATGACGGAGAAACTGTTGTTGTATGGTAATCTGATTCGGTCGGCAGGAACCGTAAAAGGAAAAAAATCAGGAAAATTTGCAACATCAGATTGGATGGAAATCGAAAAACAACGTGGTATTTCCGTGACATCCAGTGTGATGAATTTCCCATATGATGGGTATCACGTAAATATCCTAGATACACCCGGTCACGAAGACTTCAGTGAAGATACTTACCGCACCTTGACAGCGGTGGACAGTGTTGTGATGATCATTGATTCCACAAAAGGGATTGAAGCACAGACACTTAAACTATTTAAAGTATGTCGCATGCGAGGGATTCCGATTTTCACGTTTATCAATAAATTGGACCGTGAAGGAAAAGAACCGCTCGAGTTACTGGAAGAAATTGAGCAGGTGCTTGATATTGAAACTTACCCAATGAACTGGCCTGCCGGTATGGGCAAAGGCTTCCTTGGTATTTTTGATCGCTATGGCAACCAATTTGTAAAACATAATGTAGGCGACGTAGAAACGTATATACCGAATAAAGAGCTGGATCAGCCGGAGCATCAGGATCTCACATCAAATCCAACGTACGAAGCTGCGAAAGATGAGCTTGAGTTGGTTGAAGAAGCTGGAGATCAGTTTTCATTGCAAGCTGTATTGGACGGGGAGCAAACGCCGGTATTTTTCGGTAGTGCCCTTGCGCCATTTGGCGTTCAGCTGTTTTTCGATACATTTATCAATATGGCGCCGACACCGACACCAAGAAAATCAACAGAAGGTATCATTCAGCCGGATAGCCCGGATTTCTCAGGATTTATTTTTAAGATCCAAGCAAATATGAATCCTGCCCATCGTGATCGGATTGCATTCATCCGTGTATGCGCAGGGAAATTTGACCGTGGAATGAGTGTGAAATTATCGCGAACTGGAAAAGTCTTTAAGCTTTCCCAATCGCAACAAATGGTCGCTTCTACAAGAGAATCAATTGATGAAGCTTATGCTGGTGATATTATTGGAATATATGACCCGAACGCCTATCAAATTGGCGACACATTACTGGAAGGCAATGACAAATTTGAATACGATGAACTGCCACAATTTCCACCAGAGGTTTTCAAAAAAGTAACCGCAAAAAACGTATTGAAGTCGAAACAATTCCGAAAAGGGATCGAACAGCTCGTCCAGGAAGGTGCCATTCAATTATTCCGTGACAAACTGACAGATTCATTTATATTGGGTGCTGTCGGGGAGCTTCAATACGATGTTTTCAAATATCGTATGCAAAACGAGTACAATGCCGAAGTAATGTTCGAATCAATTGGAGAGCGCATCCCTCGCTGGTTAAAAGAAGGTGAAGTCGACGAATCCCTTTTCGATGGCGGAAACCTTCTCTGTAAAGACCGTGACGGCAATCATCTTGTACTGTTTCGAAATGAATTTGCACTAAACTGGTTCAAAGACAAAAACCCGAAAGTCGAACTCATCGACCTATTCGAAGTCAACGAATACAAATAGGTGCCTGTCACTTCCCGGTTTTTGTCACATTATGTCGATTCAATCGTGTGTCCTATATGTTTAGGATGCACGATTTTTTTATCCATTACAAAAGAAAAAACCAGATAAAATGTTTATCCGGCAATGATTGCAGAACCTTCCAGCTCCACTTTCCTTTCTTCTATTTTGTCCTTCCTTAGCTGTAAGCTGTGGAAAGTGATTTCCGGGCGGCTTCCGATGCGAATGTTAACTCCAGTTTGTCCGAGTCCTTCACTTATATAAAACGAGCGGCCCATGTATTGTTGCAAGCCTTTAACCATATTCATTTGAACGAGTTTCCCCATTTTTGCCAGATGATAAGGTTTCGGCCAGTGAATTTGCCCACCATGAAAATGGCCAGATAACAAGTAATCATAAGGATATTCTGTCATATGCAATACAATATTCGGATCATGTGTTAAAACAAGATTATAACCTGTTCCAACCCCATCATACGACTTTTCTAAGTCACTATGATCCGTACTAAAGTCGTCTATTCCAATGATATTTACAGTTTTCCCATCTATATTAATTGTTTTATTTTCATTTTGCAGTGTTGTAAATCCATACTCGTTCAACAAATCTTTTAATTGATTGAAGTACGGGTGACGCAATACATAATCGTGATTACCAAATACCGCATAGGAGCCATGCACAGGTTTCAACTTACGAAGTTCCTCTAGATAAGGAATTAGTCTTGGTATGCTTCTTTTTCGATCCAGAAAATCCCCTGTCAATGCAATCAAATCGATCGGTTCATCCTTTAACTGTTCAAATAACTGTTCTGGAGTAATCGAGATATTTTCAATATGCATATCTGATAGATGTAGAATACGCAGTGGTTGATCACTCTTCGTTTGTCGTTCGTTCTCAATATGAATATCATTTATGGTAACGGCATGCGTATTTTTGTTTCCTTTATATAAAAAATAGCTTAATAGAATTAGAATAATCGTGATAATCGCAAATATCATTTTACCCCTCCTAGTGTCTATTATAAAGGACTAGGAAGGGAACAATCATTTGTAATTTATGGATAATCTACCAGTTAGACATGCTTGTATTTTTGTAGTAACTGATCCTTCGGCATAAACAAGTACATTGGAATTGTCCTGCTACTATGTTGAGTGGTAGTGGAAAGTAGATCTATCGGTAAAAAGGATAGCTTTTTAAAGAACTTATAATAGCTGTTTTGTATCGACTTGGTCTCAAAACCTAATCGTTTACACCCTTTATACAGGGAGGTAATTCCAATTAACCCTTTTATTTCATCCTTGTATTCATGTAATTGGATATAGTGTGCAATAGAGGGTAGTGCGTCCCGAACACTTTTATATATAACCAATCCACGTCTTAGCTCACTATCATAGCCTTGCACTTGCTTTAAAAGATTCACATTATGCAAATGAATTTTTAATAAAACATCATTTTTATGGATTACGGTACCATCCGCTAATATAACGCCTCTTCCCTTGTATCTCGTCAGACGCACACGAATGATTGTCCGCTTGCCTTCTTCATTTACGATATGTTCCAGACGAGTAAACCGATAATAAATGGGATCAATCAACTTCCAAACCGATAAAAAATAGCTTCTTACATTCATATTCATTCCATTTCTCCTTGCCAGTGATACCAATTATTTTGCACAATACAATGAATATCTATTACTGGAAGTTTTAGGTTTTAGCGAATGAAATAATGATTCCTTCACAAACTATACTAGAAGGAGTCGAGTCCAATGATCCACATATTATTTATGCCGTTATTACAAATACCTTCTGGACATCATCATGTTGCTGATTGCATCCAAGATCAATTAAATGAAGCGAGCGAAGAATTCCATTGCGAAAAAATTGAGTTACTTTCCTACAGCTATGGGCATGTGGAAAAGCTTGTATCATCATTCTATCTGCAATGGATTCAAAAATTCCCTGGTCTGTACAGCAATGTTTATCAACAGATGGCTGTAAAACAAGAAAAGCATAACAAGCATTATTACATATATGAACTTCTATTTTTAAAGCATGTTCAACGTATGATTGCACAGACAAAACCCGATCTCATCATATGCACACACGCGCTACCATCCTATCTTCTGGACCGGTTAAAAAAAAAGAATCTGTGGACAGGGAAAGTACTGAATGTTTATACGGATTATTTTATTAATGATTTATGGGGATTCGATCATATTAATTACCATTTTATCCCAACCATTGAGGTACAGCGTAAACTTCTTGAACGCGGCGTGGACCAACAACAAACGATTTTGACAGGTATACCAGTCCATCCCTTGTTTAGAACGAACAACCATCCCGGTACTATGAAGGAAAAATATACCGTATTAATCAGTGGTGGGAATATGGGTGCGGGTTCTATTGAGAAACTTGTTGACCGTCTCCGACCATCAGGTACAATTAACTATTACGTACTTTGCGGGAAAAATAATAAATTATACCAATCCATTAAGCAACGGAATCATTCTTTTATCCATGCACTACCCTATATCCATTCAAAAGACGAAATGAATACACTATATGATCAAGCAGATGCTATTATTACTAAACCAGGTGGTGTAACCATTAGCGAAAGTTTATGGAAAAGGCTTCCGATTTTTGTGTATGAAGCATTACCCGGACAGGAAGAAATGAATTTGAATTACTTAAACAGCCAAGGATTGATTTTTCATTTGGATAATTGGAATACGAGGATTGCTGTGGAATCGACCATTATTGAACGGTTAAAAATAGAATCAGCCCAACTCCACAAAAATTTAGAAACCTATTTCAAACCTATCGAAAAACAAAATATCACCCAAATCATCCAAAAATTATTAATTTAGGTGCCATTTAGGTGCCTGTCACTCCCCGAAATTTGTCCATTTTTGTCGAATAGATTAGACCCTGCATACAATCGTTTGGGTTATCCTATAACTGTCACGAATGAATGTACAGTGATTAACTCATACTAAGTACACCTTGAATAAGGAGTGATTACTATGGGTGAAGGCTCACAGTTTCGTGCTGGTCAAAAGGCACCAAATAACGGAGTTTATATCGAGGTTGGTGAAACCGGCAGTAATGTGAATGATCCGCAGCAAATAAAACTTAGCGCCGGAGATAAATTTCCGGAAAACTCCAATCATAATCGTATCTGGGTAAACCAACGTAAACAATACAGCTCAGGCGTACAAGGTAGACAATAACAACAAAAATCGGGTGGTGCCTGTCACTCCCCGGTTTTTGTCATATTTTGTCGAATTAGGTGTTTGACTCCTCGTTTTCCGGCTTACCGCGCAACTTTTCCACATCTACCCACCCCAACCACTTCAAAAAAAGCCCCACAGCATTGCCGCAGGACTTCATTCATATTCTCTAGACTACCTATTCATTCGATAAATTCATTACATCTAGTAATTTAAAGAACAGGCTAACGATAATTGCTACTATAGTTGCTAGTCCCATTCCACTAAGTGCCACTGTTCCAATCTGTATGGACGCGCCGCTAATACCGATTGCCAGGACCACACATGTCAAAATTAAATTTTGTGAGTTGTTATAGTCAATTTGCTGTTCAACGAGCATGCGTAGACCACTCACAGCAATGATACCAAATAACAGTAAGGATATCCCACCCATTACCGGTGTCGGGATGGAAGAAATCAGTGCTGCCAATTTCCCGCAAAAGGATAAAACTACCGCTACAAGTGCTGCTCCACCAATAATCCATGTGGAATATACCCGTGTAATTGCCAGTACCCCGATATTTTCACCATATGTTGTGTTTGGTGTCGATCCGAATAAACTCGATAACATTGTTGATATACCGTTCCCAAACAAAGAGCGATCGAGACCGGGATCTTTTACAAGGTCTTTTTTAACAATATTCCCTGTAACAACCAAGTGGCCAATATGCTCCGGAACAAGAACAAGTGCCGCCGGTAAAATAATCAGGATATCTGACCAATTAAATTCGATTTGGTAGAATGTTGGCATTTGAATCCATGCTGCCTCTTTTACTGCCGTGTAATCCACAATACCAAACAATGTTGCAATAATATACCCCGTTACAATTCCAAGTAAGATTGGGATAATTTTTAGGAAACCTCTCATGGTTACCCAATAAATGATCGTCGCTCCAAGTGTTAGCAATGAAACTGTAATTGCTGTAGTATCTCTTGGTACATCAGGAACTGCAACCAAGCCGGCCATGTCAGCCGCTACTGGAACAAGTTCAAGTCCGATAACTGCAACGATTGCTCCCATTGCCGCTGGTGGAAATATAACATCAATCCAGGAGGTACCAGCAAATTTTACAATAATACCTATTAATACGAGCACGATACCTACAACGAAGAAACCGCCCAATGCAGCTCCATAGCCGCCACCAGTTGTCAGTACAGCCATTACCGGTGAAATAAAAGCAAAACTGGAGCCAAGGTATGCAGGAATCTTACCTTTTGTAATAAAAATATATAATAATGTTCCGAGGCCATTCATAAGCAGAATGGTAGCTGGGTCGACGCCAAATAATATTGGTACTAGTACGGTTGAACCGAACATTGCGAATAAGTGCTGGATACTTAATGGCAAACTTTGTAATAGTGGTAAACGTTCATCCACCTGAATTTCACGTTGATTCATCTCATTCTCTCCCTTTTATATAAAAAAACACCTTGCCCAGGCGATCTGGCAAGGTGTTTGAAAGCAGCACAGGACACGAGTCTCCTAACGATTGCGCAGAAAAGCACAATCATCCGCTTAAACCTTACCAGCCTCACAGGACTGTTTTAAAGGTGTATAATCAAGTTGTTGATGTTATTATGACAAACTTTGCTATAAAAGGCAAGCTTTTTTTCAGGACCGTTTACTAATTAATACGATAACTATTCCTGTACCTTCAATTCAAAACTTTCCTCATTTCCGTCCCACCGAACAAGAACTTCGATGATATGATATTCCCTTGGAATAGCATTGCCCTGATGAAAAGCCCCGCTACTGAAAACCTTATTGGTACGAGGTTCCTCGAATGTCATCGTCGAATCGCTGGAGCCTGCCGGAGACTGATATTTATAATGAAATTCTTCTATTTCCGCCATTTCTTTATCGGTTCCCTTAAAAATTAGTTTAAATTGGTCTTCGTACTCGCTGTCATACTGTCCTCTTCCATTCCTTTCATAAAACTTCTCTTTCGCATTGATCTTGTAGGAAGCTTCCCAATGATCACTTTTACCAACAAAAGTATACTTATTTTTAATTGTTTCCCCACCAGCTCCAAAAACTATATAAATCACACCTAAAAGTATTAGTGCACCGAGGATAACTGCTGAGACCTTTTTTGCAATCAAGTCCTAACCCCCTAAATAACTAAATTTTCTTACTATTATTATAACAGAAAAGACCATCATATTATACCTATGATGGTCCGTATTACTTGTTAAAAACTTGCTCGACTTCGGTAGATTACCTGTCCTTTAGCTGCAAACTTTTCTTCATATTCCGTCATGACGTTCAGGGGGTCATCCATCGCATGAAGGTCCAGACTCACTTCCTCAAGCTTCATCCCAAATTCATTAAAACTTACAAGTGAATATTCGAATAATCCACGGTTGTCAGTTTTAAAAATAACCTTTCCCTTAGTATCCAATACTTCCTTATATTGCTCCAGGAATGTATGGTACGTTAGCCTTCTTTTCTCATGGCGACTTTTTGGCCATGGGTCAGAAAAATTCAGATATATGGTTTCAATTTCGTTTTCAGCGAACATTTCCCGCAGATCGGCTGCATCTTCATTTAAAAGCAATAGATTTTCAACTTCTGAATCCATTACTTTCTCTGCAGCTGATACGATAATGCTTTTCGCAACCTCTATACCAATAAAGTTAATATCTGGATGCTGTTTGGCCATACCAGCAAGGAACTGACCTTTACCGGTACCTATTTCAACATGAATGGGATAATCATTTTTAAAGACGGATTGCCATTTCCCTTTATGATCCATTGCATTTGGGATAACAAGCTGGTCATTATCCTTTAAAAAGTCATCAGCCCAAGGTTTATTTCTTTGACGCATTGCGTTCCCTCACTTTACTGCTTTTTGAATAGAAAAATTGAAACAGACTAAACTAATTCCTGAGGTGATAATAATGACGCTTAACGTAAACAATCAACTAAGATTGCTGCTCGATATTTTAGATGAACAACAAAGTGGATCTTCCGCCAGTGTCAGTGAATACCAACAGATTGAACGTTTAATCAAATCGATGATAACAAACAACAGCATCACGGATGAACAGCTATTGAGTTTGCTTCCCGAGATTTATAATTATGGAAGACAAGGCGAATCAGCGCAAAGTCAGCCGGATCATATTGCATTAAATAAAACTAATTTAGATAATTGGATAAGTGCTATACAACAAAATACGACTATAGAATAGACGTGCGCACTTGTTCATTTATTTCTTTTAAATCATTCAACCGTTCCACTACTTTTGCTGCTTCTTCACGCTTTGTATGCCAGCTTAAGAACTGGAGCGCATCGTGAATTAAGTACCAGTACATGCGTTCAAACATATTTCTAGTTGGTGTAACGCCGTATCTCATCAGCCAGTCATTCCAATTCTCTTTTGGAATATACCATTTCAGCAACATGCCAAAATCAGTAACTGGATCGGCGATCATCGCATTATCCCAGTCTACAAGAAATATATTGCTATCCTCGGTAAGAATGAGGTTATTATGATTAATATCACAATGGCAGACAACAAGCTCCTGATTCCGTGTTCTCGGCAGTAATTGCTCCAAATAATCAATTGCCTCCTGGACTTCCACATGTTGTTCGATGAGACCTCTGGAGTTCAAGAGGTCCTTGATGTTTTCCAGACTATCATCAGATGTGGCAGGTTTCCTTCCCATACGGAGGAGCATATGCAATAATTCAGTGGAATGATGGATCTTATGAAGAATATCAGCTACACGCTGATGTTGCATTTCATGAGATTTTAATGCTCTTCCTTCGAGCCATTCCTGTGCGGTAATGACATCGCCATTTTCCATCCGCTTCGTCCAAATCAGCTTGGGAACAATTCCTTCAGCAGATAATACAGCGAGAAATGGGGATGAGTTGCGTTTTAGAAAAAGCCGTCTGTTATCTTTTTCTGCAACAAACGCATCACCTGTAAGCCCGCCAGCCGGTGTTATTTTCCAACCAATACCTAATACTTGTCCAAGCCATTCAATCATAACCTATTCACATCTTTCAAAATTAGCGTTCAATAATATATTTTATAGTGATTTGTCCTAAATTACAAATAAGATTTTCCGTAATCATGATATTATTTGTCGTTAAGTGTTTGAACCTTTGATTTTTATTGGTTCTTCCTGCTTCTTTATCATGCTTGAATGGCAAATGTCTGTTTGGCCATCCACCTGAAACCGTATAGGTTGCTCGGAAGCTATTTTCATTGTTTTTGCTTCAAGAACTTCCACTTCCTTGTAATTTGCATGTTTCCCGAAAAAAACTGTCATAAACAGAGCTAAGACCTTCCATTTGGATATCGTATGAAGGATAAGAATTGGTAATACATTAGGCTGGACGACGGCATTTGGAATAATTTTCATGCCTCCTCCATAATATGGATGATTCCCGATTGAAACCATCCAGCAATTTTGAAGGAACTTTTTTTCCCCATCCAGTTCCAGTGTAACGGTCATTGGTTTAAAAAAAATTAAAACCTGTAAGAGTGCGATAACATAACTTACTGTACCAAGACCGATCATATTGAAAAAGTTCTTATAGCAGGATTTATTTGCCTTTTTTGCTATTTCCGCATCAAAGCCAAAACCTATGCTATTCACAAAATCCCGTTCTTCTTTATCATCCTGCCTATAGTTTCCAATCCAATAGATTAGTGGATGTTTATAATCTATAATCTGTTTTAAAATTTGTTCCGGTTTCCCTTTAATGCCACAGCCTCTGGCAAAATCATTGCCGGAACCTCCCGGGATGAAGCCAATCGGAATATCCGTTGTTGTCAGCCCGTTGATGACTTCATGGATTGTACCATCTCCACCAATAACAATGATTGTCTTGCCAGTAGGATCCTTGCTGATTTCCTTTGCAATCTCTTCCCCATGTCCTTCATGTTTCGTGAAATAGTATTTGCTATCCATTTGACGATAGCTTTTACTTTTTTGAAGATCGGAGAAAATCCGCTTCGCTCTGCCAGACCCTGCTTTTGGATTAATAATAAATAGGTACATATCCTATTCCTCCACGTCTTGAAATGTTTCTGTATCCCTATTGGCTTCCCATTCCGGACGTTTGATGGAAGTGGATTGACAAGTTTTCAGTAAAGCCTCTGCAGCCTTTAATTGCATGTTTTTTAACGGCGAAGTTAGACGACGTTTTTCATGAAACCAATCCGGATAATTCTTTTGACCGATTATCTTTGTATGATATGGCTCTGTTGCATAGACAATCGAATTTGTCCGTGACAGTACCGTTTTTTTAATCGGAAAATCAATCGAATGGCTGGCCAATATACTGCTTACAAGATTTTCTGAGCGTTTCAATGCGATGAGCGGACTGAGCATTTTCGTATGTTCATTGCCGTTCTCCAGTGTCCATGTTCGTTCGTCTCCAGCCATGATTACCGTATCCGGACTTTCCTCTAGAAAATGAATGATTTCAATTCCAATTGGGCTGATTAACATGATTTCTGTTTCAACTGGTGCTTTTTTAATTGTAAATATCGGCAAATACATAATTAAATACGTATCCGGAAAGCGTTGCAGCAAATATTTCAGTAGTGCGTCCCGATAGTAATTGCCATTTACAAAGGAAGTTTCCGTAACTGTCGATGTTGCCCATTTCATTTGGAATCGGAATATTTTATCGAGAAAATATTGCTTTAGCTCTAACTCCGTGTCAGGAAGGTCACTATATTCACTATTCTCTTGAACAGGCTCTTGATTTTCTTCTTTTGGTCGTTTCCATTTAGCTTTTAACCTGGAAAACCGCGACATGGTTGGTTGCTCTGTCTCTGGTTCCTCCTCTGTTTCCGGTTTACTGAGTAATTCAGGATTTTCCCATATGCTGTATAGCTTATTCCAATTATCTTTTTTCAATCGTATGTACTGGGTTGGGTACCGAAACGTGTCCCACTCGTAACGTGAGATATAATCCTGTAATTTAATAAGCTGAGCGATTGGTGACACCTCCCTAAAGTAATGAGCGTGTTGCAATTCGGACTCGAGGTTGCCAATAAGACATGGTTCATTTTTGTTGCTATAGAGCTACTTCAACGGAAACCGCTCAACAACCTCATATTTTGGAGACTTCGTTGGATGAATCTGAAACAATACAACTTCTGCAATGTGCATTGGCTGTTTGTCGGTAAATTGCTGTTGTAGTCCTGTTAGTGTTTCACCCGATAAAGTGCTCTCTCCGTCCCATTTTTTTGCCAACGTAATATGTGGGCGATATTGCCGGTTTTCTTTTTCATAACCAATTTTCTGAGAGCAGCTCTCCACGATATGTTGCAGTACAGATAATCGGTCAGTACCTTCAACCCCGGCCCATAAGACGCGAGGTTTCTTTGGATTGCCAAACGTACCGATTCCTCCGACAATCAAATCAAATACCGGAATCTCCTGGACCGCCTGCAATTCCTTTATTAACTGTTGTATTTTATTACCTTCAACTTCACCTAAAAACTTTAGCGTAATGTGTAGATCCTCCCTATGTGGCCATTGCTTGTATGCCAATTGACCTTTTAACTTATGCTGCCAGTCGGATAAAGATGTTTGCAATTCTTGTGGCAATTGAATAGCAATAAAATAATGTGACATCTGGAATCCCTCATTTAATTTGATTTTATCATCTTCGAACTATGTTTTTGGCTTAAGTGACAGACAATACGCTAACTCACTTTCTGTCAGTTCACGGTAATCACCGAGCTTTAGCGTTTCATCCAGTTTTAAGTCACCCATGCTAAGACGTTTCAAGTAGATGACCTTCTTCCCCACTGCTTCAAACATTCGCTTCACCTGATGAAATTTCCCCTCTGTAATTGTTACTTCAATCTCTGATTTTTCACCACGTTCCAGAATTTTTAGTACCCCTGGCTTTGCTTTATAGCCATCTTCGAGCACGACACCTTCCTGAAACGCAGCAATATCTTCATCCGTTACGAATCCATCTACCTTTGCATAATAGGTTTTCCCGATATTTTTCTTTGGAGAAACGAGTTGATGTGCAAGGTTCCCGTCATTAGTAAGAAGTAAAAGACCTTCTGTATCTTTATCAAGACGCCCGACCGGAAAAGGATTGAAATGCTTTACGTCTTTTCCAAGCAAGTCAATCACGGTTTTTTCACGGTTATCCGTCGTTGCAGAGACATAGCCGGGCGCTTTATTCATCATCAGATAAATATATTGTTGATAACGAATAATTTTTCCATTCACCAATACCTCATCTGCATTTGGATCTACTTTCATACTACTATCTTTGACCAACTTTCCATTTACGGTAACTTGCTTCTTCTTAAGTAACGTTTTTACATCTTTCCTGCTTCCAATTCCCATATTAGAAAGCAATTTATCGAGCCGCATCCTCATTCTCCTTTATCGTCTTAAAAATCTACCAACTAATGGAATTCTTCCACCGAAGATTCGTTCCAGCAATGTGGATGAATAGGCAAGTGCTAAATAAACGACTGCGCCTCCAGAAGCGCCGACTACAAGCATAACAATAGCGGCCCAGCGTTCTTCTTCGTAAGGAATGAATAACCCCATAATCCCTTTTAGTATCCAGACGACGATACACATAATCAATGTAAAAATAACGATGAGCATCGTCCGTTTAATGGTTTGTTTAAACTCGAAATCGATAGCTGTTTTAATCCTCCAGAAGTTTAGTAACACGGCGATGCCTGCAGCGATTGCAGTCCCAAAGATTGCCCCTTTCGCACCAAACATATGGATCAACTGACTGTTCAATAGAACTTTTGCCAAAAGACCCGCCAATAAACTGATGACCGCATAATTTTGCTGATCGATTCCCTGAAGAATCCCTGACGTTACCGTGAACAGGGCAAACAACAAGGCAACAGGTGCATACCAAGCCAACAATGTTCCGGTCACTGCAATATCTTCCATGTCATATAAAGAACCATATGCTTCATCAGAAAGAATCGCTATCCCTACAGAAGCAGGAATGACAAGGACAAGTATAATCTGTAGTGCCTGATTTATCTGCGTTGTAAACAGTTGGTTATTTTTTTTCGTAAACGATTCCGTCAAGCTCGGCAGCATCGCCAGTGAAAGCCCAGTGGCAATTGTCATCGGAATAATAACCACTTTGTGCCCGTACGTAAGAATAGCTGCAGCTGCTGGAATCCAAACGTCATTCCGACCGCTAGCAACCATCGCCGGTTGAAAAGTAAACTGATCGATTAATTGATATAAAGGAATTGCCAGTCCAACAATTACAAACGGCCCTGCGTAACGGAATAGTTCTTTAAATAACTCTCCAGTCTTAAAATCATACGTATAACGCTGCTGAGCAATTTGCCGCTGAAGATATGGTTTGCGTTTTTTCCAGTACATAGCCAACACGATACAGGAGGCGATCGCCCCAATAAAAGCTGCAAATGTAGAAAAACCGACAGCGGTCGTTATGGAACCACCCAGTAAATGGATGATAACGTATGAACCAATTAAAATAAATGCAATCCTGACAATCTGTTCAACGACCTGGGAAACGGCTGTAGGACCCATTGATTGGTGTCCCTGGAAAAATCCCCGGACAATACTCATAGAAGGAATAATGATTAGTGCAATACTAACCATCCGTGTAACAAAAGCTATGTCTTCAGCGGTTACCTCCGCTTCATCACTCGTTATCTGCATTTGTGCAAGCCAGTCAGCACTGAAGAACAAAATAAGGAATGCAACAAAGCCTGTGCCAAGCATCAGCGTACTTCCGGCCTTAAACATTCGCATCCCGGTCTCATAGTCACCGAGTGAATTATATTTAGAAACAAATTTGGATACCGCTACTGGTATTCCAACTGTAGAAATACTAATAAAAATACTATATGGTGTGTATGCATACCCGTACATCGCACCGCCCTCTGCACCGACTAGCGCATTAAACGGTACCAGATAAATCATACCGAGAAACTTCGATAAAAACGAAGCCCCCGTCAAAAGCATCGTGCCTCTTACAATATTCGACATTATTTCACCCGCATCTTTTCGCATTCATATTTAAACTGCGACTTCCCCGTCAGCAGTGTCTTATCTTTTTATACTAAATTTCATTTTATCATACTTAATCTGCACTTTCTTCAAATATATTCGTTCTGAAACTCATTTTATGTCGAATTTATAATTATATTTAACGAAAATTTGAGAGTGAGACTAGTTAAGTGGTACTATACTAACGAAAGGAATGAATCGAATTGACATATGATGTAATCGTAATTGGCGGTGGACCGTCCGGCTTGATGGCGGCTATATCTGCTGCAGAACATGGCGGAAGAACGTTGCTGATCGAAAAAGGAAAAAAACTTGGCAAGAAGCTCGCCATATCAGGCGGCGGTAGATGCAATGTAACCAATCGCCTCCCACAGGAAGAGGTCATCAAGCATATTCCCGGAAATGGTAAATTTCTTTATAGCGCTTTTTCCGTTTTTAATAACTATGATATTATAGAATACTTTGAAAATATGGGCGTCGCACTAAAAGAAGAGGATCATGGTCGCATGTTCCCTGTCTCCAATTCGGCACAAAGTGTTGTGAATGCACTCATCGATAAATTGAAGGAATTAAACGTCACCGTAAAAATGAATACAAAGGTGGAAGCTGTCCATTACAATGATACGATGCACAACGTTATTTTGACTGATGGCGAAAAATTGGAAACGAAAGCGATTGTGATTGCTGTTGGCGGTAAAGCAGTTCCGCATACGGGGTCAACTGGCGATGGCTATGCATGGGCCAAGAAAGCTGGACATACAATCACTGAGCTTTATCCGACTGAAGTTGCTCTCACATCCAAAGAGCCCTTTATCCAGAATAAAAGTCTGCAAGGTCTCTCACTCCGTAGTGTTGATTTATCTGTATTAAATAAAAAAGGAAAACCGATCATCACTCATAAAATGGATATGATTTTTACCCATTTCGGTGTGTCAGGTCCGGCAGTATTACGCTGTTCGCAATTTGTTGTAAAAGAATTGATGAAGGGCCAGAAAAAAGTCCCAATGATACTTGATGCCCTGCCAGATAAAGATCAAGAAGAACTGATGACAGATATCTTGACTTTAATGGAGGAAAATCCAAAAAAAGCTTTTAAAAATATTGTTAAAGGTGTTGTTCCAGAACGTTTTTTAACTTATATTCTGAATCAAAATAAAGTTGGAGACGACCAAAAATGTGCGAATGTATCTAAAGAAACCGTGCGTTCCATCGTACAGACAATCAAAAATTTCACCTTTAACGTTCATGGTTCTCTCCCACTCGAAAAAGCATTTGTAACCGGTGGTGGAGTATCCATCAAAGAAATAGTACCAAACACGATGCAATCGAAGATAATGCGCGGACTTTATTTTTGCGGGGAAATCTTAGATATTCACGGCTATACAGGCGGCTATAACATTACCTCAGCCCTTGTCACAGGCAGACTTGCAGGAATGAATGCAGCAGAAGAAGCAAGTTACATGGTATATGATTCCTAGCATGTTTTCAGGTTTTTGTGCCATCCTAATCTTGTCTGATACTAAAACTTGAGAGGATTGATGTTATAATGCAAAATCGTAATGGTATGTGGTTACCAATACTAGCTTCTGTCGGTGTGGGCGCTGCAACGTATTATTCGATGACAAGAAATAATCAGAATCTCGGACAAACCGTACAGAAAATGATGCCCTTTTTAGGCGGGAGTAATAATAGTAACAACTCCTCCGGCAGTATGGGTCCTTTTGGTATGAGTTAATCAGACGGATAAAGGAAGTGCACATTATGTTGCACTTCCTTTTTATATAATTTGAAATATTTTTTTATTTGAAATAGACTGGAAAGCTACGGCATACTGAGTGTATAATAATGAAATTAAATAAAAATTAGGACAACATGGGGGAAGCAAATATGAAACGATTTGGTTTACTTGCTCGAATTATTATCGCTATCATCCTTGGTATTGTTATTGGATACTTTGCAAATGAATGGTTCATTCAACTATTTGCAACGTTTAATGGATTATTTGGAAACTTTCTAGGCTTTATTATTCCACTGATTATTATTGGGTTTATTATTCCAGGAATAGGATTTATGGGACGTGGAGCAGGCAAGCTATTAGGTCTTACTGCTTTACTTGCATATGCTTCCACTATTCTCGCAGGAACAATAGCATTTTTCATAGCAAAAAATGTATACCCTACGATACTTCGAGGACAGTCCATGGAAATTTTTACAGATCCAACAGAAGGATTAAGCGAAGCATTCTTTAATGTGGAAATGGCACCACCAATGGAAGTTGTAACAGCACTGCTATTATCCTTTGTAGTTGGAATCGGGATCGCAGCAATTAAAAGCGATGCCCTGCTAAAATTATCCAACGACTTTCGCGATATTATTCAACTCGTTATCGAAAAGGTAATTATTCCATTACTACCGTTCCACATATTTGGTATATTCGCCAATATGACACATGCTGGTCAAGTTGCAACAATCTTAAATGTGTTTGCAAAAGTTTTTATTATGATTGTAATACTTCATTTCTTCTACCTGATATTACAATATTCGGTTGCAGGAACACTAAGCAAACAAAATCCTTTGTCAATGCTTAAAAAAATGTCACCAGCTTATTTCACGGCACTTGGCACACAATCATCTGCAGCAACCATTCCAGTAACATTGAAACACTCTAAAACATTAAAGGTACGGGAAAATACTGCTGACTTTACCGTTCCACTTCTGGCAAATATTCACTTATCAGGAAGTACAATAACAATTTTAAGCTGTGCGCTAGCAGTATTATTTTTACAAGGTGAGTCCATTGCATTCACAACCATTCTTCCATTTCTATTAATGCTTGGCGTTACAATGATCGCAGCTCCAGGTGTACCGGGTGGTGCTGTTATGGCAGCAATCGGTTTATTGGATACCATGCTCGGCTTCGGCCCAACAATGTTATCCTTAATGATCGCTTTATACCTCTCGCAAGACAGTTTCGGTACTGCTTGTAATGTAACCGGCGATGGAGCCATTACATCAATCACAGACAGTATCAGCAAGAAATGGAATGTCACAGAAATCGATAAAATCCAAGCTTAATATATAAAGGGGTGAAATGAGCTTTAAAGCCTTTCATCCCTTTTTTATGCAAGATATTTATATGAGTCATAGGAAGACAGCAATTCCTCATATTCTTTTAAAAGATTAGCAAATACAGAATCCCACGTCTGGCTCAATGCATATTTACTCCCTTGGAAACTCATCATTTCTCGTTTTTCTTTATCTAACGATACTGTTGTAATAGCTTTAACAAACTCTCCAGTATTCTTCTCTTTACATAGTATTCCAGTTACATTGTGCATAATCGTACGAACTCCTCCAGCATTTACACCAATAACTGGAGTTCCACATGCCAACGATTCCAATACCACATTCCCGAAAGTCTCTGTAGCAGAAGGAAAAACAAATAAATCAGATGACGCGTATATTTGGGTCAAATCTTTTCCAGCCAAAAATCCCGTAAATGTCATATTAGACGAAGCATTTTTCTCTAAGTCATTCTTTAAAGGACCATCACCAACAAATAACCAGTGAATATCATTTCTCTGTTTTTCATCAAGCATTTGATTAATCTCCGGAATAAGCATTACATCTTTTTCAGGCGAAATTCTTCCCACAAAAAGGAGTATATATTTTTGTTTAATCTGATATTTATTTCTTATTATACGCTTATCGTAAGCGGAGTGAAATACAGAATGATCCACCCCACGTGGCCAAATCGCTAAATTAGTAAATCCTTGCTTCTGTAATTGTTTCTGTGTATCAATAGACGGAACAAATATTTTTTTGAGTGGACGATGAAACCAATGCATATATTTCCATAGGACTTTTGACAAAAATTGCATATCGTAATACTCTAAGTATTTATTAAAATCAGTGTGATAAGAACCAACGATAGGGATATTTAATTTTTTGGCAAAATGCAATCCACATAAACCGATATTAAAAGGTGTAGCAACATGAATGATATCGGGTTCAAAGCTTAGTAATTCTTTCTTTAAAAAAGGTAAATTAGGCAACGCTAACCTACATTCCCGGTATAGGAAAAAGGGTAAGCTTGTAAAACGTAGGACGTGTTTTGAAAATAAATCTTTGCTAGAACTTTTAGGTGCAAATACTCGGTATTCAATAGTGTTTTCATTCAAATATTCGGTGTAACGCTGTAAGGTTCTTGCCACACCGTTTACATCAGGTGCAAATGTATCTGTGAAAATTGCAATTCTCATTTTATTACCCCCTTCATTTAAAACAAAAATAAGCATTTTTACAGGAACATATTTGTAAAATTACTCACCATGAATGCATATGATATTGTGCCAGCTGACCAACCAATTAAACAACCAACTACCACATCAGACGGATAATGAAGACCTAAATAGATACGTGATATTCCAACTAAAATGGCGATTGGAACTAAAATAATAGTCCATATGGGGTTTAACAATATAAATGGTGTCACTATAGAAAAAATAGCAGTCGTATGACCAGATGGGAAAGAATGATCTTTTAAGGGATTATCGGTCACGTCTATTTGAGGAAGTGCTAAGTATGGTCTTCTTCGAGGGAATAGTTTTTTCGCCAATGCTACAGGAATATGACTTATTGTCAGTGAAATGGCGCTTGCAATTGCAGTCAACTGTATTGAACTTGAACTGAATAGAATGAATAATAACAAAATGGAAATCGTCCATTTAGCATCTCCAAGGTGTGTAATTGTGCGTAAAAATAAATTTAAATGCCTGCGCTCAAAGAATTGATTAATATACTTAAATAACTTGCATTCTACAGTATAAAAGTGAGCAAATAATTTCTCCATGGTAATCCCCCCAGTTCATTATGTTAATATCTACTACCAATTGTAATAAAGTATTATTTAGTTAATTATAATTTAATGTAAAATTATTCTTACATCGCATTTATTCTTACCAAGGAGAGAAGTTCGTTTAAAAAAATTCTTCTATTTCTAAAATAACTTTTTAAACACAAAAAAACAGCTGATACAAATTGTATCAGCTGTTTTTGACTTGCCTGGCGGCGTTCTACTCTTGCAGGGGCAAAGCCCCAACTACCATCGACGCTGAAGAGCTTAACTTCTGTGTTCGAGATGGGAACAGGTGTGACCTCTTCGCTATTGCTACCAGACATTTTTTAAAAATAAGGACAAGTTATATTATATGCATTTTTAAATTAAAATGCAAGTCTTTTTTAACTTATACCTTAAAAACTAAATAAGAGTGAATCAAGACATCAAAAAG